>CAZGJN010000003.1:147719-200302 GCA_964526645.1 uncultured Saprospiraceae bacterium
GGCGGTTGTCCTTGAGGGTAATTTTTTGCAAACAAGTTGCCAGGTTGCCGCACTTGTCCTTTGCTTTCCAGGTACGCTTGATGATTTTTTCGCAAGTATTGCTGGAAACCTCATCGGTGTAAGTGATGGTAGCATTGCCTGGAGCTGTCGCGTAGCCAGTTTCATTAGGGTGAGTAGAACTGCCGCATTCCAGCCATTTATCAGCTGGACAAGTAATTTTTAAATCCGGTCGGAAGAGCACATCCACCCAATAATTACTCCCCATGAAGGTTTCGGTTGGGAAGGTACTGGAATTGCTATATTTAAAAACACCATTTCCACCCACTGTGCCATCTTTGGGCGCTATTAAAGGTGAGACAGAGAGATCATTATTGCTAAAATAATTTTTAGTAAAGGCATAATTACCATTTGGAGCATAATAAGAAGCGATATAGATCGTGTTGGCAGCAATATAAACCGGAGTAGAAAATAATACCCTTTGCCAACCGCTGGTGGTCTCGCACTGAAAGGTAGCTTTGGCAAGCAGGGTGCCATCGGCTTTCCATAAAGAACCGATGTGTGTACCGGTATTGGTAGTTCCTTTGTAAAATCGAATCCCTGTAACATATCCTGATACATTGGATTTGAACTTCAGTCCCAACTCAACAGCTTGGTCATCGTCCGTAGCCGCAGGAATGGGCGGAATCGTGGTATCTTTCCAAAAGCTAACGGCGCAGGTATCCTGTGGCGGTGTACAGTTGGTCTTGCGGTAGCAAAATTCGATATGACTGATGGCATAGAATTTACAATCCCTTACATTTGGGTTGATCGGCGCGTGAAGGTAACCATCAGCGGTTTGTCCTGCGTAAGTATAAACATTTGCGGCGGGTCCTCCTTTCACAATCACCTTATCAATAATAACACCTGTGCCGGAGACGGACCAGTTGAAAGTGCCGTTGGCAGCATTATAATTGCTGATGGTAACAGTTACTCCGGGCAGTGGCATTTTTGATTGCCCCTGGCAGGCAGTCAATTCGCCATCTTCATTCGTAAACTGGAAAGTACCGCTGGCAGGCGGTTCTATTTTAAATCCGGTATTACCTCCCACGTCACAACTATTCGGATTCCCAGATTTTACGGCTGGTTCTATTCCTTTGGTGCTCGGTGTGTTGTAGCAAGTAGGCGGAGATGCCTCCCTTAGCCTAAAAGACGGCAATACAATTGCCAAAATCAAGGTGAAAGCAAAGAGCAATGACCTTGTCGGTTTTTGTGTAATGTTTAGCATAGTGCAAAATTTTATTTACTAAAATGAATGAAATACAATACCGCTCCATGCTGCGCATGAATGAAAAAATGGGCAAAAGAGTCACAGGTAGATAGTTAGGGGGGAACATCTTCCTACGAGGCAATGACGCCAGCAGTGAAAAATGAAGGGATTAACACATTGGTAATGTGTTAATTATAAAAAGATTTGAAAGTGTAAATTTGAAGCGGGATAGACAGTAGATGTATAAAAGATTGTAGAATGTCCTTTAGGGAGGTAATTCAATAATACAAATATATATTATTTCTTTGACTTATAAAATAAGTTGGATAAATATTTTTTAAGAAAAGTTTTCTACTTGCCATTCTCGATTGTAAATATCTGATCGCCCAAAAGATTTTTGAATTTTGGTGAGTGACTTTCAGGAGAATCTGATTAGCTTTGCCCTGCTCTTGATATCAGAAGGGTACGCAGTTGTGAAAACACTATTTGCTCAGTTTCCGTTTCGCTCTGTATTGCTGGCTTTGGGGCTGGTTGCAATACTCATTTTTGTTTATGACATTGGCTACAACGAATTTAACCAATTATCGCGGCAAATACCAACCATCTATTTCGTCCTTCTTAATAGTTTTATCCTTTTGAATATTGCAAAATTGTTGTTTTTTTTTAGAGAATCCTCGCGGAGAAGCCAATTAGCCATCACCCTCTTTTTTATTGCGGCATTGCTTTACCTGCTGGTTCAGGGCGTGCAATACACTTTGCAAGTCGCAATAGATACCAATATGCCCCTCCTGCGATTTTGCGCCCTGCTGTTTTTTGTGATTGAATACAGTGTGGTAGTAGAGCGGTTCTACTCTTCCAAGATGCAGCCCGCTTTTATTTTCGCAGTGAGTTTTATTGTATTGATCTTCTCCGGAGCCTTGTTGCTCAAGCTGCCGATGGCTACCACCGGCCCTATTTCCTTCATAGATGCCCTGTTTACTGCCACTAGCGCTGTATGTGTTACGGGGCTGGTGGTATTGGATACCAATGCTGATTTTACTACTATCGGCAGGATTATCATTATGTTGCTTTTCCAGGCAGGCGGTATAGGCATGCTCACTTTGACCTCCTTTTTTGCCTACTTTTTTAAAGAAAATTTATCTTACCGTGAGCGTTTGTTTGTAAGGGATTTTATCAGTTCCAATCGCTTGAGCAATATTTTTCAAGTGACGGTGAGTATTGTTGCCATTACTATTGCGGTAGAATTGTTGGGTGCTTTTTTTATTTTCATCAATATTCCATCGCCGCTGATGCCGGGTTTTGGGGATCGCCTGTTTTTTGCTGTGTTTCATTCTGTTTCTGCCTTTTGTAATGCCGGTTTTTCTACCATGACCAACGGCTTGTACGAAGAGTCTTTTCGGTTTAATTATGCGGTTCATATAGCGATTGCTATCCTGATCATTTTTGGTGGAATTGGGTACAACATTATGTTTAATGTAATAGAATACATCATAGAGAAGCCTAAAATTTTATTTAACAAGTATATTCTTAAAGCCAGGAATTACAGAAAAAGAGTGCGAATTGTAACACTAAATACTAAAATTGTTATTTATACCAGTTTGATTCTGATTGCATTCGGAATGATTTTTTTCTTTTTCTCGGAATATCGAAACGCCCTGGCGGAGCACAAAACCTTCTTTGGCAAAATAGTCACCTCGTTTTTTGGTGCTGTGACACCCCGAACTGCAGGATTTAACACCGTTGATGTCAGTGGATTGAATATTTCCACTATTATGATTACCATTTTGTTGATGTGGATTGGCGCTTCGCCCGCTTCTACCGGAGGGGGTATCAAAACAAGTACCTTTGCGATTGCTACTCTGAATATTTTTAGCATGGCAAGGGGGCGAAACAAAACGACAATTGGCAGGCGAATTATTTCGGATTACAACGTCAAAAAAACATTTTCTATCATTAGTATGTCTCTTATCTTCATCGGTATGGGTATACTCATTATTTCTTCTGTAGAATCAAACGCAGGAGCGCGCTTTTTGCAAATCAGTTTTGAATGCTTTTCTGCCTACAGTACAGTAGGGCTGAGTATGGGTATTACACCAAAACTGACGGATGTAAGCAAACTTACTTTAATCATGCTGATGTTTATAGGAAGAGTAGGTGCTATCAACCTGCTCATAGGAATGCTGCGCCGCCTGGAGACGCAGCACCTAAAATATCCTGAGGAGGAGATTTTAATTAACTAAAGATTATTTTAGTAAAACAATGAAAGCAATTATATTTGGTTTGGGCAATTTTGGTAAAGCTTTGGCTTTGCAACTCAGTGAAATGGGGCATGAGGTGATCGGCGTGGATAAGTCGCTGGATAAGGTGGAGGAAATGAAGGATAAAATATCGCATACTATTTGTATGGATGCCACCAATCCTTCTGCTATTCAACAGTTGCCTATCAACGATACAGACCTTGCCATCGTGGCCATCGGCGAAAACGAAGGGGCCTCTATTTTGACCACGGCGGTGCTGAAAACCTCCGGCATCAAGCGCATCATCTCGCGGGCGCTGTCGCCTACCCACGAGAGTGTGATGGAAGCGATGGGGATTGAAGAAATTGCCCACCCTGAGCAGGACTCTGCAGAGCGGTTGGCAAAGAAATTAAACCTGAAAATCGCTATTGAATCTTTTGAAATTGATCGCAACTACTCCATCGTGGAAATTAAAACGCCGCAAGAATTCGTCGGAAAATCGGTCATAGAAGTGGATCCTCGCCGGAATTACAACATCAATATTGTAACAATTTTGCGAAAATCTATTCGGAAAAACCTACTCGGAATTCGTACCACAGAGCTGATGTCCATCGGTGTAGTAAAACCAGAGGAAGTTTTTCAGGAAGATGATATTTTGGTTGTTTTTGGTGAAAATCCTTGTATCACAGAGATTTGCAACGGAAAAATGTAAACCCTCAAACATTTGGTACTGGTGCGATGGCTTTGGCGAAAGCGGCTTTCTTGGGCGCCGCAGCCTGAGCGAGGCTTGTGCATTTTGATTCAAGATCAAAACTTTTTTACCGTTTCGATCATTGTTTTCCTATAACCCGCATTTATGAAATGGCTATCCAGAATCAGTGTATTCATTTTTCTGTTGTTGATTTTGATCATCTTCATTTTTAATGGCTGCATGACCTTTCGTACTTCCGACAAAGCTTCAATGGAATATTTTGAAAAAAGAAATGTTCCGGTCGAAATTCGCCGTTTTTCCTTTGAGGGCAAAAGCCTTCGGTATCTGGAAAGTGGAAAAAAGGAAAGCGTAGCGCCGCTGATCGTTTTTGTTCATGGCGCACCGGGCTCTGCCGATAATTTTTACAGCTACCTGGCGGATAGCCTATTGCTACAAAAAGCCAGAATGGTCACCCTGGATCGCTTGGGTTATGGTTATTCTGCCTATGGCAAATCCGAAATCTCAATTGCTAAGCAAGCTGCTGCCATTCGAGCGCTTGTGGATCAGTTTGACAATGATACGATCATATTGGTGGGGCACTCATACGGCGGGCCTATTGTGGGTAAATATGCGATGGACTTTCCGAATCGGGTAGCTACGGCTATTATGCTGGCGCCCCTCAATGACCCCAACAGCGAGCCGATCTTCTGGTTTGCTCATTTTGCTCGATGGAAACTGACCAAGTGGATGTTGTCAAAACCCCTGCAGGTATCAGGGGACGAAAAGTTCTCGCATGCAGCAGAGTTGAAAAAAATCGAAAAAGACTGGCAATCCATCCAAGTGCCAATTATTCACATTCACGGGGATAAAGATCGCCTTGCACCACCGCAAGAAAACATTGATTTCAGCAAAAAGTATATTCCTGCGCAGCATTTAAAAATGATTGTACTCCCCGATACCGATCATTTCATTCCCTGGTCGGATTTTGAGTTGATCCGGCAAGAGTTATTGCTATTACTGAAATAAAAAACAGAATCGCTTTGGTGCTACAACAGCTTTGAGCCATTTTCCTTCAAAAATAGAGCGAAGTACTGTTACTTACGCATTCAATTCGCGTTTTATAAGCGAAAAATCCGTGCAAGTGTTAAAATATTTGCGGCGATTGCGCTGTTATATTCGCAGCATTCCACTTATAAAAACCAAAATAACGATGAGCACAGCAAAAGGATTAAGAACCTACTCAACAGTGATGACTGTATTGTTCATACTGGCGCTTGGGGGTGTGATTTACCTGCTTTTCAGCAAAAATAAAGTGCAAAACGCCTATGAAACAACCAGCGTAGAACGGGACTCCTTGCTGGTAATGCGTACCAATCTCGAAAATGAATTGGAAGCATTAAGTACAGACTTCCAAACGGCTTTAGCCGAAAATGACAGCCTGAGGGGCTCTTTGTCTGATATGCAGCAATTAGTGGCGCAGAAAGAAGCATTGGTGAAGAAAATCCGCGCTCAAAATACCAATACCATAGATGGCTTGCGCCGCGAAGTCAATCAACTTCGGCAACTCAAAGGGGAACTGGAAGGTGCTTTTGCTAAATTGCAGGAAGAAAATACGCAGCTTCGCACGGAAAATGAGCAACTCACAGCAGAAAATGCCCAACTGACCGCTACTACAGGGCAGCTTTCTTCTCAGGTGGGTGATCTGGAAAAATTTAATAAAACACTTCAAAATCAAGTGGCATCGCTCACTCGTGCCGGTATCAAAGCTTCTGCTTTTCGGGTGGACGTAGAGCGTAAATCGGATAAACTGACTACCAGCGCGCGTCGTACCAGAGGGATCAATATCGCTTTTGATCTGGTGGATTTGCCCGAAGAATTTCAAGGCGCTCATACACTCTACCTTGTTTTGACCGACATCAATGGCTTGCCTCTAAAAACCAGCAATGCAATGACCAAAGCAAATATTCCTACACCCAATGGCAGTACGATGGAGATCAGTGCGCAGCAGACAAAAGAAGTGAATTTGAGCAAATCTCAACGCCTGACTTTTAATTATCCGGTTGAGGAAAAACTTAAAGCGGGCACTTACGTCGCCACGGTTTATGCAGATTTTGGGATACTCGGCTCCGCCAGTTTCCGATTGAATTGATGAAAATCGCCCCGTTTTCAACTTATAAAGACGAAATTTTCTACTTTGCAGCTAATTTTTTAATTGACAATGAAAAAACTGCTACTACCTCTTTGTATCTGTCTGATGATGTCTTCCTGCGTCAGTCCTAAAAAAGTGTTGATCGAATACGAAGCGCGTCGAGCTGCGGAAGAACGCGAAGCAACCCTGCGAACCGAACTGGCAGATGCGAAGGTGCTCACCACTAATCTTACCAATCAGATCGCTGAATTGAGTAGAAAGATCGGCAGCCTGGAGTACTTGAACGGTATCCTCAAAACGGAAAACGAGGATTTGAAAAGCCGGATCAGCACGCTTTCTTCTTCGAGTTCCTCTGAGCGCGAGCAATTGAGCCAACTGCTGGCGGAAAAAAATAAAAACCTGGCGCAAAAAGAACAGGTGCTCAACGAGATCGAGGCAGCGATAAAAATGCGCAGCGCAGCGCTAAAAAGCTTGTTCCCAGCTCTGGACAGCGCAATGCAGTTTTTTCGATTCGATGGCATTAAAACAGAATATAACCAGGATAGAGTCATCGTGCTGCTGCCTGCCAATCAGCTTTTTGACGGGACGGGGCAGAAACTTAGCAAAAACGGCTCAGATATTCTGGCTCGCCTGGCACCGGTGCTGGAAAATCGCCCGAACATTGATATTACTGTGGAAGGGCACACCGACAATACCAAGCCTAAAAGCAGCCGCTTTTCGGATAATTGGGACTTAAGCGCTTTGCAGGCTACCTTGGTCGTTAGAGTTTTTACAAAAAGGTATGGCATCCTTGCCAACCAGGTGACCGCGGCTGCCAGAGGAGAGTTTTTGCCGCGTGCCTCTAATGAAACAACAGAAGGACAAGCAGAAAACCGTCGAATTGAAATTGTGATTTCACCCAAGACAAATGATCTGTTGCGTACATTGGAAAAGAAACTACCAGGCTCCTAATTCAAAACTTATTTTTCCACATCATACTTTCTACGGGCTTGTCGCTGCGCTGATTATACTTGGCGTTTTGTTTTTTGTTGTAATAATTCTCAATCTCACCATCCACATGGAAGTAGATGAGTTGCCCGATGGGCATACCGGCGTACACGCGTACGGGCACGCTCACCGAGATTTCCAGCGTCCAGTGGTTACAAAAACCCACATCGCCTTTGCCGGCGGTAGCGTGGATGTCAATGCCCAAGCGACCTACGCTCGATTTGCCTTCCAGAAAAGGAACCGCAGTGTGGGTCTCAGTGTATTCTGCGGTCACACCCAAATAAAGCGTACCTGGCCGCAACACAAACCCTGCTTCTGGTATTTCAAAATAAGCGATTTCATTGTGCTTTCGGGCATCAAGTACAGCATCTTTGTAATTTGCCAGCCACTTGCCCAAATGCACATCGTAAGAATTAGTACCCAAACACTCTCTGATAAAGGGTTCGATGACGATTTCGCCCCGCTCGATTGCTTCCAAAATCTTTTTATCGCTCAGAATCATCGTGATGTAATTTGCTAATGTACCGATCAGGATTTAGCCCGCGAAATTACACTTTTCAATGCGAATAGGGGGATTGCTTGGTCTTATTTTTTCCAAACCATTGTTTGACCACTGCTTCTGCCGGCTTTCGATTTGGTGTAAAATCGTCGTTCTCCGGGCCTCTGTGGTCTAAGTAAGAAGGGAATTTCCACCAGAAAATACCTTTAATCCAGGGTTTTTGGTCAATGTTTTGCATGACAATCTCGTAGCACATTTTTTGGTGTTCCCCAAAATAGGGCGTATTGTCGCTTGGCGCGTGCGGTGCCAGCCAGGGCGTTTTCACACTTTTGAAACCTATTTCTGTAAAAATCAAAGGCTTATCCGCTTGCTGTTGTACTTTTTCCAATTTTTCGAGTACCTTAACAAAACCCGCATTCAAGGCTTCCTTACTGGCATTGGCATCATTGCTCAAAGGGTAGTAGCAATCTACCCCGATATAATCCAGGGCATCCCAAAATGGAAAATGCTCAAACTCTGCGCCCCAATTGGCGGCGTAGGTCATTTTGCCGCTGTACAACCCGCGCAGTTTTTTTACCAAAGCCCGCCAGTCTTGTTCCCTAACCTTGGTCGTTTTGGCAAATTCCGTGCCGATGCAAAGCATGTCCATTTGCCAGATTTCAGCTAACAGGGCATAATGCCGCATCCAGCGGTGGTAGTAGTCAAAAAATAACTGCCAATCGGTATCATTATTCATTGTTACGTCGCCGGGCCAATACCCCCTGCCCATCCAAAGCTGAGGTTTGAGCATGACTGCCATGCCTTTTTCTCGGGCGGTTCGCGCCGAGTGGATCACGCCTTCATCATTTTCACCCCCTGCGCCGTGTTCGATCGGCAAAAAAGACGGTTTATCAGGCTGTTCCATAAAAGAATAAGGCACGATGGCAATGGCCGAGCAACTCAGTTCATCTGCCTGTTTTTCAATAGATTGGGTAGCTAATTTTGATAAATAACCATTGTAGATGGCATAGCCCTCGTGTGCGAAGTTGAAGCCCTGGAGGTAGGGTAGTTTGGATTTTGCCCATTTCTCAAACTGAAAGTGCGCTGTTTTTTTTGATAAATAAGTGTGCCAGCCTTTTTCCAGCGCCGCTATTTCAGCGTCCTTTGCTTGCCAGGCGGTATAGTTTTGCAAAAAGGCTTCCTTGCCCCAGTGTTCGATCAAAAAATCCACAAAAGTAGCTGATAAGCAAGCCGTCACGAGGGAAGATTCCTGATTGAATAATTCATTGTTCAATAAATCGTTCAAAGACAGCATATTATCCGAAACAAAAAGGCGAACTGCCCAGTATTCGTAGCCTTTAAATTGCCAGTTTGGCGTGAATCGCGTTGCCAGGCCGCGCTCCAGCGCTAAAACATGGGGAGTACCGAGTAAATTCCTGGCAATCAATTCGTTTTCTTTTCCTACCAAATTGTTTTCGTACAAAGCATTTAAGACGCTGTGCACCTCTTGCTTCTTAAAGTCGGCATGAGCCTGAGTAGAATTGTTTAAAATCAACCCTTTTTCTTCAGCAGAAGCGTACAAATGGTAGTTGAAAATTGGCAATGCCGTCTGCTTACCGATAAACTGGAGGATTTGAGTGGTACTTTGTTCTATCTTTTTAGCAAAAGATTGTGCGGCACTTGGTGTGATAGCCTTGCTGTTGGCAAAAAATCGGAAGTGTGTATTTTCAGCTATCGGGGTCTCTGTGTCCGAAAAATCATAGTGTATTTTTTTATCCATTGTCCAATTTTCTGGATTGAACATACCAATCAAGGTTCGTTTGCCTTGCCGATAAATTTCGTAATTCCAGGCGGAGCCGCCGATCACCCGCCAGCCATCTTCTATTTTTTGCTGCAAAAAGGCAATTAAATCTGCATCTTCATGGGCGGTCACTACACTCAGAGGCAACTTTGGTTGCAAGGGATTAGGATAAAAAGAAAGCATGGCTATTGAATGCACATAGCTTTTGTTGTCAAAAACAATTTGGTCCTTTTGTAAACGGAGAGGTAGCTGATCCACCAGTTTTTGTAATATAATATTTGATTGCACAGCGCCCAGTACCACCAGCGCTTTTGTTTCCCAGTCTTCTGCACGCACTTCGCTGCACGGTTTGATTTCAAAAGTGGCATATCGCGCTCGCAGATTAATTTTCTTTGCCAATTCAGCGTAAGCTGCCACCATTTCCGGATTTTGGCTGGCATACACGATCAGCACCTTTCTGCTTTGACGAAAGTTATTCATTAATTCTTCGCGGGTAGGCAATTGCTCAATGTGCACACGCGCAGAAAGGCTCTCGGTTTTAGTAGGATTGCAATTAAATCCGAATAAACAAAAAACAAAGGGCAAAAACGGGTGAAATTTGATGATCATGGCAATTTGTGTTCTAACTCGCAAATTCGCAAAAATCAATCGTAAAGTCAAACAAAGTCGAATGACTCAATAGATTTACGAAAGATTGCTGTGGAACTTAAGATAAGTGAGGGAATCAGTCTATTTTCCAAACGATCATCGTTCTGTCATCACTGGCAGAAATAAGGTAATTTTCGTGCGGAAGCCACAGCAAACGGTTGACTGAATGGGTATGGCAACCATCTCTTACCACTTCGAGCACTTTGAGGAGTTCAAAACTGGCAGCGTCCCAGATTTTGATGGTTTTATCTCGGCTTGCGGTAGCAAACCAATTGCCCGAAGGGTGAAAAGCAATATGATTGATGGTAAACCAATGCGCTGGTTGCGTAAATACCTCTTGAAAGCCCTGGCTTGTGTCGCGTATTTTGAGTTGTGCATCGCGCCCACCACTCAGTAGGTAGCGCCCATCAGGGCTGTATTTGACTGCAAAAACAGAATGCGTATGCGCGTGGGGAATCGTGTGTTTCAAAACCAGGGAATCCGCATCCAGAATGTAAATCGAATGATCGCTTGCCCCCAGGGCAATTTCGTTTCGTTGAGGATGGAAGGTGGCGCAGCGCAAGCTTTGATTGCTCAAGTAAAAACTTTCTTCCGCTTTGGCCTGCTCCGCCGACCAGCGCGTGATCTTGCCGTCTCCGCCGATTGTAAAAACAGCATCTTGCACCCGAAAAATATCAAAAACACCTTTCGTATGATGCGCAATGTTTTTGGTAAGGGCTGGTTCTTCCAGATTCACCCAATGCAGGCCGCCATTCATATTACCTACTACCACTTTTTTCAGATCAGGGAGGTTTAGTAAGGAAAAAATTTGTGTTTCTACCTTAGCAACCAGGCTGCCGATCTCCGGTGCTTCCGGATTCCAGCGTACTACCCAGCCATCGCCTGCGCCGGAGAGGAAATAGGGAGGGGTATCGCCGGGCGTTAGGGCAAAAATGGCAGCATTATGACCGGTCAAACGGGCTATTTTTTTGATTTTCAGAACGGGCATCATCGGATGAGTGTTATGCAAACAACAGTTTATCTGTACCTTTGGTTTGGAATCAAACGGTTAGGGCAGGTAAAATAAAATTCTGAACAGCAGGTAAACAGCAATGGCAAAGGATTTGATTACTCAATTTCAAGCTTTCATCACTGAAAATCAGCTTTTCAAAGAGGATGCAAGAATCCTGCTGGCGGTGAGCGCCGGTGTGGATTCTGTTGTGCTATGTCATGTTTTTTATCAAGCCAAATTAAATTTTGGAATTGCGCATTGTAATTTCAAACTGCGTGGTATTGCCGCCGATGAAGATGAAGTATTTGTGGCAAAACTTGCTCAAGGGCTTGCCGTTCCCTTTTTTTCTACGTCATTTGATACACAAACTTATGCACGCAAACACAAACTCTCCATCCAGATGGCAGCGCGGGAGCTTCGCTATGGGTGGTTGGAAGCTATTAGGCATGAGTTTGGTTTTCAATATATTGCAACAGCACACCACCTCAACGACTCAATTGAAACCTTTTTTTACAACTTTGCCAAAGGCACTGGCATTCGAGGCTTGCAAGGTATTCCTATTAAAAATGGCAATATCATCCGCCCTTTAATTTTTTCGACAAAGCAGAACATTCTTGACTTTGCCCATGCCAATCATATCCTTTTCCGAGAGGATACTTCCAATCAGGAAGATAAATATGCACGAAATAAAATTCGGCATCGCGTTTTGCCTGTTTTGCAAGATTTAAATCCCAACTTTGAACAAACAGCCCAGAAAAACCTGGAGCATATTCGGCAAGCCCTGCATTTATACGATTTTGCTATTGATCAATTGCAACAACACATCGTAACAAAAACCGAATCCGAAATGCGAATTGATGTGCAAGGGCTGTCGGCTTATCAGTCCTTTGCAAAAACGCTGTTGTACGAATGGCTTCGCCCAATGGGCTTCCAGCCGAGGCAGATCGGGCAAATGCTTCAAGCCGGAACGGGGGCATACTTTTATTCCGATTCACATTACCTTTTGGTGGATCGAACGCATTTTATCATCGAAAAACGGAGGGTTGAACCCTCGGAGAAGCGGTTTGTCATCCCATTTGAGGCCAAGGCATTGCACCTGTCTATCGGAAACTTTACCATTGAACACAAAAACGGGCAGCCCAAAACTTTCACAAATGATCCTTTTACCGTATTTTTGGACGCAGAAAAGCTACACTTCCCCTTGACGCTGCGCCACTGGAAAAAAGGCGATTATTTCTACCCCCTGGGCTTGAACGGCAGGCAAAAATTACAAGATTTTTTTACCAACCTGAAAATACCTCGTTTGCAGAAAGCACGCATTTGGATATTGGAGTCTGGAGGCGAAATTTGCTGGATCATGGGGTATCGCCTGGATGAACGATTCAAAATTACAACCGAGACCCAACAATACATTGTAATTAAATTTGAAAACACATAAATAGCTCCTTATGAAAAAGATGGTTTCTACGATTTCAGCATTGGTAATTTTTTATAGCCTTTCAGCACAAGAAATAAGCGTACCTCCGGTGCAAAAGTCGCTGGTGACTAAGCACACCGCCACTTGGTGTACGATCTGCGGCGGCGCTTCCTGGGATGTGTACGAAAGCATGGTACAAAACTTGGAGGAAAAAGCAGTAGTTTTATCCGCACACATTTCAAGCTCAAGCAAGCTCTATTCGCCCACGGCAGTTAGTTTATTAAACAACTTTGATGTTGCCGTTTACCAGCCAGAATTTTATTTTAACAACACAAAAATCAGCAGTAGCGGCAATAGCGGTAGTGCTACCACCCTCAATACCATGACTGCTAAAGTGGAAGAAGCTGCTGCAAAAATACCCACGGTTCAGAGCGGTTTGCGTATTTTTTATGAAACGGCAACGGATTCTCTGCGCATTCAGGTGAAAACGAAGTTTTTTGAACAAACGGAGGGCGAGTACAGCCTTTCAGTGCTGCTTTTGGAGCGTTTTGTGACGGAGCAGCAGGCAAGTAGAGGAAGCGCCGTAACCCACAAGCGTATCCTGCGAAAAGCGCTTACAGGCGATCCAAACAAAGCTATTGGTCCACTGCTTGCTTCGGGGACCATCGCTGCTAATGCCGAATTTGACTGGGGCACAGCCATTAAGTGGAATAATCAGTACAATCTGAATAATATTGAAATTGTGACCATCGTGTGGAAGCTTAATCCACTTACAAACAAACAGGAATTGGCAAATGCTAATTTTTCAATTGAAGTGGAGGAGACAACTACCGCTACTCAACAGCCTGATTTTCTGGGAAATCGGTTTCGGGTAGCGCCTACACTTGTTACAAATGATCTTTTTTATGTCCTTTTGGATGTGCCCACCCTATATCCTGATACAGAATTAATGTTGATGGACATTGATGGGAAACGGATAAGCAGTATCCATAAAGGAGTTTTAAGCACTGGTAACCAATACTTTAAAGTGGTCTCTGATAAAGATACCCCATCGGGCATCTATTTTGTTACTTTAAGAATTGGTAAAAACATGATAACTCGGAAGCTTGTAATAAGATAATTATTTATTTTTTATCATGATAGAGTTAGACCTTTTAAGTAAGAAAAGTTTATTAAAAACTAAAAACGAAGCAAAGCAACAATGGATTTTTGACCCCATTCGCAAGAAATGGCTGGTGCTTCAACCCGAAGAGTTGGTGCGCCAGCTTTTAATTCAATATCTTATTTCAGAAAAAAATTACCCAAAAAATCGAATCGCGGTAGAAAAATTGCTAATAATCAATGACTTGGAGCGGCGATTTGATGTTTTAGTATATGATACCGCCATCCAACCTTTTATGCTGGTAGAGTGCAAAGCGCCTCGTATCGGTGTTTCGGATGAAACCTTCCGGCAAATTGCGCAGTACAATTTACCCTTGCGCGTTCAATACCTGTTAGTCACAAATGGCATCACAACTTACTGTTGCCGAATGAATTATGAACAGCAATCCTATGAGTTTTTATCTGAAGTTCCGGACGCATCTGAAAAATCCACTACTATTCCCTAATGTTTTGATGAAATTGTTATTTTTCGCTTCAAATTTGTAAAGTACTAAAATTGTAAACCTAACTTCGTACTTCCTAAATTTGAAATGCGCTAACCATCGGATATGAAAAACGAACAAATCATCGTCCTCGGTGCCAATGGGCAAATTGGTACCGTGCTGACCGAAGAACTCCGAAAGATATATAATGTAGGCAACGTCTTAGCCACTGATATTCAAAAACATACTACCCATGAAGGTCCTTTTGAGCAGCTTGATATCCTCAATGCACAACGTCTGGACGAAGTTGTCGGAAAACGCAAGATTACCCAGATTTATCACCTTGCGGCTATCCTCTCTGCGCGGGGTGAGCAAAACCCAAAATGGGCCTGGGATATCAATATGACCGGTTTGTTCAATGTGCTGGAGACCGCGAAAACGCATAGATGCCAGGTATTCTTTCCCAGCTCGATTGCCGTATTTGGCAGTGAAGCGCCCAAAGAAAATACGCCACAACACGCTGTGTTACAGCCTAAAACGGTGTATGGTATTAGTAAGGTTGCGGGGGAGCACTGGTGTAATTATTATCATGAAAAATATGATGTAGATGTAAGATCGGTTCGATATCCTGGTATCATTGGGTATCAATCTATGCCTGGTGGTGGCACGACCGATTATGCTGTGGAAATTTATCACAAAGCCCTGCAACACGAGGTGTTTCAATGTTTCCTGAGTGCCAAAACCAAGCTGCCCATGATGTACATGCCCGATGCGATTCGCGCTACGCTCGAAATCATGACGGCATCCGCTGAGCAAGTTAAGGTGCGTACCAGTTATAACATCGCCGGCATGAGCTTTGATCCACAAGCAATTTATGAAGCCATCAAGCTACAAGTGCCTGATTTTCAAATTGTTTATGAACCTGATTTTCGTCAAGCGATCGCTGATAGTTGGCCTCATAGCATTGACGACTCCCCCGCACGTGAAGACTGGGGCTGGCAACCGGAGTACGATCTGGAAAGTATGACGAAGGACATGTTGATGCATTTGGAGGGCAGATATGAGAAAGTGGAATAGAAAGCTTGATTTAACGTGAATTATAGATAAAAAAAGGCAATTCCATGATTCGTGTTGAAATAAAAACTTTTTTTCATAAAAGGTTGTACGAATTGATGAGGATCACTTTGCAGCCCAGCTTACTTTTCAGATTTAGCAAATCTTTAAGATTTACTAAATCCCACATTCTCATTACGATTTATTTTTACCAACCACAAGCTGTAGTATAATAGCTATTAATACCACCAGGGTGCAGCCAATAAAATTGAGCCATAGAAAAGCAATATCCGTAAAAAAATAAATGCCAATCACGATTGCTTCTGCTATGAGTGCGGCAATAAAAGTAGCTGTGCCTTGTACTTTTTTGATAAAAAAAGCTACAAAGAAGATACCCAATATCACTCCATAAAATAAAGAGCCAATAATATTTACAGCTTGAATCAGGTTTTCAAACTGCCGAGCGATCAGCGCAAAACTTAAGGCGATCAGCCCCCAAAGTACCGTAAACCACTTAGAAGCCTTTAGGTAGTGAGCATCAGATTGATCTTTCATCCAAGAGCGGCGATAAAGGTCCACCACAGTGGTAGTGGATAATGCGCTTAGTTCTGAGGCACTTGCCGACCAGGCTGCACAAAAAATGACTGCCAGCAATAAACCCACGATACCTATAGGCAAATAATTCATTACAAAAGTGATAAATACATAATCGGTATCGCGGGTGATTGCTTCTGGCCGCTGTTGGCTGATGAGACCTTTCACTTCTTGCCGGAGCGCAGCGTCCTGTGTTTTTAAGGCCAGCACCTTTGCCTGGATGGTAGCCGCAGTAGGCTCATCGTTTTGTTCTTTAGCGCTTAGCAATTGCCTCACTTGGGTTTGCTTTTGTTCAAAAACAGATTGGTACTGCTGCTGTAATTCATTCAATCGGGTTTCGGCTGGGGTATCCTTCAATTTTTCTAAATTTGCCTTATTAAAATGTATCGGGGGCTGATTGAATTGAAAAAATACAAACACCAAAATGCCGATAAACAAGATAAAAAATTGCATGGGCACCTTAAAAATACCATTAAACAATAAACCTAAGCGGCTCTCCGTGAGGGATTTGCCCGACAAGTAGCGCTGCACCTGCGATTGATCGGTACCGAAATAAGACATAAACAAAAATACACTGGCAAACATGCCCGTCCAGATGTTGTAACGGTCGTTCCAGTCGAATTTAAAATTGACCAGATTCAACTTTCCCATCTCACCGGCTACATTTACAGCATCTGCAAAATGAATGTCTTTGGGTAGTTTATAAAAAATCATCACCACAGCAATAATCAAGCCCGTCCAGATGACTAATACTTGCTGCTGCTGCGTAACACTCACCGCCTTGGTACCACCTGAAACTGTGTATAAAATCACAAAAACGCCCATAAAAAGGATCGTAAAATTGAGTGACCAACCGAGTATGGTGGAAAGCACAATGGCAGGCGCGTAGATCGTCAATCCTGCTGCAAGCCCTCGCTGCGTCAGAAAAAGTAGCGCTGTCAAGGTGCGTGTTTTTAAATCGAAACGACTTTCCAGGTATTCATAAGCGGTATAAACCTTGAGGCGATAATAGATTGGCAATACGACGATACTCAGAAACACCATTGCCAAAGGCATACCAAAGTAGAATTGCACGAAGCGCATCCCATCTTCATAGGCTTGCCCCGGTGTGGATAGGAAAGTGATGGCGCTCGCTTGTGTTGCCATGATAGAAATGCCGATAGACCACCATTTCAGATCATCGTCGCCGCGCAAGTAGCTCCTTGCCGTTGTTACATTGCGTGTGCGCCAAATGCCGTAAGCCACAATGGTAAAGAGCGTACCGAGCATGATAATCCAATCCAGATTGTGCATAAGCGAAGGGTTGAGTATTGAAGCGTAAAAAAATTAAGTATAAATTCTTGTTAACCAATAAAATAAGAAAATGATTGTGAGATGAAAAATAAGTACGAAGAGATAGACCTGATTCCAGGTTCGGAAAACGGGGGGGGTGTCGGTTACTTCAATTGGGGCTGACTTGGTCGTAGATTCGTTCATTTCTTCACATTTTGAGATAAAAATAACTGAAGTATGGGGTTTGTCGCATTTTTTAACAGTTCTTAACGGGATTTTTTGATTTTCTTCACAAATAAGAGGTGAGAAAACACATCGAGAAAACCAATTTTCGTCATCAATTTGAGCAAATATAAACCTTAAATTGTTTTAAGGTCAGGAAGTAGAAGTTGTGGTTTGATCAGGAATTAGCTTTTTTACTTTTCAGATCTCACAAATCCTAAATATTCACGAAAACTCATTCAATATCAATTGTCAACAATATGAACTGGTCTTTCAAAATAGCCCGACTATGGGGTATTAATGTTTTTATGCACTGGACGTTCCTGCTGCTGTTGGGCTGGATACTTATCAGTAATATGAACCAGGGACAAACCCTTTCCCAAAGTTTGATGGGCGTGGGTTTTGTGCTGGCGCTTTTTGCCTGCGTTGTTTTGCACGAATACGGGCATGCCCTTACGGCGCGGCGGTATGGCATTGTTACCAAAAATATCACCCTGCTGCCCATCGGCGGGGTAGCGAATCTGGAAAAAATGCCCGAAAAACCTATCCAGGAACTCTGGGTAGCGCTGGCAGGTCCCGCTGTGAACGTTTTGATTGCCATAGCGTTGTTGATTTACTTTCAGGTGGTAGGCGGTTTCCCGAGCGTGGAATCGTTTACGGGAGAGATTAATGGAGCAAATTTTTTATTTAATCTCTTGGTTGTCAATCTGGTTTTGGCAATATTCAATATGATTCCGGCTTTTCCGATGGATGGAGGGCGTGTGCTGCGGGCGCTGCTCGCTATGCGTTATGGCAGGGGGCAAGCCACCAACATCGCCGCCAAAATTGGACAGTTTTTGGCTATTGTTTTTGTTTTTTTAGGTTTTTTCTACAATTTCTGGTGGATTTTTATAGGCTTATTCATTTTTCTGGGCGCAGGCGCCGAGGCTAATTTCGAGACGACCCGCTCCGCCCTGTCGCGGTACACCGTTCGGGATGTGTTGATGCGCCAGTTTACAAGCCTGCACGCTTTTGAAACCATCGAAAAGGCAGTTGCAATATTATTAGATGGACAGGAAAAGGAGTTTTTGGTAGAACAAGATAACGAGGTGATCGGTATTGTCACTCGGGATGAAATTATCAGAGGTTTGCGCGAATTGGGGCAGGAGGCTGCTATTGGGCGCATTGCCAATAAGCACTTTTTTATGCTACAACCCAGTATGCCTTTGCAAGTAGCCTACGAAAAAATGGTACAATCGAATACCAGTATTTGTCCTGTCATAGAAAACGGGGTCGTGATTGGTGTTTTAAATATAGAAAATATCACCGAAGTGGTCATGCTGGCAAATGCTGGGCTGGGGCGCCGAAATCGCGCCGAAATCGAGAAATCATCTACATAGGGCGTGCCCAAAAGAAAAACGCCGAAGCTACTTAGTACCCTCGGCGTTTTTTTAGTGTTGATACCCAAAATAAAAGCTTATTTCAGGGTGATAGAACCAGCGCCTGCCATATAACCTTTGTTGTAAATTTCCACTTTGTAAGTACCTTTTGCAAAAGGTTGGTTGGGTTTCCAGGTAGAACAAAGTTTAGTAGCATTGTTGTTGTATTCAAATTCCTTGGAAGTCGTAAAAGGCAATTGCTCATCGTTGGCGCTGCTAGTGAATACGCCAGAACC
Organism: uncultured Saprospiraceae bacterium; assembly: GCA_964526645.1. Classification (GTDB taxonomy): domain Bacteria; phylum Bacteroidota; class Bacteroidia; order Chitinophagales; family Saprospiraceae; genus JADJNW01. Next base: position 166,743 of record CAZGJN010000003.1, read on the forward strand.
CAGGTCTTCCACAGAAAGTGTTACACCTTGAGGATCAATCACGCGGATATGATAGATTTCAGTACCTGCCTCTGCCACTTCGTTGATGGTCGTACTGAAGCAAATTTGCAGGTGATCAACATTGCTCGCCTTTTTCTCCTTTGATGTCTTTCCGGATGACTTCGTCTTCAGTCCTTCGATTTCTAAGCCAGTCACCTTGATTACAGAAGCATAGTTCACTTTTTTTCTCAAAGAAGCCTTGTCTTTTTCGAGGCTTTCCTTTTCGCTCACGAGCGCCGCTTTTGCAGAAGAAAGCTCTTCGTTCGTCATTTTCTGAGTGGTCAGTTCACCTTCCAGCGCCGCTTTTTGTTCCGTGAGTTGGCTGTTTTCAGCTGTCAACTCTTGATTTTGTTCGCGCAGTTGATTGATTTCCGCAACATATTGTTGCATCAAAGAATTGAGCCGTTTTATCTCTGCTCTGGCTTGAGAAAGATTCTTGCTATCGCGCAGCAGCACGTCAATTTTATCTTTTTGAGCGGTCAATTCTTCCTTTTGCTTTTCGATAAGCGCGTTCAATTCCTCGTTGCTACCGCGCATTTCTTCCAGTTCAGAAAGTGCTGCATAGTATTGCTTTTCAACGTCTGCCTTCAGTTGCTCGGTTTCAGTAAGTTTAGTTGCGAATTCCGTCTTTGCTTTGTTTTGCGTGATAGTAGCAATCAAAAGTCCAATGCTTGCGACCGCCAAAATGGCAATGGCTACGATAAAGCCAGTCTTGTTGTTGCTTGGTTTCGGCGTAGGCTGATAGCCTGGATTAGGATTTGCTGTGTTGCCTGTCATACTGTTAAAAGTTTTGTTTTTTAAATTTTTACCTTTTTTAAACAAAAAGCGTTTACCTGCCCCATAAACGGCAGCCGCTTTCAGAAAATTGTATAGTATTTTACAAAATTATTTTTAAGGAGGATCATTTTTTCAAAATCCTTTTGAATTCTGCATAAAATGCTTGTGAAAATCAATAAATATTTCTAACTATCTCCGCAAATTGATAGGCTTATGTTAGACGCAGTTGATATCGCTAATGTTCTTTTTTTGGATATTGAAACCGTACCTGGCGTGGCTTCTTATGAAGAATTGGCAGAGGATTTTCAGGAATTGTGGTACACTAAAAGTAAGCAAATTACCCGCCGATCGGCAGAGGAACTTGCAGAGGAGGACGCTGCTGCTTTGTATTATGAGCGCGCCGGTATTTTTGCAGAATTTGGAAAAATTATTTGTATTTCGGTTGGGGTAACGTATCGGGATCGCAGTGATAATCGCCTCAAAGTTCGCCTCAAATCCTTTGCAGGGCATGATGAGGCGGAGCTGCTTTCGGAGTTTAGCAAATTGGTCAATCAGTATTATCCGGAGCCTTCCAAGCACTTTATCTGTGGTCACAACATCAAAGAATTCGATATTCCGTACATCTGCCGCCGCATGGTCGTCCATCAGTTGCCTTTCCCCGATATGTTCAATATTGCTGGCAAAAAACCCTGGGAGACCAAGCACCTATTGGATACCATGGAGTATTGGAAGTTTGGGGATTCTAAAAGTTTTACTTCTCTCAAGCTACTGGCAGCTTTGCTGGGTTTTCCTTCGCCCAAAGACGATATGGACGGCAGCCAAGTAAGCAGCGTGTACTGGGAAGATCGTGATTTGGAGCGGATTGCGCATTATTGCGAAAAAGATGTACTCGCTTCTATCCAGCTTTTTCTACGATACAAGCGAATGCCACTACTCGGCGAAGAACAGGTTTCGCATGTGAAGTGATCAGCTTTGCGAATGGTGATTCAAACTGATACCGCTTTTTCCAATACCCAAAACTCTAATTGCTGGGTTACGATTTCAAATTTTTTATTGGGTTGAAAAGGAATCACTTCACCTGTTGGGCAGTAGCCATGGCGCTCGTACCAGGCAATGAGCTCAGGGCGGGCAGAAAAAACAGTCATAAAAATAGTACGACAATTGTGTTGGCGAGCGTGCATTTCGGCGGTCTGGAGTAGTTGTTTGCCAATACCTTTTGCCTGAAGCATAGGCGAAACGGCGAGCATGCCGAGGTAAAGTTTTTCTTCTTTTCGTTGTAAGCGCACACAGCCTATAATGGCATTGTTTTCGTCGGTGTATTTATAAAAAGTAGTGTCAGGGGCATTAAAAACCGCCAGTAGATCCGCCTCATCGGTGCGCAAGCCACCAATCAAATCCGCCTCTGTTGTCCAGCCTTGCTTGGAGCCCTCACCGCGATAAGCGCTGTTGATCAATACTACTAATGCCGGAATATCCTGCTGAGAAGCTGCTGCAATCATGCTGTTTTTTTTGTAGCAAAAATAGAAAAAGAATTCCGTTTATGGTTTTTTGTATAGGGTGACGTGAATCCCCTTGTTATGGAGTTCTTTTACTGCGATCCAGTTTTTTTTTAAATGGTCTATTTCTTGATCCGTAAAATCATTCATAATGTTGGAATAAAGAATATAATGATGCTTCTCGAGGTTTTTTTCTTCAAAACCAGCCTCTACGTCCAATAAATCTCGATATTTCATTGCTCCGATTTCAGGAAAGGCGGTGCCAATGGCTTCAAAAGGGATACCTGCTTGCTTGATATGCTGTATCATGTTAGCCCGGAGGTGATAGTAGGGGAGGTGTGCCAGCGTGGAGTCCCAGCCCTGAGAAATTTTGTCGGGATATATCCAAAAATTGCCAGTTGATAAACCAATAAAAGCGATCATTAAGGCAATTATCCTACTTTTTTGATGCTTTAAAGCATAAAATATAAACGTGACAAAGCATATCGTAAATGATAAAAATATAGGTAATAAATAACGATGCGCGTTTAAGCCTTTGTACAAAAGGAAAGTGGGCGTTAGTGCGAGAATACTCACAATGAGCAGCAAAAGTGATTGTCGGATTTTATCATTTTTAAATAGTTGTGTAATATTTTTATTTTGAAATAAAATAAAAAAAAGCACCAGCCAGACAAACACCCGCCCAAAATCGAGCAAACGCCAGCCCAATAAGCCTATGTTTTTTATAAATCCAGAAATATCTACTTTTTGAAATCCAGGTGCCCAGGGAGAATCCAGATGATACCCGATCCAACCTGCTTTTAATTGATGCCAAATGAGGAATGCCAATGCAAATAAACCCGCTGGGACGTAGCTGCCTATTTTTTGTACAGAAGATCGAATAAAATGATGAATATTTTTATCAAAAGAATATAATGTCATCACTTCCCATAAGTAAAGCGCTGCCACACACATCATGCCCCGCATACTGATCATCGCCAAACCTAATGCTGCCAATGCTTTAAGCCAGTTTTGTTTTATTAAAATCGCATAAATACCCATCAGGAAAAAGCAAGCCAGCACTACATCAGGGCTGATCAGCAAGGCTTGCGACGCTAGCACAGGGTCGGCGAAAGCCAGCAGAAGTAGCCAAGCCGCATTTTTTTCAGGTAGAAAATATTGCCCAACTCGCCAAAGGAAAAAAACAATAGCCAATACGAAAGGCAGCATAACAAAATGGCTCACCACAAGGCTTTTACCCCAAAGCTGCCACATCAGCGCGAGATAAATACCAAAGGTAGGCGGATGACCACTGTCAAGCTCTTGAGGTAGCTGGAGGCGAGCAAATCCCTGTCCAAAATACCAATACGCATGCTTAGCACCCAGCTGTATCGTATCCCAAAAAAAGGGCTGATGGCGCATAGCGAAAATCGCCAGCATACAGACAAGCCAGCTTGCCCAGAGCCATTTATTTTGCTTCCACCAGTTCATTTTTTTTTTGATAACTATAAGCTACACATGCTTTTACAAACGCTACGAAAAGCGGATGTGGATTTTCAACGGTACTCTTCAGCTCTGGATGAAATTGTACCCCCACGAACCAGGGATGATTTTCTAATTCAACAATCTCTACGAGGTTTGATTCGGGGTTGATGCCCACGGCCTTCAGTCCTGCTTTTTCCATTCGTTCCTTGTATTCATTGTTGAATTCATAGCGGTGGCGGTGGCGCTCACTGATTTTAGCTGTACCGTAAGCCTCGTATGTTTTGGAGTCTTTGGCTATCACACAAGGGTAAGCCCCCAGGCGCATGGTGCCGCCTTTGGTTTTGATTTCCTTTTGTTCGGGCATGAGATCAATGACCGGATGTGTTGTCTTTGGGTTGACCTCCGTGGAAGCTGCTCCCCTCAATTTTACAATGTGTTGCATAAATTCTACCACAGCGCATTGCATACCGAGGCAAATGCCAAAAAATGGGATCAGATTTTCTCGCACATATCGAATTGCGCTTATTTTACCAGCGATACCACGCTCTCCGAAACCGGGTGCTACTAAAACACCATCCAAATCCTTCAGCCGATTCACAACATCTTCATACTCCTGCTCTAAAGTTTCGGAATGAATAGGAAGCACTTTGACACGGCAAGTATTAACCGCTCCTGCATGCACAAATGACTCATGGATAGATTTATACGCATCTTGCAATTCGTTATATTTTCCCACCAAGCCAATTCGCACTTCGTGCCGAGGGTTTTTCAGTTTGTGTAAAAAGGTCTTCCAGGCTTCCAGTTTGGGTTCGCGGCGATCCTGCAGGCGGAGCTTTGAGAGTACGGCACTATCCAATCTTTCTTTGAGCATGAGCAGCGGCACGTCATAAATACTTTCCGCATCCATTGCTTCGATCACGGAGCCTACATCCACATTGCAAAAAAGAGCCAGTTTGCGCCGAATATCCATCGTAAGCGGATATTCCGTGCGACAGACGAGGATATCGGGTTGAATGCCAGTTGTAAGTAATTCTTTTACAGAGTGTTGTGTGGGTTTTGTTTTAAGCTCTTTAGCAGCACTCAGATAGGGAATCAGTGTAAGATGAATGACCAGGCAATTATCGGCACCCAGTTCCCAGCGCATTTGGCGGAGCGCTTCCAGATAAGGTAGCGATTCGATATCACCTACTGTGCCACCCAATTCTGTGATTACAATATCATATTTTTTCAGATCGCCGAGTAGTTGAACCCGATTTTTGATTTCATCGGTGATGTGCGGTACCACCTGTACTGTTTTGCCGAGGTAGTCGCCCGCGCGTTCTTTGTTGATGACGGTTTGGTAAACCTGTCCGGTTGTTACATTATTTGCCTGAGAGGTGGGGGTATTCAGAAAGCGCTCGTAATGCCCCAGGTCGAGGTCTGTTTCGGCGCCGTCGTCCGTCACATAACATTCACCGTGCTCGTATGGATTGAGCGTGCCCGGATCAATATTAATGTAAGGATCGAATTTTTGAATAGTGACATTAAAGTTTCTGGCTTGTAAAATCTTGGCAAGCGAAGCCGCAATAATACCTTTACCCAAAGACGAGGTAACCCCCCCCGTAACGAAAATATACTTGGTCATGATTGTGAGTTTGCGATTAAAAACTGCAGCCCGACTTGAAAAACAGCGCTTTATAGATAATAAGATACAAAATGGAAGCTGTTGACAGTTGGGAACGTTACGGGACTCAAAGATAAGAAGATTTATTCGGAATGCTGTGTTTTGGAACGAGGGTTTAAAACAATTTTTTTGGTTATAAGTTTTTTTACTACTGAGTTATTTATATAAGAGCGGATTTTTAAAATTTCTCAAGATTTTTATTACAGAAGTAATATTAATTTCTTTACTTTGCGAAACAAAGTACTTTTATGGACAAGCTCAAACATTTGGATGACCTGGCTCAGATTCGCGCCATCATGGAGCGCTCCACCAAATTCCTGTCCCTGAGTGCCTGGTCGGCGATACTCGCAGGCGTGTACGCATTGGTGGGTGCCTATGTCGGCTATCGGATCATCTTTTTTTCGCCGCTGATTCGGTATGAAGCCCTGACGGAAAGCTTGGTCAGACCAGAAGTACTCCCCCTTTTCTTAGATGCCCTAATTGTATTGGTTTTGGCAGTGGGCACCGGTATATGGCTGAGTTACCGGAAGGCAAAAAGGGCTGGGGAGCAGCTATGGAATCGGAGTGCTATTCGGGCAGCAGTCAATTTTGCCATCCCCTTGGCAGCGGGCGGTATTTTTGTCATCATTCTTTACAGCCGGGGGTACTATTCGTTGATAGCCGCTTCTACTTTAATTTTCTATGGTGTAGCCTTGCTAAATGCAGGAAATTTTACCTATAGTGATATTCGCAAACTGGGCATCCTGGAAATCACAGTCGGCTTGCTGGCGGCGGCTTACCCTGGCAAAGGCCTGCTATTTTGGGCATTTGGCTTTGGTGTGTTGCACATCGTGTATGGCACTATTTTGTATTGGAAATACGAAAGAAAAAGATCGTGAAGGAAGTTTTGCAAGAATTCAACAAAGCTTTTGAAAGCCGAATCCGGCTGGGTATTATGTCGGCACTGATGGTCAATAATGCCCTGGATTTTAATGCCCTAAAGGAGTTGCTGGATGTGACCGACGGTAATCTGGCGAGCCATACGCGCGCACTGGAAAATCTACAATACATCGCAGTGGAAAAGACCTTTGTGGGGCGAAAACCCAATACAAAATTTGCGATCACCCAGAGCGGCAGGCTTGCCTTTGAGCAACATCTGGCTGCGCTGGAAAAATTCTTGACAGGAAAGTAGCCCTTTTTTTAACTATAAACTTTGTATTTCAAAGTACTTTAAATTTTTATAACCATACAAAATCAGGAAACATCCGCCATGCAAAAGTTTAGTAACTGGCTGAAGCAGTCTTTGTTTGTAAAATTAGTCTCCATCGGATTTTTGGTGTTGATCTTACTCATTCCCAATACCATGATTCAGGGTTTAATTTATGAACGACAAAACCGCCAACAGGAAGTTTTTAGAGAAGTGAGCCAATCTTGGGGCGCACCCCAAACAATCATCGGCCCCGTATTGACCATCCCTTACAATCGCTGGACGGAATACGATGGTAAAAAAACAGCGATCCAGGAAATTGCCCATTTTCTGCCGCTGACACTCGCAATAGAAGGCAATGCAGCCCACCAGGTGCGTCGGCGGGGTATTTTTGATGTCATTTTGTACCAATCCGATTTGACATTGAAAGGCACTTTCGAGCAGCCCGATTTTGTGGCTTTGCACATTGATCCGAAAGACGTTTTGTGGAATCAGGCCAAACTCTCTGTCGGTATTTCAAGCATGACGGGTATCAAAAGCATTATCAACCTCAATTGGAATGACACTACGCTTCGGATGGAATCCGGAACGGCTTACCCCAAGCTGCTACCGTCAGGGGTGAGCGTAGAAGTACCAATTGGGGCATTTGGAAAAAACTATACTTTTCACATTCCGATCAAAGTGAACGGAAGTGACTTCTTGCAATTTGAACCCGTGGGCAAGGAAACGAAAGTGGCGCTGCAATCCAACTGGCATTCGCCGAGTTTTGTAGGCAATCTATTGCCGGACAATCGAGCGATCACCAAAAGTGGCTTCACCGCTGCCTGGCAAGTACTCGATTTGAATCGTAGCTATCCCCAAAGCTGGACGGGCGAGCAGTTTTCACTGGGGAGCGCTGCCTTTGGGGTTCGGTTTATCCAAGCGGTAGATGAATATGCTAAAAATAACCGCTCTGCCAAATATGCCATCCTTGTTATTGGTCTGACCTTCCTGATTTATTTCTTTTTTGAAACCCTGCGGCGATTTCACATTCATCCGTTTCAGTATTTTCTGGTAGGGTTGGCACTCAGTGTTTTCTACCTGCTGTTGTTGTCACTTTCTGAGCAAATCGGATTTAATTATGCTTACCTTGCTGCTTCAATAGCTACTATCAGCTTGATTGTGGTGTATAGCGCTTCAGTACTCAAAGTTGCAAGGCTGGTGATACAATTGACTTTACTCTTGGTAGCGATTTACAGCTTCATTTTTATTGTCTTACAATTGGAGGATTATGCACTGCTGGCGGGCAGCCTGGGGATTTTTGTGGCATTGGCAGCCGTGATGTATTATTCAAGAAAAGTGGATTGGTACAATCTGGGAGGAAATTAAAAAAAAAGTGCCTTTGGAAACGGCCGAAGCCTCCAAAGGCACTTTTTTATAGCGATCAATAATCATCGTCGTACATGCCGCCACCGCTGGGCATCGGAGGTGCCGGCGCAGCTTTTTTAGGCTTTTCATTGATGGTTACCTCTGTCATGAGCAACATGCTGGCGATAGAAGCCGCATTTTCCAGCGCAATTCGCGTCACCTTTGCCGGATCAATTACACCCGCTTTTTTCAAATCTTCGTACTGATCGGTACGGGCATTGTAACCATAGCTACCCTTGCCGTTTAATACTTTCTGGAGTACCACGGAGCCCTCTGCGCCAGCATTTTCGGCGATATAACGCAATGGGGCTTCTAGCGCTTTGCGAATGATTTCAATACCAATGTTTTCATCTTCGTTATTACCTTTCAGATTTTTTAGAGCAGCCATCGCCCGAACCAGAGCAACACCGCCGCCCGTCACAATCCCTTCTTCCACAGCTGCACGCGTGGCACTGAGGGCATCATTCACCCGATCTTTTTTCTCTTTCATTTCCACTTCGGTAGCGGCACCGACGTACAGAATAGCTACACCGCCGGAGAGCTTGGCGAGGCGTTCTTGCAGTTTTTCTTTGTCATAACTGGAGGTAGCGCTCTCGATTTGCTGCTTGATTTGATTCACCCGCGCCTTGATCTGATCAGCAGGGCCAGCACCATTCACAATCGTGGTATTGTCCTTGTCAATCGTCACTTTTTCGGCTTGCCCCAGGTCATTTAGTTCTACATTTTCTAATTTATACCCCTTTTCCTCACTGATCACAGTGCCACCAGTAAGAATCGCGATGTCCTCCAGCATAGCTTTGCGGCGGTCGCCAAAACCGGGTGCTTTTACGGCTACCACTTTCAGGGAGCCGCGCAAACGATTGACTACCAGCGTTCCCAGTGCCTGGCTTTCTACATCTTCAGCAATAATAAGGAAGGGGCGGCTGGTGCTCACTACTTTTTCCAGGATGGGCAAAATTTCTTGTAGGTTAGCGATTTTTTTGTCGGTAAGCAGTATCAGCGGATTTTCGTATTCCGCCTTCATCGTTTCGGTATTCGTTACGAAGTAGGGCGACAAATAACCCCGATCAAACTGCATACCACTTACTTCTTCCACGTAGGTATCCGTGCCTTTTGCCTCTTCCACGGTGATCACGCCATCAACCGTCACGCGTTTCATGGCATCAGCGATTAGCTTACCAATTTCCTCGTCGTTATTAGCCGAGATCGTTGCTACTTGTTCGATTTTATCAAAATTATTGCTGACAATCTCGGCTTGCTTTTGAATAGCTTCTACGACTACTCTGGTCGCTTTGTCAATACCGCGTTTTAAATCCATTGGATTTGCGCCAGCTGTGAGGTTTTTCAGTCCATCGGTGATGATTGCCTGGGCTAAGATCGTTGCAGTAGTGGTACCATCGCCGGCAATGTCCGCCGTTTTGGAAGCAGCTTGTTTGATGATTTGGGCCCCCATATTTTCGATGGGGTCTTCCAGTTCGATTTCTTTTGCTACCGTCACGCCGTCTTTTGTCACTTGCGGTGCCCCAAAACTTTTCTGAATGACGACATTTCGCCCCTTTGGACCCAGGGTTACTTTCACGGCATTTGCCAGCTTGTCAATTCCTTTTTTCAGTTTTTCCTGGGCAGTCGTATCATAAGAGATTTGCTTTGCCATATTTTCAATGTTTTAAATGATAAAAAGGGGGTGAAAAAAAATTACAAAATGACCAGAATTTCATCTTCGCGCATAATGAGGTACTCCTCTCCGTCGAGTTCTACTTTTTGACCGGCGTACTTGCCGTACAAAACGATGTCGCCTACCTGAACAGTCATCATGTTGCCATCTTTTCCAGTACCTACCGCTACCACTTCTCCTTTTTGTGGTTTTTCCTTTGCCGTGTCAGGAATAATGATACCACCTTTAGTCACTTCTTCTGCGGCAGCCACTTTGATTACGACGCGATCGCTGATTGGTTTTAGCTTAACATTACTCATTGCAATAAATCTTTTAGTTAAAAAAAATCGGGTTTATGGAGCATAAAAATTTAAGCCTTGCTCTTGACGAAAAGCCTATCAATTAAGATGCCAGTCGAGTAAAATCCTCTTTTTGTCATAAAAAATAGCACTCGAAGTGTCAAATTGGCATGTATTTTATCAGGGTATTTTTGATTGCAAAAGCGCTATTAAAGGCTGAATGGCTTTTGTCCAGTGATAGGTTTCATAAAAAGAATCTGGTGTAGGTACGCCGGCGTTGCTGAGGGCTTGGATGAGTAGTGCCGTCAGTTGCTCCCAATTTTCATCCTCTGCCAGTAGCAGTTTGTCCCCGCATAATTGCTGTTCAACACCTTTTGCACCTGTTTTAGTAGAAACGACGCTCGTACCCCAGGCAATCGCTTCTATGATTTTGGTTTTTACACCCCCGCCTGTCAAAATGGGATTGATCACTACATCCGCCGCTTTGATGTAAGTGTCAATATCTTCTACAAACCCCAGATAGTCAATGTGTTGAGCTTGCATGTTTTTAATGTAGTGTAGCTCGTTTGGCAAACCGCCACCGCAGAGGAGAATTCGATAAGGTTGTTTCATTTTTGGCAACAGCAAAGGGTTGATATCGTGCACAATGTGCTTTACTGCTTGTTGATTGGGCTTGTAAGATTGAGGACCAAAAAACAAAACCAACTTTTCATTTGCCAAAAGGCGATGCCTGCGCCGAATCTCCTGATTTGCAAACTGCCTGTCATTTGGAGCTTCGGTGAGCCGAGTGCCATAAGGAACGACTACACATTTAGTGGGTACAAGCCTAAACTGGAGCAAGGCTTCCTTCATATCTTCCGGCGAAATAAATACTAAAAAATCGGCACTGCGATACATCAAGTACTCGATAGGATAAAGCAAGCGCCACCACCATTTGCCAATGGAGCGAAAGCGCTGAAACTCAATGTTGTGCACATAAATAATCAAGCGAATACCAAGCCATCGGGTGATTGGCAAGAGCATAAGCCCCATAAAAGGCTGTTGGATGATGCAAATCTGAATATTTTTTTTTCTGAAAAATTGGAAAAAACGCCAGGCGACAAAAGGATTGAAGTACTTAAAAAAACGATCAGCGAATAAGGACTCCAGCCGAAAAGGCAAGCCATCAGCTGTGTTATTCGATGAGGAAATGACCGTCACAGAAGCTTCTTTCGATAAAAATTCGCAAAAGCCAAAAGCCGCCTGTTGCCCGCCATTGAGTGGTGGTACAAAGCGATAAGGAATCACTACCGCTATGTGGTGCGCTATCACTTTTTGCCTTTTCTTGCCTTTGGTTTTGGTTTGTTTTTTTGCGGCACTGTTTTTTCCTTAGGTGTACGTTTTTCGGGCTTAGGGGCTTTTAGCGCCTCCTGATAAGATTGATAAGCTGAGAAACCACCAAAACCGAGCAACCCAAGCAATAAAATGGAAGAAAAAATAGCAGAAAGCAACTTGCCCGTCTGGTATGATTGGGGTTCAAACTTAAACTCAACGCTGTGCTGCCCAGCGGGTATTCGCAGTGCCCTGAGAATATAGTTGCTGCGAATGTGAGACACCGGTTTCCCGTCAATATAAGCCTGCCAACCTTTGTCGGGACCGTACCAAACCTCAGAGAAAACAGCCAGTTGCTCACTTTTTGCATTGCTTTGATAAACAAGATAGTTGGGTTCGTATTTTGTCAGGCTGATGCTATTGGTAGAATCCTTTTTGATGTTTAAACCTTCCAAATAGTTGGAAAATTCGCTATGGATAATTGCCTGTTCCGCAGGATTAAAAGTGGTTAAGGCATCAATTTCCTGGTTGGCGGAATTCACGATCAGCGTTTGGCTCACAAACCAGGCATTGCCTAAGGCTCCCATGTTGATTTGCACTTCCGGTTGTCCGTTTGTATCTCTGGTGATGTAGTATTTGGTATTTAACATATTCACCACTTTCTCGTTGTTTTTGAGCAAGTGGCGGTCAATAATATCCTGGTAGCGTTGCAATTTGGCGGCGTTATAACCACCGAGTGATTTATGAAAATAGGAAGTTGGGAAAGCCGCTTCAAAAGTGCTCACAGACAAATCCAGTACCCTGAAATTGGGGTCTTGATCTTTCAGAATCACTTCATCCACAGGCCGGGGTTTGAAATTGACATTTTGTGTTGTTTTGCTTACAAAACTATTACTATCCAAGTAGCGTCTGCCTACTGTCCAGACATCAAACATTACTAAGATGCCTAAACCTATGATTAATACACTCTTCTGTATTTTTTTATTCACAAAAGCCCAAACCAAGCCTCCGCTGAGCGCTACCAACAAAAAGGCTCGGAAAGCATCGCCTCGCATTAATGCCTGCCGATCTGCTATGACTGCGCTTAGGTTGTAGCCAGCTCTTTCCAGGTCAGTGTCCCTCAACCCTGCAAAAGAAAACATGGAGGGCCCTAATATTGCAAAAAACAGACTGACGGTGAGTGCAATGCCGCCACCTATCGCTAAGCTTATCATAATCAATCTCTTATTGCTGTTGCTTTTCAATATCTCACCTAAGGCTAAAAAACCCAGCATCGGTACTAAAAGTGCAGTGACGCTCAGCACAGAATTAGGCGTTCTAAACTTATTGTACAATGGGAAATAGTTGAAAAACAGTTCGTTAAACCATTCTAAATTTTTACCCATCGAGAGTAGGAAGGTCAATAAAGTACCAATGGCGAGCCACCACTTGGCAGCACCTTTCACCAAAATCAAGCCCATGAGGAAAAATAGTACCACCGTTGCCCCAAAGTAAGCAGGACCACTCGTAAAAGGTAGCGCCCCCCAGTACAAGGGTGCTTTAAAATCTTCGGGTAGCCTTGCACCTCGATTCGATAGGTCTTCCCGAATAGCAGAATTTTTCCATAGAGGTTCCTGTGAGCCACCGCCCACTACACCCGGTATGAAAGCGGCAAATAAATCCAAGGTATTATTGCTCCACTGCATGGCGTAATCCCAAGAAAGCCCTTCTACGGCGCTGCTGGAGGTCTCGTCTGTGTTCGCATCCTTTTCCAGGATGGGCTTGCCGCGCATGGTGTCCTGGGCGTATTCATAGGTTGGTAGGAGGTTGGAGGCGGCAGAAGCTATGGCAACCAGCCCGCTCAATACCAGCATGGCTGTTGCTTTGGCAAAATGAGTGATTTCCTTTTTTAGGATACTATCTACCAATTGTGCAAGGCCAAATATCAATAGCGTTATAAAAAAGTAATAGGTCATCTGGACGTGGTCGGAGAGCAGCGAAAGCCCCAGCCCCAGCCCAAAGAGCAGGCTGCCCCAGAGGTATTGTTTACGAAAAGCCATCATAATACCTGCTGCCATGAACGAAAGGTAGGCGATCGCGTTGAGTTTGGAAGCATGCCCGGCTTCGTACAGGATCAGGTTATTGGTGGTAAACCCAAAGGCTAATGCGCCAATGGCACTCAACCAGGGATTCACACCCAGACAAGCCAGCAGTATGTAAAAACCGGTCATGGCTACAAAAAAATTGCCGATAGGCTCTTTGATGCCCAATCGCCCCAGTTTATCTGCCCAGCGGAGCGTGTTGCCATCCCGGATGGTATTTATTTTATAGGTTGGCATGCCACCAAACATCGCATTAGTCCAGAGTGCTGTTTTACCAGTTTTTTCCTTAAATGCACGCACTTCCTGCGACATCCCCATGTACTGCATAATATCACCCTGTGGCAACACTTTCCCCTCCAACTGTGGGTAAAAATAGATTGCCGATAGCACCAAAAAAGCCAGCAATACAGCAATATGAGTGAGAGATTTGGTAATAAAAGAATTCATAAAATTTTATTTTCAATCAATTGGTTATCAATTTTTTTTAAATAAAATCCACGTCCACATCGTAAGGGTAAGTCATCAGAAAATCAATCGCTTTGTCAATATCAAAATCTTTAAAAACAATATTGTAAATAATTTGCGTAATCGGCGCTCTTAGCTTGTAGTAGGAAGCCAGTTGCACTGCCATTTTTAGTGTACGAACGCCTTCGGGCAATTCCGGCATTGTAGCCAGGATGTCATTGGTTTTCTCACCAGCGCCCAGGCGATAGCCAAAGGTAAAGTTACGGCTTTTTTTGCTGGTAGCAGTAGCGATGAGGTCGCCGATGCCAGCAGTGCCAAAAAAAGCGCTTGTAGTAGCCCCCATTGCTTTACCAAAATACATCATTTCCATCAATCCACGTGTGAGCAGCATTGCCTGCAAGTTTTTTCCCAAGCCTTTGCCGCGCAAGATACCAGAGCCTACTGCCATAATATTTTTTAAAGCACCTGCCAATTCAGCGCCGAGGATATCATAAGAACCAAATACATGAAATTGCTTGCTACTCAAGGCTTTTTTACCCAACTGAAATACTTCGTCAAATTTGCTGCCGATCACCGTGGCAGTCGGTAAGCCCTCCATGATCTCCGTAGCCAGATTCGGTCCTGCCAAACAGCCTACCCGCGCCACCGAGCTTTCTTGAAGAATGACTTCGCTCATGGTGCTTACATCTGCTCGCTTTAGGGGTATGGAATCATCGGTTTCATCCAAATTGACATCAAAGCCCTTCGTGCCGTGTATCATAATATGGTAAGGACGTAAAAAAGGCCCTAAATCCCGCATCATACGCCGAAAATTGGCAGAAGGAACCACCGGAAAAATCAACAGGCAACGCTTAGCCACCTCCTCCAAATCGCTGGTCGCCTTTACACGCGGGGATACCGCCACGCCAAAGTTGTGGTGCGCCCGATTGATCGTGTCCACCACCGCTGCTTTTCTACTGTATAAAAGGACTTCCGTATTGTGAGCCAGCAAATTGGCGATGGCCGTACCAAAACTGCCTGCACCGACCACGCCTACCGGTTTTTCTGATTTGGGCATTACACTTTTTTGTAGCTAAGTCCCGCAAATGTACAGTTTAATCTCAAAGTTTCCTGCTTAGCGTCAAAAGTTTAATCTTTGATGTTTTGAATGAATCTGCTACTTTTACAATACTTGTGCAACGTTTCGGTGTTTTTTTGCGTTAAAGGATGTATTCTTAAAAAAGTTAGTCGTATTCAATTGAAACTGTTTTGTTTTTTTCTTAACAAAAAATATATTTGACCACCAAAATATAAAACCTGAACTTCAAACACAATTTTAATATCAAACCCAACAACCTATAAACCTATCAATTCAACATGTCGGATACTATAAAAGCCGGTAGAAACCCTCAAAATCAAGGCAATACCACAGTCGTACTTCCCAGAGGTAAAAACTATCTTTTGGTCGTAGGCATTGATAAATACCAAGGACAGCCGCGCCTGTACAACGCTGTAAAAGACGCTAAGGATATCATCAAGGTGCTTACGGAACGTTACCAGTTTTCAAAAGAAACGCTCACAGCTATTTTCAATGAAGAGGCTACGCAGGAGAGGCTTTTTGCCGAATTGGACAGGCTCGCCAGCCTGGTCACTGAAAATGACAACCTGCTGGTGTACTTCTCCGGGCACGGCGAATTTAAAGACAATATTGACGAAGGCTTCTGGATTCCTTATGACGGAAAACCAGGCAATGTGGGTTCGTATGTGCCTTTTAGCATCCTTACGCGTTATATAAAAGCAATTAAATCGTTTCATACTTTTATTATCGCGGACTCTTGTTATTCCGGGACACTATTCACTGAGCGAAGCTCAGGGGATGCGCTCAATCGCTTGGAGAGTCGTCCCTCTCGTTGGTTGCTTACAGCAGGTAGAAATGAAGTAGTAGCAGATGGAAAACCCGGTGACAACAGCCCTTTTGCTGATGCGATCCTCTGGCGCTTGCGCAACAACAAGGAAGAAAGACTCCGAGTGTCGGAATTTTGTAATGATATTATAACCGACGTAGCCAGCAATGCTAAACAAACCCCGGAAGGCGCGCCGATGCACGGGGTAGGGCACCGCGGTGGCGAATTTATGTTTCGGCTGAAAGAAGTGGCGGATAAAGTTTTTGAAGATAATATTGGACCTATAGAAACTGGTAGTTCTAAAGGTACAGCACCCGTTGTGACACCTGTGGTAGAAGGAACAGACAAGGCCGCGCCAGCCGCAACGCCCGAAAAAATCCGCAACCTGGAAGACCTGAAACGGGTGGTACAGGCTTATGTCAAGGAAGATGATTTTGAGGCAGCCTTCGAGGTGCTGAATCGCGTAATTATCGAAAAATCAAGGGAATACAACACGATTATTTCTCTGCAAGGGCAGTACAATGGTGCAAAAAGACAGCAGAAGCAAGGAATCATAAGTGAAGAATTTTTGTTTAGAACTTTTAACCGTGTCAGAATAGCCCTCACTGATGTAGTGAAAGGCTTGGAAGACAGAGACTTAAATCCAAAAGAACTCGACGCAGGAGATCAAACCATGGCTACTAATAATACTTTATCCGAACTGGAGCGCCAGGGACTCCAAAACCAGCTACAACTTTTGCAGAAAAAACTGAATTTTTTCAAGCAGCAACTAATCGTCATCAACGATGCCGCCCAAAAATTTACCCTGGAAATGCAAATCGAGGAAACAGAAAAGCAAATCAATGAAGCAAAGGAAAAATTAGGCATTTGAAGTAGCATTTACTATGCTTAGTACACCTGAATAGAAAACTCCAAACCTTAACATGGCAACTGAACTGGAAGGCGTTCAAAACGAATTAGAATTAAAAATAAGGCGACTCAACGCCCTGCGGGAAGCTATTGCCATTGAATCAGATGCGGATGTAAAATTCACGCTTCAAATCAAAATTGAAGCCTTAGAAAAAGAAATCACGGGGCTTCGTCAAGAAAGCTATGGCCTGGCGGCAGTCGGCGGCAATAGTCTTTTGGAGCAAAAAATAAAGGGACTTTCCATCGATGATAGCTTTACCATCGGGGAGCTTTATCTGGTCAACTGCAACCGCATTCCACCGCGCAATAATTTCTGGAAAGCTTTTGATGAAAATACAAAACGCCGCAATCCTTTTCAATTTTATTTCGTATTAGCTTGCCCCACACAGCAGCCCAACAGCTTCGCCGAAAGGATGGTGTATGAAATCCTGATTGACGAGTTGGAATCCGACTTTGAAGCCATACACTACGTCCACCAGCCCAATAGCCGTCGGGTGCGAATAGAAGATTTGCCGCTGGGTAGAAATCTGAAAAACTCACAGCGCGAATTCAAAAAATACTTCGCCAAACGCTTCAATTGGTCGGATTCGGAAATGGCTTTCGAGGATTTTATCAATACGGGCTTACCAAAGTTGGAATACAAGTACGTCACGACGATCTTCGACCTCAACGCCAGCAAATGGGACGATATACTCATGCTGGAATACCTCGATTGGATCGTGGATGTGTTTACGCACACGCACGAGGATGTTCCCACTTTCCTCTTCTTTTTTGCCATTTTTATCAAAGATGTCCACACCGCTTCCATTCCGCTGCGCGAGCAAAAAATTGTAGATAGTATTGTCAACTTTGTAAACCAAAATGCCGAGCGTTGTTCGTTAATTAACCAACTGCTACCTGTACCGGTGGATTTTCTTGAAGATTGGATTCGCGAACTGGGAGAACAAAACCAGGGCAAAATCGAAGAGGTCGTGAAAATAATGGTGGAAGGCTTGCCCGATGACAAAAAGGATAAGTACGAACAAACAAAAGAATTGGATATGACTGATATTGAGCGCTTTCAGGAAATTGTTTATAAAGTGGTAATGCAATAATTTTAGAATATCGGCAATGCACCGATCATCATAAACCGACAAACTTTTTATTGAAATGAGTTTTAATCTGTATGCAAAAGAAGGACAGCGAGATTTGCCAGGCTTTGAATACAATGCCAGGCTCAATGACCCTTCCCTGTATAAACCCTCTACTGAATTGGTGAACGCCGTCAATGTGGCATTGGCGCTGGGGCAACCCCTCTTGCTCACGGGCGAACCCGGCACCGGTAAAACCCAATTGGCGCACCATATCGCCTGGTTTTTCAAATTGGGTAAGCCCTTAGTGTTCAATGCTCAAACGACCTCTTCTGCCTCCGATTTGTTCTATAAATACGATGCGCTGGGGCATTTTCAATATAGCCAGAACAATGCAGAAACCCTAAGTCCCGATGAATTGGAGCGCCGCTTCATCCGTTATCAGGGCTTGGGTGCGGCCATTCAATCTGATAAACGCCAAGTCGTATTGATTGATGAAATTGATAAGGCCCCCCGCGATTTGCCCAATGACGTGCTGGCTGCTATCGAAGACCTGGAGTTTGGCGTACCAGAAATAGGCAAGTCTTATAAAACACAAACGGAAAAACGCCCGATTATCATCATCACCAGCAATTCAGAAAAAAACTTGCCCGATCCCTTTTTGCGGCGGGTGGTGTATTTTCACATTCCTTTTCCGGATGCTGCTGCCTTGCTCGAAATTGTAAGTAGTAAAGTGGATGGCTACACCTCTGAGGAACTTGCACAGTTAGTGCAACACTTCGAGCGCATTAGAACCGATAAAAATTTGAAATTAAAAAAACTACCAGCTACGGCAGAGTTGATTTTCTGGACGATGCTGCTCAAAAAATTTCAATTCAAGGTAGCAAAACTGAGCGATACACGAAAACTAAGTGCGGAAGAGAAAGAGCATTTGCTTACTTCTTACTCCGTTTTGGCAAAAACAAAAGAAGACCTGATCGCTTTGCAAAATATGCTCAAATAAATACCTCAAAGGGTATCAACTGAATGGCAGATACGTTAAAATATCATCTACTTTCCGACCTGGTATCGGCCCTCGAAACCGATGGCTTTGAGATTGGCACGGGCAAACACCTGCAAGTGCAGGAACTTCTGCGCAAATTGCCGGATGATATTCCGCTGGAAGAGCTGAAAACGCTGCTTAGCCCTGTTTTTTGTACCAACCGCCAGGAACAAGAGCGATTTTATGAGTTGTTTGAACAGAGTCTGAATCGAATACTTCGAATAGCGCAAGCGCCTGCCGAAGAAGTGATTGAACCCGTAGATCCCGTAGCGCGCAACACAATACGTTGGCGCAATGTATTGTTGGGCTTAATCGTTTTGTTTTCAGGTTGGGCAGGGTACATCTTAGAATTCAATCTTTTCAATTGGACACAGAACCCCACCTTTTTGCTGCTTGCTTTGCTCATCGGCGGGGGCATTTATTTTTCTTACGTTACGCTATCGAAGTGGAGACATCGGATCGCTTATCTTGCATTGCTGGCATTGGTAGCCATGGCAGCTCATTTTTTAAAACCCCTCACACTGCCCAAACTCCAAGTAACTACAGCCTCTATCTACCTTTCCATCACAGCGCCAGGGGCTAAAGTGACCGAGCGCATCCCGCTTGAAAAAGACAGTCTTTTGTCAGTGAGTTTTTGTGATGGTAGCAGAGCTGGGGCAGACAGCTTGCTGGGGACTTATCAGATTGATAGCTTGGGATATTTTACTTATACAGCCAATGAAACCCTCGTGGACACTACGGCGCTGCCCCTTTGTGTATTGGCGGTGTATCGAAACTTTGTGGATACTACCTTTTTTGTGGTTCAATTCAGACCCCAATCCATAGCGCCACCTACACCGGTTGCTTCAAAATTGCTTGACACCATCCAACTGCCACTTTTGGACTTAGCAGCCCTCCAAATTGACTTGGCAGCCCAGACGAAAGCTGCTTTTTATAAAGAAAATGCCTGGTGGATAAAACTTCTGCTCATTGTTTTACTCGCAGCTATTTTTTGGAGCATTGTACAATGGCGAGAACGAAAACGGCGGCAGTTGATTGCGCAGTTGGAACAACGCGACAAACCGCCTTACATCTGGAATATCAAAGCAGATCAAGCGGAAGCGCTTTTTTTTGGGGAGGAAGTGCGAATCTTGCTCCAACAGCTGCGCCGCCGGCTTCTTGATGATTTTTATAAATTGGACATTCCTCAAACCGTGCATGCGACAGTGAAAAGTGCCGGACGGGTTGATTTTAAATTCAAACAACAGACAATTCCCCCGGAATACCTTATTCTGATTGATCGGCAGGCTTACGGCGACCACCGGGCGCAATTGTACGATCATCTCTTTCAGGCTTTTAAAGCTAATGAAATAAACGTAGAACGCTTTTTTTATCAAAAAGATGTGCGGCTTTGTTTTAATGAAGCTTTTCCTAATGGTATCAGTATCAAAGAATTGCAGCATAAATATGGCGATACACGGCTCTTGATTTTTGGTAATGGCTTTGACATCCTTAGCCCCATGAGTGGAAAGCTCTCCAAGTGGGCAACTATTTTTAGTGGCTGGCGCGAGCGGGCTTTGTTTTCACCTCAACCACTGGCAACTTGGGGTAAACGAGAGGAGGGACTTTCCGAAATGTTTTTTGTAATGCCAGCTTCCGTTGAAAGTCTGGCGGCTACCTTGGAGCAATTTAGCAGCATTGAAAGACGCAGCCCCGATGAGTTGATTGGTAAAATGGAGGACCTGGTTTGGCGGCCCATTGAGTTGGAGGGGGATTTGATCAGCTCTTTGCAAAAATATTACACAGAACCGATGCTGCGCTGGATTGCAGCTTGCGCCTTGTATCCTTCTTTACATTGGGATTTGACGCTGTTTTTGGGGCGAGAACTTTCCACAGATGAGGAGAACCTGCTCACGGTAGAATGCCTTTTTGAGCTAACACGCCTGCCCTGGTTTGTGGATGGGCACATTCCCAACCAGGCAAGAGTAGAATTGATTGAGTATTTATCGAAAAATGGGCTTGAAATACCCCTTCGCCAGCGCATACAACAACTTTTCGACAGTATCGCTAAGCCTAGCACGGATTCTGTTGCTTTTGATGAATACAAGCTGAATGCTGTTGGTAATGAATTGTTGCATACCAAAGACCGCCGTCGTCGCCGTGCACTCGAGCAAGAAATGGGGCGCTATCTGATAGCTGGGCACGAGCCTGATGTGGTCGTTTTGAGATACCTCAACAAACCTCGCTCACCCCTGGATTTTGCGGTGCCCGATAGCTGGAAAAAGTACGTTTTTCATAGTGGCTATTCCTTTTTTGGCTGGAAAGACTGGCTTTGGGCTTCGCCATTATGGACTTTTCTGACGCTGGGTATTTTGTTTTACACCCCTAATGTTGAAGGCATTTGTGAAGGAAAACAGGTGCAGTACAATTCTATGCAGCTCTGCCTTGATAGCGCTGCGGATTATTTGACCTACTACGAGCAGCTGATCCGAGAGGCAATTGTAAAAGAAGATACCGCTGAAGTGGATAGCTTGTGGAATCGAGCCAGGACTTACTTCACGGAGACGCTGGTGGATTCGCTCGCTACGAGTTCTTCTACCGTGATTGGTACCATGAAACAAGTGGCGGTGGATACCGTGCCTTTCTATCGCAACCTCTCCACAGCGTATTATAACATTGGTGTCAAATATCATAATCAGTGGCAAAACTTAAATGATTCTATCACAACTATACTGGATGCTGAAGAAACTACGCCCCAACAACAGGAAAGCACAGCAGAAAATGAGGCGCGAATGGCGCGCTATCAATCCTGGAGGGTAATGGCAGATTCTTTTGCCATGCGCAGCTGTAGTTATTTTCGTAGTGGCAGTAGGTTATTTACTTCGGTTACAGGCGGGGTGGGCTACAACTTTTTTTTGGCGATGCAAAAAATTTGCCCTGAAACACCTACCACACCGGCTATTCCAAATGAAGATTTTGTGGGAATTGTAACCGATGCGCGCAGTAATCGCCCGATTGCCAACGTTAGTGTCAAAGCCCTTAACGGTGCGGTGGTTGCCCTCAGCGATAAAGCGGGAAGATACACACTGAGCCTACCGGAAAATATGGTTGGCACGGTACTCAAAATTAATTATACAGCGAAAGGCTACGTGGAAGAAACACAAGATTTGAACATACAACAACCCCTGCTCACTGTGTCGCTGGAGCCTTTGCAAAGGGAAGAAAAAGTGGAGATTTATACTGCCAAAAGCGGAATGATGGGACTAAGGTCTTCCCTGGGAAAAGAAATTACGCCGGCGCGGTACAATCGGATTGACCTTGACCCCTCTACTGGTTGGTATCGGGTACAAATCATTAGCAAGCTTGATATCCAGATGGGGTACTTAGATAGCCAGGGCAATGTGGTGATTCCGCTGGATTATCGGGCCTTGGGTTTTTTGCGCGATGGTCTGATCGCTGCTTCCAGCGAAAAATCAGGCTATTTGGATCGCAATGGAAACATCGCTATTGCATTTCAGTATGAGAGCGTCAGAGATTTTCGCAATGGCGAAGCAGAAGTGAGCCAACGCCTAGAAGGGCAACTTTTCACTTTTATCATCAATAAAGATGGCCGGTGCATTCGGAACTGCCCACCGACAGAACGAACCGTGAAGGAAAAAGGCACCGTGGAAACAGTGAATGAAAATATTGATTGCTCTCCGATTTTACTTTATTTTGACTGGGACAGACCCCGCGAAAAAGAGGGCAATGACCTCGAAGCAGTGGTACAGCAGTACGCCCAACGGATCAAAGTCGTATCGGATTCCATTGACAGGCAAAACCAAAATAAGGACAAAAAGTCTTCAAGAATTATTAAAAATACCCCTCAGGTTTTTCTGAAAAACCAGTATGATGATTTTGTAGAGCGTGAACTATTGAGCGGCTTTAATGATTTCAAAAGTTGTCTGGATCGCTTTTACACTTATTTGCAAGCAGGACAGCAAGTGGAGATTACCCTGCGGAGTTTCAGTAGTTCTGCTTTTAATCAAAGACTGCTCGACCGGCGCATGAATCTCGTGGAGCGATACATTTTACAAAATAGCAAAGCGCCTTTGGATGCCTACCTCAAATCCGGGCAACTCAGGATTATTAAAGTTTCGGATGGCTCAGCACCGCAACAGCAAGTGCAGCAAAACGCTCCTCTTGCACAGGACAATGCAACTTACGATCCAGCCGCCATGCTCAACCGTAGGCTGGAAGTGGAAATGCGCTTATTACAACAAAAAAGAGGGTAGGAGCATTGATCATTGAACGAGAACGGGCAACTGCTTTTCAAATATGGCACATTGCTCAATGAAATCTTTTGAATGTTTTCAGACAGCCAGATTTGCATACGCTGCCTTATTCAGCGGGAGGCAGCAAGACACCAAACGCAAAATCCTCCAACAGCTTTTTCACCTGACTCAGGTTGCCATCTATCAGCTTGACATCGGTCAGAGAGGGCAAGTGCAAAGCAAAATAGATGTGGTTATTGGACATTTCGAGCAGGGTAGTGGCTAAAGCCCGCGGATAGGGATAATTGGGATTAATCGCTTGAATCGTATCCGCCAGAATTTTGCATAAAGATTTATAAGTGAGGAAAAAGCCCTGTTTATTTTCTTCATCCACCTGCTTGGTATGATAAGTTTTGGCAGCTTCGGCTACTACAATGCGGTGTAGCGCCGATTCATCCACAAAATCAACAGCAGGATTGACTCTTGTAGTATCCACGATTGTATCAATTATGATACGAAGCCGCTCAATGGGATCATTCAGGTTGGCAGTATAAAATTCAATTCTAAACTTCATCCACTCCCAGTACCAACATAGTAAATAGACTAAAAGGAGGTGTTTGTTTTCAAAATAGCGGTAGATAGAGGCTTCCGTAGAGTCAATACGATCCGCCAGTTTTTTAAATGTAAAATCTTCAATACCAATTTCATCAATCAGTAGAATACTATGATGGAGTATTTGCCGCCCCAGTTTTGTCTCCTGGGGATCGCGCTTATAAAGTTTTTCATTTAGTTTTACTTGAATTGTAACCGCCATAATTCGCTTTTATGTGAAAAAAGGTAAAATGATGGCATTGATCATCAAAGGTAAAACTTTCATTTGAAAATTAGTATGCTCCTTTGTCTTACATATTCCAAATTGGGAAGGTGGAGCCGAAAATTAGAAACGCAACCAGTTGAAAATTAGGATGTAAATGTAGTTAAATAACAAGATAGACTGAAGCCATTTATGGACAAAGAATTGAAGAAGAAAAAGAGAGGCTTACCAAACAAGCAGCCCCTCTCGAAAGCCTCAGTCACCATGCGAGTTCAATCAACAAGCATTGATTGAAACATGAATAATCTTATTTAAAATTGGATAGTTTTTATTTTAGCAGAAAAGCTTTACTATTTTATTTTGATAGTAAAACAATGTTTAGTGGATAAAGTTTGCTGAGTTGGCTGATTATTTCGGAAGATTTCATGCCTTTTTGTTTTTATTTCTTTTCCAGATTAATTTACTCCATCTGCTCAATCTTTCAATATTATCACCAATGGTAGAAAGGGTGAGGTCTTCTTCTGTAATTACATTATCCAGCATATCGCTATCTGATTGTTCTGGGTAAACCACAGCGAAGTTGTTATCCTTGAAGCACTTGGGCAACTTGGAAGGGATGTCATCTAAATAGGGATTATAGGAAATTGTATTTTTGCGGGCACTGATGAGAATAAAAAAATCGTCAATATTAACTTGCTTGAAGGTGGTATTAAAGTCTTGCCATTCTGTAAAGAGGTGAAAATTTATTTCAATGCTTGATTTTAAGTACTCTTTCCAGTATTTTACAATCACTTCTTTGGTCGGCATATCAGAATAGAGCGCTACTTTGGTGCTTGTTTCATGTGCGAATTGATATACCTTTTTCAGCCACTGCAAAAAACCTACCTCATAGTGTGCATTATAAGGCACCAGCAGTATGATGCGCCTTGTAATGTTCAAGGGCTTAAGCAGGCGTAGCACCCATATCGTTTGGGGGCTATCCTGTATCAGATAATCTAAGGTGGTACCAAAAATCTTGCCTTCTACGGATTGCTGTTTGCTCGACCAGCCCATCACTACACTTGTGACCATCTTTTCCTTGATGTATTGGGAAATGCCATTGCTTGGCTTTAAGGATACCCGC
The DNA here is from genome assembly GCA_964526645.1 of uncultured Saprospiraceae bacterium. GTDB lineage: Bacteria > Bacteroidota > Bacteroidia > Chitinophagales > Saprospiraceae > JADJNW01. The sequence goes on from CAZGJN010000003.1 coordinate 191,658, forward strand.
GTATCGGTTATTACGCCGGTATCGGTAGCAGCTGCATGAACGATTGCTTTTTCGAGCATTTGTCTGTTCTGAATGACTTTTTCTCTCGCTTCATCATCGTCTTTTACAATACTAAGGGCTATGATTGGCTGTTTGGATTTGCGATCTTTTAACAAAATAGCAAAGTCCATTAAAGGCTCAATAGTGGCAGGATTTGCAATAGGTACCAGGAGTTTTTCTTCCATTTCTGGTAGCTCGGGTGTTTTTTTATGAGCTGTAATGGCCAGCCTTCTACCCGATTTTTCCGTTACATAAGATGCGACCAGGCAAGTTATTAAAATCAGGATAATTGTGCCGTTGAGGATGTTCTCATCCAATAACTCAATCCGATAACCCACTAAGATAACTGCCAATGTAGCTGCTGCGTGAGCACTACTCAGCCCAAAGATCACTTGCCGCTGCGAGGCGCTATACCCAAAAACAATTTGCGTAAGCCAAGCTGCTACCCATTTGCCTATTAATGCTACTACCGATAGGGTGCCCGCCACCAACAAAGCTTCTGGTCCTTTGGTCAGCACTTTTATATCTACCAGCATGCCTACTCCAATCAGAAAAAGCGGAATAAAAAGGGCGTTTCCCACAAACTCGATCCGATTCATCAAGGAAGAAGTATGGGGAATGAGTGAATTGAGGGTCAATCCTGCCATAAAAGCCCCGATAATGGCCTCCACGCCAGCCAGTTCTGCTAAAAAAGCAGCTAAAAATACCATCGCCAACACGAAGATGAACTGAGAGGTCTTTTCGCCTTCTATGTTTTTGAAAAACCAACGCGCTACCGGCGGGAAAACTACAAAGAGGATAAAGCCAAAGAGCGCCAAGGAAACAACAAATCTTATCCAAAATGCAGGACTCAACCCCCCTTCTTGAGAACCGGTAATGACTGCTAGAATAAGCAAAACCGCTGTGTCGGTTATAATCGTTCCACCCACAGTGATCGCTACTGCCTCGTTCTTGGAAATACCCAACCGACTGGCTACCGGATATGCCACCAGGGTGTGTGTCGCAAACATACTGGCTATCATCAGGGATGCCAACCAGCTATATTCTAAAAAATAATAGCAGATAGGTAAACCAATTCCTAAGGGCAATGCAAAGGTAAAAAGCCCAAAAAGCAAACTTTTGTAGCGGTTCTTTTTAAAAAGATTTAAATCCAGTTCCAAACCGGCAAGGTACATGATGTAGATCAATCCGATAGTGCTGAATAACTCGATAGCGGAATTCCGTTCCAGAATGTTGAATCCATTCGGACCAATCGCTACGCCTGCTAGAATAAGCCCCATAATGCCGGGCAAACGCAAACGCCGCAGTAAAATCGGGCTTAATAAGATGATAAAAAGTAAAATAGAGAATACTAATACAGGGCTTCTCAATGGCAATGAAAAATCTAAAGTGGATAAGAATATATGCATACTGTTGGATTCAATAATTTCAAAAATAACAAATGGGTGCGATTTCGCAGAACGAAATGAAAGTCAATGATAGCTTTGTTACATCTCAAGGATTTAATAAAGCGTTGATTATTAAAAAATATAACTTATAGTAAGCTTTGTCTTATCCTTTTTACTTCCTATAGTCCAATGCAGGCGGGCGGTCTCCCAGTAAGGCTTCGTATTGGAACGTACTGCCCCTTCTTTTTTGTAGTTCTTGCTGTGCTTCCTCGATCGCGGTTGGCATATCGTACAAATCAATAGCAGTAAGTGCCATTGTTTTGGCTGCTATCATCATTCCTTTGAATCCAATACTCGTACCCCCTGCTGCCACCGCCTGCCAGCTATGAGCCGCCGTGCCGGGTACCCAGGTTGCTGTAGAAAGCCCCACAGTAGGCACTACCCAACTAATATCGCCTACATCTGTAGAGCCACCCATACCGCCTTCGCGGACAAAAAAAGGCTCTATTTCATTAGTGGATTCAAGCATAGGAACATTACCTCGGAAGGTTTGTTGAATTTTAGTAGCAAAAGTTTTTTCTTCCTCGGTGTACACATAGCCCCCCACAGTGCGCAAGTTGGCATCCATGATCCTGGCTAAGGTTTCGTTTGGTAGTAGGTTGTACACTCCTCCTGTTATTTCGTATTCCATCCGGGTATCAGTGCCCAAAGCAGCACCTTCCGCCGCCTTGACGATGCGATCCCACACACTTTTCAACTCATCTCGCTTAGGATGCCTTGCGTAGTAATACACTTCGGCGAAAGCCGGTACCACATTGGGCGCTTCGCCTCCGCGTGTGATGACGTAGTGAATCCGCGTTTCCTGTGTGACATGCTCCCGCATCAAGTTGACCATGTAGTTCATCGCTTCCACGGCATCCAATGCCGACCGACCGCGCTCCGGCGCTCCGGCTGCATGTGAAGCAACGCCATAAAATCGAAACTTTCCGCTCATATTTGCCAACGAGCTGCCTGCACCCGCTGTATTTCTCGCGCCTGGATGCCAATGCAACACCACGTCCACCTCCTCAAACAAACCAGCCCGCACCATATATACCTTGCCTGAGCCGCCTTCCTCTGCGGGTGTACCGTAGAAGCGAATTGTGCCCTGTTTTTTATTAGCAATCAGCCAGTTTTTTACTTCAATTGCTGCCGCACTGGAAGCCGTGCCAAACAAGTGGTGCCCACAGGCGTGCCCAGCGGGTCTGTCTGCTACTTCCTGCGGGTTTGGTACTGCATCTTGCGATACTCCTGGCAAAGCATCAAACTCTCCTAATATCCCAATAACAGGCTTCCCCGACCCATAACTCGCTATAAAAGCCGTAGGCATACCTGCTACGCCTGCTTCTATTTTAAAACCAGCCTCTTTCAAGGTCTTTTGTAAAAGCCCCGAACTTTGTACCTCCTGAAAGCCTACTTCCGCAAATTCCCATATCTTCCTGGCAATACCGCTGTACTGGTCGTATTTTGATTCAAGGGAGCTAAGTACTTCTTGTTTTGTTTTTTGACTGAAAAGTCCAATAGCACCTGTGCAAAGGAGCACAAAAAGGAGCATGCACTTCATAGTTGGCGTTTTTATTGTCTTTTTAAAATCACTGGCGTTAAGATACAAGATTTTTGGAAAATGATGGGAAGCTGTAAACGCACAAAGCATAAAATGTAACACAAGAGGGGGCATCCTGAATTCTTGCATAAAATCGTCTCAGCCATACAGAATGTAGCTTACATACAAAAAAGCCTTTCAAAAACGAAATGCTTCCGAAAGGCTTTTATACAAGTCAAGCAATAATTAGCTCTTTGCTTTATTGGCTGTAATCAAAGCTGGAATATTCTTGTTTTTGAACAATTGATTAAAAGCGTTGATATCCTCTAACAGTAGTTTTTCCATTGTCAATCGGTGCTTATTCCATTCTGTTTCAATATCCAACAGGCGGTCGCGCACGCCCTGGGTTACTTTCGGATCGTGGGTATCCACGCGGCTGCGCAATTCCATAAATTCCGCATTGAGCTTGCTGGGCCAATTGATCACATCCTGGAAATTCTTGGAGCGCGTTTCGATGAGGTTGGCTTCCCATTCAGCGAGCTTTTTTACTAAATCTTTCCCCGCAGCGATGATCTCCTGCATCTCCTTCGTATCTTTCATGGCTTCATTATATGCCTCAATTTGCTTTTTCACCTTGCGCATATCGTTAATAGCCGTGTGAATTTCAGTTACATCCTGCGACATGCGGGCCAGGAGTTCTTGCTGGCTTTCCCAATCAGAAAGTGTTACTTGCTCCAGCCGCGGGTCTTGTTTAACTTCAATATCCGCTTCTGTTTTTTCGCCTTTATATTCCAGTTGCGCTTTGTAGCTACCGGGCGCTACGCGATAGCCTCGATAATCGCCATAGCTATACACACCAGGCACACCGGGCAGTGTTTCGGTGCGGAAATCCCAGGCAAAACGATTGATACCCGCTTCGGCTGGTAGGAGTACAGGGGCAGGCGGGCCGCCGGGATAAGCCTGAAATGCTTCATCTTTTTGGCTGGTAAAAGTGCGGATCGTCTTTCCATTTTTATCCAAAATGGTCAATTTCACTGCATTAGAATCCGCTTTTTCTTTCAGATAGTAATACAGCACTACGCCATCCGGTGGGTTTTGACCAACACCCGGAATGCCATCGGGCAACCACCAAGGGGTGAAGCCACTCAGGCGAATGGTAGCGCGTGGTTGAAACAATTTATTGGGCAAAGAAGCCAGTTCTCCTTTTGTTTCCTGCAAAGGCGTAAGGTCATCCAAAATCCAGAAAGAACGGCCTGCTGTGGAAGCAACCAGGTCATTATTGTGGATAATCAAATCGGTAACGGGTACCACTGGCAAATTTAATTGTAACTTATTCCACTTGGCTCCACCGTCAAAAGAGACATAAAAACCGCGCTCCGAACCGGCGTATAACAAACCTTTCACTTTTTTGTCTTCCCGAATGACTTTGATAAAATCATCGGCATCTACGCCGGTTACGATTTTTGCCCAGGTTTTGCCATAATCTGTTGATTTATAAGTCATTGAATTAAAATCATTAAACTTATACCGATTGGCAGAGATGTAAACCGTGCCTTTATCATGCGGTGAAAGTTCGATAGAATGAATCATGCACTCCGGCAGATTGGGTGGTGTGATGTTTTGCCAGGTTTTACCATTATCGCGGGTAAGGTGTACCAGTCCACAATCACTGCCGGTGTAAATCACGCCTTTTTCCAGTGCAGATTCGATCACATAATAGATGGTGTTGTAATTTTCGCCACCAGCCCCTTCGTTTGTGATAGGACCGCCGCCCAGCCCTTGTTTGCTTGGGTCATTGCGCGTCAAATCAGGGCTGATTGCCTCCCAGTTTAAGCCGCCATTTGCACTTCGCAACAAGACGTTGCCGGCATGGTACAGCACTTTCGGATCATGAGGAGAAGTAAGGAGTGGCGCATTCCAATTGAAGCGATACTTCATATCCTTGGGTTCATTCGCCAGATTTAAAGAAGGATAAGCCATGATGTCCTTGCGTTCCATCGTGCGGGTATCCAGCACCTCGATTTGTCCTTGATAACAGCCGCCATAAAGGACGACCGGATTATTCGGATCAAAAGCCATGTGCGCACTTTCACAGCCGGGGCCTTCAAACCAATCCGTTTCTGTAATGCCAATGCCATTGGTACGGCTGGAAATGACCACAGAGGAGTTATCCTGTTGCCCCCCATACACCCGATAAGGGAACAAGTTATCCACATTAACGCGGTAAAATTGGGCAGTTGGTTGGTTATTAAGTGTTGACCAACTCCGACCCGTGTTGAAAGTGATTTCCCCCCCACCGTCGTCGCCGAGGATCATATTGGCAGCATTAGCAGGGTTGATCCAGAGATCGTGGGTATCGCCGTGCCCTACCCGTACGTTTGTGAAAGTTTTGCCCCCATCAATGGAGCGCATCATCGGGGCATTAAGCACATAGACTACATCCGCATTTTGAGGATCAGCAAACACCTCCATGTAATACCAAGATCGAGCGGTGAGGGTTTGGTCATTTGTCATGTGCGCCCAGTTGCGCCCGCCGTTATCGGAGCGATATACGCCCGCTTTGGATTTTTCTGCTTCAATGATTGCAAAAACGCGATTCGAATTCGCTCTGGAGACAGACAAGCCAATTTTACCCATTTCCGTAGGCAATCCTTGCATAATTTTATTCCAGGTTTCGCCGCCATCCGTTGATTTCCAAACAGACGAATTCGGTCCGCTTTCCACTTTCCAGGGTAAGCGCCGATGCTGCCACATAGCTGCGTACAAAATCCGGGGGTTGTTCATATCCATCGTCAAGCTGGAAGCGCCCGTATTTTCATCTACATACAAGACTTTTTTCCAGGTTGTTCCGCCATCCGTAGATTTATAGATGCCTCGCTCTTCATTAGGCCCATGCAAAGCGCCTTGTGCTGCAACATAAACCACGTCGGGGTTGTCAGGATGAATAACGACATCCGAGATGTGGCGTGTCTTCTCCAAGCCCATGTGTTTCCAGGTTTGTCCGGCATCTGTACTTTTATAGACCCCATCGCCGAAGGAAGTCATCACGCCGCGCACAGCGTGTTCGCCCATGCCAACAAAAACCACGTTCGGATCGGATTCGGACACCGCAATGTCCCCAACGGAGCCCGTTTTGAGCTGCCCATCAGAGATACACCGCCAGTTGATACCCGCATCTTCTGTTTTCCAAACGCCACCGCCAGTGTAGCCTGTGTAATAAACATTGTCATCGCCTACTACGCCGGAAACGGCATTGGAGCGACCGCCCCGATAGGGGCCGATATTGCGCCAGCGCATGGCTTTGAATTTAGCAGCATCAAAAGTAGGTGCACTACTGGGAGGTGTTGCTTCGGCTTGTGTTTTGGACTTTTTTTGGCTATAGCCTGGCATTGTCCATAACAATAGCAACATCAACCACAAGGAATATTGCAGTTTTTTCATGTTGATATAGGTTTTAGATTTGATCTCGAAAATACAAAATGCGGCAGGAAATTACATTGTTTTTCAATAACAGCAAATCTTATTTTGCTTTTTGGAAAATAAAGACACCCTTAAGGATAAAAATTTTTCCTAAGGGTGTCTAATATTTTTGTTACGATTGAAATCCTAAAATGAACGCTGAGATATTGCCAAAATTTCTTCCATCTGGTAAGTGCGAACACCTGGAAGCAAAGCGTCATTACTTATTTTTTTTAGGGTGAAAACCCCTTTCTCGGCACGCAGCGGATCAATTACCGCCCCTCGATGCAATTTTTCATACGTTTCATAATCCATTTCTTGGCGGTTTTTCAGATGATCGGTCGGGCTAAATTTTTCAACAATGGTACGCCACTCCGCCTGTACTTCTGCCTCAAAAACTTTCGACTTAGAGCCGCTGCCGTAAGCAAAAAAGCCCAGTTTTTTACCTTCTATCGCCGTATTTTCTTGATAATCAGCCTCCAGTACGCTCATCAAGGACAGGAAAATAGACCCTGTGTAAATATTGCCAACCAAGCTCGACAGGCGCTCTCCTTTTTCGATATGATGGTTTACAAAAGCTTGATAGCCAGGCGTTTTTGACACCAATTTTAAATAGTTTTCCCAATCGCCTTCAGGTACCGGTGCGCCCACTTCCTGTTCGATTTGCATTTTTTTACCGGCTTTTATTGCCTCTTCCAGGTATATTTCTACAAAAATCCTGCGGGCATGGTAGGCATAAGGCAAATGAAAAACCAACCGATCCCATCTGCCCGAAAAAACCGGGCCAGGATGCCCATTCACATAGCCAAGAGCTTTTGAAATAAAGCTATGATAAGCTTGCCGGATCCTTTCCTGGTAGCATTGGTTGGAATATTGTCCATCAAAAATAGGCGTGTCCCGATGAATTTTGACCCACTCCTCCGTGCTATCAAATACCCCTTGCGCAGGGGATGTCTTGACTGGTGCGGGTTCTATCTCGGTTGCTCCTTCATGCTGCAGAAATTGTGCAGCTTCTGCCAATAGGGCGGAGCGCTTAATTTCCCGAACAGGCTTGAAAAAGTCGTGCACACTCACCGTAGCTGTGCCCCAATCATTTCCAAAGGCTAACAATCGGGGCTGTTGTTTTACCAATAAAGCGATGGCCCCCGCTCCCTGGGTGTATTCCCCGCCAGAACCGAGCTCGTACTTGGCAAAATCCGTAGCGATTACAATTCCCAGGCGGTTGGGAGCACCACTTGCCCAATCTATGGTGTTCTGAAGGGCGTCCACTGCACCGATACAGGCAAAAGTCAAGTCCACTACATCACATTGCAAAAGACAGTCTGCACCGTAGGTTTTTTCAAAATATTGCGTGAGCATTTCCACCACATAGCTGGCAATTGGCTTAGCGCCATCCAGCGCACTTTCCGTACCGACATAAATCCGACCGATGCGCCGAGGATCAAGCTGATTTTTTAGAATCAAGTCCAAGGCTGCGTTTGCCGCCATCGTAGCCGCATCCTCATCGGCATCCGGCATTGCCATCGCTTTTAGTCCCAATCCTTTTTGTAATTTGGCTGATTCTATACCTCGCACGGTAGCCAGTGTATCAATAGGCAGGTACAGCGCCGGCACATACAATGCCATATCATCAATTCCAACTTTTGTCAAATACTTGTCCATCGCTTGCTGTTTTTCAAAAAATCAATGACTAATTAAGAAGGAATTGACAAAAATGTTCAGGTTTGACAGTAGCTAAAATTTTATTTTTTTACGATGGCTAAATATTGACAAGTGAAGAAGCCGTACCATTTCTAAAAGCGATTTTAGGGACTTTTGTTACGATGGGCATTCTTCAAAAACGCAACTAAGACTCCAAATAGGAAGATAGCAGCTATTTTTTAGCAACTGCTTCATGCTTCGGAAACAGCTGCTACCGCCATCAACTGCGCTGCTTCTTTTTCTTCCGCCTCCACTTGATCCAATTCAAATCTGAGGTTTTCGATAATAAAATCTTGCCGATCGGGCGTGTTCTTGCCCATGTAATAGGTCAGGATCTTGTCCTGGTTAGCATCTTCATTCAAAACGACCGGCTCCAGGCGGATGTCATTGCCAATAAAACCGCCAAACTCATCCGGGGAAATTTCTCCCAAACCCTTGAAGCGCGTGATTTCCGGCTTTCCTTTTAGTTTTTTAAT
>CAZGJN010000004.1:0-192352 GCA_964526645.1 uncultured Saprospiraceae bacterium
TCCATCGTGGTCGGTTGTAAGGCTACAATTTCCTGATCTCCCACATGATAAACCTTATTGACCTGTTCTAAGTGCGCCACCATTTTATTGCGATTTTGAACTAAAACAATACAAAATTAATTTGGTTTTGAAATTTTAAAAACTTTTTTGGAGTAAATTTTGTATATTTTCTACTATTTTGGAGTAAAAAAATAAAATGGAAAATCAAATAGTTAAGTTAGTCAATTTATTTCACATGTATGAACGGCAGCATCCGAATGCACGCATTGAGGATTTCTGTCGCCATTATTTGGCAATCAATCAATTAGAAAAGAAAGATGTACGATACGATCTGCCTAAGGAAGTGGTCATTTCCATCTTGATGGGCCGGCTGGCGCGATTTGCCGATATGTACACCAAGAAGGCATTGGTAGAGTTACCCATTGACAATACCGACGAAATCGTGTACCTCATGATCCTCGACGAAGCGGGCACGCCGCGTAAGAGTGAACTGATTAACAGCGGCTTATCTGAATTTTCTACTGGAGTGGAGATTATTCGTCGCTTGGCGAAAGCTACTTTGGTAGAGGAATTTCCCGATGCCGAGGATCGCCGTTCCAAGCGCATTCGCCTGACGGAACAAGGCAAACAACTCCTGCAGAAAGTCTATCCGAAAATGGATGTAGTAGCAAAAATTGTAGCTGGCACGCTGACGGATGAAGAAAAAGATTTGCTGATCCAGATTCTGGGCAGGCTCGAAAAGCACCATAATGAGGTGTACAGCCAAGTGAAACAGAAAACGCTGGATGAAACGCTGGAACTCATGAAAAACAATTTGTAAGGCACAAGCAATGTTGCATGGGTTCTCAAAATTTACTTCTTTTCATTCCGATCATCCATTTTATAATCAGAAAAGATCGGATTGATAAAATACCTAATCCAAATTCAATATGAAAAATCGCGAAATATAAAACATCCGAATAGCCAAATCGGCTTGATTTTCTTTTTTTACGCTTGCTTTTTTTTATCAACCCACTATTGCCCGGCAAATTGGCACACAAAACTCAAAGTGCTACCCCCTTTTTGTCCATAGCGAACATGTCATTGATGTTGCATTCTGAAAGATCAAATTTTCCAAGCTTTGGGAGGTCTTGAGCCAGCGTTTGTAATACTTTTTCAAACACAAGGATGCCATAGTACGTCCGCGTACCAGACGCGGGGTACCCAAGCTTGGAAGGTACTGGATAGTAGCGTTCGAGTAAGGTCTATTGTTCGTCTTTTAAGTTAATATTCGAGGGCTTTTCTCTGAAAATCATTCATTTTTTTGAGACGCTTTTGTAAATGTAGAAATAGATGAGAATGGTAAAAACTGTTACAAAGTATTACTTAGCCAGCCTTTTGTTTCAAGAAAAGAAGCAAAGAGCTATGCGCAGGAATAGGGAATAAAAGATTACAATATCCGGAATAGGGATGAAATAGAACTAAAATAAAAGGGCGGTAAAGTAAAATGAGTTTCGAAATCAAAACAAAAGAGCCATGTCTGGGAGGAACATGGCTCTTCTTTTTTTACTTCCCATCCTGCTTGGCAAAGACCTTTTTGAGTAGCTCGCTACTGCGGGCGCTCACGTTTTTGCGGATGTTTAGCTCTTCTTTGGCGACCATGCCAAATAAACCCTTGAGGGCTTCCTGGGTGACGTAGTCGTCCAGATCGGGGTTTACTTTTTCTATCAGTGGAATTTTGTTGTAGGTATTCACAGCATCTGCCCAGTATTTGCGGGCATCAAACTTGTCTAAGGATTCTACGATCACAGGATTAAACTCCTGGTATAATTTCTCGGAAGTCGTGCGATTGAGGTATTGCGTGGCGGCATCATCAGCACCCATGAGGATGTTCATCGCATCGGTGAAGCTCATCTGTTTGATCGCATCGGTGAAAATCGGCAGGGCTTTTTTAGCAGCATCTTCTGCGCCGCGATTGATTTTTTCCAACACGATATTTTCTACCTCTGAAAAACCTGGGATTTTCTTCAGCTTATCTGTCACTTCACGGGCTTCGGCGGGGAGCAAAATTTTATACTCGCTTTTGAAATAACCATCGCGCTGCGATAGGGCAGCAGAGCCTTTGCTGATACCGAGGTTCAGTGCTTCTTTCAAACCTGAGGCGACTTCAGCGTCTGTGAGTAAAGTATTGGATGCGATTTGTTGTAGTGTATCACAGGCAGTGAGGGGTACAAGGGCGATTAAGAGTACTACTAAACGTTTGAACATGATTTCAATTTTTTAGTCTTATGGTTGAAAAATGATAAATTCGATTGACAATCCGTCAACTTTGATTTAGACGCAGGAATTAACGTCCGGTTTGTATGCGATCATGTTATCGAAACGTTATTTTTTTATAGCTTTTCCAGGTTTTTCAAATCTTTCCAGTTTTCAATTAGGGCTTTGAGCCGCTTGAGGGTGCGCAAAGTGGGGATTTTGAAGGTGCCCGTAGCGATCTCCACCCAGGCGCAGTCCACCCTGCCACCCAGTGGCGGATTGAGTTTTTTTACCTTGATTTTTACACCCCGGATATTCGAGAATTGCTCGTGTAGCCTGTCAGCGATACGTTGTGCTATTGTTTCCAGCAATTTTGCCGGTTTTCGCATTTCTATTTTACACAATTCGTACACGGTGCCATAATTGACCGAAAGTGGGTGTTTTTCCTCTTTTTTCGCAATATCATACGCTTCATACAATTCATCCTGCTCGGCCGCTTCCTCGGCATCGGCTTCTATGTAAATATCCAGTACAAAATGGTTGCCTATGACGCGTTCTTCTTCGTAAAAACCATGCTTGGCATGAAAATGAATACCTTCTAATGCAATGATAGCCATAGCTTAAAGTATATGATTTAAATCAATAATAAACCGATGTAAGCAAAGGTAGAAAGTAGATGCTAAAACAAGGAGTACTATATCGCCGAAATATGTACTTTTGTAACAGAAAGTTCAATTTTGTTCCTAACCAAACTACAAGGAAGATGAATCAGGAGCGCAACGGAGCAACCGTCATAACAAAAAAAGCAAAAGAAGACCGGTTTCAATACCACGATTATTATGATGTAGATGAACTACTGAGCGAGGAGCACCTGCTCGCGCGCGATGCCGTGCGCGCTTGGGTGAAGCAGGAGGTTTCGCCAATTATAGAAGACTATGCAGACCAGGCGAAGTGCCCGACTCATTTATTTAAAGGATTGGCTGAAATCGGGGCCTTTGGTCCCAGCCTGCCAGTGGCCTATGGCGGCGGTGGTATGGATGAAATTGCCTACGGCGTGATTATGCAGGAACTGGAACGGGGTGATTCGGGGATTCGTTCGATGGCTTCTGTACAAGGCTCTTTGGTCATGTATCCCATCTATAAATTTGGCTCGGAGGAGCAACGTAAAAAATATTTGCCCAAGCTGGGGAGCGGTGCATTTATCGGCTGTTTTGGTTTGACCGAACCCGACTATGGCTCCAATCCGAGTGATATGATTACAAATGTGAAAGACGATGGGGATGCTTACATTCTCAATGGAGCCAAAATGTGGATTACAAACTCACCGGTGGCTGATATTGCGGTCGTTTGGGCAAAAGATGAAGAAGGCATCATTCGGGGGATGATCGTAGAAAAAGATATGAAAGGCTTCTCTGCACCGGAGATTCACGGCAAGTGGTCTTTGCGGGCTTCTATCACAGGGGAATTGGTTTTTGAAGACGTACGCGTACCTAAAGCGAATGTTTTACCCAATGTGCAGGGCTTGAAAGGTCCCTTGTCCTGTTTGTCGAAGGCACGCTACGGCATTGCCTGGGGCGTAGTTGGGGCGGCATTAGATTGCTATGACTCTGCATTGCGCTATTCTCAGGAAAGAATTCAGTTTGGAAAACCAATCGGCGGCTTTCAATTGACACAGAAAAAGCTGGCTGAAATGATCACCGAAATCACCAAGGCACAATTACTGGTTTGGCGATTAGGCACTTTAGCTAATCAGGGCAAAGCCACACCAGCTCAGATTTCTATGGCAAAACGCAACAACGTCCACATGGCATTGGAAGTAGCACGCGAGGCTCGGCAAATTCATGGTGGTATGGGGATCACCAATGAATACCCCGTGATGCGGCACATGATGAACCTGGAAACTGTGTTGACTTACGAAGGAACACACGATATTCACCTGTTGATTACCGGAATGGATGTGACGGGCTTAAACGCTTTTAAATAACAATTGAAAGAACTAACTATGTAGAGGGCTTTTTGGATGTAACAAAAGGCGTCCGCCTGCATTTTTAGTTAAGAAAGTCTTAAACCAATGTTTTTTCAGTAATTTTAAAATAATTTGGGGAGATAAAATCGTTTCATTTCAGTAAGCAAATTGTTCCGACTATGAGGCTGCACATTCTTAGCTTTTGTGCCCTGATGATAATGGCAAGGGTTGTTGCTCCGGCACAAAGCGTCATCCAATTGGTAAATCCTTCATTTGAAGACCTTGCCCGGCACAGTCATACGCCCAGAGGCTGGTATGATTGTGGCTTTCCCGGCGAAAGCCCGCCCGATGTTCAACCCGACCCTACTTTTCAAGTGTCAAAAACAGCTTACGATGGGGATACCTACTTGGGGATGGTGGTAAGAGATAATGATACCTGGGAGGCGGTTTCTCAAAAACTGAGTACATCGCTGGTAAAAGGAAAGTGCTATGAATTCAGTATCTTCCTGGCGCGCTCGGAGTCTTACATCAGCGTCAGCCGAATGACGGAAGAACAGGCAAACTACATCACGCCTGCCAAGCTGCGCATTTGGGGTGGTTTTGACTATTGCGACAAGCAGTACCTCCTCGGAGAAACCAAACTTGTGATCAGCACACGCTGGCTGGAGTATAAATTTAAATTTGAACCAATCGGTAACTATACGCATATTGTTATTCAAGCTTTTTACAATACGCCTACGCTTTTTCCTTACAATGGCAATATCCTGATTGATAAGGCTTCTGACATTAAGGAAATTCCTTGCGATAAACCCATTGTGGAAGTAGCCGATCCCGCCGAAAAACCAGTGCCCAAGGTGGCGGAAAAAGCGCCCCCAAAAACGGATACTACCAAACCGAAAAACCCGACGGCTTCCTTGGGCACAAAGCCCAAAGCAACGCCTGATAAAAAGCCAGATGAAACCAAGCCGGTGCTGGAAAATGTGAAAATTTCGGAGCTAAAAAGCACAGACCTCAAGGAGGGCCAAACCATCCGCATTGATAACCTCTACTTTGAAGCGGATAAAGCGATTATTACACAAAATTCTTTCTCAGTGTTGGATGATATCTATACTTTTTTGTCTAAAAATGCGGCAGTATCCATTGAAATAGGTGGGCATACCAATGGTTTGCCTTCGGATGAATACTGCGACAAGCTCTCCAACGATCGCGCAAAAGCTGTATATGATTACCTTTTGAAAAAAGGAATCGAAAAAATGAGGGTACAATATAAAGGCTATGGCAAGCGCCAACGGATTGCTTCCGATGCCACACTTGAAGGTAGGCGCAAAAACCAGCGGGTGGAGATCAAAATCCTCAGCTTGAATGGTTGATGTTGAAATAGTCATTTGGAGGTTTTTAATCGCCAGATGATTATCTCAATCTATTTTGATAAATTCAAATGGCTCGAACGGAATCGTAGTGTCCAGCAACTTCCTGTATGCAACATGCACCCGGTCTATGCTTACATTAAGTTTTTCATACAAACTCCTGACTTCGTGGTTGTGTGTACGAATACCTGCGAGGTACATGTACGGGTAAGTTTTTAGATTACGTTCGTTGCAAAGATAATCAATCAGCAAAGCAAAAATCCCTTTCGACTGATAATCCGGGTGGATGCCAAATCCCATCCCTTTAGCATTTTTTGTTCTAGCAAAGCGGTTTTTGTACAAAAAAATCAGCACATTCCAGAGTTTGAGCTTGCCCTTGGCGTGTTTGAGAAAAGGATTTACATCGGGGTATAACACTATAAAACCAGCCGGTTGGCCCTCGAAGTAAGCCAAGCAGGCGATATTGGGATCCGCAATGACTTTGGCTTGTTCTATCATGCGTTCTACCTGTGCGGGGCTTACTGGTTTGAAATGTAGAAAATCACGGAAAGAAGCATTGTACACCTCCGCAAAATCTTTGGCAAAAGGTTCTACATCATTCAAGTCAACGGGTTTTACCGCTACGGGCTGGCGTTCTTTCAGGCGTTGGGCTACTACCCGCATGCGCTCGAAAGGAATATCTTTGGAAGCGCCTTTGAAGGTGAGAATTTGCTCATAAGGGCGGTATCCGTTCATCAGAAAGAAATTTTCGTAATAAGGCGGATTGTAATTTTCCTGGTACAAGGGCGGATAGAAGCCTTTGACCAGCAAACCCCAGAAGCGGTCGCGCTCTCCGAAATTGATGGGACCTTCTATGATTTGTACACCCAGCTCTTTTAGGTAAGATTCTGCTGCTTTGAACAGCGCGTCTGCGCAAGCATCGTCTTGAATACATTCAAAAAAACCAATCCCACCGATAAGGTACTGTTCCTGTCGGGTTCTTCTGTCAATAAAAGCTGCAATTCTGCCTACCGGATGGTTTTGGTCATTCAGCAGCACAAAACATTTTGCTTCGCCTGAATCAAACACCTTATTGCTATTCGCATTGAATACATTTTCGATTTCTTTCTCCAGCGGATAAATGTAATTGCTATCGTTTTTGTAAACGCGGTGCAAAACACGGTGAAAAAGCCGCCAGCCTTGCCTGTTTTTTACGTCGAGTATTTTCATACACAAGGGTTTGTTGCTTCAAAAATGAGAATAATTCCCGAATCGGGGTAAGAAATAGTATGAAAATCCTTATACCGCTTCCAATTGCCGCAGCAGCCACTCGCGCTCGGTGAGCGGATTTGCCACAGCGATTTCCTGTTGCAGTTTTTCTTTGTGCAATTTATTATAAGGATTGAGGCGTACCAGTTTTTTGGTATATCGGATGATATTCTGATAATTTGAGCGGTGATAACCGATAATTTCCTTGCGGCTCAGGTAGGTGCGCATACTTTCCAGCAGCGATTCGATCGCGTCTGTTTCATCCAACTCGTAGTACATTTTGAGGAGCATCGTCTTGGCATTCAGTTGGATAAGGATGTTGTCAAAATCGGTTTGCGCCAGCAGCCGCATCGCAGAATCGTAGTCTTTTTGCTCATAGCGCAGTTTGGCAAGGTTAAAAAAGAAGAAGCTATCGCGGTGATTGGGCTCAAGGTATTGCTTATGCTCGTGGATGAAATAATCCACCCATTGGTATTCTTTGAGTTTTAGCCCGATAGCCGCCGCATTGTGAAAAGCAGCAGGCGTGACCATATTGTTTTCCACCAAAATCTTTTTTTCAAACCCCTTTTTGTATAATTCAAACAATTTGCGGGTATATTTTTCCTCGCCGGTATTGGAGCGCCCCACGCAGTAGTTGATCGCGAAAAGGTACATCTCCTTGCTTTGAGCACTGGGGAATTGATGCCCGTGCGTCTGGATCAAGGTTTCCAATGCCTCAAAATAAGGCTCGTTTTCCTGCTCAGTAAGGGTTTTATAGGTAAAATAATAAATGCCAATGGCGGGAATATGCAACAGATTTTCTTGTTCTACATACTTCAGGATAAAATCAATCATCCCAAAAACATAGGTCGTTTTGTATAATTTCTGGTGAGAAAGCATCCGGCAAGTTTGTAGTAGTTTTTCTGCCAGATAAGCCACGTCTAAGGCATTTGATACCTCTTGCAAATTGATTTCAATATTCTGCTCTTTCCACTCTGTAGCAGTGTATTTTTCCAACTGAAGCAGGTATTCGTTGCGCCAATAATGCTCATTTTGATACGGATACACCTCCTGTAGTTCCTCAATATTGCGAATCGTTCTTTGAAAAACTTTACCCAGTTTTCGCTTTCGATACACGGAAGCCAGCGAGATTTTGATTTGCATTTTATCCTCTTGCAATTCCTGCCACACCAAGTATTCTTCTACTGCTTTTAGCAAAAAGTGCATGGTTTGTCGGCACTTAGCATCGTCATAAGGCTCTTTTGGAAATAATTTGCCAAAAACTTTTTCTTTTTTGAGGTATTTTTCGCTGTCCAAATGGTTGTTGTTGGTGAGATAATCAAACAACAAAAGGACATCGTCCCGCTGATTATGCACCGGAGATTCCAGCCATTTTCTAAATTCTCTTTGCTCTTTTTTTGAAAAGGTCTTTAGGATGACAATTAAATGGCTATTTTCCATACAAAGGTTTTTAATTATTTTTCAACAAAATGCTTTTTGTTATACAATTTTTAAGTTATTAACAATCAATAAATTAAGCAATAATGAATGCCTTTTGCTACCTCAAAAATAAAGTTTTTTTCATCAACAAACTGCTTTTTTTGTCTTTGAATTTAAGATGCAGAAGTAGAATCTTTGTATCGTATTCGAAAATGATCAGACAAACAACCGAGCTAATGACAAAAATGAGAGGCGGCAACCTAAATTACCTTAATGCTGTACAGGCGCTTCAGTGGATACTGATAGTGGTAATGATGGGGTTTTCGTTTCAGGTAGCAGGGCAAGGTTGGGAGCGCAACTTTGGTGGAAATAAAGAAGATCAGGCAACGGCACTGATCCACACCCGGGATGGCGGTTTTCTGATCGTTGGTCATAGCGAATCTTTTGGCCCAGATAATGACTGGGATATTTATTTGATTCGCACGGATGTAGATGGTAGCACCCTGTGGGCTAAAGAATTTGACGAAGCATTATTTGAATATGCACATGCTGCAATTGAGACGGAAGATCGCGGTTTTTTGATCGTAGGTGAAATTACCAGTTCTTTGACAGAATCACCAGATGTTTTTTTACTTAAAATTTCTCAAAGTGGCAAGCAGGAATGGACGAAGCGCTATGCAATGCCGGGCACACAGAGAGGAAGCGATATTGTAAAGGCAGTGGACGGTGGCTATATGATTGTGGGGAGAACGCGTGACGCAGCAGAAGAATCGGAAGATGATGTACTCCTGGTGAAAGTCGGTGAAAACGGCGATCTCATTTGGTCAAAAGCTTACGGTTCGGAAAAGAAAGAGATAGGTAATGCCATCATCGCACACAAAAATGGGTATGTCTTTATAGGCTCTGCTGATAATGAACTACCTAATACGATTGACGATGACATTATCCTTTATCGAGTAGATGCTCAAGGAAATATCGTTTGGGATAAAAGAATTGCTGAAACACCTGAAAAAGAAGAAGGAAACGATATTATAACGACACGGGATGGCGGCTTTGCCATAGCAGGCACTATCGGATACAATAGCGACGCATTGGTCGTAAAATTTAATAGTGAAGATAACATCCAGTGGGTACGCACTTTTGGTGGCGTATTTGGCGAAGAAGCACACGCGATTGTAGAACTGAGCGATGAGAGCCTCATTATAACAGGACTTGTAGAGGTAGATGCAATCAACATAGATGTTTACTTAGTAAAAATTGATAAATCCGGAGAAAAAATTTGGGCTACTAACCTGGGCGAATCCAAGAGAACCGATTTAGGTGAAGATGTCGTAGCTACTTATGATGGCGGCTTTGCAATCACTGGCTATACTGCGTTGGGGTCACAAAGCTTTATCAACGACATCATACTCATCAAAACGGATGGAGGCGGAAACACAATAACTAACTACATTTCTGGTAAGGCTTTTTATGACAAAGATGGCGCTTGTGATATGGATTTAGTGGATACGCCGCTAAAAGAGTGGCTTGTGAAAGTGACCAAAACAACAGGGGGAAATAACATCTATTTTGGAACAACAAATGAAAACGGCGAATACAGAATATTGGTAGATACGGGTAGATATAATGTGCAAGTACTACCTGCAAGCAATTACTGGCAATCCTGTATAACCGAAGGCTATAATATCACCCTCAACAATTTTTATGACACAACAAGGCTCGATTTTCCTGTCGCAGCTGATCGGGCTTGCCCTTATCTTGAGGTGGATATTTCTACACCATTTTTAGCAGCTTGCGCCGATATTGAATATACGGTGGCTTACTGCAACCTTGGAACAGCAACTGCAGGCAACGCTTATGTGGAGGTGCAATTGGATGATAAGTTGACTTTCATCTCTTCAGGTATTGCCGCTGCAAACCAACAAGGAAACAAATACACATTCTTACTCGGCGACTTGGAAGCTACCGAATGCGGCAGCTTCAAAATTCAAACCCAAATGGCATGCGAAGGCATTGCCGAAGGACAATCAGGCTTGGTGAGTGCTCATATTTACCCTGATACAGTTTGCTTAGAACCAGGGCCCGAATGGGATGGATCCAGCATTATCGTGAACGGTACTTGTGAACAGGATACGGTGAAGTTCTTCCTAAAAAATGTGGGGCGCGGTGATATGAGCCGCCCTTCCAGATACTACGTAGTGGAGGATATCGTGATGCTACAGCAATCAAACTTCCAATTAGGTGCAGGTCAGGAAGAACAGGTGTTCATCAAAAACTCAGAAGGCGCTACTTATCGAATTATTGCCGAACAAACAGATGATCACCCAGGTAGAAGCTACCCGACCCTGGCAATCGAAGGCTGCGTAGAAGACGGACAAACATTCACAACAGGATATGTTACTACGTTTCCTGAAAACGATCAGGACAACTTTATTGACATAGATGTACAAGAAACAGTTGGTTCCATTTCAACAGTTGAAATGAGAGGCTATCCCAAAGGCTATGACGGTTCACTCATAGCTGCCAATACCGATATCACATACAAAATCGTATTCAAAAACACGGGAACCAATACTGTCAACAAAGTGGTCATTCGGGATACCTTGTCGCCATACCTGGATATTGCTACACTGCTTCCGGGCACCAGTAGCCATCCATACACATTTGAGGTTTACGGCAATGGTATCCTGAAAATCACTTTTGACAACATCGAGCTATTACCAGATGGTGGTACAAACGAAACTTCAAATTGGGGCTTTGTTAATTTCCGAGTTGCCCAAAAACCGAACAATCCTACTGGAACAATTTTTACCAACAGTGCCGCCATCTATTTTGACTTTGACGCGCCGGCTTTTACCAATGAGGTGCTGTATGAAGTGGGTGTATTCCCCGATTTTGTCATCACAGGAATCACAGGGCCTACTTTTATACCCGGTTTTGAAATAAATATTCGTCCAAATCCGTTCATGGAGTCAGCTGTGTTTACGATAGAAGGGCGCACTTTTGACAAAGTTGGATTTGAAATCTTTGATATTGCTGGCAGGTTGGTTTATACCACCCAATTTAGTGGCAACCAGTTTGAATACCGTAGAGGTTACAATCTAATGCCAGGCATGTATGTTTTCAAGTTGCAATCTGAAGGGCAGCCGATAGGCAGCGGAAAATTAATGGTACGATAATCATAATCCCGTTAATCGGTGTTCCCCGCTGAAGAAATGCGGGGAACTTTTTAAAAAAAGAAAGTTCCAAGAACTAAAAGATATATAAGATTCGTTTTTAAGAATTAGGTCGTCTTATTATTTTCATGAGATTATGATTTGTTATTAGCGAGAGGCCGCATCTACAAAAGATGCGGCTTTTTTTTGACCAAGTAGACCAAGTAGTTTTTTAAGGTTTAAAACTCCGCATTACCAGGCGTTCTTGGAAACGGAATCACATCCCGAATATTCCCCATGCCGGTGATAAATTGTACCATACGCTCGAAGCCCAACCCGAAGCCCGCGTGTGGACAGCCGCCAAACTTACGCAACTCCAGATACCACCACAATTCATGTTCCTCAATTCCCATTTCTTTCATCCGCTGGGTCAGGATATCGTACCGCTCTTCTCGCTGCGATCCTCCGATCACCTCCCCAATGCCAGGGAATAGTACATCCATCGCGGCAACGGTCTTGCCATCATCATTCATCCGCATATAAAATGCTTTGATGTCTTTTGGGTAATTGCGAACAATGACAGGCTTTTTGAAGTGCTTTTCCACCAGCCAGCGCTCGTGCTCGGCTTGCAGGTCTTTGCCCCACTCGGGTTCGTATTCAAATCTTTTCTTTTTAAAATCGGCAGAATGGCGCAACAGTTCAACCGCTTCGGTGTAAGTAATGCGCTCAAAGCTATTATCTACCACAAAACGGAGTGTTTCGAGCAGGCTGCGCTCTTCGTAGCGGCGCTCTTCCTTTTTCATATTTTTTTCCTGATCCTTGATACGCTGATCGAGTAAAGCAATATCATCCGGGAAGTTTTCCAATACATAATTGATGAGGTATTTCACAAAATCCTCTGCCAAATCCATATTATCCTCAATATCATAGAATGCTACTTCCGGTTCTATCATCCAAAACTCCGCCAAATGGCGGGAAGTATTAGAATTTTCAGCCCTGAAAGTAGGCCCAAAAGTATAAACCTTGCTCAGCGCCAGTGCGCCAATTTCAGCTTGCAACTGCCCGGAAACCGTCAAATTGGTAGATTTACCAAAAAAATCTTCACTAAAATCTACGTCCCCGTCTTCCGTGCGGGGTGGATTGCTCACATTTAGGGTCGTCACTCGAAACATTTCTCCTGCGCCCTCCGCATCACTTCCCGTTATAATTGGTGTGTGAAGATAAAAAAAGCCTCGGTCGTTGAAATATTTATGAATGGCGTAAGCCACGCCATGTCGGATGCGAAATACGGCGCTGAAGGTAGCTGTGCGCATCCGAAAATGGGCTTTTTCACGCATAAATTCCATCGTCTGGGGCTTAGGTTGCATGGGGTAAACCTCCGGATTACTCTCGCCCAATATGTCAATAAAATTAGCCAACACTTCCACACTTTGCCCAGCGCCTTGTGATTCCACCAGCTTGCCCGTCACGGCGATACAAGAGTGAAAACTAATTTTTTTGAGTAGCTGCTCGTCAAATTGTTCAAAATCAACTACGATTTGGAGCGTTTTGGCTGATGAGCCATCATACAGCGCAATAAAACGGTTGGACCGGAAAGCACGCACCCAGCCCATCACTGTTACTTCCGTATTTAAAGGCGGGTGGCTTAGTATTTTTGAAATGTCAGTTCTTTTTTTCATGACCTTTTAACATTCAATTTTAAAAAAGCATTTCCAATAAAGTATATCGCATCCAGATTAAGTAGTCGAACAGTTGTAATGGTCAATGGTCAATAGTTACATTTGCTTGAAAAACAACTTTTTACAAGAAAAGCCTGTGTTTTACTCAGCGCCAAGGCTTACGCGCGATAGCTCGCGTTTTTAATAAGCTGCGAAAATAATGACTTTTCGATTGGGAATCTATCCTTTGGCTTGAAAAATCCCTGTTGGAGGAATATAAAATCCGTAGCGTGTCATTTTCTAAGGTATGGGCGTACTGCCGCTGTGCGAACATTTATATCCGTAGTGGAATGGCACCTGGGCGCATTGTCGGTTATGCAAAAAGAATAGGTGGTTTGGGGTGATTATGCTGCCTTTCAGTTTTTGTATCTAAATACCGTCTAAAATGTTTTCATAGGTTTATATTATGTTACTTATTGTATTCAAAACCAAAGGTAAATGAAAAGGTAGGCAAGCGAATATTGATTGTGCCAAATGGACTAAAATGTGACGAATAATCCACACGCTTACCCTCCTGAGAAGATCAGCTCAAGGAAGTGAATGCTTTGGACTCTGGTAGCGGTTTCCTTGTGTTAGGCGTTTTTTTCCACTTTCAAAATATGCATCGGGTATTTGGCGGGTGCCAATTCTACATAATTCCAATCGTTGAACCAATAATACACCTCAGCGGTGAGCAAGTCAGTGACTTTCAGATTGACCCTACTTTCTATTTCCAATAGTTTTTTAGGAACTTCTATATAACCCGATTGTTTGTTTTTTACATCAAAATTGGCGATGCACCAGATGACATTATCGTTCGATTTTTTCACATAACTCATTAATTGCTCGTTATCCGTGCGGGTAAAATAAATATTCCAGGTAGTTTGCAGGGCTTTATTTTCTTGGCGAATGCGGTTGATGCGAGTGTACAAATCCGTGAGGCGATTGCGCACATTCCAATCATATAGCCGGATTTCATATTTTTCAGAATCTAAATATTCTTCTTTGCCGTTGGTGTTGCCGGTATTTTCCATAAATTCATAAGCCGGGCCGTACAATCCGTAGTTGCTTGATAAAGTTGCCGCCAAAGCATAACGCAGTGCGAAAGCATTCGAGTCTGCACCCATTAGTTCGTAAGGTAGAATATCGGGTGTATTGGGCCAAAAATTCGGGCGGAAATACTCCCGCAGTTCGGTTTGGGTCAATTCCATCATGTATTCTTCCAATTCCTTACGGCTGGTACGCCAGGTGAAATAAGTGTAGGATTGTGCGTACCCCAGTTTGGCGAGTTCTGCCATGATTTTGGGGCGCGTGAAGGCTTCTGCTAAAAAAATCGTATCTGGATATTCTTTTTGCACGGCGGCAATGACCCACTCCCAAAACCGAAAAGGCTTGGTATGTGGATTATCCACCCTAAAGATGGACACGCCCGCTTCGCACCAGTATAGAATGACACTTTTTAATTCATTCCAGAGATTTTCCCAATCATCGGATTCAAAATTAATGGGTACAATGTCCTGGTATTTTTTAGGAGGATTTTCGGCGTAAGCGATGGTGCCATCGGGTCGCCAGAGGAACCACTTAGGATGCTCCTTGATGTAAGGGTGATCGGGGGCGCACTGGAAAGCAAGGTCTAAAGCAATTTCGATACCATATTTCTGGGCTTCCTGTATCAGATGCTTGTAATCTTCCAGTGTCCCCAACTCAGGGTGTATGGCTTTGTGCCCGCCTTCGCTGCTACCAATTGCCCAGGGAGAGCCAGGCTCGTTTGCTTGGGCATCCACGGCGTTGTTTTTACCTTTTCGATTGAGTTTGCCAATGGGGTGGATAGGCGGTAAGTACAGCACGTCGAATCCCATCTCTTGCAAGCGCGGCAGCAGGCGTTCTGTATCTTTGAAAGTACCGTGTTTATTAGCTTCGAGACTGGTAGAGCGCGGAAACAATTCATACCAGGTGCTAAACAATTCCTTCTCACGCCCTACGCGCACCCGGAGGTTTTTGTCGTATTCTGTTTGGAATTGCTTCATAGGAAACGCCTTTACAGCCTCTGCAAAAGCAGCACTCAGCACAGTATCCACTGCTTCCTGATAGGCACCGTCCAGTACACCGGCGAGTTGAGTGAGTTTAGCCCCTTTTGTTTTGGCATAGCTTTTGGCAGTTTGGCGCAGCAGTTTTGATCCGATTTGGAGTTCTACGCCCATGTGTTGGCCATCTTCGTATTTTTTACGAAAACCCTTTAGCCAGGTGAGCAAATGATCCACCCATGCTTCCACTTTATAGCTATAAAATCCTTTTTTTTCTACTATAAAACTTGCCGTCCAGAGGTCATTGGGATGCTCCTGCATAAAAACCTCTGTCCACTGCTTTTGAGCATCGTGTTTATACCAAAGCGAAGCCCGCAGGGCATCATGTCCATCCGAAAAAATATCGGCACGCACATCTACCTGTTCTCCAACGATGCGTTTGATAAAATAGCGCCCACAATCAATTTCCGGCTGTATGTTTTCAATAATAACGCGATTTCTCATGTTTTAGGCAATTGGTTTTCAGCGACAATAATAGGGAAAATAGTTGAAGCACTGAAAAATTGGAGCCGCGAAAATTACCCAAAATACAAAGCCTCTGGAAGTGTGGGTGTATTATGTGGAAATGATAGAAAAATTATTTTTTAATTATCCCTTTACAAAACGGGTAAAATATCTTTTCCCTTCTCTATCCAGTAGGAGCAAAAAGTAAATTCCTTTGGATAAGGCATGTGTCTCTACTTTAATGGTACTCCCTGCTTGGGAGAAAGCTGGAGATTGTTGCGTACCTGCTATATTCATCAGTGATAAAGTTCTTATTTCCATTTGTTCTGGAATATCTATGCGCAATTCAGAATCACAGGGATTGGGGTATGGATTTTGCAGCTCCTGTGGGGCAGCTTCTTCGGTATTTGTCCTCCAGGTATTTGTTCTGAACTCTAAAAAAAAGCGCCAAACGGTATCTTGTCCAATACCTTCTACGGCTTCCAGCATAGGGATGTAACCATAGCCTGGTTTATCAAAATTTTCAGTATAACTATCTTGCTGATTCATCCATATGATATCAAATATATACATATTTTCCACAAAAAATATCAAAGGAGTATTCGTCAGAAAGGTCTCCGAGCGACACCAGCTATCAATTCCTGTATTGAGTAGTTCTTTATCCCACGAGAAAGTAATAGGCAGATGTTTGGCCCGTACTAATAGCTCTAATGTTAACGATACACCGAGAGGGTCACAGTCCCCTTCATAAGGTGTTATGGCAGTTTTAACAGTTGGCAGCAATTCTGTTGTAGCAGTCCATTCTCTTAATCTCACTTCAAAAACGCTGTCAAAGGGAGTATATATTGGAATTTCACCATTATCAGCACTTAGGTTGTTATATGGCTCGTTTTTATCATATCCTGCTAATACGCTATCTCTATTTCCCTTTGAGTCTTGCACATATAAATATATTTGAAATATTGATTGGGCTTCGTTTGTAAAAGTAATGAAAGTTACAAGTATTAATAATGATATTTTTTTCATAGCATAAAAATTTATTCAGATATAAATATTGTTTTATTATTTGAAAACCATTAAATTTTAAAAAATAATATTTTGTCATTTGTTATTTTATTTATTGCTTAATAAAGGCATTTGTTTTTATATTTTCATTATGAAAAATAAATAACCAGTAGTTGCCAGGATTTAGATTGCTTACCTCCGTAGAAGCCTGATACAAGCCTGGAGTATGCTGTGTAGGAGAGACAACTGTCTTCTGGGGGATTCCCATAAAATTTACAATATAAATTCCCACATTTCCAGATGCAACGACATTATAGTTAACCTGTATTAGACTGTTAACAGGATTGGGCGAAATAGACACCTCTACTGGCACAGGTTTTCCGGGATCTTCCTCATCGCAATAATCTTGGTTTTTGATAAAAGTATATTTTACCATTTGGCTGATGCCAGGGCAATCTGTATTTTCTACTTCAAGTATGATCTTATACCAATTGTTTTTTTGAAAAGTGTAGTTATAAAAAGAATGAAGCTCAATATTGCCGATAGTACCAGTGACCCAATTGCTAGTATATTGACCAATGGGAGTGCAGATTGCTATTCCTTCGCCTAATACTCTACAAATCTTGATCCGGTAGCGGGTTTCATTGACAGAAGCGGTTCCTTGCAAAAATACAGACTCTTTACAATTCTCTGAAGATATATCAAAAAATGCATTGGCAGGGAGACAACCATCACAAGATTGTAAATAATTATTGTGAATCGAATTCAACGTGTTGTGCATTCTCCCAATTTGGCAGGGTGTATAGGCATGTGGAAACCATTGATTGTAATCCATGATATTGTTAGATACGTTTGCCCAATCATTACAAGGTGGGGAGGTAGTTGTTGCCCAGCAGTTAGTGTATTGATTATTATAATATAGTCCCAAAGGAGTATCATCGCAAAAATCTTGTCCGTACCATGTATGAAGTAGCCCTGAAAGATGACCTATTTCATGGTTGATAAGAGAGGCAGCATATTGCCTACTCCATTCCTTATTTACTTCGTCATCATACACACTCCAATCATTAAAAACTACAGCAGGGATATTATGGATAGTAATGAGTTGAGGAACCTGACTCGCAGCCCCAGAAACGCCAATATCTGGAAAAGAATAAATATTAATAACACTATCGCTACCTATACCATAATTTGCATTGAGGGATCCCCATTCAGAAGGAGAATTATAATTAAAAGGGGTATCAAAATAATCATCATCACGGTGGAAGTAAACGCCTTTCAAAAGATAACGAATATTAATTAATTTTTTTGGTAAATTATTACCGCTTGGTCGCCACATCTTATTGTTACTGGCTAATTCCTCATTTGCTTTATTGATCACATCTTCTGCTCTTTTATAGCCATTATAAAACGCCCCATCATTATCTGTGTATTCGGTGAAATTGCCTGTACCATCTGTTCTTAGCATAAAATGATAGTTGATTCGAATATATTTGATAAGACTTGTATCAGTACAAATTTCAGAGCCGGTTAATTCAAAAGGGGGGTCTTCCTGAAGCGGCATTTCCAAATCTTCTAATCCACAAAGTTGATTTGGAGGAGTATATTGAGCTAAGGAAAGATAACAATAAGAGTGAATAAGCAAAAGAATTAAAATTTGTAAGGATTTGTAAGGATTTGCATAATTTAATATTTTTAAGAGGTTAAAAAGTAGTAATAAATTTATTATTATATTTTCGAAAAAGCAAGAATCAAAAAGACTTTAACATATAAATTTATTTGCTATATTTAATAGCCCTCATATAATTTAAAGTTATTAGATAAAAAATGAGGTTATCAAGTAAATAGCTCTTGATAACCTTAATATGTCTAAAATTATAGAAGTTAAGGCTCTAAATATTAAGCCTATTCCTTTACTTCGGTTCCAAAATCATTTCAATACGTTGCAAAGCATCCTCCAGGTGGTAGCGCGAAAGCGTATCGCTTTGGCGAGTCAAGCCGCTGCGAATATCGCTTTGCAGCTTTTTCAAAGTACCGCGCGCCACTGCTTTGATGTCGGTTTGGTCGTATTTATCATCTGTGAGTTTCATCAATTCACCCATTTTAGCGATGTAAGCGCGCTGTAGATTGCGGCGATAAGGGTCAATTTTATTGCCTGATCTGAGCTCGGAGAAAATGCCCACTCTGGTTTGGTCGAATAAATCCGTCAGCCCAAAGGCTTTCGTACCATGCACAGCACTGGCATCAATCAAGCGATTCAGGCGATCCGGTTCAAACAAGCGGTTGATAGTTGTTTCCTGCAAATTGCGCAGGCGCTCTACCATCCCTGATGGCTCGATGCGCTGCAAGATATCAGGTACTACCATCCAAGCAGGCGTAGCAAATAGCTGATCGTTGAGGAATCGCACGGCGCGGTATTGTTTTTCTTTTTCAACCGGAGTATAAATCACCCCCTTTTCATCATAAGTTTTTTGGAATTCATACACACCGCCCACATTGGAGGTGACATGACCCATGTAGCGCCCGAATTGCCCGAGCACCTGCCCGTATAGCTCCCGCAGATCGTCATAGTTTTTGCCATCTTCAGCCGACCAACTGATGAGGTTGGGCACAATGCGTTTCAAATTTTTGATACCAAATTCGCTGGCTCTCATCGCATCATCGCCGAGGTCTTCGGTTTGTGCCGTTGGATCCAATGGATTGCCACGCTGCTGGCCGTAGCGGTACAGGGGGTTGCCGGCGCGCTCTTTTACCCAGGTATTTAGCGTAGCAGCCTCATCTTCTGGGGATTTGGCATTTGGGATGATTTTGTAGCCATAGATGGTAGCCCATAGATCGTAAGCCCCGATTTTCGGGTGTACATCCACCGCGCCGTCTTCCGGCTGAGCGATGTAGTTGAAGCGAGCGTAATCCATAATGGAAGGTGCCGTACCGGAGGTTTTGGTGAAAGTAGGCGAGCGCAATGAATCCACAGGGTAAGCCACACTGGAACCCATATTGTGCGGAAAGCCGAGGGTGTGCCCCACTTCGTGTGCCGCTACAAAACGGATAAGTTCTCCCATCACTTTATCATCAAACTTTACACTACGCGCACTTGGATTAATCGCTGCGGTTTGGATGAAATACCAGTTGCGCAAGAGGTTCATTACATTATGATACCACAAAATATCCGATTCCAGGATCTCGCCCGTGCGGGGGTCGTGTACATGCGGCCCTACGGCATTTTGAATATCTGTGGTGATGTATCGAATGCAAGAGTAGCGAGCATCTTCTGGGCTCCAGTCGGGGTCTTCCTCCTTGCTGGGCGGTTCTTTTGCAATAATTGCCTTTTTAAAACCGGCAGCTTCAAATGCTTTTTGCCAATCTTCCACACCTTGCATTAAGTAAGGTCTCCATTTTTCAGGAGTAGCTGGATCAATGTAGTACACAATCGGTTGCTTGGGCTCCACCAATTCGCCGCGTTTGTAAGCTTCCATGTCTTTGGGCTCCAAGCGCCAGCGCGTGATGTAGCGACGAGTAGCCGCCTTTTGCTCATCTAAGCTATAATCTGTTTGCTGAATAGAAAAGAAACCCACTCTTGCATCATAAAAGCGCGGTTGCATTGGCTCTTCCGGCAATAAAATCATTGACTGATTCATCTCAATGGAAAGCGTGCCGGTCAACTGATTATCGGGTAGTTTTGTACCGCTGAAAGTCAGAATATGCCGAATTTCAACATTCTTAGGAAAGCTTTTCACGCTGCTGATCAGGCTGCGCTCTTTGTCCAAGCTACGGATACCAAAATTAGTACGGTCTTGCTGCGAGAGCGGACCAATCATTTCTATATCAGAAGTGAACAGGGGAGTCACATCTATTACATAAGCGGTGGTATCTGTATTATAAGCATTAATATCAAACGCCATAATAACAGGCTCAAAATTATTATTACGAACAGACAAGTAAATGGGGTCTTCCTCACTGGCAACACTATTGTAAGAAACCGAACGAAGCAGCACTTTGTCGCCTTGCTTTTGCCAGCGAATCACTTGCTGCGGGCGCGAGCGCATACCTGCTCCCCCGAAGCTTAGGTTTTTGACATAACCGCTGATAACACTTACGATGAGGATTTCCTTATCCAATACATTTTTCGGAATTTCAAAATAATATTTGCCTTCAATTTGATGAACAACAACCAAGCCGGAATCTGTGACCGCCTCTTTCGTCACCAAATCCTTGTATGGCTTGATCTTGCCATTCGCCTTTTTGGCAGCATCGGCAGGCTTTTTATCATCGGCTGGTTTTGGTGTTGTTTGGTTGGTAGTAGGCGGCGAGCCCAAGCCCCAAGATGAAAAGTGTAATGATCCAAAATCTCATTTCGCTTTAATTTTTGATTAGGTGGAATGATAGATGTGTAAATGCAATGCGCAAGATATTGTTTTAGTGCATTCTGAAATTGGTTTTTCGGTGGATTTACTCAAAAAAAACGCCTGCTCAAAACTAAAGGCTGGCGTAGAAATTTGCGAAAACGGCATTGCCATTTTTATATTCACATAAAGTTAACACGTTTTAAAGTATTTTCCTGCGCCTGATCAGTATCTTTGGAATGTTTTTCAAAAAAATGCTATGGATGTTGTTTTTGGTAATCAAAAGATTGAAAATTGGGTCGCTACGCGTATACTGAATTTTTTAAATAGCGCGAAAACGGCGAAAGATATTAGCGATGGCGTGCAAGACGACCCCAACTCTGGCGGGGCTGGAGCGGGCACTGCTATTGGCGAGACGGTTGCCTTGCGCATTTTAGAAAAACGCGGTACGCTGCCTTTTCCGGGCTTTACCAGTATTGACCAATTGGAAGGCATCCCAGGTTTGGGCGAAGATAAAATTCGCGACCTGATTTACACTTTTGGGCTGAGGGCAGCAGATGCTTTCCGCAAGGCGATGTTCAATGGCGTGATCGGCGACAACTGGAACCTGGAGCATTATACTTATTATTTCAACAGTGAGGAAGATTTTAATAATACGGTTAATCTTGCTTCTAATTTTACAAATCATATTGCCTACCAAATAGAGCAGATTATTACTGCGAAAACGGGCAATGACCGCGCGGCTTCCCTTGCCGGAAAGCTTATCCAGTGTGCCTATCAGGAGTCCTTTGAGTCGGCGCACTTGGGGAGTTTCGCTTTTGCTTTGTGGTTTTACCGGTTTGATTATGATAATTGGTTCTCTTTCGAGCGCGTCCGGCTGGAGATTGAAAAATATTTGAATTACTACGAACAAGCACAATACGAGCTACGCTTTGGATTTTTCAAGGGTTTTAGTACTGTGGGGCTGCTAACGGAAGGCATTACGCGGACGGATTTACCGGTGGTGATCAATCCTATGGAGCGCGCCATTACTATCTGGACGGCGGAGCTGTTTGATTAGTGCTAATCTTCTGGCTCGATGTTTTACTTTTTTCCGCCACGCTGGATTTTGTAATAAATATTTTCTCTTGCGCCAAGACTTAACGCCAAGTCATCTCTTTTTTGGGTATTAAAATCCAAAATCATCGGTCGCTCCGCGTGTGTACGCAAGAATATATCAAATAGATAGGGCAGCGCACCCGCCTTTGCGCCGGCAGGAGATTCCAAAGGCACTAAGCTCAGCGCTTTGCTGTGGCTGTAAATAAAAAAATTGGCGGCAAGCAATTCGCCTCGTTGATTTTCGATACCCGAAGCGAAGCCCCACCCTCGATGTAGTGCGTTGTACATGATGCGTTGCAAGGCGTGAAAATTATGAGTGAGATGCCGACGATCTTTGGCGTATCTTTGGTAAAAAGCAGCTACACTTTCTGGTTTTAAATTTGAAGTAACAATAAGCTGATTATCAGTAGCTTGCTTTAATTTTTCTGATAAAGCGGTTGTGTAATTTGCTCTAAGGGTTTCATACGGCACAGTGAGCAATATTTGGTGGTTGTACAATTCCATTATTTTGTAATCATGTTGTTGTGGCAAATTGACTTGCTCATTCACCACAATTTCCACCGATTTATATTCCTTTGGAATCGCATTTAAAAAATTTTCAACCCGCTTAGGCGAGAGTGCATGGATGGAATACAAGCCTAGTTCCCGCATGAGCGGCGGCTGGTGCAATTCTTTACCGCCCCAAAAGCTTTTGCGCCACACCAAAGGGAATACCGACTCATAGTCGCCTTCCACCAATGCGTCCCAGTCTTTTGCTACAAAATCGAGAAACCACTTATAGCCAAACACGTTGCCATTATTGGCGAAGTGAATGCAGCTATTCCATTTTACCTTATCAATATCTTCGTGATGGATCAATTGGATGTTCATGCAGCTTGTAACAGGAAAAAATCCGATAAGGTTTGCTAAAACCCTATCGGATTGGGGCGGCTATAAGAAAATTCCACCCGAAGCTTCTATGCGTTGTGCGGTGATCCATCGGGCTCTTTCCGAGCAAAGAAGGGCTACAATACCGCCGATGTCATCGGGTACGCCCACTCTGCCCAGTGCAGTTTGAGTAGCCAAATAATCTTTAATGTGTGGATTCGCCTCGAAAGCCCCTTTCGTAAAGTCCGTTTCCACAGGACCAGGTGCTACTACATTCACTGTGATGCCTCGGCCGCCCAATTCTTTTGCCAGATAGCGGGTCAGTGTTTCAATAGCGCTTTTCATAGCACCGTATGCAGCATAGCCAGGGATGGCAAAGCGAGCCAAGCCAGTAGATAAGTTGACAATGCGGCCATGATCTGCCAGTAGCGGGAGCAGCTTTTGTGTCAGAAAATATACGCCTTTGAAATGTACGTTCATCAAAGCATCGAATGATGCTTCGGTAGTATCGGCAAACATGGAGTGCGAGTCAATGCCTGCATTATTGATGAGAAAATCCAAGTGCCCAGTACCCCAATGCGTTTGCAGCACTTGCGAAAGTGCTTGAATAAAACCATCAAAAGAAGCAATATCGTTTACATCAAGGTGCAGCACAGCCGCTTTTCCACCCAATTCTTGGATTGCCGCTGCCACTTGCTGTGCTTCCTCTTTTTTGCTGCGATAAGTGAGCACTACATCGTGCCCATCTTTGGCGAGTTCGATTGCTATATTTTTGCCAAGCCCGCGGCTTCCGCCGGTTACTAAGGCGATTTTTCTCTGTACAGTCATGTGCTTTTGATTTTAAATGACCGTGCAAAGTTGCAGATGCTTCTCCTAAAAAAATGGTGAGAGGTTCAGACTAAATGGTGAGTACTTCAGTTTTTTCTTCCAGGGTTCCAGCCGAAAACGCCTTTCTATATTGAGATGGTGTCATGCCCGTAAAAGCTTTGAACCATTTGGTGAAATTGGAAGGATCGTATGTCAAAATATGAGCTACATCTGCTATTGTGTAGTTGCCATCTTGCAATAAATCTTTTGCAATTTTCAAAATTTTTAATTCGTAGAAATGACAAGGGTGTTTTCCGGTATGCGCTTTGATGACATTGCTCAGATGCGTTGGGTGGATGTGCATTTCTTTGGCGATGTCGCGTAGTTCATACATGTCATCCGCTTTCCCATTTAGTACATCTTGCAAATGGCAATCGAGGGTGTGCATATACTGCTGAAAAATTTCTTCTTTGCGCGGTAAATATTTTTTAGGGACAACCATGGCCAGCTATTTTTTTATGAAAATTGTTATGCGTAAAAAAAATTATTTGTAATAAATTGAATATTATTTACTTGAATATTTTTTTGAAATATTTTGAAGCATCAATAGAATAATTTTAAAAACCATTGATGCAAGTTATACATTTTTATAACAGACAGAATGACCGCTATCATCAAAATACGATGTGCCCAAAATGCGGCATTTACACTTTTGGAGATATAGACCGCAGAGACGTAGCCGCCAATGGTTTGTCCGATGGCAATTAACAAACCGATGCGCCAATCAATCAAGCCCTGTGATTGAAAAATAAAAATGACCAGCAGGGTATAAATGCCTACAATGGTGACCTTGATGGCGTTGCTATCCACCAAGCTATAGCGCGCTGTGAGTACCATCACCGCTACAAAAAAAATACCCATTCCCATTTGAATAAACCCGCCATAGAAACCTAAGGCAAGAAATATCGGGATCACCGCCCACAGGCTAAGTTGAATATTCGGATCCGTTTGCTGAAGCCAGCGTTCCGGCTTGAACAAGATCGCAAAAAGCATGAAGATCATCAAAAATTTAAAAACGCCCAGGAATTGCTCATTACTCACGCTCACCGCCACCACCGCACCGATGATAGCGCCAATGGATGTGAATACCAAAAAAGCCCAGCTGCGCCGGAAGTCGAGCTTGCCATGCCGCCAAAAGCCATACGCGCCCGCCACACTTTGGGTAAATAAGCCAATTCGATTGGTACCATTGGCGAGGTTGCCCGGCAAGCCAATCATTTCGGTCATCAAGGAAAGGGTAATGACAGAACCATTTCCCGCCAGTGTGTTGATCGCACCCGCCAGAAAACTCCCAACAATAGCAATAACGTACTGATAAAATTCCATAGCATCAGGTTTGGAATGTCAACCATCAAATCTTCAGGCAGGGCAAGCCAAATATAAAACTTGTTTTATGTTGCTTACACGCTCTTAGTATAAACAGAATTGGGGTATTTTCTGGTTTGAAAAACGAGAAAAAATGGTGAAAAGAGTTGACAAACAGGGGGTTTGAGGTTTATAAAATACGAGTTTTAATGAGAAATTATCGGATGCTTTGGCACAGTTCCACCAAAACGCCATTCGCACTTTTAGGATGAAAAAAACAGACTAACTTGTCATCTGCACCGCGCTTGGGTTCGGGGCTGAGCAGTTGAAAACCCTCATTTACGAGGCGGTTCATCTCGGCGTGGATGTCATCTACCTCAAAAGCAATATGATGAATGCCTTCGCCTTTTTTTTCGATATATTTTGCGATGGCACTATCGGGGGAGCTCGCTTCGAGCAACTCTATTTTGGCTTCCCCATTTTGAAAAAATGCCGTTTTGACGTGCTCAGAGGCGACTTCTTCCATTTTGTAGTGGGGTTTCCCCAAGAGTGTAGCAAATAATTCATTGCTTGCCTCCAGGTCTTTCACCGCAATACCAATGTGTTCTAAGCGGAGTACCATATTTTGATTGTTATTTCGGATTGATAAATGATGCCTTTTTCAAGCGCAATTTTTCAAAAATCAAGTTCAGTACGATGCCCTCTCTGTTCATACTCCTCATTATCAGTGCAATAAGGATCGGGATAATTGCTACGTTGAATTGTTGCGGAAACCAGTTCCAGCTCAAAAGCAATAGCCATAAAATGGTAGCAAATACAGCAAAACTCAGCCTTAGCCACTTTTGGCTGCTACGCCGAATGATTCCGACGATGGAAATCAAGTATAAAGGGTTCAGCCACAATACGTTCCAATTCCACTTGGTGGCAATATGATCTGTGCCAAACCACATAAACAGAAAAAATACCCCTGCAAGCCCACAGGCTGAAAAAAGTAAAATGTCAAATATGTTTTTTGCGCGCCGACTTTTGCTCAAAGTTATGCCAAGTGCGAGGATCGCTACAATGACAAAAACCAGCATGGGAGTGAATTTTATCAATGTCTTGTCCGTTGGTAGGGCTGTTTTATTTTGCAAAACAACTGCCGGTTGTAGCAGTGCTTGATTACCAAGCCTTGCTGCCGCCAGATTGCGAGCAAGATAATCAGGGAGGAACATTTGGTGTCGAAAATCTGCTTCTTTATCTGCTGGCAAGCCCAGAATCAGGTCAATCCCAAAATCCGACCAGGGTGAATGCACCAGGTACTCATCTAATAATTGCCGGAAGCTTACCTGCCGAGTAGTCGTAGTTGCATATTTCACGCCGTATTGTTTTTCAAAAATATCGCGGATCATGGTTGCGCAATTGCTGTAAAAGAAATCGTACAAATAAGCCCTATTTTCGGGGCGGTGATTCCATTGCAGAAATTCGATCAACTGGTGCTCTTGTTCATCGCTCAACTGGAAAATCTGTTCGCTGATCGAGCGATTTTCATACTGGTAGTATCGCACAAGATCCGACATATTATCCGTGCTGAGCAAGTAGGGTAGCTTGCCGCGAATAAATTTTATATAAAAATTGGGAGTATCAAAGTCAAAAGTGCCATAGTTGTACAAGATATCTTGCCCGGTTGCGCTGTTGCGGATGCGAATGGCACTATGCCCAAAGGTGGAATACAACTCATTGCCCGGCGATCCGGTGATAAGGCTGATGGTGATGTCATTTTTGATGGAATCCTGCTGCCCGAATCCTGTTGTAAATGAACAAATAGCCACAAGGCTCAGCCATGTTTTTTTTAATGATTTATACCTCATAGTTCAGCATTCTGTGTTCTACCAACTTCATGTACCTCAAAAATACACCCCACGCCATTATTGCACTAATAATGAAGCCGATTTTTCCGTCTCGCCAGCCTTGTTGCACCAAAAAGTGTTTGAAAAAGCGAAATAGAGGCTTCCAAAAAAGGTGAAAATAAGTCACCTTGGGCGTTTTAGTGGCATAATCCTGCGCTGACCACTCGCCGTAGCGTTCCATTTTATCCAAAAAATGCTTAGAGTTGCGAAACGTGTAGTGCTCCATTTTGGATTGCAAATGCCCTACGCGCAAGCCTTCCGTCAGGATTTCCTCGTGCACTTGTTTGTCATTGTAGCGACAGCTTTTTCTGAAAAAACGTATCACCGCATCGCCCTGCCAGCCGGAGTAATTGATTTTTTTACCCATAAAGTAATTTTGCCGCCCGATCCAGAAAGCATCGTAGGGAATAGTCGGTTTTGACAACCAATCCTGGATTTCTGCTTTCAATTGCTCTGTGACGCGCTCATCCGCATCCAATAGTAAAATCCATTCATTAGATGCCTGTGGAATTGCCCAGTTTTTCTGATCTGCCGGCCCCTTGTACGCGCGTTGCACCACTTGGTTTGTGTAAGTTTTGGCAATTGCAACCGTGTCATCCGAGCTAAAGGAATCCACCACCAGAATTTCATCCGCCCAATGAACGGACTCCAGCACCCCTCGGATGTTGTGCGCTTCGTTGAAAGTAGTGATGATGACAGAAATAGCCTGCATGGTGTTAGTGGTCTATTGTTTCTTGCTTGATAAAATGGGCATTCATTATTGCAAAAATGACATAAATCGCTGTGCCTAACTGCGTTTCCAGCGTTTGTTCTACTACAAATGAGACGACCATGACTACATGAAAGCTTCCTGCGAGGAAATACACCGAATTTGCTTTGTAAAAAAGACCTTGCAGCGTTGCCCACAGGAAAACCAGCAGCCCGATTGCACCAGTAGCTGCGTAAAACAAAACGTATTCACTCTGAGGCATGTAAATTTCGCGTAGCAGCGCGGGGTATTTTTGCTGTAGATAAGCCTTTGTCCGGTCTTTCACATCACCAAAACCGACTCCCAGCAGCGGATGCTGATTGCCTATGCTGATACCCGCTTCGATGGTTGCCAGCCGATAAGAATCGGACAAATCTGCGAGGCGCTCGCCTTTCATAAATTGTTGCAAACTCCAGCGCATGTAGCTGTACTTGTTGTAAAGCGTTGGGACAAATCGAATTGCCAGCACGCTTGCTATCACCAGCAATAAGCCTATGCTTAGCCCCAAAAGATAACGCTTGCTTTTGATGACAAACAAGAACAACAAATAAACCATAACCGCATACAAGGAAACTAAACCGCTCCGTACCGCCAGAATGTGGATGTAGATGAACAAAAAAGCGGTAGTCCCGATCAGTAGCCAGGGCTCAAGAGTATATTTGAATCGAAATTTTTCTAGAAATAACCAGATGCCGATTACGATGCAATACCCTACCATCAAACTAAAGCGAATGTGCATGACCGGCGTGAATAAAACATGCCCTCGTTTATAACTTTCCGTAATAACTTGATAATCAAGTAAATATAAACCAATGGAATACAAACATATCGCCGATGTAATCCAAAAAAAATAGGACAAAATCGGATAATAGACCTTCCTATCGAATTTTGGAATCGCGACGATTGCAAAAGGCAGCAGCAAAAATGGCAGCTTCATGCGGAGTCGGTTGATCAGCCAATCAATATTTTCTGACCAAAATCCGCTGAGTAGCACAATAAAAAAAATGGCAGTCAAACCCAGCAAAATAGGGTCTTGAAGGAAAGTGCGAAAATTTTGTCCAATTTGTTTATTGAAAACGGCGTTTGCTGTCAACCCGATCATCCCAATACTCATAGCCGCCTCCGAGAAAAGCAACCCCAATAGTATCAATGAAATACTGAAAATACCGAGCGTCTGATGATTAATCCAATTTTTCAATCTTGCGCATTCAAAGTTTGAGTCTCAAAACTACGATTTCTATGGCTATGGTTTACTTCGCCATTTTGCCGTAAGCTACAAAAAAATTATTTTGCAAGCTTTCCTTATTGTAGCGCATGGATTTGCCGGTCAGTTGGTCTATTACCTTGCCACCAGCTTCTTCCAGGATTAATTGCGCCGGGCAAGTATCCCATTCATTTGTAAGCCCCATGCGTGGATAAAGATGTGCTTCGCCTTTGGCTAAAAGGAGGAACTTCAGTGCGCTACCCCTTGCGATTAAGACGGGTTGGTCTAATTGATCAATAAACGCCTGTGTTTCTTTATTCAAATGCGAGCGAGAGCAAAGTACTTTCAACCCCGGATCGCTTATGGCAAAAGATGCCGCTTCCAGTTTTTGCAATGCCCCTTCGGTTTCCAAAAAAGCCCCAGCGCCTTCCACCGCCCAATACAACTCATCCGGCACAGGCACATACACCACGCCCAGCAAGGGTCGTCCGGCATGCACTAAAGCGATATTGATGGTAAACTCGCCATTGTGTTTCAAAAACTCTTTTGTGCCATCCAACGGATCTACCAACCAGTAGTATTCATAATTTTGGCGCTCTTCATAAGGGATTGCTTTGCTTTCCTCCGAAAGGATCGGAAACTTTGTATCCAGCTGCACCAATCCGCTGGCAATAATGTCATTGGAGGCTTTGTCCGCCAGCGTCAGGGGTGATTGATCATCCTTGAGTTCAATGGGCATATCCGCAACATTGCCATACACACTCAAAATAGCAGCTCCGGCACGACGAGCGATTTGGGCGATCTCGCCCGCAATTTTCATTCTATCCATTGTATGGAAAGGTTGTTGAAACAGATATACAAAAGTAGCACCATCGAAGCGAAGTTCAAAACCTGCCTGGGGGGTTTTAGCATCCGTAAAAATAAAAAGCCGAAGATTTTCACCTTCAGCTTACTTTGTAGCGGCGACAGGACTTGAACCTATGACCTTCGGGTTATGAGCCCGACGAGCTACCAACTGCTCCACGCCGCGATTTTTAAACGGATTGCAAATGTATGTACAATTTTTTGCTTTGTCAAATTCCCGACCAGCTATTTTTATTTTATTTTTTCATCAATGTCATTCCCTGTAAATAGTATATCTTTAAGATAAATTCTAACTCGGCAATGAAACACATTGGGTTGGTTTGTTTCCTTTTGCTGGTTGGCAAAGCAAATGGGCAGCGTGATTGTGAAATAGGGCAATCGGAACTCATTATTGAAATAAAAACCGACAGCTACGGCTACGAAACCCACTGGCTGCTGGAAGGTATTGATGGTACGCTTTACGCCTCGGTAGCACCTGTTACCTATGCCAACAAAACGCTTTATCGGGATACGATTTGCCTGCCAGAAGACGCTTGTATGAAGTTTACTATACTGGACAAGTTTGGTGATGGGCTGGATGCGCCTGGGTATTATCTCTTGCGGCTCAATGGCGATACCATCCAACTGGGCGGTGATTTTGATGCCGCTGCGGTTTCTTATTTTCAGTGCAAGGAAGGAGAGGTATGTACGCAGGCTATTCCGATTGCAGCGGGGCAATACAAGACAAGTCTGGAAGATACCTGGTACACCTTCACGCCTGATACCAGCGGCATTTACCGTTTTTCTACTTGCGATTTGAATATTTGCGATACCAAAATTTGGATTTACAACAGATGCGAGGGCATCACCATTTCGGAAGATAACCAAAGCACTGTTCTATTCAACGATGATGAAAATCCCTGCGCGCCACAGGCAGTACTGACGGCCTTTCTGGAAAAAAATAAGCCTT
Source organism: uncultured Saprospiraceae bacterium (assembly GCA_964526645.1). Lineage (GTDB taxonomy): Bacteria > Bacteroidota > Bacteroidia > Chitinophagales > Saprospiraceae > JADJNW01. Next base: position 30,755 of record CAZGJN010000004.1, read on the forward strand.
ATTTTATTCGTATTGGCGACAAAGGGAATGATTGTACCGATACTATTACTTGGGTATTGGGCTTCGATGGGGTGCAGAAAGGTTGTAGAGACCCTACCGCCTGCAATTATAATCCACTGGCAATGATAGATGACGGTTCTTGCTTGCCACAGGGGCATCCCAATTGCCCGGCGGGCCCGGATTTGTTTATTAATCAGGATTCTCTTCAGCATTCTATTTTTTTAGATACCATTCGTTCCAATGATCCCTGCCTGATCGAGGAAGGATGCCTGCAGGGCTATGGTGTTCGGGACATCATGCGGTTCACTACGCATATTGAAAATATTGGACAGACAGACTATTTTATTGGTCAGCCTAATGTCAATAATCCTCAATTTACCTGGAATAACTGCCACAACCACTTTCACTACGATAGTTATGCAGAGTACCTTTTGTTTCGGGAGGATGGCTCGCCGATACCCATTGGATTTAAAAATGGCTTTTGCGTGACGGATTTCGGCTGCCCGCCTGGCATTTCTCCAAAGTTTGCTTGCGACAATATGGGCATTAGCGCTGATTGCTATGATACCTACTGGGCAGCATTGGAATGCCAATGGATTGACCTGACAGATGTACCCGATGGGCGATATACCTTTGTGGTGCGTATCAATTGGAAAAACCAAGCAGATGCCACTGGCAAATTTGAACAAAACATGCTCAATAACTGGGCGCAGGTCTGTATTTTACTGGATCGTTCTTCGGGGGAGTTGGTACTCTCGCAGGATGAAAATTGCCAGCCTTTTACAGATTGTGCCGGCTTGCCTTACGGCAATACCTCAATTGATTGCAAAGGGATATGCAATGGCACTGCCTTAGCGGGAGATGTGGATCAAAATGGTATCCAGGAAATGAAGGATGTGGATCAATATATTTTACAAATTTTGAGCCATGACCTGGAGCCAAGCTCTTGTTATGACCTTAATGGAGATAGCCTTATCAACATTTATGACGCATCGCTGCTGGCAAATTGCCTGAACTATGGCGCCGCACACCAGCACACGGGTTATGGTATTCACAATCACTGCCTTTTCCCTTCTGGAATCGTCAACACGAATGATACTGTAGCCCTTCAGCTTTTGGAGGCCAATTGGGACGAAAAATGGATAGACGTGGGTATGAAAAACCCCAGAACGAAAGTCAATGCCTTTCAATTTCAGATGAATGGGCTTCGCATCAGCCATATCGAGAGCCTATTGCCGGCTTCAGTGTTTCCAGTCACCCTCAGCGCCAACATGAGCGATGGCACAGTGATTGGCATTTCTCTTCAGGATTCTTCGATTGATAAATCACAAGAATTCAAACCTTTATGTAGAATTTATTATTTGGAACGAACCACCGATACGATTTGCCTGCAACAAATTGCCACGATTGTAAATGCCAGTCAGGAGCAAGTGGCTACTCAAATTGAGCAGGGCTGCGCAGTATTTGAAGAAACGACAGCTACTTTTTTTCCTGAAATTCCAATTTTGAAAATAAGTCCCAATCCTTTCCGGGAATTGCTACAGATTGAATTTTACAACCCAGGGCAGGAGCGATTCCGCTTGGAGCTTTTGGATGTAAACGGCAGGGTAGTCGTTTTTAAAAATGAAGTGGAAGGAGAAATGGTCACGATCCTGAGAGGTACATTGCCGAGCGGAATGTATTGGTTTCGGTTGCTGGGGCAAAATAGATACGCAAGCGGGAGGCTTATCGCGCTTTAAAATTGATCTCTTTGTCGAACTCAATTCCGACTTATGTTGTACTGTTACGAAAGCAATGTATCTAAAAACCTGGGCGGTCTGCCAAATGGCGCGATTTCGCAAATTTTTGAGATTGGCGGAAGCTGAAAGGCAAAACAGCCGTTTGGACTCATTCCCTAATTTTGTACTCAAATCGTTTTCAACAACAAATAAAATCAACTTATAATGAAAGAAGTTTTTATTGTAGCCGCTACGCGCACGCCTATCGGCAGTTTTGGAGGGGTGCTGGCCGGTTTATCCGCTACTCAATTAGGCAGCATTGCCATCAAAGGCGCACTGGAACAAGCAGGCTTGGATATAAGCTCGATCGAGGAAGTATTTATGGGCAATGTTTGTTCCGCCAATTTGGGGCAGGCACCAGCGCGGCAGGCTGCATTGGGTGCGGGCATCAGCGTCAATGTGCCTTGCACGACAATCAACAAAGTATGTGCTTCGGGTATGAAATCCATTATGTTTGGTGCGCAAAGTATTATGTTGGGGCATAATGATGTAGTGGTGGCAGGTGGAATGGAAAGCATGAGCAATATTCCGTATTACATTCCCAATGCTCGATGGGGCTACAAATATGGCAATGCGGAGCTGGTGGATGGCTTGGCTAAGGATGGCTTGATGGATGCTTATGACCAGATGGCCATGGGCGTTTGTGCAGACAATACAGCTAAAAAATACAACTTCTCCCGCGAATCGCAGGACGCTTTTGCCATCCGTTCCTACAAACTTTCTGCCGAAACGACCGCCAAAGGCTGGTTTAAGGATGAAATTACACCCGTGCAGGTGCCACAAAAAAAAGGAGATCCAATTTTGATAACAGAAGATGAAGAGTATAAGAAGGTAGATTTTGATAAAATTCCCAGCTTAAGGCCTGCCTTTACCAAAGATGGCACCGTCACTGCTGCCAATGCTTCTACCATCAACGATGGAGCGGCGGCGCTTGTACTCCTCAGTAAAGAAAAAATGCAGGAATTAGGACTGAAGCCTATTGCGAAAATTATCGCTTTTGCTGATGCAGAACAAGCGCCACAGTGGTTTACAACTACCCCGGCACTGGCTGCTCCTAAAGCTCTGAAACGCGCTGGTATGACGCTATCCGACATTGATTATTTCGAGGTTAATGAAGCTTTCGCGGTAGTGCCGATGGCTTTTAATGAGATATTAGGTATTGATGAATCCAAGGTGAATGTTTTTGGTGGAGCAGTGTCTATTGGGCATCCGCTTGGTGCATCTGGCGCGCGTATTGTCACCACGCTCAACAATGTATTGCACCACAACAGTGGTTCGGTTGGCATGGCTGCCATTTGCAATGGCGGCGGCGGCGCATCCGCGCTAATTATTGAAAAGGTGTAAATTTTTTTTTGCAAGCATAAAAACAACATTGCCGGCACAGCCTGAATGGCTCGTCTCCGCAATGTTGTTTTTTACATCAGGCTTCAGCGCACTTTTAAAACCGAATTGTAATTATCGTATTCCGATAAAATAACATCAGGATCGGGGGCTTGGATCCATTTGCTATCTGCAATAAATTTGTAAATGCAATTATATAAATGCCTGATTTATCCCAAGCCAGCTGAAAAAAAAATGAGTGCAGCAGCATTCTTTAGTGTGCTACTTCTTTCAAATGCGCCACGCCATTTTTCAAAATTTCCAGACACAAATCCACTTCGCGCAGGTGCGAGCGGAAGCTGAGCACGGCGAGCCTTATCCAGAAAGCACCATCAATCATAGTGGAGGAAAGAAAGACGCGCCCATCTTGTTGGACATAAGCTACTAATTTTTCATTAAAAGCATTATCCGAACCGTAGCGGTAAATCATGATGGACAAGTCGGGGTAAGGGCCCACCTCGAAACCGAGCGCCTGAATTTTTTCGTAAAAGTAGCGGCATAGCCAAATTTTTTCTTCCAGCGCTGCCCGGAAGGGCTTCAATCCAAATAAATGCAAGGGAAACCACATGCGCAAGCCTCGAAAATGCTTGGTGAGTTCGGGTGATAGGTCGGCTGGGGAAAGTTCCTCTGCAAGCTTGAGGGCATCCTGCATATAATTGGCAGCATAATGGTGCGTCTGGAAAGCAGCCGCTACGTTTTTCAACAAAATCGCCCCGATACCGTAAGGTAGAAACAAGCCTTTGTGTGGGTCAATTGCCAATGAATCAGAGCGTTCGATGCCTCTGAATTTGGATTGCAGCGATTCTACCAGGATAAAAAAACCACCGTAAGCAGCATCAATGTGGTACCAAAGATTGAAAGCCTGCGCAACATCGGCAATGGCATCCAGTGGGTCAATGGCACCGGTGTCGGTAGTACCCGCCGAAGCGACGACTAAGAAGGGCTTCAAGCCGTTTCGGAAGTCTTCTTTTACCATCTGCTGCAGTGCCTCCGCATCCATTCGATAGTGTGTATCCATCGGGACATAGTGGATTTGAGCTTCCGCCAAACCGGCAATCCGCAGCGCTTTTTGCACACAATGATGCACCTGAGGGGTGAGATAAATAACCGCTTTTTCAACATCTTTGGAGCGAATACCCTTGAAATCTCTGGCTGTAGTGATAGCGACTAAGTTTGCAATCGAGCCGCCTGAAGCCAGGTTGCCAAGTGAACCATCGGGGTAGCCAATCATTTGGCACATCCAACGAATCAGTTGGTTTTCTAATCTGACGGCACCCGGAGAACCAAAATAAATGCCTGCATAGCGATTGCTCACTGCCGCCAGGTAATCGCCCAGCGCAGCCGGAAACACACCGCCCCCGGGCACATACCCGAAATGCCCGCCAGAAGCAGGGTTCAAGCCCACATCATCCAAATTATTTTGTAATAAAGCGAGGAGTTCTTCTATATTTTTTGGCGTATCGCCAATGGGGAATGCTGCAAGGGGTTTTCCATAATCCGAGGAAACGACATAAGCTTTTCGGGTATAAATATCATTCAAAAAATCATCTGCATAATGTTGTATAGCAGCATTCCATTCCTCGCGTTGCTTGGCAGAAGGTTCCAGCAGGCGGGAGGTTTGTTCTAATGCTTGTATTTTATCGAGCATCTTGCCTAATCTTACTTTATTTTTGTAAAAAATCGAAGGTATCAAAAGTATAGAATTTAATGATATGAAAGCACTCGTTTTTCAGGAAAAAGGTCAACCCTTACAATACCGTGATTTTGAGCTACCGCAAGCGGGCGAAGGGGAAGTATTGGTACAACTGAAAGCAGCAGCACTCAATCATCGGGATCTGTACGTCACCCAGGGGCAGTATCCGGGCATTCGTACGCCGATCATTTTGGGATCCGACGGCGCAGGCCTCTACGAGGAGCGGGAAGTTGTGATTCAACCAGGCACTGGCTGGGGCGATCATCCTGCGTTTGCGGCGAAGACTTACACTATTTTAGGTTTACCTCAAAATGGAACTTTTGCGGAGTGGGTCGCAGTGGCGGCGCACCAGTTATACGATAAACCGAGTCATTTGAATTGGGAACAGGCGGCTGCCTTACCTTTGGCGGGCTTGACTGCTTACCGGGCACTTTTTACCAAAGGCGTTCTTCAGCCGGGGCAACGGGTCTTGATCACGGGTATCGGCGGCGGCGTAGCTCTTATGGGCTTGCAATTCGCCATAGCTGCGGGTGCTCAAGTGTGGGTGACTTCCAGTTCGGCAGAAAAAATAGAGAAAGCAATCTCCCTTGGTGCCAGTGGCGGTGCGAATTACAGCGCTTCTGATTGGTCGGAGCAACTATTGAAGCAGGCAGGGAATTTTGATCTTATCATAGATAGTGCTGGTGGCGCGGGTTTTGCAAATTTAGTCAAACTGGCAGGATACGGCGGGCGAATAGTCGTGTATGGCGGCACATTGGGCGCAGCTACCTTCAGCCCTCAGATTTTATTCTGGCGGCAAATTTCTATTCTGGGTACTTCAATGGGAACGGATACGGAGTTTTATGATATGTTATCTTTTGTAAATCAAAATAAAATTGTGCCAATTATTGATGCTATCTATCCTTTGTCAGCAGGTAATGAAGCTTTCGCCAAAATGGAAGAAGGCGCCCAGTTTGGAAAGATTGTTTTTCAAATAAAAGCCATGCTATAAAACAGCTTGAACCAACTGATCACTTACTTCCCAGAGTTTTTGAGCCAAGGCATCGTCCTGTGCTAGACGCGAAGGATATTTTTGCTTTTGATCTTCATCAAAATACAAGCCAGTCAAATCTGCTACTTCCGGCGAAGAAGCCAGGTAAATAGACGTTTGAGCGCCCCGGCTTTGGGAGCGCATCAAGATTTTGAAGCTATTCCAGAACAAAGACGTGTACCAGTTGGCGTGCTTCACACCGATATTGGTTCGGATTGCCCCCGGATGCAGCACATTAGCCGTGATAGTAGGAAACCGACGGGCGAATTCTCGCGTGAACAGTACATTCGACAGTTTTGATTGTGCATAAGCCGACCAACCATTGTATTGTGCCGTACCTTTTTCGCCGCGAAGATTGTCAAAATCTATCGTACCGTAATAATGCCCATGCGAGGCGACATTCACCAGGCGCGCTTTTTCTGCTTTTTGCAAGGAAGGCAGCAGTAACTGCGTGAGTAGAAAATGCCCCAAGTGATTGACTCCAAATTGCATCTCGAAGCCCTCTTTGGTATGTTCCAACTGGCTGGTAAAAAGCCCTGCGTTATTGATGAGCACATCCAATTGATCGTGCGTCGCTTGAAATTGGCTTGCCAATTGTTGAATGGATTCAAAACTGGACAAATCGCAAGGAAAAGCTTTGATGTTAGCATTGTTGCTCTTGTTGCGAATCTCTGCCACCGCTTTTTCGGCTTTGCTCATATTTCGGCAAGCTATGATTACCTCAGCGCCCATTTGGGCTAAACCAATGGCAGTCCACTTGCCAATGCCGTCATTGCCACCCGTGATGAGAACCTTTTTTCCTTGCATTTGCTTGTTTTTTTTAGAGTGTAACAATTCTGAGCGGAAATAGATCAAGGCAGCGGTTGGCTAAATATTGAACCCTGGCTGCAATAAGTGATGATACGCCGGGTGGCTTTTCATATAAGCTGCCATATAAGGGCAAAGCGGCATGATTTTCAACTGATGCTCCTGCGCGTAAGCAAATGCCTGCTGCGCAAGGATAGCCGCCAGCCCCTTGCCTTCCAGGATTGGAGCTACTTCGGTATGCGTAAAAATGATACGATCTTGCACCAGCATATATTCTGCAATTGCCAGGTGCCCATTTATTTCTATTTCAAAACGCTTGCGTGCTGTATTGTTGCGCACTTCCACTTTTGACGGATCAATGTTCATATGTTGCCTGTTTTGGTAGAAACGATTCACGTTGTGAAATGGTTGCCCCTTTTTCCAACTGCTTCATGGATTTCAGGCTTTGGTAGATGATACGAAGCATTTCCAAAGGCGCTAAGTAAGGCGTTCCGTGGCGATGATTCGCCACAGCGATCCGGCGTATGATTGCCCAGTGGCGCATGATTTCGTAGAGCGCTTCCCAATAGGAAGATTGCTCCGGATCGTAGATGTGCGTTGGTTCGGAACACACACCATTGATTTCCAGTATAGTAATGTTTTTGCCTTGTTTCAAATTTTCCCAGCTATCGCATTTGATGTCGAACCTACCATAATTGAAGCCTGGAATTTGGTTGGCAATTTTGTCAAAAACAGCCTCTAATTCGCTGTCTATTAAATGATTGCCACTGATAAACCGCGTACCCTTTGAATGGTTGCCAATCACGCCCAGCGGTACAGGCTCTCCGCGTTCGGGTATTTTGGAAAATAAGTGCCCGTAGGTGTTTTGCAACCTTTCCATTTGCAGTAAAGCCCGCGGGTGCTGCTCGATGAGTTCTAAAACGCTTGATTGCCCATCCCCTATGACGCGCAGGAATTCCTTGAGTGTAACGGAAGTGATATGCCCACTTTGCGCTCCGGGAAAGCGATGATACAAAATCCCAAATTCCCCTTCTTTCCAGACAAACTCCTGGATGATAAAATCCGCAGGGTATTGTTTCAAATAAGCCTGGAGGGTTTGGGGGCTGTCTATTTTTTGTACTAAAAATCCTCGAAAACCCATATCTGGCTTGGCAATGAGTGGAAAATCTATGCCTGCCGCCGAAATTTTTTCGAGAATAGCGTCAAAAGGTGCTGCCGCCGGTGCGAGGATCGTTTTGGGGCGATACACCTCCGGGATTGCGAGGATCGTTTGGATTTTTGATTCAAAACCCATGCCTCCGGTAGGAATACCTGGATTAGCTGCGGTAAAAAAACAGGGATGCCCAGAGCGAAGCGCCAGCCAAGGTCCCCAGACCCACATGGGAAAGTAAAAAGCTTTTGAGGACCAATATTCCCAGTTTTTCCAGCGTATTTGTGCTGCTTGCTTTTTCAAATTATTCATACTCAATCAATTCGCGCCACTCAAATGATACCGATCATCTCTTTTTTCAATTCAATTTTTGCCTGTTTTATCTGGTCATTGATCAAATCGTGATAAAGCATATTGGTATGTGTTGTTGTTTTGGCAATGCTGGTCACACTTACCGTTTGTACATAGCCGCGATTCATCACTACATCATTCCAGGGGTCTCCTTCTCCAGCGCGGTGATGAAAATCGAGAATAGCTTGAAGACTGAGATCTTCTTGTATTTCAAGCCAATCGGCAAACCAGCGTTTGCGCTTTTCCCGAATGGATTTTTCGTACAAAGTAGCAGAAGACCAAATATGAAAGCCATTGGGATCTGTAGGAAGAATGTGCTTCTGGTGCTCATCCCAGCGCAACTCATAAAGCGCCCCCTGATCGTAAATGATCATCGTAAAAGGCTCAATATCCCTGAAATCAAAACAGTCAAAAAAATCTGTGGCTTTTGGAAACTCAAAAAATTCCAATGCCATGATGCCCCGGCTCATGCGATAGTTGGGTTTTCGTGTATGCTTTTCAAAAGCACCATTGAGCACACATACTACTTTGTTGGTATCCGCAGCAGCGATCCAGGTACCGCCTGCGCCGCCATCTCTTGGGAAAACCAATTGCGGGTTGCCGTTTGCGATAGTAAGATTGCGAGGGGAGCGTGCCGGGTGTTCATCCCGATTGGAAGTGAGGATAAAATCGTCTTTACCTCTTGGAATAAAAGTGACTGTACACATTCTTTTGAGATGTTAGATATCAGACAATAGACATTAGATGGGTTAAGCGTTTGCGTACTTATTGACCAATCTGAAGTCTAACATCTATTGTCTAAGTTCTAATAATAAACAATTACTTCATCTTTTCTTTTCCGCTGCAAATCCGGTACTTGAACTTTATCCGCAGGATAGCCTACTGGAATCAACAGAAAAGGCTTTTCATTTTCGGGTCGGTTGAGGATTTTTTGTAAGAAATTCATAGGGCTTGGCGTGTGCGTGAGCGCGACCAGACCCGCGTTGTGAATCGCTGCCAGCAACATTCCACAAGCCAATCCGACCGATTCGTTGACATAATAACACTTGCGCTTTTCGCCGTTGATCAGGTCATAAGATTTTTTGAATACTACAATCAAGTACGGCGCGATTTCCAAAAATGGTTTGTGCTCGTCCGTGCCAAGTGGGGCAAGGTCTTGCAGCCATTCGTCGCTCATCCGCCCGTGATAATTGGTGTATTCCTCTTCCTCGGCTGCTTTGCGGATTTCGCTTTTGATCATTGGATTAGAAACAACGCAAAACGTCCAGGGTTGTTTATGCGCGCCCGAAGGTGCCGTGGATGCCGCCATGATGACGTTTTCAATCAATTCCAGCGGCACGGGTTTATCCGAAAACTCCCGAACACTGCGGCGTTTATTTAGCAAATTATAAAAGTCACTACTTCTTTGCAGCATTTCTGCTTCTGGAAATTGTAATGCTTGATACGATATAAAAGGGTTATGTGTCATTTTCCAATCACCATTTGTCGTTTGTCAAGGGGTGGAGACCGAAACTGGTAATATTTTTCCATTAAAAAATTGCTGTCCGTTTATGCAAAACCATGCCACCCATTCCGCCATTTCTTCGCTGCTCAGAGGGGCTTGATAGCCAGGGAAGGCCGCTTCGAGCATTTCGGTTTGCACGGCCCCAAAAGCGAGGCAATTTACAGCAATCTTTTGATCCTTAAATTCTTCTGCAAGACATTCTGTTAAGTTTGCCAAGGCCGCTTTGCTCGCGCTGTAAGCTGCCAAGCCCGGAAACTTGCTGCTGCCCTGGAATCCGCCCATGCTGCCTATGTTGACGATATGAGCTTTTGCACTTTTTTGAAGATAGGGCAACAACTGTTTGATCAGTTCGATTACACTAAAAAAATTATTGCCAAAAACCTCATGCCAATCGCTTGCTTTTAACTCCAGAAAAGGTTTGTTGACAAGTCGCCCTGCATTATTGACAAGTACATCCAGCTCATTCCAATCTTCCAGCATGGATAAGAGCGTTTGCCAATCCGGCTTGGTGAGGTCAAATGGCAAAACAACGATTTTGTCGGGAGCTTGAGCCTGGAGTTGTTGTAAGCCTGTTTCACTTCTCGATAGCGCCAACACACGATGTCCTTTTTGCTGCGCGAGTTTCAGCGCTGTTTGAAAACCAATGCCTTTGCTGGCTCCTGTGATCAAAATGTTCATATTTGCATGTTGCATTTTTCCATGTGCAACGAAAGAAACAAAATATTAATCAAAAGCGCTAATTACAGGATAAAAAAGAGCGTAACTGAAAGAAAAGGTGAATTATTGTTGGTAACCAATAATTTTCTTATCTACAGCTACTGGTTATGAAGATACAGAAAATGTATTTAAAGAAGTGCTTTATTTGTATTTTAATGATTACAGATAGGGCCTCCATAGGCGAAGTAAGCTGGTGCTGACAGTTTTGAAAAATAGGGTAGTGGGTCAAATCGGTTGATTTGCTTTTCAGATTTCGCAAATCTTCAAGATTTACGAAATCTCGCCTACTCTTTTGACCCATGACCAAAATAGGTAAGCTCAATTAGTACTGGTATGCAATCCACTGGTATAGGTAGCCAGCAAATTCAGATGTATTCAATGCTTCGTGAAAAACTATGGCTTTTGCGAACCTTATTTCGTTCAGTTTATCTGAGCGTTGTATAGTAGGCAGGGCAGTTAGTTAGCCTTGAGTTCGGCATCACACCTGCTAGGGCCAGGTCATCGTCCCGTATCCGAAGTCTCTTTCCTGGTTGGATAAGCTGATATTTACAGCTTTTCTAAAATCTTTAAACACGAGGTGGGTGTATCACCTTCTGATTTTGCCAGAGCAAACCAGGTAGTGGTGTTTAATGTGTGAGATCACACGGAGGCGGTATTGCCTTTTGTTGATTTGCACAGTGAAAAGGGCTTCCCCCGCTTAGCTTTTGGGATGATAAACAAAAGCAGCGGCAACCCTCAGGCTGCCACTGCACTGAAGCAATTTATAGCAACTTTTACTTTTCCGATATTATTTTATGACCAAGATACGGTGAGTTTCCAAGTGTTGCCGGGTTTCAATTTTTACAAAATAAGTACCCGCAGCCAGTTGACTCACCGATAGTTCCATTGTTTCCCCTTCTGCGGCATTGTCTATCTGTTCTTGGAGCATCACTGCACCCATGCTATTGAGCAAATAAACTTTCGTATCGCCTGAGATAAATGCACCAAAGCGAACGGTAACCAAGTGATTGCTTACAGTGGGATACACCATTGCGCTCCAGCGCTCAGGCTGTGCCATAGAAGCAAGTGTTTGTAGTTCTTGCAATCGGAAAGCTGGATTAAATAGCTGTGGGTCTTCCTCGAATGCCGCTATTGGACGAAGTAGGTTGTTGCCACGCACTTTGAAGGCAGTTTCTGTAGAATAGACCACCGTCCCATCTGCGCAAGTGACCTCAGCGCGCACAAAGATAACTTTACTGGTGCCAGTGTTGATAGGTGGCGTCGTATAAGTCTCAGAAGTAGCGCCAGGAATATTAATCCAGTTTGTAAATTCCGTGCGGAATTGCCATTGAATACTCGTTCCGGCATAAGCTCTCAGGCTAAATTTAGTGCGTTCTCCAGATACGATAGATTCAGGATTGACCGTGGCGATGCCCCCTTCGCAAGGCTGTGGGTCAATGATAACCCATTCTTGAGCGCTACAACCGGCATTATCAAAAATAGTCACCCAATATGCCCCTGGCGCGAGGTTTTGCACACAGGTGTCATTGCTGATGGCTTGCCCTGTTTGTAAATCCAGCCATTCAACCTTGTAAGGCGGCACCCCTCCTTCAGGCATGACGCAGGCAAAAGTACCGTAAGGGTCATAATCCAAGTTGGAGCGAATTCCACCTTGATTGACAATAACGCTTATAGTCGCAGTACATTGCCGATCATCATAAACCGTGATGGTATAAGTGCCAGGCAGTACATTTTCAAATAAAACCATCGTGTCCTGGGTAGTCCGAGCAGCTCCTGCAAATCTGATCTGATATGGCGGCACGCCCCCAGCAATATGAAGTTTGATGGTGCCGCCACTTGTGCTATTGCAAGCGGGGTCAGTCACCTCAGCGCGGAGATGGATAGTGTCCGCTGGCGGAATGTGTACCGGCAATAAGAAATAGCAGCCATTGGTATCCAATACCAAGAACAAATAATTGCCCGGCGGAAGGTGGCGGATGCACCACAGATTGTTGTTAGTGCCCGGTGTTGGGGGTACCAAAATAAGATCGGTTGGGATAGCCCCTGTGATGCTGTAAGTATTGTTTGTTTCATCGAATAGGACATCGGGCAAAGTGTCGGTCACGGTTATCCAGCGCCATATTTGTACCCGATAAGGCCGAGTACCGCCTTTGATATTCAAACAGCCCCCCACGGCTGTGTCGCAAGCGGGTCGGCGTAATTGAAATTCTGCGATTAAGGGCTCCGGTTCTTTTACAAGTACAGTGATAGCACCACCACACTGGTTTTTGTCATACACTTTGATAGAATAAGCACCTGCCTCCAGGTTGTCAAAAATGACAGTCAGGTCATCTGTTACTTGTCCGGTATTGCTTGTTTCATTAAAAAAGATCGTGTAAGGTGCCATGCCCCCACCGATTTGTAGCGTAATACGGCCATCCGCTGCACCATTGCAACTAACGTGTTTGACTTCCGCACTCAGTCTTAGCCCCGTTGAGTCAGGAATGGCTATTGGCAATAAGGTATAACAACGATTGGTATCCACTACGAGGATCCAATAAAATCCTGGAGGAATATCATTAGCGCAGCGCCGGTATGGTAGAACGGCAGGCGCTGGTCCCCAGGGGAAGTTTTCCACTCGATCGGCATCTTCGATATAAGGATTTCCATCAGCATCAAATCTGACTTGCGGTATGACCGTCAGCGGGCTATTCCAACGCCAGACATAAATGTCATAAGGCATCGTACCGCCTTCTACATACAAACAGCCATCTACGCCTGTTTCGCAACTTTGGCTGGTAATTTCAAAGCGGGCGCGCAGCGGGTTGGCAGGCGGAATGCGCACCTGCAAAATAGCATAGCAGCGATTCGCATCTACTATTACAATGATATAATGCCCTGGCGGGATGTTGCGAGCACATCTTCTGTAATATGGGGGCACTGATGGATCAGAATCTTCAGGGTCAAAGCGCATTTGGTCTGTGGGTAGTATATCTGAGTTAAGTATGCGCGGATTGCCAGCTGCATCAAATTCGAGATGGATAGCAGGATCAGTGTTGCTTGGATTCAAACGACGCCAAACAAAAATCTGATACGGTCTGGTACCACCCGATACATTCAGACACCCGCTCACACTCTCATCACAGATGCTGCTGGTAATTTCAAACGAAGCTTGCAGCCCGCCTGCTGGGGGAATGTGCACTACCACTACCTCGTAGCAATTGTTGGCATCCACTACTAATAAGATATAATCGCCGGGGGGTATGTTTCTAGCGCAATAAAAGTTATTGGCAGCACTGGTAGGCGGAAAGTTGAATGCTGTAGAGCGTTCTGCACCGACGATATAAGGCGTGCCATTGTCCCAAAAGCCAATTTCAAAACCTACATCAGCAGTTGGATTTGGGTGAACCCAGGCGTAAATGCGATACGGGCGCGTGCCTCCCGCGACTTTTAAACAACCACTGGTACCTTCTGTACAGCTTTGATTTGTGATATTAAATGCGGCTTCCAAAGGTGCCGGCTCGTTTACACGGACTCTTTCCGACAAAGAACAGCCTGTACCATCGGTGGTAGTAAGCATATATTCTCCGGCAGGAAGATTGTCAAAACAACCCGATTCGCCTTCTATGCTGCGGGTATCTCCAGTGGCGGCAGTCAAAACGTTTTTGTAGGGCGGTGTTCCACCTCCAATTTTGAAGCAAATACTACCATCCATTCTGCCATGACAACTCAGGTTTTTTACTTCTACCCGGCGCTCGAAGGTAGCAGCATTTCGTACTTCAAATATCTTCCAGGCAAAGCAGCCATTGGCATCTTTTATAATAACAGCGTATAGCCCACCCGAAAGATCGTTTTGACAGAAAGTGGTCTGCGTATTGCTAATCGTAGGATTCAGAAGTACACTATTTGTCAAATCAATCGTAGCGAGATAGGCTTCAAAATTACTATTGTTGATACCTGCCGGCAAAGGCAAAAAACCCCAAGCGCGGTAAGGCGGTACGCCTCCACTTACGAGGGCACAAACATTGGCGTTTCCACAAACAGGTTGGGCAATGGCGATGTCAATTTTGATAGGGCGCGGCTCTGTTACTTCCCATTTGCCAATACCATAGCAGATACCATTTACGCCGTACACTTGTACATTGTAAATACCTGCCTGGAGGTTTTTGATATCTTCTGTATTCGCAAAGAAGCCATTGGGGCCAGTCCACCTGAAAAAAATAGGTGCTACATCAATAGGAATGTCGAGATCAATTGAGCCATCATTACCATTGTTGCAAGTGACGTTTTTGACAGTGGCTTGTAGCAAGTAATCAAATACAGGAATACTAAATTCTACACTCGCCGTACAGCCCTGGGCATCTACTACCTTCACAGTATAGTTGCCAGGAGCCAGGTTTTGAAAGCACAGCGCCAGTCCAGTAGCTGTATCGTCTGCATTCTCGCCGTTCAGTGTAATGATGTAAGGTGGTATGCCTCCTTGGATGTTCAGGCAGACCGTCGCGCCATCGCAATTCGGGAATGTATTGCCAATCGTTACCGATAGCTCACAATTCAGTACATCCAGATTACTTGTGACAGGTACATCGGTCATTTGTGCCATCGCAACCTGCGGAAGCATATTGCCGATAAACACCAGTAGAAGTAGTTGTCGGATAAACCGACACCAAGCATGGGAACATTTGTTGGTAACAGAAATCATGATTGGATCGTTTTTGGATAAAAAATTTATTCCAAAAGTCGTTCAGAGGGAAGAAAACTACAATTTAAGATGTTTTAAAACGTAGGAGTCCGAAGTGAGATAAATAAATTGGATAAAAGAAGCGTGAAAATCAAAAGCATATAAAGGAGGGCTTTAGGAAACTTATGCAAGTTCCCTAAAGCATATTACTCCTGGTTGTTCTTGGCAGCCAATACTTTTTTTACTTTTTTAGGGCGCGTTTTGCCATAACTGCCGCGCCAGATCTTGCCGCGCTTCGTTCTTTTATCACCTCTTCCCATGGTATAAAATTTTAATGTTAAATAGTTTAATTTTTACAGTAGTGTAGGAGTGCAAAGGTATAAAACTTTTATAATTTAAACACCTGCAATGCTTCTGCAATTTTGCGATCGTTGCTCAGGCGAGGGACTTTGTTTTGCCCGCCGAGCTTGCCCTGGGTTTTCATATATTCCCGAAAGGCATTTTTTTGTAAAGGATTGATTTTCAAGGGCTGCAAAATTTTTCCTACAATTAAATCTTCGTAATAAATATTTTGCTTGATCATCGCGGCGTCCACTTTTGCTGCAAAAGCAGCCAGGTTGTCCGGTAGCGTATCAAATTCGATAAACCACTCGTGATAGGGGAGTTCTCCATTGGAAGGGTTGACTTGTGGGGCTACGGTGAATTCTACAATGCGGATTCCGGCTTCATTTGCCACCGAAAGAAGCGCTTCTTCCACTTCCTTTCCGATCACATGTTCTCCAAAAGCAGAGATAAAGTGCTTCACGCGCCCGCTCACTATGATTCTGTATGGATTTTTACTCACAAATTGTATCGTATCGCCAATATTATAGCCCCAGAGCCCTGCATTGTTATTGATAATCAAGGCATAGTTTACACCGATTTCCACATCTTTCAGCCAGATTCGAGTGGGATTTTCATTAAAAATTTCTTCTGCGGGTATAAATTCAAAAAAAATTCCGGAGTTGACATTCAACAGCAGCCCACGGTTATCCGGCAAATCTTGAAAGGCAATAAAACCCTCCGAAGCCGGGTACGTTTCCACACTGTCGAGCCTTTTGCCAACCAATTCCTCCAATTGCGCGCGATAGGGTTCAAAATTGACACCGCCATACACAAACATAGAAAAATTAGGGAAAAGGTCTTTGACATACCGCTTGCCGCTGCGATCGAGCAAGCGTTCATAGTACATTTGCACCCAGGGCGGAATGCCGCTGATGAGGCGCATATCGGCTTGGATGGTTTCGTCCACGATACGCTCCAGCTTTGTTTCCCAATCTTCGATGATGTTCGTTTGGTAGCTCGGTAATTGATTGGTGCGCAGCCAGGCAGGTACTTCGTGATTCACGATACCTGACAAGCGACCGGTGGGAATGCCGCTCACCTCGTCCAAGGCAGGGCTGCCAGAAAGGAAGATCATTTTCCCATCCAGCCAGGAGCCTTTGCCTGTGCGGGCGTAAAAGTTGAACAAGGCATTGCGTGCTGTGCCAAAGTGATTGGGCATGCTGTCTTTGGTGAGTGGGATGTATTTCACGCCGGAGGTCGTACCGCTTGTTTTAGCGAAATATTTAGGTCTGCCGCGCCAGAGTACGTTGGTTTCCCCGTTTTTGATGCGTTCGATATAATTTTTGATGCCCTCGTAATCGCGGATTGGAACTTGCTCCCGAAAGGCTTCCTGAGTTTTGATCCGAGCAAAATCGTGGTCTTTTCCAAAAGCCGTTTGGAGACCACCCTGCAGGAGTTGGCGAAACACTTTTTCCTGAACAAGCACGGCATTAGCCGACCAAGAGGCGATGTCTCTTGCTATTTTTTTGGCGTAAGGTCTGAGCAGTGTAGCGCGAAATCCCATGTCGTAGCATTCTGTGGCTGGCAAAGTTAGGGAATATTTTGATCTTGTGGAAACTGGATACTTTGATGCAATAGAATAGAGACAGGTTTGGCTCGAAAAATGTTAAAAAATTTGTATAAATGTCTCACAGGTTCTTCCTTTGTACTACGAAAGTTCTATCAAACACACTTTTTTGTTATTATAATTTGATCCCTTTATAATTAGGACTCTGTGATATAACTGAGGCTACTCTATCTATTCTCTAAAGTAATCATTTTTAGATTTAAAGTCTAAATTTTTTGAAATATTTAATTTCGAAAAGATGAAACATTGTATGACTTTGATCCTTTGCATATTGGGTCAATATTTGTTTGCGCAATCTACATTGAAGGGGACCGTTTTTTCCGAAAATAATGAAGTTCTTGAGGGTGCACATGTGAAATTGGAGGAAGCTAAATTGATCGCTACAACTGATAGATTCGGTACTTTCAGATTTCTCAATATCCCTTCTGGTGATTATACACTCACTATTTCTTACGTTGGTTATCGCACTTTTCAGAAAAAAGTTTCACTAAAAGGACAAACTATTTTTGAGGAGTCCATAAAAATGATTCCATCAGAAAGCAGTTTGCGCGAAGTAGTTGTTGCTGTTGGGCGACAGATAGACGATATAGGCAGGCTACCTGAAGTACAAGGCACTTATAATTTTGCAGGCAAGAAAACAGAAGTTATTGAATTGGCACAAAAGAATGTTGCTGTTACAGAAAAATACGGCAGGCAGATTTTTGCTAAAGTTCCAGGTATATTTGTATATGACATGGATGGCACGGGCAATCAGTTGAATATTTCTACACGAGGACTTGACCCGCATCGAGGCTGGGAATTTAATATTCGAAAGGATGGCGCGCTCACAAATTCGGATATGTATGGCTATCCGGCCAGTCATTATAATATACCGATGGAAGCGGTAGAACGTATTGAATTGGTAAGGGGTACAGGGTCTTTGCAATATGGCGCACAGTTTGGCGGCATGCTCAATTACGTTAGCAAACAACCCGACACAACCAGGCAACTTACTTTTGAAAGTGTCAACACCATTGGTTCTTATGGCTTAGTGAGTACTTACAATGGTATATCCGGCAAAATTGGTAAATTCAGATATTCTGGTTGGTTAAATAAAAAAAGGATAACGGGATACAGAGATAATAGCGATTCGCAATATAATGCGGAGGCTGTTACACTTTTTTATGATGTTAATAAAGATATTCATCTAAAGTTTGAGTATGCTCATTCCAATTATATCATTCATTTAGCTGGTCCCTTGACCGATGCTATGTTTAAAGAGAATCCGCGCATGGCTACGCGCGCTAGAAATTATTATAACCCCAATATTCACGTTCCTTCTTTTACTTTTGATTGGAGTATTGCACCAAATACACAATTGCACTTGCTGATTTCGGCTGTCATTGGTGACCGAAACAGTGTGATATTTGATAGACCTGCCACTATTCCTGATTCCATTGTAACTGCTACATTTGAATATAACAACCGTCAGGTGGATATTGATAATTTTAATAGTTATACTACCGAGTTGAGAATTATGCAAGCTTATCCACTTTTCAAGCAATACAGCGTACTCACAGCTGGCGTACAGTATATGAATAATGATTTACATCGGCGACAATTGGGCAGAGGCACCACCGGAAGTGATTTTGACCTGACGCTCGCAATACCTGGCTGGGGAAGAGATATGCATTATAAAACAAATAATATTGCGCTATTTTTAGAAAATAACTGGAAGCTCACCGATAAGCTTTCGCTCAATACCGGCGTGCGAATGGAAATCGGAGAAACGGATTTAACGGGTTACACTTCTTACTATCCCAATGACGATTTTCCTAATACAATTGAGCACCGGTTTCCTTTATTCGGTGTGAGTACACAATACAATATAACAGAAAAAATTAATATTTATGCCGGTTGGTCGCAAGCTTACCGCCCTGTTATTTTCAAAGATATTGTACCCCAATCCATTTACGAGGTGTCAGACAAAAATCTTAAAGATGCTTATGGATACAACGCAGAGCTGGGCTTCAGAGGTAAGTGGAGATTCCTGAATTGGGATATCACGGGTTTTTACTTACAATATAATAATCGCCTCGGCACTTTGGCACAAACCAATGCGGATAATAATCTTGTTATTTTCAGAACCAATATTGGTGATTCCCGCACTGCAGGCCTTGAATTTTTCTTGCAAGGTAATTTCACGCTGGGCAGAAGATCGAATCTATCATTATATACTTCCACTTCCTACATGGATGCCCGTTACCAAAATGCTATCATAAAATCGGGTGACAAAAACGAGGATATTGATGGCAACAAACTGGAAAGCGTACCCGCCTGGATCAGCAGAAACGGTTTTACTTTTAATTATTGGCGACTGAGCTTATCGGCTTTGTACAGTTATACTGCTGATAGCTTTGCTGATGCGTTGAACACGGTGAATCCCTCTCCCACAGGAGCGGTGGGTTTGGTACCTTCGTATCAGTTGCTGGACTTAAATTTTGCTATTCGGCTAAATGATAAAGTAAAACTGCAACTAAATGGTAGTAATATTTTTGATGAGCAATACTTCACCAAAAGGCCACAATTCTATCCTGGACCCGGTATCTGGCCTTCCGATGGACGCACATTTTCGGCAACTGTTTTTATAAAAATATAAAAACTTTAAACAACTGAAATCATATTTATATCAAAATCCAAAATTCGTAAAGCTATAAAAATCTAAATATTCCTATATGAAAAATTACTCAGAGCTACTACCTTACCCCATCAGGCTTTCCAGCTTCGGTTTGTTTTTGATGGTGATAGCGCCATCTATGATATCAATGTAGCCATCCTCTTTAAACTCTGTGAGCATCCGAATCACGCTTTCTTTGGCTGTGCCAACAATCCGTGCCAGATCATCGCGCAACACATTAAATTCTTTATTGCCTTCTTTTTCGCTGAGGAGGAGCAGTGCATCTGCTACTCGTTTGCGCACCGAATTGTAGGCGAGTTGGAGTAGTTGTTCTTCTTTTTCTGCAATGTTATTAGCCAGCATTTTGATCAATTGCGAGGCGACATCCCGATTGGCGTACATCAAGGATTGAAAATCTTCCTTCGGGATCAGGCTTACTTCTGTATCTTCCAATGCTGCCGCTGATTCTGAGTACTTGGAGTCTTTTATCAAATCTACATAACCTATAAAATCACCATCTGTACTGATATGAACGATGTACTCTTTTCCATCTTCGTTGGTTTTAAAAATCTTGATTTTACCGCTTTTCACAAAATAAAGGTATCGCGGATAATCACCTTCCTCAAAAAGAAGCTCTCGCTTTTTTAAAAACTTGATACGCCGGTCATTGGATAGTTTTTTCAATTCTTCATAGCCTCTTGCCTCATTAATAAAAGCGCTCAGCCCCTGCTCCGTTTTATCAAATTTCTTGCGCAAATACTCGCTTTTGCGCAAGCGCGTCTCGATCACATCCAATAATTCATCTTTATAAAAAGGCTTAGTGATGTAATCATCCGCGCCCAGATTCATACCCCTCCGGAAGTCAGATTTTTCAGCCTTTGCCGTCAAAAAAATAAAAGGAATATCAGCAGTATTGGTTTTTTTACTCAGTATATTTAAAACACCGAAGCCGTCCAGCTTTGGCATCATTACATCGCATAAAATAAGATCGGGCTGCTCGCTTACAGCAATATCAACGCCAATGGTGCCATCTTCGGCTGTAAGCACTTCATAGCCAGATAGTTCCAGGATTTCTTCGAGATTTTCTCTTACCTCTGCATTATCTTCAATGACTAATATTTTTTTCATAATATTTTTCAGTATTAAGCAATTAAATAGTTGTATGTAAATATTTTAAAATACTATTATTTTTTAAAATAAATGACTTGATTTAAAAAAACGTATTTTTAAGAATAGCTGCTCATTTATTTTGTGTCCAAAGGAATGCTAACATAAAAAGTGGTACCAAGGCCTGAGGCACTCTTGAAAGTTACTTCACCTTTCATCAGGTCAATATAGCGTTTTACGATATTCAATCCAAGCCCCGTACCTTGAATATTTTCTACGTTGTGCGCGCGAAAAAAGGGCGTAAACAGGTACTGCTGCTCTGGTTCTGGAATACCGATACCATAATCTGTGATGATAATTTTTAACTCACTTTCGGTTGTAATCATTTGGCAATCAATCGGTTTTCCTTCTTCGGAATATTTAATTGCATTGGAAAGTAAGTTGAATAAAACGTTCTTCAGGATTTTTTTATCCAAAAAGACGGTAGATACCTGCAACTCGTCCTTGCGGCGAATGGATTGTCCGGGCTTCAGCAAATCCTGAATTTCGTCTAAAGCTTCGTTACAAAACCCCGATAGATCAAAGGCTACCGGCTCATTGAGGATTTTCCCTTCTTCCAGGCGGCTCAATGATAGGAAGTCATTGAGGATGTTAGTCAGATTGGCAACAGCCGATTTGATTCTGTTGGTATGGCGAAGGCGCTTTTCTTGGTGTTCCTCTTTTTGGTACGCCTCGATCAAGTCAGCTGAAGATAAAATCGTGCTCAGGGGGGTTCGGAACTCATGCGAAGCCAGCGAAACAAAACGCGATTTCAATTCACTCAACTCTTTTTCTTTTGCCAAAGATACCTGTAGTTCCTGTTCTCTTTTGCGCAGGGCGGCCTCGGCAGTTCCCCTTTCTTGCACTTCGTACTTGAGTTGGTTGTTAGTTTCCAATAATTGATTGACGGCCTTGGCAAGCTCCTCAGTGCGTTGCTCTACTCTCTCTTCCAGTTCGGAATTGAGTCGAATAATGCGTTCTTCGGCTGCTCGTTGTTTGGTGATATCAATGCCGGAACTGATAGTGGATACTATCACGCCTGTGTCATCCCTGATCAGCGCGTTGTGCCAGGCGATGAGGCGTTTTTCACCTTGCCGTGTGATGATCTCATTTTCGTAGTAATCTATTGATTCTGCATGCCCTTGTATCAATTGGTCAAACAGTTTTTTGGTACTTTCTTGTTGATTGGGTGCAATCACCAACTCGAACCAATTTTTGCCAATGATGTCTTCTTCCTCATATCCCAATACCTCGCATCCTTTTCTATTGATCAGGGACACTTTTTGGTCTCGGGAGATAACCAAAAGGATGGTATTGGCAATATCGAGGTAGCGCTGGGTACGTTCTTTTTCTTCGCGCAAGGCTTTTTCCGCTCGCTTTTGCTCAGATAGATCGTGCACGATACCTGTAAAAATGCGCCGATTTTGAAATTGAACCTCGCTGATACTCAGTCGAAAAGGAAAACAAGTGCCGTCCTTTCGTTTCCCGTTTACTTCTCGCCCAATGCCTATGATTTTCTTTTCCCTTGTAAGGAGGTAATTATGAAGGTAATGATCATGTTCTGAATTATAAGGAGCTGGCATCAACATATTGACATTCTGACCAATCATTTCTTCATGGGTATATCCAAATAGCTTTGCTGCTGCTGGATTGACCAACTCCATCCGCCCTTTGTCATCAATCGTAATGATGCCATCCGTAGCAGTTTCAATAATAGCGTTGAGCCGAAGAACAACCTCGGAGTAATCTGGATTGTGCATTGTAATCGCCTGAGAATATTCGGGTTCAAAAAAACTGGTCTGAAAGTAGTAAAAAAATGACAAAATTTTTTGTTTGCACTGACAAAAATCACCATTGGGTTTTTTCTATTAGCTTACATTGCGAGGAATTGTGATAAAGCAGTGCTTTATCCCTTTTGTTCTATTTCCAAATGAAAGGTTGTACTGGATAAATATGTTAAATCACCGGAATCATACACACCAATTAGAGATACTGGGTATCAAATCTTCCCGACAGATGCGGGCACTAAGGGACAATCTGGATCAGGCATTAGCGCACCTGAACTGGAAGGTGGAGGTGGTCACAGTAGAAGAATTGGATAGGCTACTCCGGTATGACATCAGCGGCATACCTGCGCTGGCGCTGAATGGTAGAGTTTTGTTTCAAAAAACAATACCCAGTGTGGAGGAATTAATCGTCCTGCTTTCTGATCTGATGCCTACTTCAAATGGCAATGGAAAAGCATCATAAACTACACCCTTTATTGAAGTGCCATTTTTAGTACTTCTTCCATGCTATTCACATAATGAAATTTCAAGCCTTTGATATAATCCGCTTTGATTTCGGCTATGTGCTTCTGATTATCCTTGCACAAGATGATTTCTTTCATGCCGGCACGCTTGGCTGCCAGGATTTTTTCTTTAATACCGCCTACCGGTAGCACTTTACCACGCAGGGTGATTTCCCCAGTCATGGCTACATAAGGTTTTACGGGCTGCTTCGTGAGGGCAGATGTGAGGGCCGTCAGCATGGTGATCCCTGCTGACGGCCCATCTTTAGGAATAGCCCCTTCGGGAACGTGCAAGTGGATGTTGTAATTTTCAAAATAATCTGATGAAATACCCAATGCTTCACTCCTTGCTTTGATGAGGCTCAGGGCAGTACTCGCAGATTCTTTCATCACATCGCCCAGGTTGCCCGTAAGGGTGAGGTTGCCTTTTCCTTTGCTGAGGCTGCATTCCACAAAAAGAATTTCGCCGCCTACCTCTGTCCATGCCAATCCGACAGCTACACCTGGCGTTGGTTCCTCCTGGTACAAGTCATGGCTAAAGCGTGTAGGCCCCAGGATAGCCGGTATTTCCTCAGCCTTGACCGCTACGTTGTAAGGCTCTTCCATCGCTACGTTTTTGGCGATATGCCGCATCACCCCAGCAATTTCGCGGTTGAGCGAACGAACCCCCGATTCGCGGGTATATTCCTGTATAATTTTAGCAATCACATCCGCGCTGAGTTTGACATCCTTGGGTTTCAAACCATGCGACTCCAACTCCTTGGGAATCAAGTGCCGCTTGGCGATTTCTACTTTTTCTTCCAATGAATAGCCACTGATCTCAATGATTTCCATCCGATCCAACAGCGCAGGTTGAATCGTGCTCAGTGAATTTGCGGTAGCAATAAACAGTACCTTTGACAGATCGTACTCTATCTCCAGGTAATTGTCATAAAAAGTTGTATTTTGCTCAGGATCAAGTACTTCTAATAAAGCAGAAGAGGGATCGCCCCGAAAATCCTTGCCTACTTTGTCAATCTCATCCAGTATAAAAACAGGATTGCCGGAAGCAGCTTTTTTGAGCGATTGGATGATTCTGCCCGGCATAGCGCCGATGTACGTCTTGCGGTGTCCTCTGATCTCTGATTCATCATGCAAGCCACCCAAAGACATCCTGACAAATTTGCGCTTCAGCGCTCTGGCGACGGACTTGCCCAGCGAGGTTTTGCCTACGCCCGGCGGTCCCACCAAGCACAGGATCGGCGCTTTCATGTCGCCTTTGAGTTTTAGTACAGCGAGATGCTCCAGGATGCGTTCTTTTACTTTTTCCAGACCAAAATGATCTTGATCAAGTACTTTTTTTACTCTTTTGAGGTCAAAATTATCTTTTGTGACTTCATCCCAGGGCAAGTCCAGCAATAATTCCAGGTAACTTACCTGTATGGCATACTCCGCTACCTGTGGATTCATCCGACGGAGCTTGTTGAGTTCTTTTTCAAAGATATCACTAACCGATTTAGCCCATTTTTTCTTTTTGGCGCGGAGTTCCATGGCAGCAATTTCTTCCTCTTGGGGGTTTTGCCCCAATTCCTCTTGGATTGTTTTTAACTGCTGGTTGAGGAAGTAATCCCGTTGTTGTTTTTCAAGGTCACCGCGTACTTTATTTTCTATTTGATCTTTGAGTTCCAATAATTGAAGCTCACCGTGCATTTGATGGAGAATCAGGTCTGCCTTTTCATGCAAATCATTGATTTCCAGTATTTGTTGTTTGATGTTAATTTTTGAACCCAGGTTGGAGGCAATAAAATTGAGCAAAAAAGAAGGGCTTTTAATATTGCGCAACATCACCGTAGCTTCTTGTGGGATGTTGGGCGAAAGCTCGATAATGTCGCGCGCCAGATCGAGAATAGACGAAACAATTGCTTCAAACTCCAGCTTCTTTTCGGGATTTTTATAACTCAATACGCCGATTCGCCCCTCCATGTAAGGCCGCTCGCGGATGAGCTCAATCAAGGAGAAGCGCCGCCGCCCCTGAATAATAGCCGTAGTGCTGCCATCAGGCATTTTCAGGAGTTTTAGAATACGCGCAATGGTACCCACGGTGTATAAATCTTCGATATTTGGCTCTTCTACATTGCTGTCGCGCTGAGAGAGTACCGCGATCATCCTCCCGTGGTTGTAGGCGCGGTTGATCGCCTTGATGGACTTGTCGCGCCCTACCGTGATGGGAATCACAATGCCCGGAAAAAGCACCGTATTTTTGAGCGCCAATACAGGTAATACTTCGGGAAATACCTCGTCGTTCCTCGTCTCGTCATCTTCATCAATGGAAATCAGGGGCAGAAAGTCGCCATCATCTTCAAATCGCTGCGGTGCATAAGAATATTCTTCAAACATACGCTTCTTCTCCAAGTGTTAAAAATTGCTGATATGATCTGTTCAGGTGAAAATTATTCAACTCTGTTAACAATGTCAAGATGTCAGGAAAATAAATTTCTATATCGTTTCTGCATAGGTCAATTTCCGTGCCACAGTAGAAAACTAACTTTTTAATTTCGTTTTCAGACAAAAAGGCAGTTAAACATTGATTTTTCCTTCAAACACCAATTGAGTCGGTCCACAAAGCCAGATATTTTTAAAACCCTGCCCGCTCGGTTCGAATCGCACTTCCAGCTTGCCGCCCTTTGTGTGAATAGGAATTGAACGCAGGGATGCATCACTTTGGTACAAATACTGGGCAATCGCTGCTGCTGTCACTCCTGTGCCACAGGAGAGGGTTTCATCTTCCACGCCTCGCTCATAAGTGGCCACCCGGATGCCTGTCGGACTTGGTTCTACAAAATTCACATTGGTACCTTCGGATTTGAAACGCTCGGAATAGCGCACTGCGCGCCCTTCTGCTACCACGTCTATGGCATTGATATCCGTTACAAACTGCACATAATGCGGCGATCCCGTGTTTAAATAAAAATAGTTTTGCCCCGACTCCACGGTGTGCACATCGCTCATCTTGAGTTCTACCCACCCATCGGCTGAGGTACGTGCTTCGTGCGCGCCATCCACTGCCAGGAAGAAGGCTTTTTCTTGGATGAGTCCTAATTTTTGGGCGAAAGCCACAATGCACCTGCCGCCATTGCCACACATCGAACTTTCGCGGCCATCAGCGTTGAAATAGAGCATCTCAAAATCGTAGCCTGCTCGTTTTTGCAACAAAATAAGTCCGTCTGCGCCGATGCCAAAACGGCGGTGGCACAGTTTTTCAATGCGGGAGGTATCCTCCTTGGTCAGGTACATTGCCTCGCGTTGGTCTATAAGAATAAAATCATTGCCTGTACCCTGATATTTAAAAAATGGTATTGTCATATTTTTATTACTTTGCGCAATAGCGCTGAACAGATTTGGTAAGGGTTTAAATTTTAATATCGTTTTTTCTTTTACTTCAAACTGTCACTTTTTGTTTCAATTTTGGAAGAATCTTGCACGGTGGATGAAGGGGCTTGGATGGTGGATGGATTGAACGGAATGCCCAGCATCCAGTGCCGCAGCACAATGACACCTACAAAAAATAGAATGATGCCAAGACTGATATAAGAAAAACGCCAGCCCCAGATATTACCTGAAGGAGCATCATTGGTATGGTTGTTTGAATCCTTCATCGTTTTTGCTTTTATAAAATAAAAATAATTAGATCAATTGTTTCAAAACAGTATAGCTCGGCAAAATTTGAAAACTGCGAGCGGCGTAACGAGGTAAAACCAAAACATTAAATGTTAAAATTAGCCGAATAAAGGTATCGTTTCGTCAGAAATATCGAAATTAATTTCTCCAAAATTACGTTATTTGAAAGTGTTCTTTATTTTTTAAGCTGACTGAAAAAAATTCCTGGAAATAAAATGTTCCTGGCTTTATGAAGCAAATCCTAATAGTCGTTCTAAGCTCTTTGCTAAGTGCATTGGCCGCAGTGATGATTTATCGGTGGGTAGAGCAGCCGCAGGAAGTGATTATCAGAGAGCCAGCGCCGGCTACTTATGCCAATATGGGCAGAGACCCCCTGGATGTTCCGCTGCGCACTTTTCTTTCATCGGCACCGACCAATTTCACAAAAGCTGCCGAAGCGGTAACGCCTGCCGTAGTAAATATAAAAACGACCCAATCGAACAGCAGTTTTGATTTCTGGGGCAGTGGCGCTTATAGCACTTCATCAGGATCGGGCGTGATCGTTTCGCAGGATGGTTATATCGTGACGAACAACCATGTCATTGAAGATGGCAATAAAATAGGAGTCACTCTGAACGATAAGCGTGAATTCGAGGCGACACTCATTGGTACGGACCCCAGCACAGACCTTGCTGTTTTAAAAATTAATGGCGAACGACTTCCCTACCTCCGCTTTGGTAATTCCGATTCGCTGCACGTTGGAGAGTGGGTCTTGGCCGTAGGCAATCCTTTCAACCTCGAATCTACCGTCACAGCGGGCATCGTGAGTGCCAAAGGAAGGAGCATTGATATTCTGGAAGGGCAAGATCGGATTGAATCTTTTATCCAAACTGATGCCGCTGTCAATCCCGGCAATAGTGGCGGTGCGCTGGTCAATACCAACGGAGAGTTAATCGGCATTAATACCGCCATCATTACGCGCTCAGGGCGTTATGAAGGGTACTCTTTTGCTGTGCCTTCCAATCTGGTGCGCAAAGTAATTAAAGACCTGCGCGATTATGGTATCGTCCAACGCGGCATGCTCGGTGTTTTTATTGATAAAATGACTACAGAACGGGCAGAAAAGTTGGGTTTGAAGGCAATTGAGGGCGTTTACATCACTCGCGTAAGCCCCGGTAGTGGCGCCGATGATGCAGGTATCCAAAAAGGCGATGTCATCATTGCCATTAATGGCGTAAAAACCAAAACAGTACCCGAAATGCAAGAACAGATAGGTCGCTACAGACCTGGCAACACCATCAGTGTAGAATTTATACGCGAAGGAAAAGCTAAAATAGCCAATGTGGTGCTGAAAAATAAGAGTAATAACATTACCCTTGCCGCTTCGGCTGAACAAGAGGACATTCTGAAAGACTTAGGATTGGAATTGCGCGACCTGAACAAAGAGGAAACACGCCGACTGGGCGTCAATGGCATAAAGGTTGTCAGTATTTACAGAGGTAGCAAAATAGAACGTACAAATATGGAACCCGGTTTTATCATCACCAAAATAGGCGATGCAAAAGTCCGAAGCGTAGCGGAGTTTATTCAGGAACTGAAAAATACCAAGGGGAAAGTAATGCTGGAAGGTTTGTACGAAGATTATCCTGGGGAGTACTACTACGCCTTCGCTTTAGATTCTTGACGGATTCGCTTGTACTTTTCAAAAAAGGGAATTGTAAATACCATAGATGAAACGATCCATTACTCTCATCTTTTATTTGTTGCTACCTGCTGCCATGATTGCCCAGCCACATCCCGATTTGCCCAAAGAGGCGTATCAGCTTTATCCCAATTTGAGCCAGATGTATGGCTTTGCAGTTGGAAAATCGGATAATAACTTCCTCATCTTCGGCGGCAAAATAAAATCGGAGGTACCAGAGCTTTATGCGGCGGATTTTCCCAACCTCGAAATCATTCTGGTAGATTTGGGGCGAAAACGCGCTACAGCGTTTTCGAGCGGCAATTTGGAAGGAATTCTTGGCGAGCACATGGCTACTTCCGGGCTGGCTTATTTCCAAAAAGGCAATACGCTTTACCTCATGGGGGGCTACGGCTACAGCGAGACGCACCGCCAGTACATGACTTTCCCATACCTTACTGCCATTGAAGTGAAAGAAACAATCGCGGCGCTGCTCAAAGGCGAAAATCCAGTTGCACATTTCTATCAAATTTGTGATGAGCGGATCGCTATTTTTGATGGGATATTGGATTATAATGGCGATGAGTTTTTTCTGATCAACGGCAAATATGCCTATAAACTGCAGCCTTTTGATAATGAACCTTATTATTTTGAAGAGTCACGAGAAGGGGAAGCCCATACTTTTAAAATAGGCGGCACGCTCAAACAGCTTCAGCTCAAAGATTTTAAAACCTGGTACGACGCGGGCGAACTCCGCAATTACTACGGACCTTTGTTGCCAGAAAAAATTGATCAGGCGGTGGAAAAAACCATCCAGAAAAAAATTAATCAATAACAACGACAAAAATCACTCCTCAAGCCTGACAAACATCATCCAATAGCAAAAAAAACGAGCTTACATTTATACCTGAATCAGATATTCTCAGAAATATCATGGTCAATTGGGTGTTCAATTTTTGTAAAGCCGGTACGATGCCGGCATGCTGTCGCCTCCTGTTGTTGGATGCGACAGTTTTTTATTTTCGAGAACTGGCAGAAGCGTTTGGCGTTGTATTTTTATGCAATCGGAGTTTCAGGGCAGCGCGCATTTTATCATAAATCGCCGTATTTTCGTATAAACCCGCGAATAACTCCGCCCCAGGGCCATAAGCAAAAACGGGAATCAAGGCAGCCGTATGCTTGTCGGTAGTGAAAGCCCCTTTAATGTCCCCCATGTTTGAGCCCGGATTGATCGCGTAGCCGCCGGTTTCATGATCAGCTGTGATGATGACGAGTGTTTCGCCATCTTCTTTGGCAAACTCAAGAATAGCGCCAATTGCTTTATCAAAATCAAGCATCTCGGAAATGATGTAATCAGAATCATTGCCGTGCCCACCCCAGTCAATCTGCGAGCTTTCTACCATCAAAAAGAAGCCTTTATTACTTTGTTTTTCCAGAAAAATAGGGGCGAGCTTACAAGCAGGTACTAAATAATCCCTGCCTTGATCTGCTTTCAAGGGTTCTGCATCGGCAGTGAAATAAGCCAAGTTTTTGTCAAAATCAACTTTTATGGCACTCAGCTCTTCTTTGAAATAATCAGAAACAAAGTAACCTTTGGCTTCCAACTCTTTGTACAAATTGCGGTTGTCTTTTTCCCTGCGATCAAAATATTTTTTGCCACCGCCGATAAAAAGGTCAATATCCGTTTTGAGAAAATCCTCTGCAATATCTTGCATATCAGCCCTGGATTTTACATGCGCGATGAAAGAAGCCGGTGTAGCATGCGTGATGGAAGAAGTTGCTACCAAGCCCGTAGCCATTCCCTCTTTTTCTACTTCTTCCAAAATAGTTTCCACAGGCATACTGTCTTGATTCACCCCGATAGCACCGTTGTAAGTTTTTACGCCACAGGCAAAAGCGGTAGCACCAGCGGCAGAGTCTGTGATCAAATCATTGGAGGCATAAGATTTGTGTAATCCTACTACTGGAAACTGTTCAAAATTCAGCTTATTCCCATTGGAGTACATGGCTGCCGAAATTTGGGTCAAGCCCATTCCATCTCCAATCAGTAAGATGATATTTTTGGGATACTTAGATAGCCGGATGGGTTCAGGCGTGCTGCCTACACCGCCACTTTGGGGATAATGATTGCAAGCAGTGAGCAATAATAAGCATATGAGAGGACAAATCAGCTTTTTCATATCTTTTTTATAAAATTATACCAATACATAACGCTTACCGGGGAGTGATCTTAAAACACCTTTAAATTCTAAATTCAAAAGTGTATTGGCAAGTTCACTGCTGGAAGTTCGGGTTTCGAGCAGTAATTGATCAATGCCGAGTGCTTCTTTTTGGTGCAACAAAGCTACTATTATTTTTTCTTCCTCCGATAACTCAACGAAAAGTTGTTGTTGAATTTGTTTTTGAGCATCCAATTCTTGCCAACGCATCACGTAGGCAATATCGGCGGCGCTTTCAATCAGGGCTGCCTTGTGTGTTTTGATCAGGTGGTTACATCCCTGCGATTGCTTGTCTTTGACCCTGCCCGGTATCGCAAAAACATCTTTGTTGTACTCATTTGCCATGTGTGCTGTAATCATAGAACCCCCTTTGATGCCCGTTTCTATCACGATTAGGGCATCGCATAAGCCGGCTATAATCCGGTTGCGCATGGGGAAATTCCGCGGATCGAGTTTGGTATGGCTGGGGTATTCGGTTAGCAAGCCCCCATTTAACACCATTTTGTCTGCCAGATGGCGATGTTGAGGTGGGTACAACTGGTCGAAACCATGCCCCAGAGCGCCCAGCGTCGGGATGCCCAGTTCTACACATTTTTTGTGCGCTGCGGCATCAATACCGAAAGCTAAACCACTCAAAATCAACACATCATAACGCTGAAGCCCTTCTACGATCTCTTCGCAAAGACCAAGCCCTTGTGGTGTAGGTTTTCTTGTACCGACGATGGATACTATGCGCGGGGCATTCAAATTAGCTGTCCCTTTGTAATACAACAGCACCGGGCTATCCTGGTAGTGTTTTAAGCGCGAAGGGTAGGTATCATCCAGATAAAACAAGCTTCGGATATTATTTTTTTCTAAAAACTGCAGCTCTGTTTCTGCTGCTGCAAGGGCATCGCTATTGCAAATATTAGCTACAGTTCGCTCTCCAATGTCTGGAATTTTTAGGAGCTCTCTTTTTTTTGCCTTAAAAACAGCTTCCGCACTGCCGCAATAGCTGATTAGCGTGCGCGCTGTGATAGCCCCCACCAAGGGAATGCGCGTAATTGCTATATGATACAGAGAATCGTTCATCACGCCACTGGGTGTAATTATTTTCTTTGGACGCAAAAACTTCAAATAGTCTCACTTTTTTGGCGGTAAAAAAGGCAAATGCAGTTTATGAAAGCAAAGTAGAGGCTTTCCAGCCCAATATTTTTTATTTTTTTCTAATTTTTTTGAAACATTTTGAAGAGAGGAGAGTAAAAAAGAAGCTATTCAAAACACTGTTTTTTTATTTTTTTACTTTAAAAAATTGATTTTCAGGTTTTTGATAAAAAAAGAAAAGATTTAATTGGTGCAGTAAAGTTTTAAATTGTACTTATTTTCGGCATCCATCGCACCGATATTTGTATCATCAAAAGCAAAGAACGAAAAATAGCAACTAATAAATCATAAACGAAAACGACCTACTAACAACAACTTTTTAAAGACGACGACTTACTATCAACAAAATTGTAATCCCACGAGCAGATTATAATCTCATGAAAGACTTAGGGGATATCAAAGGATATCCTTTTTTTTGGTATGTAGATAGCCTCTCAAAGCTCATTTAGGAACCGGTTAGCCGATCTAACCGGTTTTTTTATTTCTGCTCAAAACTCTTGTGCGATTTACAGGGAAATTGTTTCAAATGCAAATTTTTTGCATTAATTTTTTCAATCTATCGAAATAAATCGCTGGCATACTTGCTTTTCGGGATGTGCCGATGCTCGCTTGCGCCGCTTTTTAAACTTCAAAACCTGAAACTTTTCTATTTTTGCTGCATGAAAAAACATTTGATTGCACCTTCCATTTTGGCGGCGGACTTTACGCGCCTGCGCGAAGAACTCACCATGGTGAACGAGAGCGAAGCGGATTGGTTTCATCTAGATGTGATGGACGGGCGATTTGTCCCCAATATTACATTTGGAATGTTTATCATACAGGCCATCAAACAATTAGCTCAAAAACCGCTGGATGTACACCTGATGATCGTGGAGCCAGAAAAATACATCGAACAAATGCGGGAAGCCGGAGCGGACTTGATCTCTGCGCATTACGAAGCCTGTCCTCACTTACATCGCACGCTGCAACAGATCAAAGCTACCGGCGCTAAAGCCGGTGTGGCAATCAATCCGCACACACCAGTGGAAGTACTGGAAGACATTATTGAAGACGTAGATTTGGTGTGCCTCATGTCGGTCAATCCTGGTTTTGGCGGGCAAAAATTTATTTATCGCACCTTAAATAAAATCCAGCGGCTCAAAGAAATGGTCACCATCCGCAATGCCCATGCGCTCATCGAAGTGGATGGCGGGGTTGGTTTGCAAAATGCAGAAAAAATCCTCCAGGCAGGCGCGGATGTGCTGGTGGCGGGCAATAGCGTTTTTAAAGCGGACAATCCGAAAGAGGTGATTTCCAAATTGAAAGCATTTGAAAGTAATCCGTTGAAGTTGGTATGAGGTTTTTATCAGATTTTTAAATTATATTACGATATAAGATTAAGCGCTATAAATTATATATTTCTAAATATATCTGAAAAAGTAGAAGTTGATTTTATATTTTTTAATTTTAATTCGTCCATGAAGAAACTTGCCCAAAAATCGTCAATTAATTCTGTTCCATTGCCATCTTTATCAGTATTAACTTTTTTTTCCCCAGGTTTGATAATGAAGACATGAAGCTTTTCAGATGCTGTCGAACATTTTTCTTTAAATCTTTTAAGCATCTTATTCAGTTCATGTTGATCTTCCTTCATGTGTCGTTTTGCCATTTCTATGGAATACGAACTGATAATATTTTCATTATCTTCTAAAAACCTGTAACGTCCATTCTCTTCAGCTCTTACATCTAATTCTATCATATCAGAAATATACAAAACATTGACCTTTTCATATTCATCTGAAAGCCTAATAAAAGATTTCTCCAAAGGAATAATAGACTTAAATATTCTACACGAGCTTGTTTCATCTGGTATGCCAGCTTTTTCCTTATTTATATTATCATCCCATAATTTGTTGTATTTATTTCTTCCTACAATATTTGTTCCTCTTATGCTTTTTAAAAGAGTTTCATCAATATCAATTTCTGCTATAGGTATTGCCTGTGCTGTTTTTCTATGTAAAGGATAAACAATTACTTTTAAAAAGTTTAGATCTTTTCCTTCTTTTTTAATTGACTCTAAAAGAGGTATGCGCAAGTTTTTATCAAAGCTTGAATCAAATTTTGCTGTATCAAGATACGCATCCATGAAAACAATAAGAGCAGATTTCATGGGAAGCTTATCATCTTTACATGAAATTGCAAGAGTAACAAGAATGATAAGAAAAAGTATAGTTTGGTACTTTAAAATCTTCATTATTCATAATTTTTTTACCAGTTATTATAATTGTCACCAATCAGTTTTTTTCTGATACTTTCCATTATGGATGCACTACTTTCTTTCCCTTCTATCATTTCATCTCTTCCAATATTATACCCAGCCATATATTCGCCAATAGCTGCTTCTCGCAAAGAAGTAATAAATACAGTAAAATCTATATCCACTGTATCAATTTCACTTAGTGCTTTGTATTTTGCGAATTCTTGCAACTTTTGCGTCTTTCGGTCATATAATTCCTGTATCTCTGACTGTTTTTGGTCAATTTCGGTTTCTACCCTTGATAATTCCTCTGCATAAATTTTTCTTTGCAAAGAATCTTTTTGCCTGAAAAGCTCGCCTTTTTTGAAGATATGCACTTTATTGAGCTGTCGAAAAACTTTAGCCAATAAAATACCCGCTATCCCTGGGAAAGTAGTGGTTAAACTGAATAGAAATATGGTTAGTAGCCATATATTCCCTTTTACACCACCATCGCTTTTGATGGATTCCGCACTGATATAAGAAATGGAAGACAACGCAAGAACAAGTAGAAACATAAACAAATATATACCCCGCCTGATAATCCGATTAACTTTAGTATCTTTTTCGATAGCATCTAACAATTGTTTGAAAATCATACCCAAAGCCAAAGGGTAAGCAATACAAAAAAGGTAAGTCAAAATTGCCTTTCCGAATGATCCAGTTGGGTCAAGCCCAAGATTTTCTGCAACAATGTTTCTCACCAAGTAAAGCTCTCCAAAAATAATGATGCCGGCGGCTACCATATGGAATACAAGCACCCATGGATTAGGTATTTCTGTAGCATTGTATTTTATTTCGTCTTCAACGGCAGAGAAGTTTTTGATAATCGTTTCTATATCATTTTCAATTTTTTTTGAGACCTCAGCCAAATCCTCCACACCTTTTTTATCTTCTTCCGTTACAGTCCCTTCTGTTTTTTTCTCCTCACTTTTTGGGGTCAGCTTTGCTTTTATCGTTTCGGTATAAGCATTCAAGATTGTGCCCAGCGCGTTATATTTATCCATCAACAATTTTCGCAATTGCAATAGAAAATTATCATCGCTGACAGTACGCTCATCGTCTATTATCTTCTGTCTTTGCTCCTTGAGTTCTTTCAATTCTTTTTTCAAAACAAACACCCGATGTCCCTCGCTTTCCGTAAGGTCTGCTTCCAATAATCCGAGCTCGTTTTCTAATGCTTCAGCATGGGCTTTATACTTATCCAATTCATAATTTACGCTCTTTTTATAAAGTGGCGCCAGTGCAGCAATGGCAGTAAACCAGCCGTTGATAGCTTGTTCACCGGTTCGATAAGTAAATTTTTGACCATGTTCTTTACCTATTTTAAAAAAGTATCTACTTTCCTCCAGTACATTCCCGTCAAAAAGAGTTTGTAGCTTTTTGGTTAGTCCTAGAAGGCTTCCATTAATGTAATCGAACAGCAGTAGATTTACCAATTCACCATCGCCAATGTTTCCATTGGCGTCTTTTGGTGGTGGGTTATTTGCTGTCCCATTGGAAACTGTCGTGGCATTGTCAGAGGCTAAACTCATTTTCTATCTTTTTTCAGGTTCTCAATTTGCTCTGCTATACCATAACCATAATAAAACCCTTCATGAAATTCTTTTATCTTGGTTTCAATATCCTTTGCTGCACTTTTTGCGTAGTTCTCATGTGTTTCCTTGATTTTTGTGATTGCCTCAGTGAAAGTTGCTGGATTGACATCTTTTTCCAATTTACTAAGTTTGTCATTAATTTTTGAGACAAAATCATTAATATTGTTAGTCGCTAAATCAAAAATTTTGTTGATATTCTCCTGGGTTTTTTCGTTGAGAAACTCTGGTGCTGCTAACAACTGCCTCAACTCAACAATTGAGCGAAGAATCTCATGTCGCTCACTCTTGAAGTTTGTTATAATTACATCAAGTTCTTCCTTAACTTTTTTGGCAGTAATCTCCACATTGACTATTTTCTCGATAGCCACTTGCTCAAAATTTTCAATATTTTTTTGATACACTTCATTGGCTTCGGTTTTGTAGCCTTGCACCAGTGCTTTAAACTGGGGTTCATTTTTCGCTAAACCCAGTTCTTGACCAGCATTTTGCGCTTTTGTAGTTCCGTTCATCCCGTTCGATTGATTTGGCATAAAGTTCTGTTTTTTTATTGTTCAATTAATTCTATCACAATGGTTCTTTTGTCTTTTACACCTAACCCTTGATAAGCAAAGGAAATATTTTTTAATTTTTCTTTTCTTTCATCACCTAAGCTAAACAAGTTGTTCTGTATATAGGAAATACCTGAATAAGCGCGCGCATATGAAAGCTGAATATTCCCATCAGTGTCTCCTTTAGTTGCCTGAATAGTATTGTTTATATGCTGGCAGTCATACTTGTCTTCTAAATATACAGGTGTATTATTTGGATTCCAGCATCCAGACATATTATATGGAATAGGGCTTTGAACAGGCTCTGCTGTTGAAGAGCCTTTGCATAGAATTATAAATTTCTTGCCCTTATTATAAGGTCTTTTAATTTGTTCCTCAATCCATGATAATGTTATAAGCCTTAGCACCAATTCTTGTTCAGAAGTAAGTTCATATTCAGCTTTTGGAAACTCAGGGGGAAGTTCAACTGGTATATCAGCGAGGCGTAAAAAAAGATAATCTTTAATTAGAAGCAAGTATAGTTTATATTCCACCGCTATTACTTTAATCTTTCTTTCTATTCCTTCATCGTTTTTTATTATTTCATATATTACATTTAAATCTTGTTCACTACCATTCCATGCTTGATCAATAATTCTAGATATACGTTCGTAGCCCTCTGGATAAAGGTCTCTTGCCCGTTTCGGAATGCGCGTAATGACATAATACTCCATATTGCCATTGGTACCTTTTTTAATCCCATCTTTAAATACGCCTATTAAATTATTGAAACCCGGTACATCCACCCTTGGCTGACCTTTAGCATCAATAATAATCTTTTTGCTATCCTTTATAAAATAATCTGGGTCAATGGAATGAGGGATTTTGTTTTCTAAACGGCTCAATGCCTTAAAGTATATATCTTTTCTAAACGTATCATATATAGTAGTATCCTGAATTGTTTCACAATTCAAAGAAGAGAAGAAAGTATCCAATTGGTAGTAATGAGGGTCAGTACCATAAAGATAAGTTCTTTCAGGTACAGATGCACTACATTCGCTTGATGGAGGGTTATCCTTTGGTGACAATAATGAAAAGATACCAGTAACAATTGTAGCTATTACTAAAAAAACACCAGTAACAATTGCAGCTATTACAGGTGAATCCAATTTTTTGTTTTGGTGTTGACTCATTGAAAAAAAGTAGTTTTCATTGAAGAATAGAATTTAATTTTTTTTGAAAAATCTTATAAATAGAAACACAAAAGAG
The DNA here is from genome assembly GCA_964526645.1 of uncultured Saprospiraceae bacterium. Taxonomy (GTDB): domain Bacteria; phylum Bacteroidota; class Bacteroidia; order Chitinophagales; family Saprospiraceae; genus JADJNW01. The sequence goes on from CAZGJN010000004.1 coordinate 68,216, forward strand.
CTAAAAATAATTGCTACCTTTAATGCGAAATTTCTTTTGCAAACATTTTGCAAACATTATGCAAATCACTGAGAAGTACTGGGAATCTATTGCCGAAAGAATTGCCACTGATTTCAAAAACGGACACCCAGAAAACTGGAAAAAGAGAGATATAGAACTTTTTCTAACAGCCCTCCAGTCGAGATTGGAACAAATATGCAGAGGCGACAAAAAGAAAACAAGACGATGTGGTGTTCCCACGATCAAGGGTGAACTTCGATATGACAAACTCACATTATCTTACGATGCTTTTCGTAGGATTTTCATTGTGGATGAAAGTGAAGGCAATCAGCGCACCAAAGAAATGTTCGCCATTTACTTCGGCTACGATTCTTATAATGATTACCTCTTAAAAAATGATATTAGAGGAGACGATGATGAAATTGCCCCTATAAAAATTCCTAAAGGCACTGAGGAAGTAATTCGTCCAGAAAAAAATAAGTGGTCAAAAATTGTTAAAAAGATTGCTGCTGCAATTATCATTTTTATTCTTCTTTTTTGGTTCAGGTTTTGTCTTCCTTTTCCGCAAGAACAAGAATTGCTTTTGTTTGGTCACAATGATGGTATCGCTGTTTTAAATGTAAAAAGTAAAAAACTACTGCCCAATCTGATACGTGACCCCGACAGTATGACTGGAATTGAAGTAGATACAATTAATCACTGTCTTTTTTGGGCAGATTTTAAAGATAGGTGCGTTGCCAAAGCGCAGTTAAACGAAAATTTTACGGGATTGGATGGAAGTCCTATTCAGTTTCAATTTATTAATAATGTGGAAGTTCCTGCCGGCATTGCTGTAAATCCCGTTAATAAGAGAATTTACTGCGCTTTGTGGGGAGAACATACCATAGCTGAATATGATTATAATGGATTATTGCTTAACCGGTGCTTTATTGAAGGATTAGAAGGTAAACCATCTTCCCTAGAAATGGATGTGGAAAATCAAATACTTTATTGGACCGACCGCACTAAAAATAAAATTGGCAGGTATCATTTTGGAAATGAAAAAACAGAGATTAATTTCATCACTCATGCAGGACCGCTCCCTGATGGGCTTTCCATTGACCTGGTTGATAATAAATTGTACTGGACTAATGTTGATAATAAACAAATAGGATGGGCAGATTTATCGAATCCTGAAGCGCATTTTATTACGGTTGACTATAAACCTTCTGCTACAAAAGTGGATCCTGAAAATCGTTTGATTTACTATAGTGCCTTCGATTCACAATTAATCATCAAAGGAAAGATCACTAAAGATGGGGTTCAATTTAATCCAGATGATAAATTTTTTGTATCCAATAACCCAGCCGTGATGAAGCTTATTAGAATAAAAAGGTAAAATTTTCATCCAATTTGAATCGAAGCATCAGGAAACAGGATGAAGTTCAACAGAATTCTCCCGACTCATAGCGGCACCGTAAGCTATGCAAGCCAATATATCTTCTTTAGTCAACTGCGGATAGTGTTTCAAAATGTCCTCAAAAGTTGCGCTGGCAGCAATAAAATCCAGCAATAGCGACACCCAAATTCGAGTACCTTTCACACAAGGTTTTCCAAAACAAATAGTAGGATAAACAGATATATGATTAAGTAGTGGGTTCATGTTTTATTTTTTCTTTGCAAATCAACAAAATTACTTTAAAAACAGCTATAAGTTGGTTAAAGTTTCTAAAATTTGCAAACGCAAGCGATAGGTGGTATGGAAAATTATGGCTTTGGCTTGCTTTGCTGCAATAGGATTTTAAAATTATCGTTTTCGGATAGAAAAAATGCGCTAAATGCTTAAAGTTTCATACAAATTATTATTTCTACTTTTTATTGCGATATTTTCATCTGCCTGCGAAGAAGAATCAGATTATCGGGATCGGATAATAGGAATATACAATTGTAATTGCAATCATAAAGGTTTTTATTATAATGGTATTCATCATAATAATTACGCAGAAATTCAAACTTTAGAAGAAGTTTCAATAGAAAAAACAGCCGTTGATAATGATACTTTGATTGTAATAAATCCCTATGGTAATGTCATTCTCTATAAAGACTATTCTTTTTATGATGATAACAGGCAAGATTTTAAAAGAGATTTATCTGGAAAATTCTTTATGATTTCTGATTCTCTATTCCTTAGAGGATATAGCTTCTCAAGTGGTTTTTCAGCTGATTCTATAACATTCAGCAGAGATCATAGCTATTTATGCACTGGCAAAAAGAAAAAATAAATTTATAAAAACTATTATTTACCGACTTTCATATGATAACATGAAATATGTTTTTACTTCCACTATTATATTGTTTGTAACAATTCCTTTTTTTGCTCAAACCGACCGCACCGCCCTCATCACGGGTTTGGTGAAAGATGCCCTTAGCGATGCGCCAATTGAACTGGTGACGGTGTACGTCAAGGATAAAAATATCGTTACGGAAACAGCCACAACGGGTCGCTATCGGATTGAAGTGCCTGCTAATGAGGAGTTTATATTGATTTTTTCGCGTATCGGTTACAAAGAGGCTTCCACGCTTGTGCAAGCTATGCCCCCACGCAGCAGCAAACAGGTGGACGTGAGCATGGTCTCTTCGGATTCTGATCTGGAGGTCATCGTGCGCGCCAGCAAGGTGGAGGAATCCGGCATGATCCGAGAGGATGTGAGCAATATGAAGCTGCTACCTACTACTACTGGAAATCTGGAGAGCATCCTGCCGCACATCGCGCTGGGCACCAGTGGCGGGCAGGGCGGGGAGCTGACCTCGCAGTACAACGTCCGGGGTGGCAATTATGACGAGAACCTTGTCTATGTGAATGATTTTGAAATTTACCGCCCACAACTCATTCGGGCAGGGCAGCAGGAAGGCTTGACCTTTGCCAATATTGATCTCATCAACAGCCTTTCCTTTTCTTCGGGAGGTTTCGATGCTAAATACGGCGACAAATCTGCCTCTGTGCTCGATATTAAGTATAAGCGCCCCGATACCTTGGCTGGTTCTGTGAGCGCCAGCTTTTTGGGTGGTTCGGCGCATATCGAGGGGAGCACAAAAGCAGGGAAAGACAGCTACCGGCGGTTTCGATACCTCGTGGGGGCACGCTACAAAACAACGCGCTACTTGCTCGGTACACTCGATGTAGAAGGGGAGTATATTCCCAATTTTACGGATATTCAGGCGTATCTGACCTACGATATCAATCGCGATTTACAAATCGGGGTTTTGGGCAATTACAACCGCAGTGTCTATAGATTTCAACCTACTGAGCGCAATACAGCTTTCGGTTTGGTCAACTTTGCTTTGCAACTATTCAGCGTATTTGAAGGGCAGGAAATTGATGATTTTACCACAGGCATGGGGGGCGTTTCGCTCACGTATTTACCCGATCGGGATCGCAATCCTTTCTTTTTGAAACTGTTAGCTTCTACTTTTAGGAGCGACGAAAACGAGCGATTCGATATTATCAGCAATTATAGCCTCCGGCAGATTGAATCGGGCTTGGGGAGTGATAATTTTGGAGAAGTGATTGCTGAACTTGGGGTGGGTACGCAACAGCAATTTGTGCGCAATTTTTTGAATATTGACATCCAAAACATAGAACACAAAGGCGGGATTGAGCTACAAATAGACCATAAAAACAGTGAGACTACGAGTAGTCACTTCTTGCAATGGAGCGCTAAATTCCAGCGGGAGATCATTTCTGACCGTATCAATGAATGGGAACGACTCGACTCGGCAGGCTACTCCTTGCCTTATGATACAACGCAGTTGCTCATTTCTAATGTACTGAAAACACGCAATAACTTGAATTCCAACCGTTTGAGTGGCTTTTTTCAAGATACCTACACCTGGCGCAAAGAAAGTGCCAGCGAAGTCAAACTGTCAGTGGGCGTAAGGGCTTCTTATTGGGATTTGAATAAGGAATTGATCATCTCGCCCAGGGCGCAGCTGTTGTATAAACCCTTGAAAAGCAAGCGGGATCTTTCTTACCGATTGGCAGGAGGCTTGTATTTTCAACCCCCGTTTTATCGGGAGATGCGTGCTTTTGATGGTGTTGTGAATACGGATTTGGTTTCGCAGAAATCTTTTCACATTGTAGGTGGTATGACCTTCGATTTTTATATGGGCAAACAAAATCCTAAGAAATTTCGGCTCATCACCGAGGCATACTACAAGCAACTGTGGGATATGGTGTCCTACGAGATTGAAAATGTGCGGATTCGCTACTCCGGGCAAAACGACGCAAGCGGCTACATAACGGGCTTGGATTTGCGCATCAACGGCGAATTTGTACCGGGTGCAGAATCCTGGATCAACCTCTCGTTTTTGCGTGCGCGGGAAAAGCTCGATGGTGTCCAGCACCTGCGCAGGGAAATCGGTCAGGAGGCAGCAACGGTGGTGAAGGATGTGCCTCGCCCTACGGACCAGTTGCTCACGCTGGCTGTGTTTTTTCAAGATTATCTGCCCAAAAATGAAAACTTCAAGATGAATCTCAATTTTACGCTCGGTACAGGTTTGCCTTTTGGTTTGTTGGGCAACAACCGCGTGTACCGCAATACCTATCGTTTTGATCCGTATCACCGCATTGACATTGGTTTCTCCGCCTTGCTTTGGGATAAATCAAGATGGGCAAAAAGCCCGCGCCATCCCCTTCGCTTTACCAAGAATACCTGGCTGAGCTTGGAGGTATTCAACTTAATGCAGGTGCAAAACCAAGCGGGCAATACCTGGATCAAGACGATTTTGCAGCAACAATATGCGATTCCTAATTTTCTGACCTCCAGGCGGGTTAACTTGAGGATGCGAATGGATTTTTGATTTTAGTGTTGAGGGAAGTTTTAGGAGTTGAGAAGGTTGAGTATAGCTAAACTCCTAAACCTTCTCGAGGTTCTAAACTGTAGAATAAAAATTATGTCAAGACGAGCACCTAAAGATTTTGATACTCCCAAACGCCCAAGCCCGCTGCGCTTGCTACTGATCGGCGTTTTGCTGTTTGTTTTTATTTCTATAGCCCTACAAACTTGCGGCGTAAACATTATGTCCCGTTCAAAAGAAGAAAAATTAATTGACAAGCCGCATTCGCCCGAACGCAAGGAACGCGAGGTGCCGAAGGATTTGGAAGTGGACTAATTGCAAGAAGCAACAAGCACTTGATTTGGCATGGTGAAAATGCGGAAAAACCTTCATAATTGCGGTATTTTAAGAAGGATCCTTCATCATCTCACGGTACAAATCGAAAAAATGCGGTGCGGATTGCCCGATAAAATTGCTCATGGCATTGCTCAATACTACGATCCCCACTTTGTCTTTAGGGTCAAATGCAATCTCTGTGCGGTATCCATTCACAAAGCCACCATGGTAAATGATCGTTCGGTCGTGCATATCCAACACCCGCCAGCCCAATGCGTACCAGGCACGGCGCAGGCTGCCATTCCAGTCGCGCATCTCCCGCAAATTGACTTCCACATGCGGCTGAAAGATGTCGTCTAATTGCTCCTGGCTGATGATATCCAGACGATTGCCCATCAATACTTGCAGCCAACAAGCCATGTCGGCAATACTTGCATTCACTCCGGCAGCGGGAATTACTTCGTAATAGTTTCTGGCGATCTCAATAGCATCATAGCCTTTACCTCTGAAATACCAGTGTGGCAATGCAACATTGGGTGTTTCCAGTATTCCATCAAAGGTAGCAGTAGCATCGTACATGCCTGCCGGCTCAAAAATGCGTTTTTCCAAGAGTTCGGCGTAGCTGGTATCAGTAGCCTCTTTTATCACATCCCCGATTAGGCTATACACTACATTTTGATAATTGTAATAAACCCCAAGTGGATGCGTGGGTTTTACCCTTTTTAGCTTGGGCAAAATTTCGTCGTAGTACCAACCCTGATTGAGCAAATTGGAATAAGCGTGCCGCGGTAAGCCCGAAGTATGGCTCAAGATGTGCCGAATACTCATATTTTGAGTATGCTCTTTGCTATTTACCTCGAAATCGGGCACATAATCAATGATTCTATCATCCCAATCGAGTTTTTCTTCTTGTTTGAGGATAGAAGCTAACACCGGTGCGAAACCTTTGGAAAGCGAAGCCAGCCTGAAAACCGTATGCACACTGACGCTATCGCTCGTCTTGGCTTGTTTTACACCAAAACCCTTGAGCAGCACAGGGGTATCGCCTTTTACAATTGCTACTGCCACGCCAGGAATAGCCTCGTCCGACATAGAACGCCGCACGAATGCCTCATATTGATCACGCAAACGCTGCCACTCCGGGGCAAGCTGTTCCTGTACGATTGGGGTATGCCGCGAGAAAAACCGCTTCCAGATGGTATTGTTAGCGGGTACACAAAAGGCAAGCAATGCGATTGCTGCCAAAAATAGCTTTTTCATTTCTTCAAAGAAATTTGTTCCGGGATTATGTTTTGGTAACGCAGGACTTGCCCGAAAGTTACACTGGCAGTTGCAAAAGGTGGAAACACCAGCAGGCTAAACCTTTGATTTTTAATGCGATTGATTTTTTTTAAAAATATGTTAAGGTTATGTCAAACATTTTCGCTTAGGAAAAATTTATATCCTGGTTTTTGTCAAATGGTTTATCCAAGAAAAGCCTTGTAAAATTTTAGTAAAAAAATCAACGCTGTAACTTTATGAAGAATTTATTAACATGTATCCTTTTGTTATTAATCGGAATTGCTACAGAAACCTGGGCACAACAAGGTCCGCCGCCAGGTGTGGGGGGTAGAGGTGGTTTTCAGAAAGGTCCATCTATCACGGGTAAAATATCGGGAGATTTGATTGACTCTATGACGAATTTGCCGGTGGAGTTTGCTACCGTGGTGCTGATTGATACAAAAAGTAAAAAGGAACTGGATGGGACTATCACGGATGACAAGGGGAAATTTGTGTTGCAAAATGTGAAATTGGGCAAATACGAACTGCATTTTTCTTTTTTGGGATACAAACCAAAATCCATACAAGAAATTGAATTGACCCCCGAAAAGCCGGATTACCAAGTGGCATCCGTGCCGCTTAGTCCGGAAGGGGTGCTCCTGGCAGAGGTGGAAGTGACGGGCAAGGCAGCCGTAGTGGAAAATCGGATTGACAAGCTGGTTTATAATGCCGATAAAGACGTGACCTCCGTGGGCGGTGATGCTTCCAATGTTTTGCAAAAAGTGCCACTCCTTTCCGTGGACGCGGAGGGCAATGTCTCGCTGAGAGGCTCCTCGAATATACAAATTTTGATTAATGGGAAGCCTTCTACTCTTTTTTCCAGCAACCCGGCTGATGCCTTGCGCACCATTCCTGCGGATCAAATCAAAAGCGTTGAGGTTATTACGAATCCCACTGCCAAATACGATGGCGAGGGCTCTGGTGGCATCGTCAATATCATTACAAAAAAGCGCAATGCGGAAGGATTCACAGGCTCCGTCAACGGTTCTGTCGGCAACCGGCAGAATCGAGGAAGCCTCAATCTTAACCTGGTACGAGGTCGGTTTGGATTGAATTTTAATGGTAGCGGCTGGTACAATCCTAATCGCCCATCCTACAGCCAGTACTTCCGAGTAGATCGAGTGGAGGATCAAGAAAGAGTTTTGGAGCAGTTTGGCGAAGGCGATAGTGAATTTTATGGGCCGCGTGCGAATTTGGGCATGTTTTATGACCTCAATGCTTACAATAGTATCAGCTCAGCCGTGAGTTTTCGCGGGTTTGGTAGAAATGCAGAGAATTTGACCGATGCGACTTACACCGATCCTATTTTGGGCTTGAACCAAATATACACCCGCAGCAGCAGTTCCAAGTCATTGAACAGCGGCTTCGATTGGAATACAGATTACAAGCGTACTTTTAAAAAACCAGAACAAGAACTAACCATTGGTTTTCAGTTGGATATGGAATTCAGCGATGCTGAAAACAGGTTCAATCAATCGGGCAACGAACAGAGCCTTTCGATTAGTAACCTTAATGAGAACCTGGGTGTCAATTCTGAGATCACAGCGCAGCTCGATTACGTTCATCCGCTGGGCAAGGCTGTCAAGATGGAAACCGGCGCAAAGGGGATTCTTCGCCACATCAAAAGCGATTTTTTTGCTGAAAATTTCGACTTTGCCCTGAACCAGTTTGTGCGTGATCCCAATGCCTCCGATGTATTCTTTTATGACCAAAATGTCTTTTCGGGATACCTTTCTTTCAATATGAAGTTGGGGCAGAAAATAGGGCTCATCGTAGGAAGCAGGTATGAACACACCGATATTGCAGGAGATTATGACTTCAATGAAACGACTTTCTCCAATGCCTACGATAATTTTTTGCCGAATGCCATCTTGAGCTATAGCCTGAGCCAGATGTCGAGTATCAAAGCTTCTTACAACAAGCGAATCCGTCGCCCGGGGCTTCGTTTTGTCAATCCTTATGTCAATCAAAGTGATCCAAGGGACGTAGAATTCGGTAATCCTGATCTTTTGCCCGAAATAACCAACCAATTCGAGTTGAATTATAGCACCTTCGTGAAAGGGATTGTGCTGAACACTTCTGTATTTTACCGCGTCACTACTGAAAGTATCGAAAGTTTCCTACTCATTGATGAAAGCGGTATCTCTCGCAATACCTTCCTCAACATTGGCGAAACCAGGTCTGTGGGTGCCAGTATGTTTACTTCAATCAATATCAAGGAAAAGCTGGTGTTGCGTGGTAGCGCTACCGTTTCTACTTACGACTCCGAATCAATAGTGGATGGCATAGCGCTTAGCAGAACATCTGTGGTTTGGAATGGCAACCTGAACGGCACCTTGTCTTTGAAAAAAGGCTTCAAAGTGGAAGCATTCGGGTTTTACAACTCTCCGCGGCAGTCCATTCAAGGCTATCGGGCTTCTTTTTCGATGCTCAGCTTTGGCGTGCTGAAAGAATTTAACAAAAAATTCAGTATGGGCATTAATGTCGTACAACCATTCTCGCGGGATTTAGAATTTCGCAATAGATCGGAAGGGACGAATTTTCTGCTGACCAGCCTGAATGCAGTGGCACAGCGCTCCATCGGCTTGAATGTCAACTATCGCTTTGGAAAACTGGATTTCCGCCCAAGAGGCGAACGAGGGCAGCGCAACAATGATCTCAAAAATGATGAAGATGGCGGTATGAATGGCGGCGGCACGCGCGGTGGCAGATAAAACGATTTTATTTTTTAAACATAGATGCTAACTTTGTTCTGGGCGCTCTTTCTATCAGAAGAGCGCTTTTTTATTGTGATACAAATCACTGCAATCCTTGCGCCGAGGCGAGATATTTGTACGGAAAAACTGGTCGGTTTTTGTTAAAATTTGCAAAAGCAATTTACAAATCGCAAAAAAATCTTAAATTGTAGGGGTGCAGCAAAATGTTCTATTTTACTCGCCCAAAAATAGCATCGAATCATGGACAAAAAAGTATCTTTTAGCGAGCTAATCAACAGTGAGAAGCCTGTATTGGTGGATTTTTCAGCAGAATGGTGCGGTCCTTGCCGGGCAATGGCTCCTATTTTAAAAGAAGTGGCAGGCGAATTAGGCGAGGATGCCACAATTGTAAAAGTGGACGTGGATAAGAACCAGGCGCTGGCAACCAAACTCCAGATTTACGGAGTTCCTACATTTATCCTGTTTCAAAACGGTGAAGTCAAATGGCGGCAGTCAGGGATGCAATCTGCCAATCAACTGAAGCACGTCATTCGCCAGCACATGCCTCAGGCGCATGTATAACACAAAATTAACGCTACTTAAAGTGATAATTGGGTATTTCCTATTAGTTTAGCGCAAAACTCATAGGATGATCCGATTATTTGCTGTACTATCGCTCACGCTATTTTCTATTGCAGCTGGCATCGCACAAAAAGCGCTCCTTCAGTCGGGGCCCATGGTAGGGTACTCAGAGATGAGGGAAGTATTACTTTGGGTGCAAACAAAGCAAAGCGCCAAAGTACAAATTGCTTATTGGGAGCCTACCCAGCCCAACCAAAAAATGATGACCGATGCAGTGGCTACCCAAAAACAAACTGCTTTCACCGCAAAGCTGATAGCAGACCAAGTGCAACCAGGCAAGCGCTACAATTACCAGTTGCTCCTCAACGATAAGCCCGTAGAGTTGGGCTATCCTGCTACCTTTCAGTCCCAACCGCTTTGGCAGTGGCGCACGGATGCGCCTGATTTCAAAATCGCGCTAGGGAGCTGCGCTTATGTCAATGAACCGCCTTATGACCGCCCGGGCAACCCCTATGGTGGCGATTATCATATTTTTACTTCCATTTATCAAATGCAGCCTGACGTAATGCTTTGGTTGGGAGACAATGTGTACCTCCGCGAAGCAGATTGGTACACCCGCACGGGTATCCTGCATCGCTACACGCACTCCAGGTCTTTGCCTGAATTGCAACCCCTGCTGGCTTCTACACACCATTATGCTATTTGGGATGACCATGATTTTGGTCCGGACAACTCCGACCGCAGCTTTTTGCATAAAGACAAAACCTTCGAAGCTTTCCAGCTTTTTTGGGGAAACCCAAGCTATGGTATCAACAGCAAGCCGGGTATTACCAGCTTCTTTCAATTCAATGATATTGATTTTTTCCTCTTAGACAACCGCTACCACAGAAGCCCCGATCTTCGTATCACCGGCGAATCAGAGCTGCTCGGCGAAGAACAGTTGGAGTGGCTGATTGATGGATTGGTGAATAGCAAAGCGCCTTTCAAAATGATTGCAATCGGCGGGCAAGTGCTGAGTACGGCTGCTGTGCATGAAAACTACATTCATTTCTATGCCGAAGAAAGGGATTATTTGCTCAAACGAATTGAAGAGGAAAATATCAAAAATGTGATTTTTCTTACCGGTGACCGCCACCACACGGAATTGAGCCAACTGGTCAACAATAAAGGAAATACAATCTTTGATCTGACCGTATCGCCGCTCACTTCGGGCACGAGCACCAATGTGGAAACCACCAACCTGCTCCGCGTAGAAGGCACCCTGGTGCAGCAAAGGAATTTTGGCTGGCTCGAATTTTCCGGCAAGCGCAGCGAAAGAATCCTCACCATGCGTATCTTTGATGCCAATGGGAAGGAGCTTTGGAATCGCAGTATTCGCTCCCAACCATAAATTATTGCTGCTTATCGCAAACAAGACAAAAAAACTAACTTTCATTACCGATTTTTGCAAAAAAAATTATGTTTCATAAATTGATCAAAAGCCTTCCCTTGCTGGCGTTTTGGGCTTGCACAGGCGAAAAACCGCAGCAGGCGGCGGCACTTCCCAGCTCACCAGCACCAGTGGAGAGCAAGGCACAGGAAATTATCAGCGCTGCCATTGAAAAGCATGGCGGCAAACGCTTTGCCAACAGCATTGTCAAATTCACTTTTCGGGATAGGAATTACAAAGCTACCCGAAAGGCAGGCTCTTTTGAATACGAAAGGGCTTTTGTGGATTCTACCGGTGCGCAGATTCAGGATATTCTGACCAATGTAGGTTTTGTACGAAAAATAAACGGTCAGGTAGTGAACCTCGATTCTCTGCAACGCAGCAATTATGCCAATTCTGTAAACTCCGTACTTTATTTTGCGCTGTTGCCGTATTTTCTAAATGATGCCGCCGTCATCAAAGAATACCTCGGCGAAGTGACCATCAAAAAACAGCCTTATCACAAAATAAAAGTTACGTTTCGGCAGGAAGGTGGCGGAAAAGACTACGAGGATGAATATATCTATTGGATTCACCGCGATGAATATACGATGGACTATCTGGCGTACAACTACCAGACGGACGGCGGCGGCGCTCGTTTTCGGGAGGCTTATAATGTACAGCTTATCAATGGCATACGCTTTGCAGATTATGTTAACTATAAACCCAAAACAGCAACGATGGCGATTGAAACGTTCGATCACTTGTTTGAAACAGGTGGCTTGGAAGCGCTTTCTAAGATTGAAAATCAAAACATTGAGGTCATCTTGTTGGACGAAGGTCTCTAAGTAACTGCTCTGAACGAGAGCAGCCAGTACAAGCCATTACTCAGGTAAAGCAGCACTTCCCAAAACCGACAAACCAACACATTGGCATACATGAAAATTCTTGTCATCCGTTTTTCTTCTATCGGCGACATTGTGCTGACCACGCCCGTGGTGCGCTGCCTTAAAAAACAATTAAGCGCAGAGGTACATTATTTAACCAAACAATCCTTCCGGCAAGTGCTGGCCGCCAATCCGCACCTTGATAAAATTTTCACGATCCAAAAAAAGGTGAAAGAAGTGCTTCCTTTGCTTCGGGCGGAAAAATATGATGCGATCATTGATTTACATCACAATTTGCGTAGCCTTCAGGTGAAGTGGTGCTTGGGAGGGAAGCATTACACTTTTGATAAAATTAATTTTCAGAAATGGCTGATCGTGAATTTCAAGGTTAATCGCTTGCCCAGGGTTCACATTGTAGATCGCTACCTCGACACGGTAAAGCCCTTCGGCATAATAAACGATGGGCAAGGCTTGGATTATTTTATTCCGCCAGAGGAAGAGGTGGATATTGCAAGCTTAAGCACCGTCCTGGAATCCAGGCATCCAACGATCTTACCCTTTTCCTACCTTGCGTTTGTCATCGGAGCAGCGCATGCTACCAAGCGATTGCCGGTGAACAAAATCATTTCTATTTGCAAACAATTGGCGATGCCAGTGGTACTGCTTGGTGGGCAGGAGGATGCACAGACCGGCGTGCAGATAGCCCAGGCGGTGGGGGAGCGGGTGCTGAACGCCTGTGGTAAATTGAAATTAAGCCAATCGGCATCGGTAATAAAGCAATCGCAGCAGGTCATCACGCACGATACGGGCTTGATGCACATAGCAGCCGCTTTTCGCAAAGAGATCATTTCCATTTGGGGCAATACGATTCCAGCTTTTGGGATGTACCCTTATTTCCCTGAAGGGGCAGGAAAAAATACCAGCGTAGAAGTACAAAACCTCTCTTGTCGCCCTTGTTCCAAAATAGGCTATGAAAATTGCCCCAAAGGACATTTTAATTGTATGCAAAAAATAGATGAACAGCAGATTATTTCAATAGTTAATAATAAAAATGTTTAAAATTTGGAAATCAACTTTCCTTAGAGTTTGCAAATCTGAATGGAATGGGATATATTTGTTCAAACCAGCCGTATTATGAAAGCTACTTTCCTTGAACGCAAATTGCAAACCATTGAATTGTTAGCCCAATTAAAGAATGAGAGCCTGTTGACCTTTATCGAGCAATTGCTCCGAAAGTCGGAGTTGTCAGATGCCTCGGTTGTAGAAGGATATTGGGAGGAAGAAGAACGAGAAGAAGAAGTGATAGAAATCTGGAGAGGCTTATACGAAGCCTGAAGATAAATAAAAAGGTCTGCCGACTTCAAGTCAGCAGACCTTTTTAGCTTTCGCAGAATATTATACTTTTGCGGCGTTAGATGTGTCGCTCTGCATGGTAGGAAGACCGCACCAGCGGACCGCTTTCCACATACGCAAAACCTTTGGATAGCCCTATTTCCCTGTACAGGGCAAAAGTATCAGGATGGACAAACTCCACTACGTCCAGGTGCATTTTAGTTGGTTGGAGGTATTGCCCGATGGTGAGCACATCACAGTCGTGGGCGATTAAGTCATCCATGATTTGGAAAACCTCTTCATGCGTTTCACCTAAACCGACCATAATGCCAGATTTCGTGCGCTTGCCATAAGCTTTTATGCGTTTGATTTGCTCTAAGCTGCGCTCGTATTTTGCCTGTGGGCGAACCTTGCGATAGAGATTTTTTACCGTTTCCATGTTGTGCGAAACCACCTCTTGCCCAGCGCTGATCATGCGTTCCAGTGCTTCCCAATTCGCTTTTACATCAGGAATGAGCGTCTCAATAGTCGTTTCAGGCGAAAGCTCCTTGACGGCGCGCACCGTTTGGTACCAAATTTCGGCACCTCTATCTTTGAGTTCATCCCGATTGACAGAAGTGATAACGGCGTGTTTGACCTGCATCAGCTTGATAGCTTCTGCTACGCGGCGGGGCTCATCCTCGTCATATTCATTCGGGCGACCCGTTTTCACTGCACAAAAAGAACAGGAGCGTGTGCAAACATTGCCAAGGATCATAAAAGTAGCTGTCCCTGCGCCCCAGCATTCGCCCATATTGGGGCAATTGCCGCTTTGGCAGATCGTATGCAGGTGGTACTCATCTACAAGGGTGCGTACTTTTTTGTATTTTTCACCGATCGGCAGCTTTACACGTAGCCAATCGGGGCGTTTTTTTCTTTGTTCAACAGATTCTACAATCGGTAATTCGAGCATACTCTATTTTTGTTTTGGCGACAAGCCGCAAGCACAGCCAGTAGGTGTCTTGCAACTCGATACGCGCTTGTAGCAAAGAAACACTACCAACGCTTTCCAAGTTGCAAATTTAGAAAAAGATTGATAAAAATTGGTGAGTTTTCTGTATTGTCAAGCCTTTCAGATTCAACCATGATGGGGACTTTTCGGAAATAAAAATCAACCATGACCCCTGCATCCAATGCTTTTACGAACTCATCGAATGCGCCCCAATCGAAATGGATGGCAAACTTAGCATTGGCACCCGGAAGAATCTCAATCCCGTCAAATCCTTTGGTAAATCCGGCAGAGCCATAGATGCTGTTGATGTCAAGAAAAACATCTTCATTTTCGGTGGAATAGCGCTCGCTGCGAACCACCACCTGGTTTGATCCCGGTTCAATAAATCGCACCAACTCAAGATAATAGGGCTTGAGCAGCCCCAGCGAAGGACCTACCGCGTAGCTACCCCCGATGGCAAGCCCCTTGCGGCTGGCTTTTTCAGAAAAATAACGCTTTTCGCCAAAGCTAATTCGGATGGGATAAAAATTATTTTGTTTGCCAAAAACAAAAGCCCTGGCGACCTTACTCGTGATGGGGTTCCGGAAGTCAAAGCTCTGTCGAAATTCTTTCGGATGTTTAATCTCACCAATTTCAAACCCCCAAAATCGAGTGAGGTAATAGGTTTTCAGGGTGCCAAAATCAGCCCCTATCGAAAAGCCGTTGGTGTGCAGCTTGAAATTAACGGAGAATTCTTTGTTATAAACGATCCCCTTCGCGGTTTCGTAGTTATTTTGCTCAGGGACCAACACGCTTTGCCCGCTTGCGAACGGCACCGTCAATCCACACAATAACAATTGGAGTAAGAAGTTTTTTTTCATATGAAATTTAGATTGGGCACCTGCTCTACAATAAATACTATTTTTATTTTGAACGAGGTTTTGATAATCAATGTCTTATTGAAAAAAAGAATTTTAAATTCTAAATAAAACGCTGGTTAACAGTTATTTATAGCTATATTGGCGTATTATCAAATCAGGGCATTACCTTATTTTGAAAATAACAAATACGGTAGTTTCAATGTTTTGGGGCGAATAAAAAAGGCTTTTGTTGACATAAATTTAAAAAATAAATAGGATAAGCGACACAATTGCCAAATTTCTTCATCTTTACATTCCTGTTTTGTCAAATAAACGGCACATGTCCATAATTGTCTATACGGTAAAAAAAACGCCGAGGACTCAGTATGCGTGGGAAGTTTTGTTGAATTACCTGCTCAAAGTAGATTTTACTTGGGTAGATGACGAAGTTTCCTTTATCCATGCCATTGGTGCCAAAATTAATTATAGTGATAAAAGGTTGTGTGAAGAGGAAGTTTTTGTGCCGAAAGGGGCATTACTGGACGAGGATGACATTGCCGAGCAAGCGCTTGTTTTTTTTGACTGGCTTGGGTTGCCGGCTTTTTTTGCGCAAACATCAGGCAATCCAGATATTCCTTTTGACTTGCCAGCGGCGGCTTTTTACCTTATTAGCCGTTATGAGGAGTATTTACCGTGTTCAAAAGATCAACACGGCCGATTTACCGCGCACGAAAGCCTGGCTTACAAGAAAGGTTTTTTGCAACAGCCGCTCGTCAATCAGTGGGCTTGTGCACTGAAAGACTTAATGAAAAGGCGTTTTCCTCAGTTGGTATTTCCCGTTGCCGCTTATCGTTTTCAGCCGACTTATGATGTGGATTTGGCTTGGGCGTATCGCTACAAAGGCTGGCAACGCAGCATAGGGGCATTGCTTCGGTCGCTGCTGAGCGCCAACTGGAAGGATGCCTGGCGGCGTATTGGGGTCGCTATGGGCAAGATGGAAGACCCCTTTTTTACGTTTGCTTACCTTGATACTTTGCACCAGCACTACGGCTTACAACCAATTTATTTTTTTCTGCTTGGAGATTATAGTACTTTCGATAAAAATATTTCTTACGAAAAACCGGCGCTGCGCAGGCTCATCAGGCAATTACAGGAGCGGTATCCCATAGGCATTCATCCTTCTTATCGTTCTCATGGGAACCCCTTGCAAACCAAAAAAGAGGTAAATCGGCTGAAAGAAATTACTAACCAGCATGTTGTAAAAAGCCGGCAGCATTACTTATTACTGCAGCTACCTTTTACTTATCAGTATTTGCTGGAAGCGGGTATTTTGGCGGATTATACCATGGGCTACGCCAGGGAAATTGGTTTTCGGGCGAGCATCTCAACGCCTTACCCCTGGTATGATCTTCAAAACGAAAGGATTACACCTTTGATGATTTATCCCTTTGCGGTAATGGATGTCACGCTAAAAAACTACATGCGCCTATCGCCGGAGGTAGCCATAGCCAAAGTAGCGGCAATCATTGAGACAGTCCGCCGGGTAAATGGCACATTTAGCACGGTTTGGCACAATAGTTCTTTTTCGCAGCTTGGTGACTGGCAAGCCTGGAAACCAGTGTACGAAAAGATAATTCAGGCGGCGGTAACCGAATAAAACAAAAATTGCTATCTTGACCGATCTAATGAGCCATTAAGCAGTCGGGCAGCTTTATAGCTGATAGCCTAAAATACTTAAAAGCATTGGATTGTGTAAATTTTTAATGTAATTTAAAGGATATGCTTGTTTACCTGAAGGAGTAATTGCGGCTTTGTTTTTAGCATTAAAATGGTAATCAATCACTTGCAATAACAAAAAATAGCTTCTCATTCCATGATTTTTAACCTAAGCGATCATCCGTCTATAGCAAATCGTTTTGTTGCGGAATTAAGAGATGTGAATATTCAAAAGGACCGGATGCGATTTCGGCGCAACTTAGAAAGAGTGGGCGAGGTACTGGCTTATGAAATCAGCAAGGTGCTGCTGTACAAAAGTGTAGAAGTGGAAACACCACTGGGTATCGCTGTGACTAAGTTACCTACACAACCAATTGTGCTGGCTACGATCCTGCGGGCAGGGCTGCCGCTGCATCAGGGCTTGCTGAATTATTTTGATGCTGCCAACAATGCTTTTATTTCGGCTTACCGAAAACATCACAAAGACGGTACTTTTGAAATAAACCTGGAATATGTTTCTTGTCCTAACCTGGATGGAAGTGTATTGATTCTTAGTGATCCTATGTTGGCTACCGGTGCTTCTATGGGGTTGGCAGCACAACAGTTACAACAATTTGGCACACCAGAATCGCTCCATTTTGTCACTGCTATTGCTTCTACTTATGGCGTGGAGCACATTCGGCGTTTTTTTCCAAAAGCTTATATCTGGATGGGCGCTTTGGATGAAGAGCTTACCGCTAAATCCTACATCGTACCTGGCTTAGGGGATGCCGGTGACTTGAGTTATGGTTTGAAATTGCAAGAATAATCTGTCGGTCGAAATAGGAATGGATTAGGGCTCAAGGTTTACAACTTTTGGGGTTTTAGCCAAAAATGCTGCAATACAGAGCCCTAATCCCGTGCGTTTATCGTGCTGCTCGAATTGTGGTACTTTCCTGGATCCAACAGCCTACATAGTAGCTTTCGCCTTCTTTCAAATTGCGTTGGAAAATCTCCTCAATAGTTGGCATATACTGGCTATAGCGCCCGATCCACTTATTGGCTTCTCCGGCTGCACTTGAATCTACTCGTTTCGCTTTGTTCCACATATCAATGGCGGGCCAAACTACTACTTGGCTATCCCAGCCCCGTCCTGGTCCACACAGTGGCCCGCTGGAGGCATACAAACGACCCACCAAAATATAAGGCTCGCCCCAACTCGTATTGGCTTCAGCAGCCTTGAGTGCGTATTGCCGAGCTTTTGAGAAGCTTTTGAGGTGAGAATAGTAGATTTTGGCAATCAGCAAAAGGTACTTTGCCTTTTTTACATTGTCGGTCTCTTCGGCAGCTGCTTTTTCGAAATTTTCAATTGCACAGGTATAATCAGCATTTTGCAGGCAATTATTGGCATCGCGCACCAACTTACTACCCCCTTCGGCGCAGTTTTCATTGCCTGCCCGGATCAAATTTCTGAATTGCTCGTCCGTCTCTGGGCAGTTTGCCCATCTCAACCGGCCATACACGTCCCGAATCACATCACAATCTGTTGGCGCTGCTTCAAATTCGCCGTAGTATTTTGCTTTGTAATAAGCACAATCGTAGAAACCTTTCACTACCTCAAAATCCTCCAGCCGCACGGGCGCATACTGCTCCACCATTTTCCATCGGTCGCATTCTTTTCCTTTGCATTTCGCAAGTCCATTCGTCACAATATCCCGTATTTTTTGTTGGTATTGCTGGGCTTCTTCCATGCTTATTTTTTTCTCAAAGTACAAATCCACCAACAAGCCAGTGAAGGGATTCAGCACGAAATCAGGTGTTTTTAGCCCTTCTTTGTCCACCGTTTTTTTAAAAAGAGCATAAATTTCTTCCTTTGAAGCAAGGTTTGGATATTTATAGTACAAATCGAATGCTTTGCGTGCATCCGCGTAGGAGCCTTCCGGGTAGCATTGCTCCATTTCTTCGTACATTTTGAAAATAGCCTCAATATATCCTTTGATTTGAATAGAATCCTGGGTTTGAGTCATAAAATATTCGTAGAAGCGGATGCCATCATTAAAAACCGTATTCCGTTTGCCATCGGCTGCAGGCGCAACACGATAAACCTTTTGCCAATAGTCATAGGCTTGTTTCCAATCATTTACTTTCAAAAAATCCCGATACAGGACATAATTTGTCTCCACTTCGTCTTTGTTGGGTAAGATTGACCAGTTGGGGCAAGGGCTTAACTTTTCGTCCACCGGGGTTGGTTTGGTTGCTTCAGCAGGCGTTGGTGCTGGCGTAGCAGCGGTTTGTTGCGCTGTTTTGGGTGTACAAGCTACGATTGCAAAAGAAGCAACCAGGCAAAAAAGCAATACTTTAGCATTCATAAAGCAATAGTTTAAATAAAAAAATACAACACGATACAGGCAAATATTCATTAAAATGCAGAGAAGCTTCGCCCCTCAGGAACAAAGCTTCTCCGGCATTGGGCTATGTAAAGTGCGTTGCTTAGTTTTTGAAACTGACCCGTACGGTTTCACCGATCCAGCAACCTACCGTAGCAGAATCACCCGGATTGACCTTCCGCATAAAGCCATCTTCTCTTGCAGGTTTTGCATCTGAATACCTGCCGATTCGCTCATTTGCATCGCCAGCTACATCCCCATCAATAGATTTGGCATAAGCCCATTTTTCGATAGCAGCCAGGATCGCCAGGCGGGAGTTCCAGTCGTCGCCACAGTCGCGGCTGGTACGAGCGTACATGTCACCGATCAAAAGATAGGGTTTGCCCCATCCCGATTTTAAACTGGCAGCCTTGCGCGCATTTTCGCGGGCGGAGCTGTACTGACCGAATTGCCAGGTTTGAATAAAAGCGATACTGTAGTAGTACTGTGCTTTTGCCTCTTCATTGGTTTCTTTTTCGAGTGCTTCCCGATAGCGGGCCACGGCTTCTTCGTACTTTCCTTCTTTTTGAAGCTGTGATGCATCGTAGCCAGGGTTATTTTTGCGGCGCTCGATTTCCAATTGAGCATTGATTTCCGCGGCCAGCTTTTCGTACTTTGCACGCAATTCGTTGAGGGCTACATCAGTAGAATCACAACCCTGGGTGCGCAGTTTGTTGTAAACATACTTGATAACCTCCAGGTCATCAGGGTTTTCTTTGAAAGCAGGCAACAGCTTGCGCTTGAAGTACTCACAATCGAATACCTCATCAGCAATAGGTGCGAGGTGATTTTCCATCACAGCCAGCGCCGATTTGTAGTACTCGCCGTACTGTTTGTTATTTTTGATATTGTACTCAGCAATCTCTGTTAGCTTATCGCTGATGGAGATAACCTCTTCTTTGCTGATCTGCTTGTTTTGGTACATGTAGGTCAATATCTGACCAACGGGATCAAAAACGATATATTCTGTTTTGTTGCCACCTTTTTCCATAGAAGCTTTAAAGGTGTTCAGTGCAGCTTGGGTATAACCATAGCCGGGCAAGTAATAAAACATATCATAGCCCTTGCGGCCTAAAAGAAACGCTTCATTTTTGTAGCAAAGCATTTGTTCGTCATACAAGCGAAGGATCGTTTCGGCGTATGCTTTTTTCTTAGCTGCATCCTGTTCTTTGTTGTGCAGTACCATGTGCAAAGTACGCCCATCTACATAGTGGGTAGCGCGTTGACCATCGGCGGCGGGAGCCATCGTGTAAGTCTTTTCCCAGTTTTCAAAAGCAATTTTGAAATTTTCGGCATCGAGTTTTTCAAGATCAGCTACCTGCTTGTCTTTCAGATACTGTCTATAAATGGAGTGAGCGTTTTCAGCTTCTTCCTTGATCTTAGGATCCCGATTCCAGTTTTCGCACTGAGCAAAAGCCTCCAGTGACACAGCGGCAATAAACCATGAGGCTATCATAAAACGGAATAGCATTTTCATAATTAGTTGAATTTGCGTTTAAAAAACCATGTATTGTCATTCAAAGTAAATCCTACTGTCATCTTAACAAAATTTTCCTGAATAGCATCAGAAATACCAAACTGCCCAGCTTCCACACTCAGATTTATAAAAGAAATTTGCTGCCGGGGCATTATAATTGGAAAACCTATACCTATTGTGACGATATACTCCTCTATTTGGTCACTTTCGAAACTACGTGGATCGGTGGCATAAACAAAACCGAGGCGATAACGCGCCCTACGCAAGTAGCTATCGTAAGCGTTAAATTCGGGGATAAGCTCCATACCTACTGCCAATCTTTTTGAGTCAGAAAGGTTTTCGGGTTTCACCTCGTTTTCATATTCACTCCAATGGGACTGGCTATATTCTGCTCCGATTTTAAATTTGTTTACTTTTTCATACATGAGCCCCAACGTCCATTCTGATGGCAAAGTACCACTTCTTTTCAGCCCTTTTTCGTCAATCAGGGTATCAATTACCCCGTAGCTAAAGCTATTGCGTTGATAAAACCGGCTGCTGTTTGTCGTAAAAGAATTGGAAGAATGAGCCGTAGCGCCTATTATCAACCTTCGGGGGTATAAATTTGTCTTATTCGGGTTTTGTTTATCTAATTCCCAGGTGTATTGAGCGCCGAGGTTCCAAACAAAACCATTGATACTGATTTCATCTAAGAATTCGGTGCTATAAGATACTTCGATACTATCGAATTCAATGCGGCGATTATTGGATATTTTTCCAAACAAATACCCTAGATTGGCCCCCAGCGAAAGATTTTTATACTTTACGCCAGTGCCCCACAAGAGGCGATAGGTGCCGCCCGTCCCCTTAAAAATAGAGCTTACCAAACCCAACTCCCCTTGTTCCTCTTTGGATTCCACGTTATAATTGACCGTAGTGTAGGGCTGTAGCGAAAAACTCATTCCTACCTCCCAGGGAGACTTACTTTTGTTCAATGCCTTGCCGATAGGGTTGATCAATGGAAATCCAAGCGCAAGATAGTTTAAATTTCCACTCCATATATCAGAAGAAGTATTTAAGCCCTTCAAATTGGCATATTTGCCAAAAAAGCCTACTTCAAAAGCGGTAGATTGGAGGTGCCCCAGTGAAGCGGGATTGACTGTATTGAGGTGGTAAGGGTCATAAAAAGAAGCGCCAATGCCGCCTAAACCCGTGAGAGCAGCATAGGATTGATTGACGGGGTCGCCCAGCCCAAAGCGGGAATAGGGTGAATTTCCATTGGGTTGAATATTTTGACTATTTTGCGCGCCGGCAAAACCTGCTACCAAACTCAACAAAACAACAATCTTACTCCGAAAGCTGTACATTATAGTTCAAAATTTTATTTAGCCCATAAAGAACTAAATTTGGATTTACAAATATCTGGCTTTTCAAATTTTTTACAAAAAAATCAGCGTCCCCTCCGGTTAAAATTACGTTAATCTCTCCCCATTCGCTACTCAACAATTGGATGAAGCCCTCTATTTCAAGCTGCATCCCCTTGTATGCGCCGATTTGCATCGCGGATTTTGTATCGTACCCAATGTTTGTTTGCACGATAGCCCTTTCTACCAAAGGCAATTTGGCTGTAAATGCGTGCATTGCCTTGAGGCGCATATCCAGCCCCGGCGCGATATTGCCGCCGAGAAAAACACCATCCGCCCGAAGGAAGTCATAGGTAATACAAGTTCCAGCATCAATGACCAAACAGTGCTTGTTTGGATACAACTCAAAAGCGCCTACGATTGCCGCGATCCGGTCTTTGCCAAGGGTTTCGGGTGTTTGGTAAGCGTTTTGAATAGGGAGCGGCGTATGGGCATTTAATTCGTACAATCGAAATTGCGCCCCCAGAAAATCAATAATTTCATCGGGCAAGTGCTTCCCTACATTTGAAAAGATGATATTTTTAACCCTTTGGTTGGTTGTCAATGGTATCAAATCTTCCAAGCGGAAGGATTCCCAGACAAACTTTTCTACAATTTGCCCATTTTTAAAAATTCCCAGCTTAATGCGGGAGTTGCCTATATCGATTGTAAGGTTCATTTGATGATGCGGCGATACTTGTTTGTAAGTGACCGAGCATATTTATGATCATAGTAAAATTTTGCACAATTCACTAATTTTAAGCATTTTAAGACTGTTGACTATTAACTACAAAACGGCTCGGCTACTTCTCAATGCTTGAAATGCCGGATTCCGGTCATTACCATCGCCATACCGTGGGCATCACAAAAATCTACGCTTTCCTGGTCTTTGATGGAGCCACCGGGTTGTACGACCGCCGTAATCCCTGCATTGTGTGCGATTTCTACACAATCCGGAAAAGGGAAAAAGGCATCCGATGCCATGACAGCCCCGTTGAGGTCAAATCCAAAAGCTTTTGCTTTCGCAATGGCTTGCCGGAGGGCATCCACGCGCGAGGGTTGCCCGCAGCCCATTCCAACCAATTGGTGATCTTTCACCAGGGCTATAGCATTGGATTTTAGGTGTTTAACACATTTATTTGCGAAAAGCAGGTCGCTGATTTCCGAGAGTGTTGGCGCTTTTTTAGTCACGGTTTTTAAATCTGCTTCTGTTTCAATTTTTAGATCGGTATCCTGTTCTACCACCCCGTTGAGCAAACTGCGAAAACTGCGAGAGCGCACGAAGAAGTCTTTGATTTGCAATAAAATACGTCCTTTTTTAGCCAGTAGCAAGCCTAAAGCATCTGCCTCAAAACCAGGCGCGATGAGCACTTCGTAAAAAAGTTGGTCAATGCCTTGGGCAGTAGCTACATCTACGGTTCGATTGCAGACAAAAATTCCTCCGAAAGCGGACACATTGTCGCAGGCCAGTGCGGCTTGCCAGGCTTCCAGAAGGGTAGGACGGGTAGCCACGCCGCAAGAGTTGGTGTGTTTCAGAATAGCGAAGGTAGGTGCTTTGTCTTTAAATTCTCGCATCAATTGCACCGCCGCGTCAATATCTACCAGGTTGTTGTAGGAAATTTCCTTACCGCCAATTTTTTCAAAAATCTGACCAAAATCACCGAAGAAAACGCCATGTTGGTGAGGATTTTCGCCGTAACGCAAAATATCGGAGCGATGGATGCTGTATTTGAAAGTCACATCGGCTGTACCTTCGTTGAAATAATTAAAAATAGCAATATCGTAGTTGGAAGAGACTTTAAAAGCCCTGCGTGCCAGCTCGTGGCGGTCTTTTAGGCTGGTGTAGCCCTGTTTTTCGTCCAACAGGTGCAACAAAGCTGGATACTCGTCTTTGGACGGGATCACCACTACGCTTTCATAGTTTTTAGCGGCAGCGCGAATCAAAGAAATACCGCCGATATCAATCTTTTCAATGATTTCCGCTTCGTCATCTGTTTCTGCTACGGTTTGTTCGAATGGATACAAATCCACCACGACCAAGTCAATTTCAGGTATTTCGTATTTTCGGAGTTGCATCTGGTGCATTTCCTCCCGGCGTGCCAAGATGCCGCCAAATATTTTGGGGTGTAGGGTTTTTACGCGCCCGTCCAGGATCGAGGGATAAGCAGTCAGGTCTTCCACGGCTTCCACAGGGATGTCGAGTTTTTGGATAAAAGCATGCGTGCCCCCTGTCGAGTAAATTTTCACTCCTAATTCATGCAGTTTGCGGATGATAGGCTCTAAGCCATCTTTATTGAAAACGGAGATTAAAGCCGATTGAATTTTTTTGGAAGCCATTTTTGGTAATCTTGTAATAGGATTCTGTTCCCAACCGAACAGCCTTAAAAAAGATGCGCAAAGGTAAAGATTTGAAATCAATTTTTCGTTAAAAAAACAGAAAACAGTAAAATTGCACGTAGATGCTCCACACTAAAAAAGGTAGCGATAGTGGCAAGCTAATTGTTTCATACTCTTGACATTTTGGAAAAAAAATCACTAAATTGCTCGAATTTTGAAATTGATCAAGTACTTGCCCCGTTATCAACTACTAAAGGACATCACCTTACGACGCTTCGTATTGATAGAAACCCCAAGCCAAAACCTAAATTTGACGGGACTAAAGAGGGAAGACCACATTGGCTTAAGCTGCTCCAGCGCAGGGGCCTGCCGATATGTTTAGGCACTATGTTTTCTTCTCGCATTCCCGATTGATATTTTCCTGAGATCCAAACAAATAAATACTAAAACCGCTGTTACAAGCTTCACAGCGTCAGCAGAATAAGCGATTGGTTATATAGGATTATTGTGGAAGGAAAGCAGTTGGTATAGTAAAAAATGAAAAGGCATACACCGTTGGTGGGTAGGCTGATTCCATTTAGGATTGTTTACACACACCGTGTATTGCTGCTTTATAATCCCATTGTGAACATATTCAAAACGATTGACTGCTATGCAAATCATTAAGACGATCCTTGCCGATAGCCATCCTATTTTTATCGAAGGGTTGAAATCGGTACTTGGTACATCGGATAAGTATTTTTTTGATGTGTTGTATACCCTCGGCGAAGGAGAAGAGTTAATACGATCTATAAAAAAGCGGCAGGCGGATTTACTGATTCTGGAGTTAAATTTATCGGAGGTAGATGGTCTGGAGATTCTTGCCACTATTCAGCGAGAACGTTTATCAATTCGGGTACTGGTACTCACTACTTATGATGACCCAAAGATTGTCAAATCTGCCCTAAAATACGGTGCTAAGGGTTATATCCTAAAAGATAAAAGCCTCAACGAACTATTTTTTGCTATAGATGAAGTGTTGCACGGGCACGTTTACATCGGCAATGGCATCACGCTGGCTGAAAACGGGAGGAGTACGGCAGTAGTGGGTAAACAGCAGACAGATTTTGCAGCGGAAGACCGATTCATAAAAAAGTACAGCCTTACAAAAAGAGAATTGGAAATCCTTCGGCTGATATCAGGGGCGATGAGTAACAAGGAAATTGCTAAAGAGCTTTACATTAGTGACCAAACGGTGAGCGTTCATCGCAAAAATATCATGCGAAAACTCGGAGTGAGCAATACAGCTGGTTTAATTAAAGTAGCCTATGATTATAGCCTTATTTGAAGCAGCATTATCTTGCTTTTGAAATTCATACCATTATGCAGCCAACAGTATGAGATCAATAATTTTTAATATGTTGATTTTTAGAAAAAATAAATATGCAATCACGATTTTATTTTAGTGTTATCATGTGATTTTATGCTCCCAACAAGTAGTGGAGCAATTGTAATAGCAAGCTAATTTAAAATGCTTGAAATCAAGTAATTATGTAAATTTTGACGTGATTTAAATATGCTCGACTTCTTCATGCGAAGCAATACGCAGCTCATTTCCTGCCTGTTTTTCTGCGCATATCCTTAGGAAAAAGAGAAGATTTTCCTCTTTTGGTGGGCAATTCTCCTTTTCTGTTGGTTTGTACCCTTGCACTTTCATAGGCAGGGCAACCGGATTTGGGGCTACAACTGGTGTAAGAGGCAGTCACGAACAGCAACGCTGCTACTGTCAATATGCTTGAAATTACTTTTTTCATGTACCTTTTTTTTAATTGGAACGGAAAGAAGCTCTTTTTTGATACAATTTTCGACAAAAATCTTCAAAATAGCCCATTTTTCTGCATTTTGAGAAGAAAAAAGCTTGTGAATATAAAACAATGCTTTAAATTTGGGCATTGATTTATTTTTTAATCAAAAACCATTGAAATGAATAAAGGAGATTTGATCAACAAGATTGCCGAGAGTGCAAAGCTTACGAAAGCTCAAGCAGGTGAAGCCCTCAATGCTGTATTGGATAGCGTTGAAGGCGCATTGAAAAAAGGAGATAAGGTAACACTTATTGGTTTTGGTACCTTCTCTGTTGCTAAGCGTGAAGCACGCACGGGTCGCAATCCTCAAACGGGCGCTACAATCAAAATCAAGGCGAAAAACGTGGTTAAATTTAAGCCTGGAAAAGAACTTACTGATTCTGTAAACTAAGAAAAAGCGTTTAGTGCGTAAAAGGGCAATTTGGGGTCACTCGGATTGCCCTTTTTATTTACTTTTGGGCTGCATTTTGGTGCTAAACGCTGGGTAGTTTTACAGGAATAGCGCAAGGGCTTAAAAATTGATTATCAATTTTTTATCTAAATTTTGTGATACATCAAAAAATATGCTCACTTACTTATTGCATTCATTTTTTGTTACAAATTTATAGCATAAGTAGTAGGATAGTTTAAAAATTAACAGCCTAAAATTTTATAGTATCGAAAATCAATAATTTAAAAAATAAATTATTTGAATTTAGAATTACCTTTTTCTTAAAATCAAAATTATAGGACACATGAACATTGAAAATATGAAATTTGGTACCAAGGCGATCCATGCAGGCGTTGATCCCGACCCGCTAACCGGCGCGGTGATGACGCCCATTTACCAAACTTCTACCTACGCCCAGAAAGCGCCCGGCGTACACAAGGGCTATGAGTATGCGCGCACCCAAAATCCTACGCGGGATGCTCTCCAAAAAAATTTAGCGGCACTGGAAAATGGCAAGTACGGCATTTGTTTTGGTAGTGGTTTGGCGGCCATGGACGCTATCTTGAAATTGCTCAGCCCTGGCGATGAAATTATTTCTACCAATGACCTCTACGGTGGTTCGTACCGGCTCCTGCGGCGGGTGTATGAGAAGTTTGGCTTAAAATCCACTTTTGTCAATATGACGCATATCGAGGAGGTGGAAAAGGCAATTTCTAAAAAAACAAAACTCATCTGGATCGAGACACCTACCAACCCCATGCTCAATGTGATTGATATTCAGGCAGTTTGCGATTTAGCGAAAGCGCATCATATTCTTACTTGCGTGGATAATACCTTTGCCTCACCTTATTTGCAAAATCCCCTTGATCTGGGTGCGGATATCGTGACCCATTCTGCTACGAAGTATCTGGGCGGGCATTCTGACGTGGTGCACGGCGCCATTATTGTCAATAAGGATGAATTGGCGCAGCAATTATACTTCCTCCAAAATGCGGTAGGGGCGGTGCCTGGCCCGCAGGATTGTTTTTTGATTTTGCGGGGCATCAAAACGCTCCACCTAAGGGTAGAACGCGCCTGCAAAAACGCCAAAAAAATTGCCAAATACCTCCTGGGGCATCCCAAAGTAAAAACAGTGTATTATCCTGGTTTGAAAGACAATCCTTACTACGAATTAGCTGCTCGCCAGATGCGCCATTTCGGGGCGATGGTTTCTTTTGACCTACATAAGGATACCCTCGAAGAAGCAACCAAAGTGTTGAGTAATACCAAAATTTTTCTCTTGGCAGAGTCCTTGGGCGGTGTAGAATCGCTCATCGGGCATCCGGCTACCATGACGCACGCTTCCATCCCTCGCGAGGAACGCCTCAAAGTAGGCTTGACAGATTCCCTCATCCGCTTGAGCATAGGCATTGAGGATGTAGAAGATTTGATCGAGGATTTGGAGCAGGCGCTGGTGAATTTGTAGTAGCACTGTTCTGTGATAAAAGGAATCATGTTTTCATATACAGCAAACTACCTTTTGTCGAAAGAAAGGCTTTTTATGTCTTTATTTGATGTTATAGCATAAGCTTGAGGCTTAATTTTGTGTTCGAAAAGCAAAAGCTAAAAAAAACACCCGACTATGACACCAAAACATGTTCCTACACTTGTTTTTTCGATGTTTTATTTTCCTTTGATCGCTTGGGCGCAAGCTGATTGGGATAGAATAGAAGCACTCCCTTTCTCCGATATTACCGATTTGATCATCCAGGGTGATACCCTTTGGGCTTCATCCGGCAATGTCGTGTATGTCAGCTACGATGGTGGCTTTGGTTGGGGATTTACTGGCCCGATTGATGAAACCGTTGGCGAGATTTACACAATGCACTTGGATGAAAAGGATGAAAACACTGTGTACGCAGGTACACTTGGGCAAGGTGTTTTTGTTAGTAAAAATGGAGGTTTTCATTGGGAATCCTTTAGTACTGGATTGAGTGGTTTTGCCAATCGGGTCATTGATATCGTAGAGCGCCGTGATACGCTTTATGTTGGAACGGATGGCGATGGGATTTATTTTCGACCCAAAAATGCTGATCGGTGGCTACCTTTCAGAGAGGGACTGGGTAGTAATATCGCATATTCTATTCATGGATTGTTGGCTACCGATCGAGTCTTGTATGCTGGTGCAGGCCTGCACGGCTACTTGTACTACCGCCCTAATGGGGCAAATGCTTGGATAGGTGCGCAGATTAATTCTCAAAATTCAACTTTGACTGCGCTCAATTTTGTCGAAACGGACGGCAATATCCTGGCAAGTACCTACTTGGGTATTTATCGAAGTACGAATCAAGGGGAAAGCTGGCAGCCTTTTGGGGTTGGGTTCAATCCTGCTGAATTCGGTGCTCCTTATTACAGTCTTAGCAAAAGTAGCATTGATAATGGGTTATTCCTCGCAATCAGTGTGCCTGATGATAACACTTATCTGTTTCATTCTAATGATGGTGGTGAAAACTGGTACTTCGTTGAAAATTTTCTTGGAGGGTTTGGCTACAAAGCTGACAGAACTGCTGACCATATCTTTTTTGCAACCAATTATGGTTTGTGGTACACGGAAGCAGATATTATTTCGGATGATAGCGAAGTGCCTGTGGAACATCCCGCTCACCTTCTTAGTATCCACACAGTCTATCCCAATCCGGTAGAAAATCAGGTGCAGGTACGTTTCTCATTAGCACAAAAATCAAATGTGACGGTTATCCTTACGGATGGTTTTGGTAGAAAAATAAAAATGTTGTTGTCGGATGAATTGCCAGCAGGCGAAAATAACTTCACCTGGCAATTATCGTCACTACCTGCTGGAGTGTATCAATTGGTATTTCAAACGATGGATGAAATCACCACAAAACAGCTTGTTATAGGGCGTTTTAAATTGACAACTCATTGATAGACTTTAAGAAATGTTACAAACAGTTTTTGCAACTAGACCTTTCAAACGAAATATTATTTCTAACCTTGTACAAAGTCAAATCAACTGGAAAAAATTATCATAAGCATACAACGTTTCAATACTGATTATATGAAAACTTACCTAATCGGCATATTGCTAATTTTAATTTCTCTAAAAGGTCTTGCCCAAAAATTCTGGCTGACTACCTATGAGTTTCCGGGCAGAGAAAAAACAGGGCTTACGCTTACTCCAAGTGGTTGTCTGTTTGTCAGCCTTACTAATGGCGTTATCAAAAGTTGTGATGAAGGCAACAGTTTTTCCACTGTGCTAAACTCATCGGCAGTTTATACCATTTATTCTAACTCCTTTGGAGAAATTTTTGTAGGTGGCACAGGAAAAATATTTCGTTCTTTCAACAATGGGCAGACTTGGGACTCCGTGAGTGTAGGCACTACTTACCCTATCAGTAAAATTATTCAAAATTCGCAGGGACATCTATTTGCCATTACAGGCGTATTCACCAATGATGATGGCTTTATAGGCGATGGCGTATTTTTTTCAAACAACAAAGGTTTAACCTGGTCGCAACGCAATAATGGCTTGGGCATATACACCTGCATAGAGCAAATTACCATTGACAAAAACGACAGGATTTATATAGCAACTGCTGACGAATATGTAACTGGAAATGGGGGGCTGTTTATTTCTGAAAACAATGGAAATCTTTGGGAACATATCAACATCAGCGTAGATGGCAGAGGAGTTATAAACGACCAGGTTAAAGTTGCCAATGTTTGGAGTGTATCCGTATCGCCCCAAGACAGCGTGTATTTTAGTTTTTTTGGCACGGCAGTCAATACCAGTGTGCGGTTAAACTCGGTAAAGCACATTAGCGAAATACGAAATAATACACATTGGAAGGTTTTTAACGTCAATAATTCGACTTCATGGTGGCAGGATAAGTTACTCAATCCTATACATTTTGCACGCAATGGCGACAAGTATAGCTCTGTTTCGGGTTCTATAAATTTTGGAGGTACTTTTTTCTGCAAAAGTAACCAAACCACTTGGGAAAAAATAAACTTCGGATTGGGAATTGACGTAAACGGGTTTCAGAATATCCAACATTTTGCCGAAGCCCCCAACGGAAAAATTTTTATGGTACAAACCCTTGACGAAAGGGTATATTACACCGACACAAGCTTAGTTACTTCCCTAATCAATCCCAAACACAGCTATCAGCAAATTGATGTATTTCCAAATCCTGTGCGTGGCGGAGGTGATGTATTTTTTTCTAATATTTCAGAAAATCAAAAAGCACATATAAAATGCTATGACGCATCAGGCAAGCAAGTTTTTGAAACAACGGATTTTCTAAACAGCAAGATTACTGCACCTCAACAGCAAGGTATCTATTTCCTGACTTTTGAAACAGGAAAGTATAAGTCCGTAAAAAAATTGATAGTTCACTGAGAAAATTAATTCCAAAATACAAAGTGAGATTAAAAAATAAAATAGCATTAATAACAGGTTCGGCTCGTGGTATAGGACAAGCTACAGCAGAACTATTTCATAAAGAAGGTGCATTTATAATCGTATCAGACATTAGGGACGAAGAAGGAAATAATTTTGTATCTGAATTAAAGACCAATGCCGAGTATCTTCATTTAGACGTAGGGAATGAAGAAAACTGGCAAACAGCAGAGAATTATATTAGGAATAAGTTTGGACGACTTGACATCCTAGTAAATAATGCAGGAATTACAGGCTTTTTAGAGTCGTCAGGACCTTGGGACGCAGAAAACGCTGACTTAAAATCATGGGAAGAAGTTCACAGAGTAAATTCCACAGGTGTTATGCTTGGATGCAAATACGCAATAAGACTGATGAAAGACAAAGGTGGTAGCATTGTAAATATTTCTTCAAGAAGTGGTGTCGTTGGCATTCCGGGAGCTGTTGCATATGCTTCAAGTAAGGCATCTGTTAGAAACCATACAAAAAGTGTAGCTCTGTATTGTGCAGAAAAAGGTTATAGAATTAGATGCAACAGCGTTCATCCGGCAGCTATTATGACACCAATGTGGGACGCAATGCTTGGAGAAGGTGAACAAAGGCAACAAATCATTGAAGAAATAGAATTTGGAATACCTATGGGACACTTTGGAGAGCCGATTGATGTTGCATATGGTATTTTATATTTAGCAAGTGACGAAAGTAAATATGTGACAGGAATTGAACTGACGATTGACGGTGGAATTTTAGCAGGAAGTGAAGCAAAACTAAGAAAATGAAAACGCCCTATAACACGGGTTTTGCGTCAGGCGGCTTGACGTGCAAACTCGGAGCTTTGTGCTTCTATTCAAGTTCAGTGCTGGTTGACAGTTTTGTGCTCCGATTCCGATAGCTATCGGAACCGCCCGAACGCAAAGCCCAAAAACGTTAAATACTAATATTTTTCTTACCAATATTAAAAATGAACCCTTGCATATAGTGCTGCAAGGGTTTGTTTTTTTCTATTTAAAAAAGGAGGTAGAAAAGTTTGTTTTTAAAAACATTTTGTTTTAGTTTTGTTTTTAAAAACAAAAAGTTTTAAATTTAAACCCATGCAAATCCTAAGCTTTACTTCCCCTGTGCTACTATTCATGCGCCAAAACTGGCTAAAGCTGGCGGCTGCACTCGTTTTGATTTTGATTTTGCTCAAAAAAGACCTTAGTTTTAACGTCAATCTCCGGTCGCCGGTAAGGCCAAATCAGGAGCAAGTGCCCCCCAGCCACCAAGCAAAGGAAGAAAAAACGGAAGAGCGCTTCACGGAGAATCGCCAAGCCAGCCAAACAAACGCCGATAATGGTAGCGTGGAGTTATTTGAATTGCCTGTTTTTAGCAAAGGCAGCAAGACCCGCGCCAGAGCTGTTGATAAGCTTTCCGGCATTGACGAAGATATCAAACAAAGCTACCTGAAGCGCTTCACAAAAGTAGCACGCAGCGAAAGTGATAAATTTGGAATACCGGCTTCTATCATTCTGGCAAACGGGCTTTTGCATAGCTTGGCAGGTACTTCGGAGCAGACTCAACGTGGCGAAAACCATTTTGCCATCCGGTGTTCAGAAGACTGGGAAGGGGGTACGGTTGAGCAAGAGGGTGTTTGCTACCGCCAATACGACAATGCCTGGACGAGTTTTCGCGATCATAGTCTGTACGTCACAACGGGTAAATTCAGCGTTTTGCGTAAACTCGATCCTCATGACTATAAAGCCTGGGCAAAAGCGTTGGAAAAAGGAAAATACTCCGATGAGCCATATCTTTCCCGACAATTATTGCAGGTGATAGATGCCTTTGGTCTGGATCGGCTGGATCAGTAATTTTTTAATTCGTCGAGTTTAGTAGCCAATAGGCGGGAGTTTTATTAAATTGATAACCAATTAGTTAGAGCGTTTTTTTAATGTAAAAATGCTCGACTACTTACTCTGTGCCCTCCAGCGTTTTTTTGTAATAATTGACCGTACCGCCGTACACCCAGCCAACTTTGGATCGGGTTGTTTTCACTTTCACCCAGGGTTCATTGGTTTTGACTGAACCGAGGCTAATCTCCTGTTTAAAATCCGTCACTTCATTCAAGAAAATAAGCTCTTCATGGAGTTTGAGGCGAACCACTACAGGGCTATTCAAGCTGGGTTCTTTTCTTACATTTACGCCATCTACAATGGTATAGAGCGGCGTGTAGCGTTCTTTTACGGTGCGTATTTCGGTCGTTTTGGCAGTATCTTTAGGCGGTAGTGCCGCGGGTGGTGTAGTCATTACCCGCATGAGGGAATCTGCCATTTTGTCTTTTTGGTCTTTCTCCGAATATTTTGCCCTAATGGCATTGCATCGCGAAACACCCCAGATCATTATGCTAATAAAAAACACTGCGATTACAATAAATTCAATGCGCAGCAGCATGTTATTGCCCTTCTTTTCGCTCATAGTTTTTGTGTATTATTGTAGCCAAAGAGCAAAATAAGCTATTTTATTTCAAAAATGCTTTTCTTTTGTCATAATCAGCTAAAAAAACGATACCCAGTGAATCAAAAATAAAGCATTTGCTGTAATACACAAAGGGTACTATAGCGAGCTATAATACCCTTTCCCAAAACCACTCATGAGATTATAATACTTTTGTCAGTACAATGCACAGCTTCTGCAAAGTTGCTTTTCTAGCAGCTTTTCAAAAGGGATTTACAATTGTTAGGTAGTAGTGTCGTTTTGTTAGTGTCGTCCTAGAGGAATTATAATTTGCTATTAGCGAGCCGCAAACAATAATAGTGTTTCATTGTGAGCCACGGTACAAATGTCGTGCAAAAGATTTTGGTAGATAAGTACAATTTTATATCTTACTGCGCGGTTTCTGTTTTTGATTTTAAAATCAACATATTGATTTACAATTATTAAAACAATGTGAAAGTTGGTTTTTCTGTTTTTAAAATGAGAAAGGTATGAATCAACAGAGTCGGATTGTGAAGCATATTCAAGAATTGTCCACACGAGAAAGGGAGCGTTTTTTGTCCTTTGTAGAAGCATCTTACTTCAATCAGCATGAAAAAACTAAAGAATTGCTAGAAATTACGCTGGACTATATCGAACGACCGAATGGGCAATTGGAGCGCAACAACTTATTCCAGCGGCTTTTCCCAGGCGAAAAATTTGATGAGCAGCGCTTGCACAACGTGATGTCCTACCTCAAAAAGCTGTACACCCGTTTTTTGGCGCACCAATTTCTGGAAGATAATCCTTTGCAGGAACAGCTATTCACGCTGGAAGCTGCCTACGAAGCTAAACAATTTGACTTTATGCTCAACCGAGCGAAACAACTTGAAAAAAATATTTTGCAGCATCCGCACCAAGATGCTAGCTATCATTTTATTAATTATCGATTATGTCATTTGATTGGATATTACAACAGTGAATATATAGATCGCTCCAAAACGGAGACCTTTCAAAAGATGATTAATCATTTAGATCGCTATTATATCATCGAAAAACTCCGAACTTCCTGTGATCTGGTTGCTAATATGATTCTTTTTAATACAACCTATGATTTGGGCTTTTTGGAAGATTTACTTGCTTATGTTCAAAAAAATTGGGCACAGTTTGAGGGGGATACTTCTATCTTACTTTATTACACCATTTTGATGAGTTTGAAAGATGAAAAAAACGCAGAACATTATGCACAGTTGAAATATCTCCTGAAAACAAAGGCACAACAATTGACGGCTCGTGAAGGCAGAGACTTATTCCATTTTGCTAGTAATTATTGCATCCGTCAGATCAATCTGCGCAATAGCCAATACCAGCGGGAATTGTTTGAGCTATACCAATCGGGTTTAAATACGGAAATGTTACTTCCAAATAATACAATATCAGAGTGGGATTATAAAAACATTACAACTTTGGCTTGCAGTTTGAAAGAATTTGAATGGACAGAGCAATTTCTCGAAAACTTTAAAGACCGCTTGCCGCATCATCGCCGTGAAAACGCCTATAATTATAACCTCGCTAATTTGTATTACAATAAAAAAATGTACAGTCAAACCCTTTCGGTTTTGCTCCGGGTGCAATTTACCGACATGGTTTATCACATCAGTACTACTTTTTTGCTTTTGCGCACCTACCACGCCCTGCGCGATACGGAGGCCTTGCTATCTTTAATGGATACCTTTCGGATTTATGTAATTCGAAACAAAAAACTGACCACTGTGGAAAAGAAGGGCTATACCAATATGCTCCGATTTGCTAAAAAAATGGTATTGTTAAAGCATAACACTTCTACGTTTTCTAAAAAAATATTTGTAGAAAAAATGAATGCACTGCGCGAGAAAATAGAAGCAACTCAAAATATTATTAACAAGCAATGGCTCTTAGAGGAGTGTTCCGTATGATAAATACTAAATGTAGTTAATGAATTCAGTGAAAAGGTGAAATGGCTTCAAGATAAAGCGATCTAAATAATTGTGCGCGATTAGCTATCATTTTTGTAAAAAGAATGGCGCTTAATCTTAAGTGCTATAATTTTTTGACTATCTTCCCTTCAAGTTTCAAAAAAACACAGCCTTATGTCCGATATTATTGAGAAAATACAAGCACTGGTAGCCGATAGCCAGACAGAAGAAGCATTGGAGGCACTCATTCAATGGCTTCGCACTCAACAATCTTACACCCTCAATGAAGCGATTTTGCTTCGCTCTCGGTACGAGCAAGTCGAAAAGGACTTATCCCTCAATTTGATAAGCCAGGAGGATGCTTCCAGGGCATTCAGTCAGATCAATTTTTCTTTGCTCAATCTAATGGATAATTTGAATAAAGGCGAAACCCTTGTGGCTACACCCAGCCAGAAGAAGAGTACCAAAAATTGGATCATTGGCATTATGGGCATATTGCTGGTAGGGCTGACCATTTTACTGGTATTCAAAATAAGACCGGCGGATAGAGAAGAGCAAGCGACAGCTGCGTCCGATAAGGCTGCTACTATCATGGCTTCTACTGTCCTCCAGTTCCCACAAGGCAAAGAATTGAAGTTTTTGGGCACAGGCAATAAGGCAACCTACACCGTTTTGGAAGGGAGCGCTGAAAGATACAATAGTGCTGAGCAACGAATCATTTTTAATATCCGATGTTATAACCATAAAGGTGG
Organism: uncultured Saprospiraceae bacterium; assembly: GCA_964526645.1. Taxonomy (GTDB): domain Bacteria; phylum Bacteroidota; class Bacteroidia; order Chitinophagales; family Saprospiraceae; genus JADJNW01. Next base: position 104,606 of record CAZGJN010000004.1, read on the forward strand.
CTGGGGCGTGAATTTTTGGGATGATAGCTTCCGGCTACTGCTTCAGGATTTATCCTATGCCCCCAAAAGCAGCTTGAATGAAGTAGTGGATGTGGATAGCTTCAAAGACGGGGAAATTTACTTCATCATTCCTCAAGGAACACGCAGTGCTGACTTGAAGATCAGTCATTATGGGGAGAGCGCCTCTTTGCAAGTGAGATGGTGATGTACCAAAGCGCCGTTTTTTGCGTTGGTAGCAAAAAGGGGCACAGGTGCGCTATGAGATTCCTACCAATTTGTTTGATCCTTTGTTTTTTATTGAGGAGTACTTTGACGGGGAATGCTCAAATGCTTGATTTTCAATTACGTATATTGCCACTGGATGCGGATTCCACTTTTTTTAAACAAAGAATCAAATTTACGGCTGACCATAGTGATTCGGTCAGTATAGCAACGACCCTGCGGCAAGTTATACAGCAATTACATAAGCAAGCCTATCTGGAAGCTTCCGTGGACACCCTCACGCGCGTAGGCAATATTTTTGTCGCACTCCTCCACTTAGGAAAGCAATATCAATGGCTTAACCTGCAAACAAAAGGTGTAGAAAGTACTTTTTTAAACCTATCGGGCTACCGAGAACGATTATACAGCAATAAGCCTCTGGCGGTGTACCAGCTCCAGCAATTGCAGGACGAATTATTGAAAAGTGCCGAAAACAATGGCTATCCCTTTGCACAAGTGGGAATTGACAGCATTCGCATTTTGCAAGAAAAGGTATGGGCTAACTTATATTTGAAGAAGGGGCAGTTTGTCGCCATTGAAAAACTTGAAATAGAAGGCAGTTTGCGCCTTTCAGAAGCTTACCTTGCTCATTACCTCGGGATCAAAGCGGGTAGCCCTTATAATCACGCCCAAATACTTCGCCTTCGGCAGCGCCTTCGAGAACTTCCTTTTGCAAACCTTGTCAAAGACCCACTTGTCAACTTTGCCGAGGATCGTGCCAGGCTGAAGCTTTTTTTGGATAAGCGCCGTGCCAGCCGATTCGATTTTCTCATCGGGGTGTTGCCCAATAGTCGCCAGGTGGGCAGATTGCTCGTCACAGGGTCTTTCACCGGGGAGTTTTACAACCAATTGGGAAAGGGGGAGCGCGTTTTTGCGCAATTTGAAGCCTTGCGCCCACAGACGCAGGAGCTGAACCTTCAATTTAACTATCCTTATCTGCTCAATCTGCCATTCGGAATTGACACGAAGTTCAACCTGTACAAGAGAGACACTACTTATTTGGATGTGGAGATTGATTTTGGCCTGCAATATCTTTTGGAAGGCGGCAATTACCTCAAAGTTTTTTGGAATAAACGCAACTCTAACCTACTCAATATAGACTCCACCTTGCTCGATAATCCGCTCCAATTACCACCTGATCTGGACGTATCGTACGGGAATTTTGGTATAGAATATGCCTTCCAGCGGCTTGATTATCGCAACAATCCTCGCCGCGGCTGGAATCTGCAACTTCGCGGCGCTGCCGGTACGCGCCAAATCAAAAAAAATAATCGGGTAGAAGCCCTCAGTGCGCAGCGCCTCTACGATTCGCTCGACTTGCGTACCTTTCAGTACCGATTGAGCTTCCGTGCCGAACGTTTTTTTCCCATTCGCAGCCGAAGTACTTTGAAAATTGGCATGCAAGGTGCTTACATCCTCTCCGAAAATCCGATCTATCGAAATGAGCAATACCGGATTGGCGGCAATCAATTGCTCAGGGGCTTTGATGAAGAGTTGATCTTTGCTACCAATTACACGGTCGGCACTTTGGAGTACCGTTTGCTTATCGGGCAAAATTCTTACCTCTATGTTTTTGGGGATTACGCTTATGTGGAAGACCTAAACACCCAGCAAAAGCAGCGAGACTTTCCCCTGGGGTTTGGCTCCGGCATTACCTTTGAAACCCGCGCCGGTTTGTTTGGGGTCAACCTTGCCTTTGGCACTCGCCAGGGTGTACCCCTTGATTTCAGCGCTCCCAAAGTGCATTTTGGCTATGTGAGCCTTTTTTGATTTTTAACGAATCGGGATGTAATTCAATGTTGAAAAACCAGAAAATGCTTTTAAATAGCGGATAAAATGTGATTGGTTATAGTAGTTGCTTTCGTAAGCGACGCTGATTTTAAAAAAGGATAGGCCCATGCTGCGCCAAAAATAAATGATAAACATGGTAGATTGCACGCCGCTTTACAACAAAAAATTACATTTAAAAAAACAAATACTCTAAAGTTTCAAAATCGCTTGATAAAAAGGCAAGCCTTTGGTAAAATAAGCCTCATTCAAAGCCCGAAAGCCTTTATTCTTCAAAGCCCGATCGGTTGGGCGATTCAGATGGCAGCCCTCGGCGAGTATTTTCTGAAGCGGATTGAAAAAGTCCTGAAAAAATTGACCAATCGCTGAATTTGTACGAATATGTTCAAGGATGTATAATGTCCCATTCGGCTTTAAATATTTTTTGATGGTATCAATCGCAGCTTGTTGATCGGGAACACTGCACAACACCAAAGTACACACAATCGCATCGAAGCCACCTTCCGGTAGATAATTTTCTAAAATGTCATCGCCAATGCCAGCGTGCACGAGTTCGATGCCGGCTTTTATATCTTTTTCTTTCAGGCGCTTGTAGGCGTAGCCCAGCATTGGCAAGGAAGGATCGCAAGCAATTACCTCTACGCCAGTAGGATAGTATGCAAAATTCGCACCCGTGCCGCAGCCTATTTCCAGTACCTTGCCTTGGATATTTCGGAGCAAGTGGGAGCGTTTCTCCTTCAGTACACGTTCTTCAAATTGGCGCATAAATGGATTATATACCCTTGCAAATAAGCGATTGTAAAATGTTGTTTTTTTGGTGCAATTACACATGATTTGATTTTGATGCAATTTAAGCGTGTAAGTCAATAGGCTGATTTGCCAATTTGCTGATTTGGTTTTATCTGTTTATAAATCAGCTTTTTGTAAACAAAATAGATGTTACTTATACCTGAACGAGAGCTTATTTTTTCTGGTTATCTGTTATCTGAAAACATCGGTTTAATTTGGCTGCATACTTAAAAATCTGATGAAATTTTTGTCCATTTTTTCGTTTTCATACTTTTGTGGCAAATTAGACATATTTTGAGCAAGTTTTATCCATACGAAAGATTTAACTTACTTTTGATAGGCTGATTGTCCGTTTTGGCAAGGTCGGCATTTTAGAAGAAATAGTATGAAAAAGCTTTACCATGTTGTAATGATATGCCTTTTATGTGGTGTATCACCCTCCCTTTTTGCCCAGAATCCACCTGCGCATCCTATTTTCCGAGGCGATACCCTTACCTTCAATGGTGTTGTAAAAACGAAAGCAAATGATGCGATCCTCATAGGTGCCAATGTTTTGGTAAGAAGTATGAGTCTTGGCGTTGCTACCGATGCCAATGGTTTTTTTAGCCTTCGCCTACCGCCAGGGGAATATGCCTTGGAAATCAGTTATATAGGCTATGAAACAAAGCGCTATGTATTGTCTTTATTCCGCAGTGCGGCGCATACATTTTACCTTGAGGAGCAAATCAACTACTTGGAAGAAATAGAAGTAAGCGAGCAGAATCGGGATCAAAACGTTTCTTCTACCGCTATAGGGTTGACGCGGCTGGGGATCAAATCTATTCGGGAACTGCCTACCCTCATGGGAGAAGCTGATATTGTAAGAGGTATTCAGACCCTGCCTGGCGTGACCACCGTGGGGGAAGGTGCTACTGGCTTTAATGTACGGGGTGGCAATATTGACCAAAACCTCTTGCTCATGGATGATATTCCGATTTTCAATTCTTCTCACCTCATGGGCTTCATTTCTGTGTTTAACCCCGATGCAGTGCGCAATGTGGATTTTTACAGAGGTGGTATTCCTGCTACTTACAGCGGGCGTACGGCTTCCGTACTCGACATCAGCCTCCGGGAGCCCAGCGGCGAACGGATCAGCTACCAGGGAGGCATCGGCTTGATTGCCAATCGCTTAACGATTGAAGGACCTTTGGTCAATAACAAATTAAACTTTCTGGTCGCAGGTAGAGGTGCCTGGGCAGATTATCTCTTCCCGCTTTTGCCGGATGAGGGCATCAAGGACACCCGCGCCAATTACTATGATTTGACGGTAAAATTCAATTATAAACTTGGTGAGCAGAGCCAGCTTTTTCTGACGGGCTACCTGAGCAAGGATGCTTTCAAAATTTCGGGCGATTCCTTGACGAGCCTGGAGGTAAATGCTTCTTCTACACTTTTTAAGTGGAAAACAGCTGGGGCCAATTTGCGATGGAATTATTTTTTTACCAACCAATTTTCTTTTAATACCTCCTTTACGATCAGTGACTACCAGCCGCAATTTAGTATACCCGACGAGGCGTACGCCGCCAAATTTACTTCTGGCATTTTGTATCAAAATGCAAAAGCAGAAGCCAATTATTTTAGTGAACAACACGAGCTCAGAGGTGGTATAAGTGCTACTACTTATCGAATTCGACCCGGCTCTTTATTTCCCGATTCGCCAGTTTCTGCCATCAATAGCGTGGAATTGCCCGAAGAAAAGGGCTTAGAACTTGGCGTTTACATCAACGATACCTGGCAAATCACCAAACGCTTGAGCCTTATGCTGGGCTTGCGATATTCCTGGTTTGGTTTGCAGGGCCCCGGCCGTGTCTATCAATACGAAAGCGATAAGCCCATAGACATTGCTACACTGACGGATACTACTTTTTTCAATAGCGGCATTATTGAGCAGTACAGCGGGCTGGAGCCCAGGGCGGCCTTGCGCTTTGCGCTGAATGATCAGGTATCACTTAAATTGGGTTACAATCGCATGATCCAGTATGTCCAGTTGGTGACCAATACCACTTCCGCCTTGCCTACGGCACGCTGGAAGCTGAGTGATCCTTACATCCAGCCTCAGATCGCAGACCAGCTTTCTGTCGGGTATTTTCATAATTTTGCTAACAACAACATCGAGGTTAGCGTAGAATTATATTACAAAACGCTGAAAAATATGCCTGATTACCGCAGCGGCGCAAATCTGCTACTGCTGGATGCTACCGAAACGGTTATTTTGCAGGGCGAAGGGCGGTCTTATGGGGTAGAGTTTTTATTGCGCAAAAATCGCGGCAGGCTCAATGGTTGGCTGAGTTATACCTTCTCCCAATCTGACATTTTGGTCAATAGCCCTTATCCAGAGGATGCGCTTTTCAGTGGTGAATATTATCCAACCAACTTTAATCGCCCGCACTCCCTTAGCATTATCGCCAATTACAGGCAAAGTAGGAGGGTGACGCTTTCTGCTAATTTTACTTATATCTCAGGGCGGCCAGCTACCTTCCCCACGGATAAATATTTTGTAAATGGGGTGTTTTTGCCCAATTTTAGTAATCGAAACCAGGACAAAATTCCCGATTATCACCGGCTGGATGTAGGCTTGACCTTAGAACCGAGCCCCTACAACAAAAAACGCTGGCAGGGGCGCTGGACTTTCTCTTTGTATAATTTGTATGCCCGCAACAATGCTTTTTCTATCTTTTTTAAAACCAAAAACCCTGGTGTCACCAATAGCAACGGGCGGCTTGGCTCCTATCGCTTGTCGGTTATTGGCGCTGTTGTGCCTTCTATCACCTACGACTTTAAATTTTAGAAACCATGAAAAATTCTATTATACGATTCTTTCTATTGTCGTTTTTTATAATAACCACTTTCGTTACTTGTATTGACCCCTTTACCGTTATTACGAATAATCATGTGCGAAAATTGGTGGTAGATGGTGGAATTGTTGACGCTCCCGGTCCTTACACGATCAAATTGTATTATAGCGAACCCTACAACGATAAAAACACCGTACCAGTAGTGAATATCGCAAAGGTGTATGTAATGGACGATTTGAATAATCGTTATGATTTTGATTTTATAGAACGAGGAACGTACCGGAGCGACCCGCTCAAGTTTAGGGCACAAGCGGGCAGAACCTATACTTTGCACATTTCTCTGCCGGAAGGCACGCAGTACATTTCCAGCCCCCAGTTGCTGCGGGTATCGCCGCCGATTGATACCATCTATGCACAGTTTGTGCAGCAATCAGACTCCAGAGGGGTCCTGAGTGAGTTTTTTAATGTTTTTGCAGAAATGAAAGACAGTACCGCAAAAGGCGACTTTTATCGCTGGAGTTGGACACATTATGATACCTTGACGTATTGCTTGTTGGGTTCGATCCCTTCGGATGCTGGCAACATTTTCACCCAATCACTGTGTTGTGAGCCTTGCTGGGAAATAGAACGCTGCCGCAGTTGTATTAATATTGCTAATGATTTTTTTACCAATGGTAATAAAGTTCGACAGCGCATCACCAATATTCCTTTTGATTCTGAAGAAGATTACTTTATCGTGGTTGAGCAATATCATATTTCCGAAGAAGAATACCGTTTTTGGCAGATAGCCGATGGACAAATCAATAATGCAGGTGGTATTTTTGACAATCCGCCTGCTACGATTCCTGGCAATGTTTATAATCCAGATAATGCGGAAGAACAGGTGCTCGGTTTTTTCAGCGTGGCAGGGGTGAGCTACAAAAGCGCTTACCTGAACAGGAATGTCCCTGATTCCAATCCAAAAGGAATAGGTGTAAGTCCTCCACGAATTACCACTTCCTTTTGTGATCCTTGTTCGGAGAGTGCCTTGCGTACCCGGTTTGAACCCCCCGGGTGGAAGTAGTCGTTTTAGGTTCGATTAGAAAACCAGTTGGGAAAATCTTCATTTTGTTGGGCTTCGCGCTGGCGCTCGGCTTTGGTTTTATTAAAAACATCTCGATCCAAAAAGAAAGGCTGGTCCAATTGCTGTGACTCCTGTTCCCAGGAAGATTGCCTTTTTTCTTCGTCCTTCTCAATCGTTTCTTTGTACCAAAAAGCAGTAAAAACGCCCGCCAGCAGCCCCGCCAGATGCCCTTGCCAGGAGATGCTTTCTTGCCCGGGTACGATACCTGCAATCATAGATCCGAAGTAAAACAACACGATGAGGGATAAAGCGATGGATTTGAGGTTGCGCCGAAAGATACCCATGCAAAGTATAAATGCCCATAAGCCATAGATCACACCACTGGCACCGATATGATACGCCAATTGAAAAGGTAGCAACCAGGTAATAAAGCCACTCAGGGCATAGATGATGATAAAAGATGGCACGGCAATTCGCCGATAAAAAAATATCACAATAGCACTCAAAACGAAAAAAGGAAATGTATTAGCCAGGAGGTGCCCCCAATTGGCGTGGATCAGTGGCGAAAATAAAATGCCCTTCAAACCGCTTTGAAGCAGCGGGCGGATGCCCAGACCGGCAAAATCTGCATTAAAAATAACCTGAATTAATTGAACTACCCAAATTACTGCAATGAAGTAAAAAGGCAGTACAATACTATCCCACAGTTTTGCAGAAAAATTTTTGAACATATCAGTGCTTGTTAATCACCTGCTATGGCACGAAACAATCCATGACAGACAATAGTGTTACGATAATATGTCAACCATTTCAACCAGCATTGGGTTGATGTCCATGTGGTGTTTTGTTGCTCTTTCAAAAGGCGTGTACTCGATTTTGTTATTTACCTCTCCGATCATCACGGCATTTTTGCCATCTAATAAAGCTTTCACAGCAGCCATTCCCATGCGGCTGGCGCGCACGCGCTCCAAGCAGGTGGGGCGACCACCGCGCTGGATATGCCCCAGGATAGTCACTTTTATTTCATAACGATCCCGCCAGCGTTTTTGTACCTCTTGTGCTATTTTGAAAGCGCCTCCTTCTTCATCCCCTTCTGCCACAATTACGATGCTCGATGTTTTTTTGCGCTGCCAGTTATCTTCTAGAATTTGTATAAGTTTGTCAATGCTGGTCTTCGTTTCAGGGATCAACACCGCTTCTGCGCCAGTGGCAATTCCTACGGGCAAGGCAATGTACCCCGCATCACGCCCCATCACTTCGATGAAGAAAAGCCTGTCGTGGGCATTGGCAGTGTCTTTTATATTGTCCACGGCGTTCATAGCGGTATTGATTGCTGTATCGTAGCCGATGGTATAATCTGTACCAAAAAGGTCGTTATCAATGGTGCCGGGGCAGCCTACCATCGTAATATCAGCATATTCTGCCATAAAAGCAAGCGCCCCTCGGAAGGAGCCATCGCCGCCAATTACCACAATTTTGTCAATATCTGCTTTTTTCAACTGCTCATAAGCTTTTTTTCTCCCCGCTGTGGTTCGGAATTCTTCGCTTCGTGCAGAACGCAGGATCGTACCCCCTTGGTGGATAATACTGCTGACGGATTGCGCCTTTAATGGTATAAAATCGCCTTCGATCATGCCTTGATACCCCCTTTGGATACCAATCACTTCAACACCGAAATGCAATGCGGTGCGCACCACTGCCCGGATACAAGCATTCATGCCCGGAGCGTCACCGCCTGATGTAAAAACAGCTACCTTTTTCATTAATGCTATATTTTTTTATATTTCAATTTTTTTAAGCTTAGACATAGCGCCTTCTGATCACTTTGATAAAAGTTTGTGCAATTTCGACCTTTTCTTCGTGTATCCAATTGTATTGTTCTGCCAGGTTTATCAGAAGGCTTTTGGCCTCGTCCATTCCGTCAAATTTATTAAGCAACTTTAGAGATTCATTGAAGGAATCAGTATCTTTATTGAATAATTCATTGATATACAATAATTTATCATTTATGGCAAAAGCCTTCGTCAAGTCACTAACGGGGCGATCCCCCAGTTTCTCAGAAAGCTCTTTGGCTTGTTTAAAGTCAAACAAGGCATTAAAATTTGCTCTCCCTGCGCTTGGCGCAATACTGCGGATATTGTAGGAATCTGGCTTAGGAGGTACAGTTGGTTCCTGCTGAAATGTGGTTGGAGGAGGAGGAAGGATTGGCTCTTGCTTTTTGATAATTGGAGTCGAGGGCTCCGCTATTTCGATGATCTTTGGCGGCGTATAAGATTTTTTGGGTTGTTCCAGCTCTTGCGGCTTAGGCGGTGGCGGTATTTCCTTTTCCGATGATACCACCGGCTGCTGTTGTAAGGATGGCGCTACCACAGGCATTCCCTCCTGAAGGCAGGCTTCATACAATTGCCGAACGTAACTCAGCATCAAATCCCGCTCAATGGCGCTGATCGTGCCTTTGTTGAGGCTAATGCTTTTGTGAAGGGCATTGATTTTTTCTAATAAAATCTTTGTTTGTTGTAAGTCCATCTTCTCCTAAAGGTTAAATTTAAGGTATTAAACATCAAGTGCCTGTTTCCTGAATTGATGTTTTAAGATTCAAATATAAACAGTTGGATGATTCTACGAGAATATCTAACTTAGCTTTTGAACGTTTTTTTAATGGTAAAATAGGTGAAGGGTGCTAAGAAAGTTTAATCAAGCAGCTTCCAAACTTTTTTGCTTTCTGAACCTCCTCAATCTCCTCAACCTCTCAACTTAAAACCAATGTTTCTCGAACCACATTTCAAGGGGCAGCGCAGCGGCTGGATAGAAGTGATCTGCGGCTCTATGTTTTCTGGAAAAACAGAAGAATTGATCCGCCGGCTGAAGCGCGCTAAAATTGCGAATCAAAGGGTTGAAATTTTTAAACCCAAGATGGACAAACGCTATGACGAAGTGCATGTGGTATCTCACGATGCCAATTCTATCCTTGCCATTCCCATCGAACATTCCTCTATGCTGCTCTCCCTTGCAGAAGGCGTAAACGTGGTCGGGATTGATGAGGCGCAGTTTTTTGATGTAGAACTCCCCGAAAATGTACAAAAACTTGCCCTGCGCGGCGTGCGCATTATCATAGCCGGGTTGGATATGGATTATCGGGGGCTACCTTTTGGCCCGGTGCCTCAATTACTGGCTATAGCCGAATACATCACAAAAGTGCACGCTATTTGCCCACATTGTGGCAACCTCGCCACCCACTCTTATCGCCTCGCTGAAGATAACAATACGATTTTGCTCGGCGAAAAAGACCGATACGAACCGCGTTGCCGCACTTGCTACCACATGGGAAATATCTTGGATTTGACTGCAAAAGGGGAGATAAAATCGGAAGGATAAGCCTCTTCAAGTCCTTTATTTTCCAGGCGTTTTGAAATACCAGGTATAAAACTGCTTAAGTAGCAAACCAGCACATTCGTTTACTTTCGAGCATCAATCCAATTTCCCTTTTCCGCTAACATAAGTCATTGTTTATAATGAACTTATGGACTAATTTGAAGAAAAATGCCCATGAAAAAAAGTCCAATGTTGGCAGGTTTTTTGTCTTTTCTCGCTCCGGGGGTAGGGCAGATGTACGCTGGCAAATCTACGCGAGGGGCATGGATACTGGTAGCGGCTATTATTTTTTATAACCTGAATTCAATTTTTTTGCCTGTGTTTGTGGAAGCAAATCCCGACCCGGCGGTATTCTGGAAGCATTGGTTGCCGCGCTTGCTACACGACATAGGGGCGGTGTATGCTATTATATTTTGGATTTGGGCAATCGCGGATGCTGCTCAGATAGCGAACAAGCGATAGCTCATTTTATAGGAAATTTGCCCGAAAGATACTATCTTTGATCCTTTCTTCTTTTGTAGCACTTCAAGAAAAAAAGTGACACCCTTGCACAAAGGATGCCACCTTCCTCAATGATTTAAAACTAAATGGTAATGTATGAAACTAACTAAACCTGCTGCAAAGGTAGGATGCTCAGGGGTGCAATTCTACGCGCATTTTATCCTTTTTTTGATGCTATTTTGATCCAACTTATCTAAATCAGAATTTTATTTGTTAATTTAGTGTAAAAATGCACTTTCGGGAATAGAATTATATTTCGCAAACAAGGGATTGAATCAAAATTTATGAAAGCGACACTCGAAAAAATAGAACCAGTATTTGGAAATTCGTTTACTATTCGTCAGTTTACAGACGGGAGTGCCAAGCCATTTTGGCATTTTCATCCGGAGTACGAAATTGTCTATATCTCCAATGGACGAGGTAAGCGGCACATCGGCGATCATATTTCCTACTACCAGGATGGAGACCTTATCTTTCTGGGTCCCAACCTACCGCACTTCGCCTTCACGGAGGAATTGAAAGAGGCGCATGTAGAAATTGTGGTGCAAATGAAAGCAGATTTTCTGGGAAGGGAATTTTGGCAAAAGCCAGAGATGCAAGCTATTAGCTCTTTATTTGAGCGCTCCCACCAGGGGCTTACTTTTTTTGGCGCGACCAAGCAAATCATAGGGCAGCGCCTGATCAACATGATGCAATTGAACAGTTTTGACCGCCTGCTGGAGTTATTGTCTATTCTGAATGTAATGGCTACATCGGAGGATTATAACATGCTGAATGCTAATGGTTTGGCGGTGGCGGTTAGCTCGCAAGATCATGAGCGGATGGAAACCATTTACAAATATGTGCAGGATCGTTTTCAGGCGGAAGCAAGCCTCGATGAGGTTGCTCAGGCAGTTAGCATGACCGTGCCCGCTTTTTGCCGTTATTTTAAAAAATTGACCCGCAAGACCTTCACCGAATTTGTCAATGAAATCAGGATTGCCCATGCTTGCCGCCTGTTGAGTGATGAGCACTTGAGTATTGCTGCGGTTAGTTTTGAGAGTGGCTTCAACAACCTTTCTCATTTTAACAAACAATTTAAAAACATCACAGGCGAGAGCCCCAGGGTTTACCGAAAAAACCTGAAAAAAGTAGTGCAATAAAAAACCTCAGGCTTTTTGATCTTTTCTTCGGGACTGGACGAAGTAATAAACAATTGGCGCAAAGATCAGCGTCAGCACGGCTGGCAGTATCCAAACTTCCAAACCCTTCGTATCGCCATTGGCGCTAAGCACGATGAGCAGAAGTACCAGGAACAGCGTCAGTACGATAGCAATTTTTATCATTCTGATCAGCCGTGTAGCCAATGTATATTGCCACCGGGCATTTTCGGGAGTGATTTTCAGTGGGTAGTTAAATTGATGAGGATTCCGGTTAATGAGCGTGAGTAAAATGTACAGCGCCGTCGCAATACCAGGCAATAAAAACAGCGAGGCCTTACTATTATAATCATCAGGAATACCTGCCGCATTAAAGTGAGTTGGAATAATATCGGGCAAAACCAGGAATTGTTGGATAACCACCAGCCAAAATACAATCAGCAAAATCAACGAAGCGTCTTCCAGTCGTTTGTCCAAAGGGCTTGGTTCAATTTCGAAAATGGGTCTGGATTCCATGCCTTTTTCAGTTTAAAGAGGCAGAGACAGTTAAAGCTGCCCCTGCGCCTTGTTTTATTTTACCACAAATGTTTTTTGCTCTTTGCCTACGCCCTTGATCGTGACAGCTTTCCATTTTTTAGGCAGTTTTGTTTTCAATTGGGTGATACCGGTGTCATTAATTTCGATACCCCCGATGCCAAAAATAAGCGATTGCAACATACCCCCTGCCCCAGTAGCAAAATAAGGATTGGTGCCGCCAGCTGTTTCCGCTAAAACGCCGAATGGCGGTACTTCGTTCGGTTTGTAGCTACGCACAAAAAAGTCGTAAAACTTTTCTGCATCACCAAGCCTGGCATAGATAGTAGCCAGTGCGGAATGTGCCATTGCCGGACCTTCAGGTGACATGCGTGGGCCGTAGTATTCCAAATCTTTTCGGATGGCTTTTTCATCGGACACAATTTTGAGCGGATAAGCCAGCAAATTGGCATCTGCCTGCTTGATGACCACCCCATCGTATGTCGCGTTTTCTTTTGTTGTACCATCTGCAAATTTCAAAATCGGAATGTTGTCTGCCACATGATTCCAATCGGGATTGGGCGGCACCCCTAGCTCTTGGGCTGCCTGTGTAGCAAAGCGTAACACGGTAATGGCCATCCCATTGGTAAAAGCATTATTGTCAATATTTTCTTGCCACTCATTTGCACCAATGACGTTGTTGATGTCGTATCGCCCTGGCCCATTGCGCTCCACCCGACTTGCCCAGAAATCAGCCACTTCTTTCAAAACCGGATAGCCTCTGGTGCGCAGCCATTCCTTGTCTTTGGTAACTTGATAATATTTCCAAAATGCCCATCCGACGCAGCCTGTGATGTGGTGCTGAAAAGGCCCCGTGAGCGCCCAAACGGGGGTATCTTCGGTACCATCGGCACTGGATTCCCAGGGAAACATAGCGCCTGCATAGCCATGTGCAAAGGCGTTTTGTTTGGCTGCTTCCAGCCGCTCAAAGCGGTATTCCAGCAAGGATTTTGCTATATCCGGTTGTAAAGCTAGCAAAGGCGGATACATCCATAACTCTGTATCCCAGAAAACGTGCCCATTGTACCCCAAACCTGATAAACCCATGGGCGAAAGGCTGTAGGCTGTTTCTGCTCTTGCAAAAGCATACAAATGGTAAAGCGCCGAGCGAATATCGCGCTGCGCCGTCAAGTCACCTTCCACAACAATGTCGCTTTCCCAGAGTTTTGCCCAAGCCGCTTCGTGGAGTTTGAGCAAGCGTTCTGTTCCTTCTAGCATTGCAAAAATAGTGAGGCGCTCGGCTTCGTTGTGCGCATCGTTATACTGGCTGGAGGCCACGGCAGAACCCACTACACTAAACCGATATGCCTCGCCGGCTTTCAGCTTTTTATAAAATTTGGCAAGGTGCCTGTTGTAATCCCAATCTTCGTGAATAATATCAGGCTCGCTTCCATGTGGTTCTTCAAAAATAAAGCTGCTGGAAGCTGCCACGGTCAATTTCCCGGAAGGGCTTTTGGCTACCGAAGTCAATAAAGGAATGAGCACATGCGGGCGATCAATTTCACTGTAATAATTTCGGACATCCACCAGGTGCTCTGGTGCTTCGATCACACTCATAGGAGTGATGGTCACTTCTTTTTTAGCAATAATTTCCACCACACTCATGGCGGTGTAGGGCAAGTGGCGCAGCGCCATCATGGTATGCCGCACAGTAATTTTGTCGCTCACATCAAAAGTAGTAGTGAGCGCAGCTTTTTTCATGTCTAAGGTCTGAGCATAGTTGGAAATATCCCTTCGACCAATGCGGCGGCCGTCCACATCCAAGTTCATGTTGACGTGGTTGAATGTCTTTAAGATATTGGAAACCCGCCCACGCTGGTAGTAGTCGTACACCCCATTGAGTACCACGTCCTTCACGCGCATAGGTTCCGGCGAGGAAATCAAACCGATCATCCCATTGGCAACCGTAATGCCGTAATAATTGGAAGGGTCAATGTTTTTCGCCTGAATATGCCAGGAAGATTGGCTGTAGTCCTGCCCTTTGAGCAAGGTGATGGATATCCACAAGGCTAAAAAACCCAAAATGCTTATTTTCATAAAATACTGTTGTTTTGCTTAATCAAATGCTCGTTTATCTCGTAAAAATAACTATCCAGTGCTTACAATCGAAATTTTATTCTGGATTCTTGTGATTCATCACATTGGTGCTGGATCAAATGAGTGGGTTTTGCAAAAACGCTGGGATGATTCCCCGACCCCCCTGAAAGTAAGCACTGGCTGTAATTTTCAGGGATTTTTACCACACAAGGTAGGTGCTGACATCCCCTGATCACCCTGATGTAAAAATTTTTTATCCTAATTTTTTTTTAAAAAAAGTGACTTATAATTTTGTGTGCGTCTCAAATTGCGAAAGAAAATCAATTTAAACTATGAACAGCACCCATTTTAAAAAACTAAACTTTAAGTTATTAAATGGTGGCTACTCCAAATAAAAAGATATTTCATACAGAACCAGCGCTAGAAGATAGCGGTTTTTTTTTCATCCGTATGAATCACATCCTCCAAAAAATAAGGATCAAGGATGTGCTCTGGATTCAAGCAAATGGGAATTACTGCTACCTCTATATGGCTCAAAAAAAATTTGCAATCAAGGCTTCCCTCACGAAACTTATTGCCAGATTGCCTGCTGCGCACTTCATAAGGATACATAAAAGCTGTATAATACAACTGGCTTGTGTGGATCGAATTGATCTAAAACAAAATATTGTTACCATTGGTGAAACTAATTTGCCGCTGGGGCGTATCTACAAGGAAAAAATGCTGGAGGCGATGGATATTTTATAAGGCTTTTCCTGTTTTGGCAAATGAGCATATACAATTTTTCAGCTTACAACAATCGTAAAAGTGGAGCCTGTTAACACGATGTGATCAGTTGTCAAATTTTTAAAATATCTGTGCAATTTTTTCTTTGATATTACAATAAACCAACTTAACTTTACAGTTACAATATGTAGATAAGCGTTTTATCAACCTTAATTTAACGTTTGTCACTATTTTAAGCGCAATGATCTGAAGTATATTACTTTTGCACCTCGTAGAGAATAATTTAAGCGTTCTTAAAACTTTTAAGTAAGGGGGAACGGTTGTCAGGAATAGCTCGGTAATTCGGCACCTGGCAACTTTTTTTTTGTTTTTCATTGTAAATCCTGCCTTTTTGCCTCATTTTTGCAATCCACTAATCAAATTAAAATTTCTTGGCGCGAATTATAGCGATTGATTACGGAACCAAACGAACGGGAATCGCCGTTACGGATCCTTTGCAGATCATAGCCAATGGTTTGGACACTGTGCCGACCAATCAAATTTTTGATTACCTGAAAGCTTATTTTGCACAGGAAACGGTGGAGACAATCGTAGTAGGAGAACCCATGCACCTGGATGGCACACCGGCACAAATCGCGCCACAGGTAGAAGCTTTCAAAAAAAAGCTGCGCGAACTTTTCCCGCAGGTGTTGGTTGTAGATCAGGATGAGCGCTTCACATCTGAAGAAGCCAAAAAAGCGATTTTGATGAGCGGCGCTAAGAAAAAAAAGCGACAAGACAAGGCGTTGGTAGATAAAATCAGTGCCGTGATTATTTTGCAGGAATACCTGGAACGAAGTCGTTATCAATAATATAACAAACAATACGATTATCATAATGATTTTGCCGATTTTTGCCTACGGGCAGCCTGTTTTGAAAAAAGTAGCAGAAGACATTGACGCTACTTATCCCAATTTGCAGGAACTTATTGCCAATATGTGGGATACGATGTACAACGCGAATGGGGTAGGGCTTGCCGCGCCACAGGTAGGGCTTGCTATTCGTTTGTTTGTGGTGGATACGACCCAACTGAAAGAAGAAGATAAAGCATTGAATGGCATCAAGAAAATATTTATCAATGCTCATAAAGTGAATGAAATGGGCGAACCCTTGGCGTATGAAGAGGGCTGCCTGAGCATCCCCGATGTCCGGGGCGATGTAGATCGTCCTACCGTCCTCCGCCTGCGTTATTTGGATGAAAATTTAATACCACAGGAAGAAACTTTCACGGGGATTAATGCCCGCGTGATTCAGCATGAATATGATCATATTGACGGTGTCTTATTTATTGAGCATCTCAAGCCAATCAAAAAGCGTTTGATACGCCGCAAATTGGAAGATATTAAAAAAGGCAAAGTAAAAACTGATTATAAAATGAAGTTTGTTTAATAATAAGGCGTGAATATATAGCCTTCTCCTTTCAAATTTGGTGTTATTTTCTGCCAAAATCAGCCGGAATTTCTCCCCACTGTTCGGTTTCCCACTTCATAATTTTATTAGAAAACTTATTTTCTTCAAGCCATTTTTCGGCGCGGTGAATCACTTGCCAAAGCCCCTCGGTTTTAGTATTGCGCACCAGGGTCGTTTTGCACTTTTTCTCGCGTACCCATTTTATTGCATTCCTTGAGTCTGAGTAAATTGGCGTTGCTTTATTTTCTTTTTTGAACAAAGCCAAGGCGTGTACAATAGCGAGAAATTCGCCAATATTATTAGTGCCCAATTCAAACTTCTGGTAGAACAACTGCGTGCGCGTGCGCGTATCCACGCCCTGGTACTCCATGACCCCCGGATTGCCGCTGCAAGCTGCATCCACACAGATACTATCCCAGATAACCTCTTTTAAATGAATATTCTTCGGGCTGGCCGCTTTTACAAGAACAGGTTTGGTATAATTGCCTGCAAACGCAGCGATTGCCTCGGCTTCCGAATCGAAAGACTTGTAGCTTGCATTGGGGTAGCCCTTGATTTGCGCCTGGCAGTCTGCCCAACTTTTGTAAACGCCTGGATTCACCCCTTGCCAAACCACATAATATTTTTGCTTTTTAGCCATTTTATAAAAAATTTGCCAAAACTATCATTAATTTTACAATATTAGAGCCGTTTTGTTAATACAACGACAGCCATACACCAAAAAATCTCCAAAATTAATCTTTACCTTTACGGCAAATTGCAAATAATGAAGTTGATAGACACGCATGCGCATTTGTACGCCTCGCAATTTGATGAAGATCGGGATGCCGTGGTGCAAACAGCGATAGCGAATGGCGTAACAGCGATGTATCTGCCGAATGTGGATAGTGATTCGATAGCCGGTATGCTATCGCTGGAAGCAGCTTATCCGGCGCATTGCTTTGCGATGATGGGCTTGCACCCCTGCTCTGTGAATGCTGATTATTTGAAAGAATTGGCAATTGTAGAACAGTGGCTTTCTAATCGTTCCTTTTGTGCTATCGGCGAAATCGGGATAGACCTGTACTGGGATAAAACCTATGTGGAAGAACAAAAACTCGCCTTCCTGATGCAGGTAGAGTGGGCAAAGGCGCTTCACTTACCGATTGTGATTCACTCCAGGGAATCCATTGACATCATTATCGCTTTATTGAAAGAAGTGAAAGATGACCGCTTGAAAGGGATTTTCCATTGCTTTACCGGGGATTTTAAGCAGGCGATGGAAATTATTGACTTAGGATTTTATCTGGGAATCGGGGGCGTATTGACCTTCCCGAAAGCAGGTTTGGATGCAGTTGTACAGCAAATTGATTTGCAACACCTTGTGCTTGAGACGGATTCGCCCTATCTATCGCCCGTACCCCATCGCGGCAAACGAAACGAAAGCGCTTATCTCAGGCTCATCGCTGAAAAATTAGCAGCAATAAAAGCAGTGCCGGTAGCGGAAGTCGCTCAAGTCACTTCGGATAATGCTGAGAAAATATTTAACTGGCAAAATGCCCCAAAGATTTTGTATTCTGTATAACTTTCAAGCCTTGCAAAAAGTAAATTCGCAGCAAGACAATTAAAAAATTTTGAATTCTAACATCTTTTTACAATTTTTGTGCCACCACTGTTGTGGAAAAGTTCATAATGGTTATTTTTGTTGGCATTTTGTGCTGAAGCGAAATGAGATGTTTTGATTTTTTGAAGAGCACAGCCCAGTGTGAGGGAGAGGTGGCCGAGTGGTCGAAGGCGCACGCCTGGAAAGTGTGTAGGCTCCTAAAGGGCCTCGCGGGTTCGAATCCCGCTCTCTCCGCTTGAAACGGAAAATCAATTTGTTCATTTTATCACAAAAAACAATCGTAAAACCTTATTGACTATGCGAAAATTATTGACTCTATTGCTTGTATTGGGTTTGACTGTATTTTCAAGCAATGTGACCGTATATGCTCAGGATTCACAGAGCACAGAGACAGCGGCAGCAGCTTCTGATGATGCCCCCTCCGGCTATCAATTGATTAAGAAGTACTTCATTGATGGGGATCCCATCTGGATGAGCCCTGTATTGCTCTGCTTGATTCTTGGTTTGGCATTTTGTATTGAGCGTATCATCACGCTGAATATTGCAACTACTAACACGGACAGGTTGTTAGCGCGTATTGATGAACAACTAAAACAAGGTGACTTGGATAGCGCTATGGAAGTATGCAAATCTACACAAGGTCCTACTGCGAGCGTTCTTTATGAAGGCTTGAAGAATGCAAAGCAAGGCCCTGAAGCTGTAGAAAAGGCTATTGTTTCTTATGGCAGCGTACAAATGGGCTTGCTGGAAAGAGGCTTAGTTTGGATTTCCCTGTTCATCGCTTTGGCACCGATGCTTGGCTTCTTGGGAACGGTTATTGGTATGATCCAGGCGTTTGACCGTATCGAGGCAGTGGGCGATATTTCTCCGACCGTTGTAGCGGGTGGTATCAAGGTGGCCTTGTTGACTACGGTATTCGGTCTGATCGTAGCGATTGTCCTCCAGTTGTTCTACAATTACATCGTATCAAAGATTGACAGTATCGTCAACAAAATGGAAGATGCTTCTATCGCGATTATTGATGTTTTGTCAGCTAACAATATTTTCAAATAATTAAGAATCAGAACGAACTATGTATAAATTTTTGTCTAAAAATGGACAACTCCTCGCTTTTGGCTTGGGCGCGCTTCTCAGTGTGATTTTTATAGTCTCCTGGCTATCTGGGAATGCGGCCCTACAGGCGATGCCAAAGGAAGAACGACCCTCTACTAGCATTTTTGATGCAGGTTTGCTAGGCTCCGCTTTTCTTTTTGTAGCAGCTGCCCTTATTGCCGTCGCATTTGGAATACTACAAACCGCTACTAATTTCAAAAGCTCCCTCAAAGGGATTATTGGCGTGGGCGTTTTACTTGTGATTTTTATAGTTTCGTATGCTACTTCCTCTGTTGAGACCACAGGTATGGTAGCCGAAGCTGCAAAGAAAATGGGTACTTCTGACAATACCGTCAAGCTAATCGGTGCAGGTTTGAACACAACGATCATTCTGGCGGTTGTAACCCTTGCATCGCTAGTAATTTCTGAAATCAGAAACTTTTTTAAATAATTTAGGATATGGCAGGGAAGTCAAAACATAGAATGAAAAATGAAATCAATGCCAGTTCTATGGCTGACATTGCCTTTCTGCTACTGATATTCTTCCTGGTGACTACCACCATCGTAGAAGATAAAGGTATTACTGTGAAGCTGCCGCCTTGGTCAGAAGAAGAACCGGATATTCAGCAGTTGAAGTCTCGGAATGTATTTGCCGTACTGGTGAATGCACAGAATCAATTGCTGGTGAGGGGCGAACCCGTTGATATCAGAGATTTGAAAGACCGTGCAAAGGAATTTATTGCTAATCCAACCAAACGGGAGGATTTGTCGGAAAAGCCTACAAAAGCGATTATCTCTTTAAAAAATGATAGAGGCACCAACTACAAAACGTATTTGGAAGTATACAACGAACTCAAAGCAGCTTACAATGAATTGTGGGATGAGTTGAGCCAGCGCAAATACGGAATCCCTTTCAGCGAAGAGATGCCGAAGGCTTATCTGAAAACGATCAAAGAGGAAATTCCTTTTGTATTATCGGAAGCAGAACCTACTGCATTTGGCGAGGAAAAATAATTTGCGATTGTTGTGTGAGGTTTATTTAAAGCATAGGATTGGTGACCATACAACTTATCCGTCCTTCACACGGCTAAAAGTTCCGAATCATGTCAAAGTTTTCTAAAAAAAGAGGGAGTGCTACTCCTACTATTTCCACAGCATCGCTACCTGATATCATCTTCATGTTGCTGTTTTTCTTTATGGTGGTGACTACCATGCGGGATGCAGAACTGAAAGTACAGGTCAATACTCCTTTTGCATCAGAATTGAGCAAACTGGAGGAAAAGTCTTTGGTGAACTACTTGTACATCGGAAGACCGACAACCAAGTACCAGGCTGTGTATGGTACGAAGCCGAGGCTTCAATTGGGTGATAAATTTGCCGATCTGGCAGAAATTCCGCTCTTTCTGGAGCGCCACAAAATAAAAGTACCGGAAGCAAGACGTGCTCAAATCACTTCTTCCCTTCGGGTGGATGGCTCTGTTACAATGGGTATTGTACAAGATGTAAAAACACAACTCCGGAAATCAGGGCAATTAAAGTTGAACTATTCTGCTAAAAAACGCCCTGAGGCCCAAGAATAATAAAACATCCATCTAAAGTTAAAAATGGTCTCTCTGCTCAGCAAAGAGACCATTTTACTTTTATCGCAATCGGTCCATGGATTTTACCAACTTTTCATCTTTTCTGATAAAACGATACGCCAACATCGTAAATACCAGCGCCAGTAATGGCAAAAACCTGCCGAGTTCATCTTTGTAAGGTTGGTCATTCAGCTCTTTTAGCGCCTGCGAATAAAAAACAAAACTCCACACGATACCGGCTACCGTGATTATGAATGATAAAAGCGTTAGGCGCATTTGTATTTTTCTGTTTTTAAACAAAAAGATACTCACAATAGCCGTAATACCTGCCAGGCTAAAAAGCGCCAACATACCTGCTTGATCTTTTATATCAAAAACGCGATCTGAAAAAATCGAATCAGGCACTGCCATTGCCGTGGAAGTAAATGGGAATACAAGTAACAAAAAAATGGCGATAGCCGCCAGAAGTAAAAAAATAGTTTGAATGCGCTGAATCATACCTATGCTTTTCGGGCAAAGATAAACACCATGCCTTACAAAAATTAGCTAATTTTGCACTCCGGCAAAGATATCCTGTTATGATAGCAAAAGAACGGACATACAGCCTCAGTTATTGGGAACGCGAAACGTTTTTTGGCGCATTGGATGTGCTCATCATCGGCAGCGGAATCGTAGGCTTGAATGCGGCTTTGCGGCTCAAAGAATTAGAACCGAGCCTAAACATCGCCGTCCTTGATCGAGGCGTTTTGCCACTGGGGGCGAGTACCCGAAACGCGGGCTTTGCCTGCTTTGGTAGTATGACAGAATTGCTCGATGATCTGAAAAAAGTGCCCGAAGCAGCGGTCTGGGCTTTGGTAGAAAAACGCTGGCAAGGCTTACAACGCCTGCGAAAGCGGCTGGGCGACACTGCCATTGACTACGAGGCCTTAGGCGGTTATGAGGTGTTTCGTCCGGAAGAGGAAGCTATTTTTCAGCAATGCGAGGCGCAAATACCTGCTTTCAATAAAATTTTGCAAAGCATCACCGGTCAACAAGCAACTTATCGGATTGTAGATTCTGATATTGAAAAATTTAGATTTCAAGGAGTTAAGCATTTGATTCTCAACCAGGCAGAGGGGCAATTGCACACCGGCAAAATGATGGCGAGCCTGCTGCGGCAGGTAGCGGCGGCAGGTATTCAGTTGTACAATGGTGTTGCCATAGAGAAAATAGAATACGATCAGCAATGCGTGACCGTCACAACGGCGGCTGGGTGGGAAATCACAACAAAAAGAGCCATCGTGGCTACCAATGGTTTTGCCAAGCAGCTTTTTCCTGATTTGGATTTACAGCCTGCTCGAAATCAAGTGCTTATCACGAATCCGATCCCGAATTTGAGACTAAGAGGCGCTTTTCATTACGACAAAGGGTACTATTATTTTCGCAACGTGGATAATCGCATCTTGCTGGGGGGCGGCAGGCACCTTGCCCCGCAAACAGAATCAACGGATGCCTTTGGTACCACTGCTTTGATTCAGGAAGCCCTCGTCCGCTTATTGCGAGAAGTTATTTTGCCAGGGCAAGCAGTTGAAATTGATACCTGGTGGAGTGGCATCCTCGGGATTGGCGCACAAAAAAAACCGATTGTCAATCGGGTATCAGACAAACTTGTGGTAGCCGTTCGCCTGGGCGGCATGGGCGTTGCCATTGGCAGCCTGGTTGGTGAAGAAGCCGCGGAGTGCCTTCTGGGGCATCGTTAAGGTTTCGTTAATTCAAGTAATTGTATATCAACATTCTATCGAATAAAGTCGTTTTTGAATCATCAGAAGAAAAAATCAAATGCTAAAACGGATCGCAGCGCTTGGCGCTATCTTGTCTGCTTTATCGGGGGGAATTTGGGCGCAGCCAGCTATCAAGCCCAAAGACAAGGATATTGTGAATATTGATAAAGCGATCACGCTCGAAAATATACAGCGGGGTAAAAAATTGGTACAAAAACTGAGCGGTAACGTAGAGTTGCGGCAAGATAGTGTCTATATGTATTGTGATACGGCTGTTATTGAAGATAACGTGAATGTGGTGGCAAAGGGCAATGTCATTATTCAACAAAAGGACACAACCAGTATTTTTTCGGATTCTTTGATATACGATGGACTTGCTAAAAAGGCAGTACTTTTTGGCAATGTGACATTAGTAAATGGCACACAGCAGCTTTTTACCGACCGCTTGGATTATGACTTGAGTACTAAAATTGCTACCTACTTTGAAGGGGCAACCCTCACCAACAATAAAACCCAGCTAAGCAGCAAAAAGGGGTATTACTACGTGGGTACAAATGAGGCTTACTTCAAGGATAGCGTGGTGGTTATTGACCCTAATTTCAATCTTCGTGCCGATACACTCAAGTTTAACACCCAAAGCCGGACGGTTTTTTTTCTTGGGCCCACCATTATTTATAGCGATAGCAGTAGGGTTTATTGTGAGGATGGTTTTTATAATACCCAAAACAACTTGGCAGAATTTAAAAAAAATGCCCAATATGCGCGTGGTGATCAGCAAGCAACCGCTGAAACCATTCGATACAATGGCAAAGCGCGCGAATACACCCTGGATGGCGATGCCGAATTTATCAGTAAAGATCAGGAAGCCAGGGCTGCCGTGATCCGGTATGAGGAGTTGAACAGGAAATATTACCTCACGGGGAAAGCCAGTTTTCGGGATTCCATCCGAAACATCGTGGCAGATACCATCGTGTACGACCAAAAAAATCAGCTGTATTCTACCACCGGGCGCTCTAAAATTATTGAGCCGCCACAGATACTCGAAGCTGACCAGGTCGCTTATAGCCAGGAATTAGGATCGGGGGTAGCCGTAGGAAATATCATCTGGCGCGACACCTCCGCTAATCTCACTGTTTTGTGTGAAAGGGCTAACTACAACAGGCAAACCAATTTCCTAAAAGCAATTGGCGGGCGAAGCGGCCGCCCTTTGTTGATTTCAAAAATAGAAAATGACTCTTTGTATCTAACCGCGGATACCTTGCTCGCTTCTCAGCAAATTGATACCCTGGCGCAGGACACCAGCCGCATGCTTTTCGCTTATCGGGATGTGCGCATTTTTAAAAGCAACTTGCAGGGGCTCTGCGATTCATTGGTATATAACACTACCGACTCGATTTTCCGATTATTCCAGCAACCCATCATGTGGTCGGATACCTCACAGTTTACAGCCGACACGATTCATGTGCGGCTCAGCAATGAAAGAATAGATCGCATATTTTTGTACAACAACTCTTTTATCATCAATTCACCGGATGAAATTTTTTTTAACCAAATCAAAGGGCGCAATATCACTGCTTTTTTTGAAAAAAATGAATTGAGGCGGATGGATGTGCAGGGCAATGCGGAGTCGGTTTATTACGCTAGGGACGAAGCTGGGGGGTATATCGGTGTGAATAAAACCATTTGTAGCGAAATGCTGCTCTACTTTGGCGATAATCAAATTACTGATATTCGTTTTTTTGAAACACCTAAGGCAAATCTGTACCCCATGCGGCAAGCAGATCACGACCAGTTGAAAATCAAGGGTTTTAGATGGGAAACCCAAAGACGACCCAGAAACCTGAATGATTTATTTGTTATGAGTGCACAAATATCCGGTATAAAATGAGAAAGCCATTATTTGTTGCCTTCGTGCTCAGTTGTATAGTATTTGAAGCAGGGGCAAGCTCCGCTACTGATCAGCTAAAAGCGGCTAATGCTGCTTATCAAAAAAAAGATTTTAATGAAGCAATCAATTTGTACCAAGCGGTGTTGCGGCAAGGCTACATCTCGGAAGTGCTCCATTACAATCTGGGCAATTGCTATTTTCGTACCAATCAGTATGGACGAGCTATTTTGCATTACGAACGGGCGCTGCTATTGGACCCCAACGATGCAGATACGCGACACAACCTGGCAGTTACCCGAAATCGCTTACCTGACAAAATTGAAGCCTTGTCGGAATTTTTTCTAAGTGCTTGGCTCAAAAGAACGAGTTACTTGCACTCGCCAAAGGGCTGGAGCATACAGGCGATTGTGCTACTTTGGCTTGGCGTGGGAGGCTTAGTATTGTGGTTGCTGGGTAGTATCCGATGGCAGAAAAAAGTAGGATTTATAGTTGGATTTTTCTTATTGGTACTCAGCGGGTTGAGTTTTTTATTTGCATTCTACCGGTATCAGTCTCTCCAACAACACAGCCGGGCGGTCATTATGCAACCGGAAGTGGCGCTTCATCGCGCAGCCGACGCGCAGAGCGCAGTGGAGCGGGTGTTGCACGAAGGTACCACGGTATCGGTTTCAGATTCTATTGGGCAGTGGTATAAAATTAATTTGGCAAACGGCGATCAGGGCTGGCTACTGAGGGAAAAAGTTGAAAAAATCTAATAAAAAAGCCCTATCGCGCTTTGAAGCGGATAGGGACTAAAAAACATAAAGCTATGAAAACTAAATTTTACTCTTCTTCCTGAGCCTTGCCACCTTTGAGCTCCGTTTGATACGCCTCTAGCGCTTCCCAGTTGCCTTCATGCGCCAATTTCGCCTGTTTTGCCCAGGTGGTAGGGTCGTGCATTTTGTAGCGGCTACCTGCTTGCGCCAGGATTTCTTTCAGGGTTTCAATATCGGCACTTGCCAGGGCCGCCCAAGTTGTGATCCCTGCATTGTGAAATAACTCTTCAATTTTCGGGCCAATTCCTTCGATTAGCTTCAAGTCATTTAATTTAACCGATTGTCCCGAAGGTAAAGTAATTTTTTCACTCGTAGAAGCCTTAGCGGTTTTTTTTCCCTCTATGACCTGCTCTACCACAGGCACTGATACTACCTCTGGTGTCGGTTTTGTCTGCATGGGTTCAGCCTTGGCAGCCGTTTCTTTCACCTCGTGCAAAGGAATGATACTCACAAAGGTTTTGTTATCTTTTTTTCTTTTGAAAGCCACGGTGCCTTCCACTGCTGCGTGGATGGAATAATCTTTGCCGAGGTAAGCATTTTCACCGATGTGAAACTTGGTACCTCGCTGCCGAACAATGATACTGCCAGCTTTAGCATATTGCCCGCTGAAAAGCTTGACACCCAATCGTTTAGGGTTACTATCTCTGCCGTTTTGGGTACTACCTTCCCCTTTTTTATGTGCCATTTTCTGTTAAATTTAAAATTAAAAATTTGGGATTAGGAATAATTTTCACCTTTCCCTTTGCCACTGCTAAACAGCAATACTGTCAATTTTGATCTTGGTGAAAGCCTGGCGGTGCCCGTTTTTCACTTTGTAGCCTTTGCGTCTTTTCTTTTTGAAAACAACTACCTTATCACCTTTCTGATGCCCCAGCACGGTTGCTTTTACTTTGGCTGCTTGCAGAATCGGCTTGCCGATGGTGACATTGCGGTCGTCTTTTGCTACCAGGAGCACCTGATCAAAAGACACATTGTCGCCTTCTTTGGCTTCTAACTGGTGGACGAAGAGCTCCTGCCCTTCCTCTACTTTGAATTGTTGACCAGCTATGGTTACGATTGCGAACATAAGTGGTTTTTAATTTTTTATAATGGTTTTCTAAACGGAGGGCAAAGATACGGGCTTCAATCGATAAAACCAAGCTTTTTGAACCCAAAAAGTTGCTGGCATTTGATAGAAAAAGGGAGCTTCGCACCGGTTTTTAAATCAAATCCTGGAGCACAATGTGTTTTTTTATTTTGGCGTTATTTCGCTGAATCAGCAAGTGCACTGTTTTGCCCGATTTACCCCTGAACCGCTCCAAGATGCTTTCCAATCTTAGCAGGATGGTAGGGATGCCATTCACTTTTTTGATCTCATCTCCAATCAAAATACCTGCTTTTTCGGCAGGGCTATTCTTTATAATGTCCACCACCGTAAAAATGTTCAGGTTAATGCCCGATGCTGCCAGGATAATGCCACTTTTGTCATATTGAAATTTTTGCCGGAATTTTTTTTCCGATTTGAAATATACTTTGCTATTAATATAATCAACAACAATCGTAAAACGATTGAGTATCTGATTGCCGATGATGCCATTGCGCCCGTTGAGGTACGTTGTATCGGCATCGGGTGGAATTTCCTGAAAATTGGTGATGACATCTTCGAGCGGGAATTTGCCGATCTCCAATTGCTTGGTACGCCCCAAAAAGCCCTCTAAGTAGCCCCCCAAGCCCATCCCGATTTTAGTAGTAATAAATTGAGGTGGCAATTCTACATTAGGTTGACCATTGATGTACAACAGCAAAGCAATGCTGGCACCGGTATCCATCAGGTATTTGGCTTGAGGGATCGTATCCTTTGCAAAAATAGTGCCAGCGAAGAGATAAGGTTTATTGCGATGAAATTCTACCGGAATCTCCTCAAAATCATTGTCGGGCTGCTTAAAATAATGCGGATCATAAATAGTGATCACTTTTCGGCGATAATCAATTTTGACGACATACCTTCGGAACAAATCAGCGCCAATAATACCTTGCACATTGATACCGCCAAACTCTTCAAACCTAAAATAGTCTTCTTCCAGTACCAGAATGGCTCGGTTTTCAGCAATCATATTGTGTATCGTAAGCTTGACGCCCCGCGCCAGGTAGGCATACAAATTGGTGCTAAGGTCGGCACCTTTTATTTTAAATTGGCGATCGTAGTTGATCTGGAGCAAATCCGTTATCTCGCGGCGTGTCAAAATCGTATGTTCGGCACCTGTATCAAAGATAAATTTCAGTGGAAAAACGTCATTGAAAATAACTTTAACGATGATAAAATTATTTTCATACTCAAAAGGGATATCTACTTTTTTTACTCCCTTTTTAATGACAAGGTCACCAAATGGTTGGGCATTGCCAAAGTTCTGAAATAGCAAACAACAGCAAAATAATAAGGTAATAACAGGCGATTGGTGTATTTTCATAGCAGTAATTTGAAAAAACGAGAGCGAAATTTTTTGTTCTGTTTGGATACTTTTAGCAGAAAGTTATAGTTTTTTTGCAATACTGCAATTCCCAATATAATTTTGCATCGCATCTCTTCCGAAAAATTATTTTTATCAATTCTTGTATATTTAAATCTTATTTTAGACTTTTACAGAACGAAATTAGTGTAAAACGAACACATAGTTCAAACCAGCACAGCGACTGTTAAGGCTAAGCTCTTAAAAGCGTCAATGAAAACAACTATAACACGAAAGAGGTTGGGCTATATCATTTTTTATAAAAACATATGGGTCTTTTATGCAAAAGTGTCTTATCTTAGTTTTTGTAAGGCACTGCCGAACAATCTGATAAAACACGGCGAGGGCTCTATCCCTTGAAAGCCAACTCTTTATCTTAATTTGGATCCCAGAGCATTTAAAAATTAATCAGACGCATTAGTTGTTTTTTTAACCAAACTGAAGTATTGTATGAAACTTAGGAACGACTACTTCTTAAAGAGTCTTCTGCTTCTTATGTCATTGACGGTAAGCATGGCGGCTTGGTCGCAGCGCACCATCACCGGAAAAGTGACAGACGAAACGACGGGAGACATTCTCATCGGTGCCAACATTTTAGTGGTTGGTACTTCCACAGGTACAGTTACGGATATTGATGGTACTTATTCTTTGAGCATCCCAGAGGGGGCTACGGAATTAGAATTCTCTTACACGGGTTACACCAGCCGGAGAGTCGCTATCGGTACATCTAACGTGATAGACATTTCACTGAGCCCAGGGCAGGTGCTGGATGAAATTGTGGTAGTAGGTTATGGTACACAGAAAGCGAAGGAAGTGACCAGCGCCGTGACCAGCGTGAAAGCCGAAGATTTCAACGGCGGTAACGTGAACGATCCTACTCAGTTGATTCAGGGTAAAATTGCAGGTTTGAATATTGCCAAGGCGGGTGGTGACCCCAACGGTGGCACTACGATTCGCCTGCGCGGCCTTTCTACCCTGGGTTCTAACACGCAGCCCCTGATCGTTATTGACGGTACTATCGGTGCTTCCCTTAATTCCGTTGACCCAAGCGACATTGAATCGGTTGACGTATTGAAGGATGGCTCAGCTGCTGCTATTTATGGTACACGGGCTTCTTCAGGTGTGATCCTGATCACTACCAAAAAAGGTAAAAAAGGCGATGCCAAAGTAGATTACAATGGCTATGCTTCCTCAGAATCTATTGCAAGACAGGTACAAACTACCTCTGCTGCTGAGTTTGCGGAGTTGCGCCCTAATTCCGATCGCGGCTTTGAAACGGATTGGGTAGATGAAGTGACCCGCACAGGGCTTTCGCATGTACACAACCTGTCTTTGTCCGGTGGTATTGGTAATGGTACTACTTATCGGGCTTCCTTGAACTATCGCAACATTCAAGGTATTGGCTTGCAGAGTGGTTTCCAGCAGTTTAATGGTCGCTTGAACCTGACTCAAAAAGCACTCAACGACCGTTTGACCTTTACGGCTAACCTTTCTTCTACGCGTCGTGATGCTAATTTCGGCGTAGTGGAGGCTTTGCGTTATGCAAATTTGTATAACCCTACGGCGCCGGTTCGCTTCAGCGATCCAAACCACCCTTTGTTTGACAAATACGGTGGATACTATCAGGAAGAAAACTTTGACTACTTCAACCCGGTAGCGATCAATGAACAAAGTGCCAACCTGGGTAAGTCGAATGACCTTTTGATGAGTGGCCGTTTGGATTATGAACTGATTCCAGGCTTGACCGTTTCTGGTTTCTATTCTCAATTGCGCACGACTTTCCAGGGGCGTCAGTACTACAAGAAGCAGGCTTATTTCCGTGGCTTTGGTAGAAATGGACAAGCGAACGCTAATGACGACAATAGCAATATTCAATTGTTTGAAGCTACTGCGAATTACACCAAGGACTTCGGTAAGTTGAACCTGACCATTTTGGGAGGCTATTCTTATCAGGAAAGCCGCTTTGATGGTATTGGTATCAATGCAGGGGACTTTATCTCCGATGACATTTCCTTCAATGCCTTGGCTTTCTCTCAGGAAATTCCTAAAGGTAGAGCTTCTTTCTACAGCTACCAGAATTCCAACAAGGTAATCGCTTTCTTCGGTCGTGTGAACTTTAACTTCGACGATACTTACTTCCTGCAGGCTACTGTGCGCCGAGAGGGTTCTACTCGCCTTGGGGAAAACAACAAATGGGGGGTATTCCCTGGTGTGAGTGCCGGTGTGACGCTCAGCAACTTGATTGACGTAGCCGGTCTTGATAACTTAAAGCTCCGTGTAGGTTATGGTGAAACAGGTGCATTGCCACCAAGTGATGGATTATCAGTACTGCGTTTCGGTCAAAGTGGGTCTTTCTTCTTCAATGGTGGTTTCGTGCCGGCTTATGCACCTAACCAAAACCCGAACCCCGACCTGAAGTGGGAAGTGAAAGGTGAATTCAATGCAGGTATTGACTTCGCATTGATGGATTACAAACTGACGGGTTCTTTGGACTATTATACGCGTAGAACACGTGACTTGATCTTCCCTGTAAACGTACCCGTACCACCTAACTTTGCCGGTACGACTCAAGCAAACCTCGAAGACGTTGAATTACGCAACTCCGGTGTTGAAGTGAGCGTTGGCTATTTGTTGGATAAAGGTAAGTTCAGCTGGGAACCTCGCCTGGTATTCTCTGCTTACAATACAGTGTTGGATACAGTTGATATTGATGGAGAAGCCAAGTTCAAATTCTTCGCAAGCGGTGGCTTCTTCTTGCCAAACAGTACCTCTCCGGGTGCGCCAGGTTTGAATGATAACCCAACGATCATCGTACAAGCCGGTCAAAGCCTTGGCCAGTTGTATGGTTTGATCTACGAAGGCGTAGGTGAGGATGGCAAGTTTATTTTCCGCGATATTAATGGTGACAATCAAATCAATGGTGACGACAGAACCGTTATCGGTGATGGTTTGCCAGACTTTTCACTCGGTTTCCAGAGTAGCTTCCGCTATGCCAACTGGGATTTCAACTTCTTCTTGCGTGGGGATTTTGGTCACGACCTGGCAAATATGTATCGCGTATTCTACGAACCACTGGGTACAGGCTCGCGTGAAATCGAAAATATTGTAAAAACAAAGTTCTTCAATGAAAACCTACGGGCTAACCCGCAGTTCTCCAGCTATTATGTAGAAAATGCTTCTTACATCGCGCTGGACAACGCTACTTTGGGCTACACCTTCAATTTGGGTGAGAAGAGCAAATTCTCCAAGATTCGTCTTTACCTCACGGGGCAGAACTTATTTTTCATCACTGATTATACAGGTGTAGATCCATCTCCTCGTTATGGTGATCCAGGTGAATCTGACAATGGTGGTGCTACGCCACTTGGGGCAGGCAATCCGCTGTATCCTGGTTTGGATCGTAGAAATATTTATTTCCGTACGCGAACAATTACGTTCGGTTTGAATTTAGGATTCTAATAAAGCATTAGTAAACATCATTTAAACCATTTAAATCAGGTAAATCATGATAAGATATCTGAATCGTGCAGGCAAGGCGCTGTTGTTGTTAGTTTGCCTGCTTCCTTTCAACCAATCTTGTACCAACCTGGATGAGCAGATTTTTAGTGAGTTGACTTCGGAGAACTTCCCAACCACTGAAGAACAGTTTATCTCGGCTTTGGGTGCTACTTACACAAGCTTGTATGGCTTGATGAACCACGGTGGCTTCTTTTCTATCCAGGAGGTTTCTTCTGACGAGATTATGATTCCACAGCGCGGTAATGACTGGTTCGACGGTGGTATTTGGTTGCGCACGCACCGCCACCAGTTTGATGCAGTGAGCGATGGGCAGTTTAATGGTGCATGGGGCTACCTCTTCGGGGGTGTTTCCAACTGCAATCGCGTGATCGAGCTTTTCACGACGCTGGTAGCAGATGGCAAGGTAGATCAGGCACAAGCAGCGGGTTTCATCGCAGAAGTGCGTACACTGCGCGCTTTGTTTTACTTTTGGTTGTTGGATACTTTTGGTAATGTGCCAATCGTAACCAGCTTTTCCTCAGCGGATCCGAATCCGCCTACTAAACCAAGAGCACAAGTATTCCAGTTTGTAGAACAGGAATTGAACGAGAGTGTACCGCAATTAGCGAAGGCGAAGGATGGTTCTACCTATGCGCGGATGAACTTCTACGCAGGTAAGTTCTTGCAAGCGAAGTTGTATTTGAATTCTGAAGTATATACTGGCAAAGCAGAATGGGCTAAGGCTGCTGCTGCTTGTGATGAAATCATCAATTCTGGTTTGTACAGCTTAGAATCAGACTACTTCAAGAATTTTAATACAAACAATTCGGGTTCTACTGAAAATATTTTCGTAGTACCTTACGATGAAGCACAAGCACAAGGCTTCAACCTCGCACAAATGACGCTGCACTACTCCAGCCAGGCTACCTTCAACCTTCAGCAACAGCCCTGGAATGGCTACTGCACACTGCAAGAATTCTACGAATCCTATTCTAACGATGATAAGCGCAAGGGTACGCCCGGCAACCAGCAAGTACGCGGTAACTTCCACGCAGGCCCTCAGTTCGCTTCAGATGGAGTTACGCGTTTGATTGACTCAGGTGCAGAACCAGCTGACCCAGACGGACAGCCACTGACTTTCACGCCTGAAGTAAATGCTTTGGAACCCAATACACTGCGCCAGGCAGGTGCACGTGTTGGTAAGTTTGAATTTGAACTGGGTGCTACACCCAACCTGAGTAATGACTTCCCTGTATTCCGCTATGCTGATGCCCTGCTGATGAAAGCAGAAGCGCTGTGGAGACAAAACCCAGGTGATGCTATGGCTTTGGCTTTGGTGAATCAAGTGCGCACGAGAGCGGGAGTAGCGCCATTCGCTACACTTACTGCTGATAATCTTTTGGCAGAACGCGGACGGGAGATGTTTTATGAAGGCTGGCGTCGCCAGGATTTGATCCGCTTTGACAAGTTTGACGATCCTTGGGCATTCAAGCCAGCATCAGAAGCTTGCAAAGAATTGTTCCCGATTCCTGATGTACAGCTTCGCTCTAACCCGAACTTGGTACAGAATCCATGCTATTAATACCGATGTTTGTTTGATATAATTCTAAATGAATAGGAAGCAAGTAAGTTTTTACTTGCTTCCTTCATATCCGATGGAAGGCAAAGTGCAGATGGTAAAATTTCATTTTTTTCAGTTGAGAAGCTTAGCAGGGTGCTTGGTGGCATTGGCAATAGTAGGGACTGGTTGCCAAAAGCAGCAAGATGTTTTTGAGGATAAGATTACGACTCTCTTTACAGCCCTTCCGCCACAACACACGGGCATTGATTTTATCAACCAATTGCAACACACCGAAGATTTTAATCCTTATACTTTCCGCAATTTCTACAACGGTGCCGGAGTTGGCTTGGGTGATATCAACAACGATGGCTTGGTAGATATTTTCTTTTGTGGCAACCAGGTGGACAATAAACTCTATCTCAATAAAGGCAATTTTCAGTTTGAAGATATTTCGGTCAAAGCCGGCATCACTTCGCCGGGCGTATGGTCTTCGGGTGTAAGTTTGGTGGACATCAACGGCGATGGCTGGTTGGATATTTACGTTTGCAAATCGGGCAAACCCGGAGGGGAACGCCGCTATAACGAACTTTTTATCAATAATAGAGACTTGACTTTTTCGGAAAAAGGGGCAGAATATGAATTGAATGCCCTGGGGCTTTCTACCCACGCCGCTTTTTTTGATTTTGACAAAGACGGTGATTTGGATTGCTACCTGCTCAATAATTCCATCCGCTCCGTAGGTGGCTATGATTTAATCAAAGACCAACGCAAGATTCCTGACCCTGAAGGGGGCAACAAACTGCTCAGAAATGAAGATGGAAAATTTAAGGATGTAAGCCAGCAAATGGGCATTTATACCAGTGCGATCGGCTTCGGGCTGGGCGTGACCATCGGCGATGTGAACCAGGACGGTTGGCCAGATATCTACGTTTCCAACGATTTTTTTGAGCGGGATTATCTTTACATCAACAAGGGCAATTCGCCTTCGGGAGCGCACCAGGGCTTTACAGAATCGCTCGAAACTTACATGCGCGAAATCAGCCTCGGCTCTATGGGGGCGGATATGGCAGACATCAATAACGATGGTTTGCCGGAGGTGTTTGTCACTGAAATGCTACCCGAAGATGATGCTCGCATGAAAACCAAAGCGGTTTTTGAAAACTGGGACAAATACCAGGCGAATGTCAGACAGGGCTATCACCATCAGTTTCCGCGCAATGTTTTACAACTGAACAATGGCAATAATACATTCAGCGAAATCGGGCGCATGGCAGGCGTACACGCCACCGATTGGAGCTGGGGGGCACTTATTTTGGACATGGATAACGACGGCTGGAAAGATATTTTTGTTGCCAATGGTATTTTTAAGGATTTAACCGACCAGGACTATGTCAACTTTTATTCTGACCCCGCCACCGTGAGGGCTTTGATGAAGCGCGACAATAAAGTGATCGAACAAATGATTGACTCGATTCCTTCTCAGGCGTTGGCAAATTATGCTTTTCACAACGATGGCAATTTGAGTTTTTCTAATAAAGCAACAGCATGGGGCTTGGCTACGCCGAGTTTTTCCAATGGCGCTGCCTATGGTGATCTGGATAATGACGGCGATCTGGACCTGGTCGTCAATAATGTCAATATGCCGCCTTTTGTCTATCGAAACAACGCAGACACTTTGCAGCAAAAAAATCGCTTTTTGGTTTTTAGTTTTAAAGGAACAGGTAACAATACCTTTGGTATCGGCACGCAGACGACTATTTTCCACGGCGGACAGGTTTTCTACCAAGAACTCAACCCGATGCGGGGTTTTGAATCCTGTGTGGATCACCGCTTACATTTCGGCTTGGGTGATATCCAACAGGTGGATTCTGTGGTCATCTTTTTTCCTGATGGTGCATCGGTTTCGATGGTTGATGTACCAACTAATCAGTTTTTGACCATTGATCAGCAAAAAGCAACCATTTCCAATAAAACGCTTCCGCAAAGCACGGCTACTCCGATTTTTAAAGACATTTCCGCGGCAGTTGCTATTGATTTTAAGCACGAAGAAAACCCCTTTTCCGATTTCGACAGGGATCGCCTGCTTTTTCACATGCTTTCCAATGCAGGACCTAAAGTTTGTAGGGGGGATGTCAATGCGGATGGCTTAGAGGATTTTTTTATTGGTGGTGCCAAAGACCAGGCAGGCAAGCTTTTTGTACAACTACCCGGCAAAAAATTCAAACCCACCAACGAAGCGCTGTTTGAGCAGGATAAAGTATCGGAAGACAGCGACTGCACTTTTTTTGATGCCGATGGCGATGGCGATTTGGATTTGTACGTTTGTAGCGGTGGCAATGAATTCCCCAGTAGTGCCGCAGCGCTGGCGGATCGTTTGTACATCAACAACGGCAAGGGCACTTTTTCCAAGTCGCCCCAAATTTTACCAACCTTTAATTTTGAAAGCACTTCTTGCGTGAAGCCAGCAGATTTTGATCAAGATGGCGATGTGGATTTGTTTGTGGGGGTGCGCCTGCGTCCGTTTCTGTATGGGGTGCCTTGCAATGGCTATATTTTGCAAAATGATGGAAAAGGAAATTTCACAAACGTCACAGCTCAGTTGAATCCAGTATTGAAAGATATTGGTATGATAACCGATGCGGTTTGGGCGGATGTGAATGGAGATGCTCGGCTCGATTTGGTGGTAGTTGGGGATTGGATGCCGATTAGGATTTTTGCAAACAAGGGCGCTACGTTTGAAGAGATAAGCGCGCAAACAGGGCTGGGTAAAAGCAATGGTTGGTGGAGTGCTGTACAAGCCGCTGATTTTGATCAGGATGGTGATACCGATTTTGTACTGGGCAATCATGGTCTGAATTCTCGTTTCCGAGCCAGCGCGGAAAAGCCGGTTTCCATGTTTGTCAATGATTTTGATGGCAATGGCATGGCTGAGCAACTCACCTGTGTGTACAATGGCGATCAATCCTACCCGCTGGTGCTGCGCCAGGACTTGGTAAGCCAGCTTCCGGGTTTAAAAAAGAAATACCTGAAGTACAATAGCTACAAAAACCAAACGATTGAAGACATTATGTCGGCTGAACAATTGGCGAATGCTATTCGGCTGAATGCTTACCAAATGCAAAGTTGCTTGCTGATGAATGAAAAAGGACGGTTTGTACTAATCCCCCTCCCTTTGCAAGCCCAATTGGCACCAGTTTATGGATTGGCAGTAGAAGATTTTGATCAAGATGGCTTCCTTGATATTTTGTTGGGTGGAAACTTCCATCGCGCCAAACCAGAGGTGGGAATTTACAGCGCCAGCTATGGGCTATGGCTCAGGGGAGATGGCAAAGGCACATTTAAGCCCATGCCTCCTGGCAAATCCGGTTTTTTTGTGCAAGGTGAAGTCAGAGATTTCCTAACTTTGAAAAGCGGCACAGGGCGTATGCTATTTGTTGCAAAAAATAATGAACCAATGCAGGTTTTTCAATATTAAACCTTCAATAATTGCATCAAACTTGAGGGACTATGAGGCAGATATTACTTATCTTGTTGTTATTGATGATCTTTTTTTTTAGTCATTGCGATAGTGCTACCCAGCAATACGAGCGAAAAGTAAAAGAAGAACTGGCATCGGGATTGCGGTTTGATAGCTTGTTTTTGGGCATCTATTTGGGTATGCCCTCCAAAGAATTTTATACCCATTGCTGGGCCTTGAACAAACAACAATTGATCAAGGAAGGACCAGGCAATACGAGCGTTTTGTATTATCCGCCTGACTTTAAGGAAATAACAAAGATGACTTTTTATCCTAAGTTCTACGAAGATAAGATATATGAAGTGCCGATTGAGTTGATGTACGAGGCCTGGGCACCTTGGAACAAACAATACTTCGCAGACAAACTGGAAGTGGAAGCCCTTCAGGTATTGGAAAAATGGTACGGCGGAGGCTTTATGCAGATCGAACACCCTGAGCGCGGCAAGGTATTTGTAAAAGTGGATGGCAATCGGCGGATATCCGTTTGGCATACAGATGAGCAAAAGGTGAAAGTTTTAATTACAGATTTAATAATGGATAGAGCTTTGAAATCTGCAAAAGAAGATGCAAAGGACATCAGTGGTAAATAAAGTAACCGGAATGAAAAATAGATTACGCTTATTATGGATCGTAGTAATGGTGGTAAGTGCTTGCCGGCAAGAGGATAAGCCTGCTACTTCACTCTTTTCGCCATTAGCACCATCGCGCACAGGGATTCTATTTGAAAATAAATTGACATACGACAAAGATTTTAATATTTATACCTATCGAAATTTTTATAATGGCGGTGGCGTAGCCGTAGGGGACATAAATAATGATGGCTTGGTAGATTTGTATTTTACAGCCAATATGCTACCCAATCGCTTGTACCTAAATAAAGGTGATTTCAAATTTGAAGACATTACAGACAAAGCAGGCGTAGCGGGCAAGCGCGCCTGGAGCACGGGTGTGTCCATGGTGGATGTCAATGGCGATGGCTGGCTGGACATTTACGTTTGCAATTCAGGCGATGTAAAGGGCGATAATAAGCAAAATGAACTTTTTATCAACAATAGCGACGGCACTTTTCGGGAAGAAGCCGAGCAGTGGGGTATCGCCGACAAGGGGTATTCTACGCACGCTGCTTTTTTTGATTATGACAAAGACGGCGACTTGGATATGTACCTGCTTAATAACTCCTATCGGGCTATCGGGAGTTTTGATTTGAGAAAAAATGAACGGCAAAAACGCGACCCGGAAGGCGGAGATAAGCTCTTCCGTAATGAAGGCGATCACTTCGAGGATGTAAGCGTGCAAGCAGGTATTTATGGCAGTGTGATTGGCTTTGGGTTAGGCGTTACGGTGGGCGATATCAACCGCGATGGTTGGATGGATATATACGTCTCCAATGATTTTTTTGAACGGGACTACCTTTACATCAATCAAAAAGACGGAACTTTCAATGAAGTACTCGAACAGCAAATGCGCTCAATTAGCGCTGCTTCTATGGGTGCTGATTTGGCGGACATCAACAACGATGGCTTTCCGGACATCTTCGTGACCGAAATGCTCCCTGAACCCAACGACCGAATCAAAACCGCTACCACTTTTGAAAACTGGAATCGCTATCAATATGGCTTGGAAAATGGCTACTTCCACCAGTTTACACGCAATATGCTACAACTGAATAACGGAGATAATACCTTTAGCGAAATTGGGCGATTGGCGGGTGTAGAAGCAACGGACTGGAGCTGGGGGGCGCTTATTTTTGATATGGATAATGACGGGCTGAAGGACATTTTTGTTGCCAATGGTATCTATCAAGACCTGACCAACCAGGATTTTCTCAATTATATTGCCAATGAGGAAACCGCTCGCGCTATCGTCAGCAGTGGTGAAGTGGATTATAAAAAGCTGATTGATTTTATTCCCTCTGTTCCGGTGCCTAATTATGCTTTTCAGAACCAGGGGAATCTGCGCTTCAGCAATAAAGCGCTTGAATGGGGACTGGCTACTCCCGGATTTTCGAATGGGTCAGCTTATGCTGACCTGGATAATGACGGCGACCTTGACCTGGTCGTCAATAACGTCAACATGCCTGCTGCCCTGTATCGCAATGAAGCCAACACGCTTTTGCCTGAAAATCGTTACCTCAAAGTCGTGCTGCAAGGAGAAGGGAAAAATCCTTTCGCTATTGGTACAAAACTTACAATTAAACATCAGGGCAAGGAATTTTATCTGGAGCAAATGCCCATGCGTGGCTTTGAATCTTCGGTGGATCCCCGTCCCAATTTTGGTTTGGGGGCTATTCAGCAAATAGATTCTTTAATCGTAGAATGGTATGATGGCAACTGGACGGTGATGACCCAGGTACCAACCAATCAAACCCTTTCATTGGCAAAGAAAGATGCCAATGTGGCTGCTGCGCCCGCTCAACGGCAAGACACGCCTTCTTTTCAAGACATCACGGCCGTTATCAATTTGGCATACAAACACCAGGAAAATTTGTTTGTTGACTTTGATCGCGATCGCTTGATCTACCACATGCTCTCCACCGAAGGTCCCAAAATGTGCAAAGGCGATGTCAATCGCGATGGTTTGGATGACTTTTATGTAGGCGGTGCTAAGGATCAGCCCGGAAAATTATTTGTACAGTTGCCTGGTGGAAAGTTCAAATCCACGAATGAAAGTCTTTTTGAACAAGACAAGGTTTCAGAAGATACCGATTGCATTTTTTTTGATGCCGATGGCGACCAGGATTTGGATCTCTATGTAGCCAGTGGTGGTAGTGAGTTTCCCAATAGCGCAGCGGCTTTAGCGGATCGCTTGTACTTCAACGATGGCAAGGGTACTTTCAAAAAATCACCACAATTGTTACCTACTTTTCAATTCGAAAACACTGCTTGCGTAGAAGCAGCTGATTTTGATGGAGATGGCGATGAGGATTTATTTGTCGGCATTCGGGCGATTCCGTTTTTGTACGGCGTACCTGCCAATGGGTATTTGCTACAAAATGACGGCAAAGGTAATTTTACCAATATCACCAAACAAGTAGCACCAGCATTGGAAAAAATAGGTATGCTTAGGGATGCTATCTGGGCTGATATAGACCAAGATAAAGACTCCGATTTGATTTTGGTAGGCGAGTGGATGCCCATCAGGGTTTTAAGAAATGACGGTGGAAAACTCTCGGACATCACCGAAACCGCTGGGCTTTACCACAGCAATGGTTGGTGGAACTGTATCAAGGCAGGTGATTTTGATCACGATGGTGATACGGATTTTGTGGTCGGCAATCATGGATTGAATTCTCGCTTCCGAGCCAGTACGGACAAACCTGTGCGCATGTATGTCAACGACTTTGACCAAAACGGCATGGCAGAGCAAATTATTTGTACCTTCAATGGGGATGAAATGTATCCAATGTTGCTTCGCCATGATTTGGTAAGCCAGTTGCCGGGTTTGAAAAAGAAATATCTCAATTACGATAGCTTTAAAGACCAAACTGCCGAGGACATTTTCGCGCCGGAACAGTTAAAAAATGCTGTAACAAGTGAAGTCTATAATCTACAATCGGTACTGCTCCTCAACCAGGGGAATAATCGCTTTGATGTCGTTGCTTTGCCTATAGAAGCTCAATTTTCGCCAACTTATGGGCTACTGGTAGAAGATTTTGATGCGGATGGTCATCTCGACATTCTTACTGCTGGCAATTTTTTTAGTGCCAAACCAGAGGTAGGGCGCTACGATGCCAGCTATGGTTTGCTGCTAAAAGGCAATGGCAAGGGCGGCTTTGAACCAATAAAGGCTGCTAAAACAGGGATTTACATACAAGGAGAAGCTCGGGACGCAGCGCTACTGCGGATCGGAAATGAATGGGTTATTTGCATTACCAGAAATAATGATCAGATGCAATTTTTTAAATTATAGCGTATGAAAAGCAAGCATACAATACTGGCTTTACTTTGGCTGATGGCCGGTTGGCAAATCCAGCGGAGTACGGCACAGATTGTGCCTTGTGATGATCGCTTGTATTTGTTTAGCTCCGACTTTTACTCCTCTCCTACGCTGATTGAACGGCTTTCTTTTGGTGGTGAAAACGGCCAACAACTTTTCCTCGATCCTTTTGTCAATTTGGAAACCACCCTCAATGCCGTCGGCTACAATGTCTTTGACCAGCACATATACGGTATCAATCCTTTAACTTACGAGCTTTTCAGGGTGGATGCCAGTGGTAAGGCTACCAGGCTAGGAATACCTGCCGGTTTGGATACTTCGCTGGTGTACTATGCAGGAACGGTCACTCCGAATGGCCGCGCGCTGATGATTATCGGAAGAACCAAAGACACAGAGGTAGATAAAAAAATGTATTCCATTACCCTGAGGGGACCAAATTACGGGGCAGGGTATGTTTCTATTATTTGCGATTGGCAGCCCAAAATCGAAGACATTGCCCATCATCCTAATTTTGGAGTGATTTATGGGTTCGATGTGCGCACCAGGAGGCTTGTTTCTATCACGGAAGGAGGCTTAGTCACCAGCAATGGCTACGAAAGTATTAATGGCATTGACAAGATGGGTTCTTTGTTTTTTGATGCAGCTGGAAATTTGTATGGTTATGGTGGTAGCGGCACAAAGGAAGATAATTTCTATAAAATCAATACTGCCAATGGCAAAATTGAGGAAATCGGTTACGGACCCCAAGCCAGAGCTACCGATGGGTGCTCTTGCCCGTACCGGATGGCTTTTTCTAAAACAGCGACACCTCAGGAGGTACTGCCCTGTGCAGAAGTTACTTTTCGCTATCACATCAAAAACTCAGCGGGTACGGCTTACACCCAAATAGAATTGATAGATACTTTACCGGAAGGTTTTACTATTACAGCATTAAATAAACTGCCGGTAAATGGCGATGTCCTAAGTGGTATTGGCTCTAATATATTGCATATCAATAGAATTCATGTATTATTGGGAAATAATGTAATAGAAATAACCGCCAAAGCTCCTGCACAGCCCGGCGTGTATGCCTCACGCGGTGCGGTGAGCCCGCTGCCCCTTATTTATAATGGTGGGCGGCTTGTGTCAGATGATCCCACAGATGGTTTGATTGCCTCCGCCACAAGTATCAAGGTGATTGAACAAACAAGGATATTGCCAGATTCTACTTACTACCTCTGCCAGGGGAGCAGCCGCATTCTATCCG
Organism: uncultured Saprospiraceae bacterium; assembly: GCA_964526645.1. Classification (GTDB taxonomy): domain Bacteria; phylum Bacteroidota; class Bacteroidia; order Chitinophagales; family Saprospiraceae; genus JADJNW01. Next base: position 146,120 of record CAZGJN010000004.1, read on the forward strand.
CCAATCCTTCAGGTATCACTTATACTTGGTCGCCTATTGATGCAGACAAACCGAATGTTGAAGTCAATAGCCCGGGTATTTACACCGTTACTACAACAACTGAGTGCGGAATATTCACTGATGCGATGGAGGTATTGCCTATTGAACCACCTTTTATTGACTTGGGCGCTGACAAAACCATAGAACAGGGGGAGCGCATCTTCCTTGATTATACTACCAATGCAAAAGGGGATATTTCATTTTTTTGGGCATCGGAATCCGAAAATACTGGCTTGAGTTGCACGGATTGCCCTGATCCGACCATCAAACCTTTGCAAACTGCTACTTATTTTGTGACGATCAGGGATGAAAATAATTGTACTGCAGCGGATGCTATTCTGATAGAAGTGTTGCCAGTGCGTGAGATTTTTGCACCAAGTGCATTCAGCCCCAACGCCGATGGTGTCAACGATATTTTTTATCTCCAGGGCAAGGGCGATGTGAAAATTTTATACCTCCGCGTTTTTGATCGCTGGGGAAATCTTGTTTTTCAAACACAAAATGCTTACCTTAACGACGCGGCATTCGGATGGGATGGAACATGGAAAAACAAACCTTTGCCCGCCCAAACCTTTGTTTTTGTTGTAAAATTAGAATTTGCCGACCAAACTCAAAGGCAGCTTTCTGGTGAAATAACGCTATTGAGATAAATTTTGTACTAAAAAAACACCATTCCATGAAAAGGACTTTACACACCATTTTGCTTACCGCAATGACAGTAGTGCTGGCATTTCCGGCTTTTGCTCAAGTCCTTGAAGTGAGTGGAACAGTCAAGGATGAAAATAAAAATCCGCTGATCGGTGCGACTATCCTGATTAAAGGCACTACCACAGGCACTGTTTCTGATACGGATGGCACTTTTACAATCAAAGCTCAAAAAGGAGACCTTTTAGCCATTCAATTCATAGGCTACGACATACCAGAGATAGAAATAAAAGAACCAACGCTTACCATAGAATTAAAGCCCTCGCTCCTGCTTGATAGTGATCCTTTGGCAATATGTTGTTTTCCCCCAATAAGGGAGAATCGAACAAGTACTTATTCTATTGTGAATGCGAAAGATTTCAATCAGGGCAATATGTACCACCCCTATCAAATGATACAAGGCAGGGTACCTGGCTTAACTATCAGCCGACCAGGGGGCGACCCTTTGGGTTTATTCGATGTAAGGCAACGCGGCCTGCATTCCATCATAGGGAATACAGAGCCTTTACTCGTTGTGGATGGTTTACCTGGAGTTTCCTTGCAAACTATTGATCCGCAGGACATTGAATCTTTTTCTGTGTTGCGCGATGCTTCGATGGTGTCCTTGTACGGTGCGCGTGGTGCGAATGGAGTGATCTTGATTCAGACCAAAAGAGGCCTCAGAAATAGCGACCTGAAACTTTCTTACAATGGTTATGCCGCTATGGATCAGGCAGTAGGCATGCCAGAAGTGTTGGATGCGGCAGGGTATAGGTCCTTGTTAAACAATTCCAACAATCAGGGAAAGGACTTGGGTAGTGACACCGATTGGGCGGAAGCTATCACCCGAACGGGTATCAGCCAGGCACACAATCTATCCCTTTCCGGTGGGTTGAGCAAAACAGCTTACCACTTGGCTTTAAACTACCGACAGGTGAATGGCGTGGCTAACAATTCCGGTTTTGATCAAATGAACGCCGCGCTGCACTTGTCGCAGTACTTGCTGAAAGACCGCCTGCAATTAACCGCTTCGGGAACTTTTACCAAGCGAAATTTTAATGAAATTAATAAAGATATTTTTTACTACGCTGCTATTTTTAATCCAACTTCACCTATTCTCGACAATAACTCGCCCTTCGGTGGCTACGCGCAGGAAGCAATTTTGGACTACCAAAACCCGGTTGCTTTACTCGATCAGATACAAAATGAAGGAGCGCAAAACATTGGTACGATACAGCTTGGCGCGCAGTGGGAAATTGCGAACCAACTCAGGGCTACTGTCAATTATGGCTACCAGCAACAGGATTATACACGTAACTATTTCATAGACCCCGCCGCTTTTTTTGGCGATTTTAAAGGACAAAATATCCCTACGGATATTGAGCTTGATAACCAATTTTTTGAGTCTTCGCTCGCTTATGATTTTTATCGCAACGGGCATCACCTCTCCTTGTCAGGCGGTTATACCTATCAAGAATTGACGAATAATTTGATTGGTGCGACACAGTACGATCTATCAACGCTGGGTTTGGCCTTTGTAAATGTCAATTTCCCACAGGGATTTGAGCCTGGTTCTACTAACATCAACAGCCCTAATCCGGCGTACAAAACGCAAACAAAACTGGCAGCTTTCTTCGGGCGCTTGCAATATGACTTGGATGACTGGCTCCTGCTATCCTTAGGCTTGCGCAGGGAAGGCGCTACCCGGTTTGGTGATAACAACAAATGGGGCAATTTTTACAACCTCGGAGTAGGTGTAGATTGGGCAAAGCTGGCTAATTTGCCTTTTGCAGATAGATTGAATACGCGCTTTAGCTACGGCACCACTGGCAACTTGCCAGCAGATGGTATTTATTCCGAATTGATTTTCAGACCCTCCGGGACGATCTTTTACAACGGCCAGTTTATCCCTCGGATAGATGTGGGCAACAATCCAAGCCCCGACTTGAAATGGGAAGAGCGTCGGGAGTGGAATGCTGGCTTGGATTTTACATTTTTCAACTATCGCCTCTTTGGCGCGCTGAATATTTATGGCGGTCGTACAGAAGACGTTCTTTATCAATACTTTGTATCCACACCACCCAATTTTGTTGCTGTCCAGTATGAAAATTATGTAGATTTCAGCCATCGCGGCTTGGAGGTGGAATTGAATAGCAAGCTATTGGAACAAAAGGATTTTTCCTGGAATATCGGTGTCAACTACGCGCAGGACCGTTCTTCCCTGGAAAGCCTTCGCCCGGCACAAGGAGTGGACATTAGCGGTATTGCATTGCCTGCTTACGTTGGTGTTCCTGGTTTTTGTTGCTTTGAGCCGATTGTATTATCAGAAGGAGAGCCGCTGGGGCAGTTTGTCGGATATGAATTTGATGGCATAAAAAATGGCGTACCAACCTATAAAGATTTGAATGGCGATGGGTTTTTCTGCAATTGTGAAGCAGACCTCACCAACATTGGCAACGCACTGCCTGATTTTGCCCTGGGTATCAGCAATAACTTGCGTTGGAAAGCCTTTGACCTGAGTGTTTTTATGAGAGGAGTCTTTGGGCATGCACTGCTGAACACTCATCGCCAAGCTTTTGGAACGCCAATTTTGTTCGGCAGGTACAATGTCTTGCAAACCGCATTCGAAGGAGATCGGGCAACGCTTCAGCAGACTGTCGCGCTCTCTGATTTTAGCATAGAGAACGCTACTTTTTTACGCTTGGAAAATTTGGCACTGGGGTATAATGTTGATTTAAAACCTAATAGTCGCATTTCCAAACTGAGATTCTATGCTGTTGCCCAAAATTTATTTACTTTGACCGATTATAAAGGAACCGATCCTGATATCCGTTTTCGGAATAACGGCGGCAACTTCTTCAGCGGTAGTGCTTTGACGCCAGGTTTGGATACCAGGATCGGCTATTATGCCACCCGCACTTTTGTGCTGGGTGTACAGGCAGCTTTTTAGAATTGACAATCATAGATTGATGACTGAGACCCGTCTGAAAGTAAAATATGCATTTTTTCTGATTGCCGGAATGGTGCTTTTGTCAAAAAGTTGTGTACAAAAGAACAACCCTGCAGATACGCTCTTCCGGCAATTGTCTGCTCGCCAAAGTGGTATTTCTTTTGAGAATCAATTGAATGAAACGGAGGATTTTAATATCATCCAGTACCTCTATTTTTATAATGGCGGCGGGCTGGCTATCGGGGATATCAACAACGATAGTTTGCCGGATGTGTATTTCACTGCCAATCAGTTGCCCAATAAATTATACCTTAACAAAGGTAATTTACAGTTTGAAGACATTACCGAACGTGCAGGTGTAGCTGGCAAAGGCAGTTGGAAAACCGGTGTGACCATGGCGGACGTTAATGGCGATGGCTGGTTGGATATTTATGTCTGCCAGGTGGGCAAATACAAGGGATTGGAAGGGCGTAATGAATTATACCTCAACAAACAAGATGGGACTTTTGAAGAAAGCGCTGCTGCTTATGGGCTTGATTTTCAAGGCTTTTCTACACAAGCGGCATTTTTTGACTATGATCGGGATGGCGACCTTGATCTGTATCTGCTCAATCACTCTGTGCACGAAACAGATAATTTTGGCAAGGCGCATCTGAGATTAAAAGCAGATGAATGGACGGGCGATCGGCTCTTCCGAAATGATGGTGCGCGTTTTGCGGATGTCACTGCGGCGGCTGGTATTTACAGCAGTAAAATCGGCTATGGCTTGGGCATTGCTATCGGCGATCTCAATAACGATGGTTGGGCAGATATTTATGTATCCAACGATTTTCATGAGAATGACTACCTTTACTACAATAATGCCGATGGTACTTTCACCGAAGCAGGGGTGCATTCTTTTGGGCATACCAGCAATTTTTCGATGGGCAGCGATGTGGCTGATTTCAATAACGATGGTTGGATGGATATACTCACATTAGATATGAAACCCGAAAGCGAGGAACTACTCAAAAGTTCTGTTGGTGCCGATCCTTACAATATTTACCGCTTTAAGCTGGCGTATGGCTACCACTATCAGTTTCCGCGCAACATGCTGCAACTCAATCGCGGTAAAATTTTTGCTGACAAACAGCCAATAGCTGCTTTTAGTGAAATCGGGCAACTGGCGGGTGTGGATGCAACCGACTGGAGCTGGGCGGCACTATTTTGCGATTTGGACAATGACGGCTGGAAAGACATCTTTATCAGCAATGGTATCTGGCGAAGACCCAACGACCTGGATTACCTGAAATTCATTTCTAACCAACAAGTGCAAAAACAAGCGACCGACCTCGAACTGGCTTCCAAAATGCCTGCTGGTTTGATGCCTAATTACACTTTCCGCAATACAAAAAGCCTTGTATTTGAAAATGTCTCCAAGCAATGGGGCTTGGATTGGGTAGGCTGCTCCAACGGTGCTGCTTACGCGGATTTGGATAATGATGGCGATTTAGATTTGGTGACAAACAACCTCAACGCTGCTGCTACTGTTTTTGAAAATCGGGCGAATGAGAAATTAAGGAATAATTTTCTGAAAATCAAATTGATAGATACTTCCAGTAAAAATACTTTTGGCATTGGAGCACGCGTAACGGTCGAGACAGATCACCTTCAGGTACAAGAACTTTACCCCAGTCGGGGATTCCAATCTGCTTGTGAACCCTTACTGACATTTGGTTTGCAAAAAGCTTCCCAAGCTAAAATTCGCATTTATTGGGCTGATGGAACAGTACAAGATACCACTTCCAATGCCAATCAGGCGCTTGTTATCATAAAATCGGGCATAATCAACCCCCAGGAGGCATCGCAGCCAAAACAAGGGAAGGTAGTAGCGGTAGCCAATGCTGTAAATTTTTTGCACCGGGAAAATGACTACAACGATTTTGATCGTGAGAAGCTACAGCCACATCAACTTTCCAATCAAGGCCCGAAGCTGGCAACCGGTGATGTCAACGCAGATGGTTTGCCTGATTTTTACGTTTGCGGGGCAGCAGGGCAGGCGGGAGGCTTGTTTTTACAGACAAAAGCCGGCAAATTTACGCTTCACTCCTCTCCTGATCTTGTAAAAGATAGTTTGTACGAAGACACAGATGCCTCATTTTTTGATGCCGATGCCGATGGGGATTTGGATTTGTATGTAGTGAGCGGTGGCGGCGTGGCTGGGTTGCTGCCCGAGCAGTACTATGATCGCTTGTATTTCAATGATGGAAAAGGCGTTTTTCAAAAAAAGCAGCAGCACATTCCCGAAATTCCTGCAAACGGGGCTTGCGTTGTTGCTGCTGATTTTAACCAGGATGGCGCACCCGATTTATTTGTCGGTTCTCGCTCTGTACCGGGCAGTTATGGGCTTTCGCCGAGTAGTTTTATTTTTATCAATAATGGGAAAGGCGTTTTTTCAAAACTGGATGATCCGATTTTGAACAACTTTGGGATGGTGACAAGTGCTATCTGGTTGGAAAAAGCACAAATGCTCGCAGTGGTAGGCGAATGGATGCCACTCACCTTTCTGAAATGGAACGATGGGAAGTTGGTCAAATCAGAAGTGGCACAGTCCAACGGCTGGTGGAATACGCTGCATCCAGCGGATCTGGATGGGGATGGCGATCAAGACTTGCTGCTCGGCAATCTTGGTTTGAATACTAACTTGAAAGCGACGGAGAAAGAACCTTTGGAGCTTTTTATTGGTGATTTTGACAATAATTTATTCACCGATCCAATCTTGGCTTATTACAAACAAGGCAAGCAATACAGCTACTTTTCAAAAGATGAACTTTTTTCGCAATTGGTAACCATTCGCAAGAAATTTTTGGATTATCAATCTTTTTCGAAAAGCACTTTTCAAAGCGTTTTTGAGGCTTCGCAGTTGCAAAAGTCAATCCACAAAAAAGCCTATACCCTTGCTTCCTGTTGGGCGGAGAACCGGAGTGGGGGGCAGTTTGTGCTACACACCTTACCTTTAGAAGCTCAGCTTGCGCCGATTTTTGCTTTTGCTACAACCGACATAGACCAAAACGGGATGCAGGATATTTTTGCAGTGGGTAATTGGTACGATGTGCAGCCGAGTATGGGGCGCTATGATGCGAGCCTGGGGCTGCTACTGCTGAATCAGGGCGAGGGGCGCTTCCACAGTATCGAGCCAGGCGAAAGCGGATTCGTAGCAACAGGGGAGGGGCGCGATCTTCAAATTTTGCAGGACGGGGTGCTGCTCTTCGCCAGAAACAACTTGCCGATACAGGTTTTTCATATTTTGGAATCACGTTTGCAATCGCAGTAATAAATGATACCACTACACCAAGTATTGCCGCTCAAGGGCACTGTTCAGCACTATGACTGGGGCGGGTATAATTTTATTCCAACTTTGATTGGACAGGAAAATCCACACAATCAGCCCTTTGCAGAGCTATGGATGGGTGCACATGCTGCTGCGCCTTCGATCGTGATTGCGGACCATCAAACTATGCCACTCGACCAGCTTATTGAAAAATTCCCGAAAGAAACCCTGGGTGAAAAAGTGCAGCAGCAGTTTGAACACCGCTTGCCTTTTCTTTTCAAAGTACTTGATGTGCGCAAGATGCTTTCCATCCAGGCACATCCTTCCAAAAAACAGGCGGAAGCCGGTTTTGAAAGAGAAAACAAGTTGGGCATTCCATTGCATTCGCCACAACGAATTTACAAAGACGCGAACCACAAGCCAGAGTTGATGCTCGCACTCACTGATTTTTGGTTGCTGCACGGCTTTCAATCTTTTGAAAAAATAATGCAGCTATTGCACACCACTCCAGCCTTTGCGCCACTTGCCAAGCATTTCCAACAAGAAAAAAATTTGTACCCTTTGTATAAATATGTGATGGAATTGCCACAAGAAAGCGTGAATCAACTCTTGAAACCCTTATACCTTCAGCTTTCGCAAAAACTTCCTAAGGATAAATCCGAAGCAGACTTTTGGGCTTGGCGGGCATTCCAAGATACTTCAAAAGAAGGCAATTATGACAGAGGCATTTTCTCGATTTATTTTTTCAATTTGGTGCACCTGAAGCCCGGCGAGGCGATCTACCAGGCGGCGGGCATACCCCATGCCTATCTGGAAGGCGTGAATGTAGAATTAATGGCAAATTCGGATAATGTTTTCCGAGGAGGACTCACCACAAAAGCTCTCGCAGTAGATGAATTATTGCAAAGCCTTGTCTTTGAACCGATTGTGCCAAATATCATTGCAGGAAATAAAATATCAGAGGCAGAGCGCATTTTCCCAACACCCGCACCCGATTTTGTGCTGAGCCAGATCGAGTTGAGCGCGGGTGCATCTGTTGCACAAGTAGCCGCAGCCCCTCAGATTTTGTTGGTCATGGAGGGGGCTGTCACGGTGGATAAGCAGCCTTTTTTAAAAGGGGCTATTTTGTTTGTACCTGTCCATCTCTCTTACACCATCGAGGCATCGGAAAAAGCCGTACTTTTCAAAGCGACCCTGCCATAAGCCAGCTAAAACAGCATTTAGCACTGCGGGGATATCCTATCAACGAAAAGAAGCTTCCGATTCGAGATTTTTTAATACAACATTGTCGGCGCGGTGTTTTTTACCTTCGCGGTAAAATTCAAGGCTGATGCGGTCGCCAGGGCGGAAAAGCGCTACCTGTTCTTGCAATTCGGACATAGAGTTGACCTTTGCACCGTTGATGTTAATGATCACATCGCCAAAACGAAGTCCAGCATCGTAAGCACTGCTGCCTCGGGTCACGCTGGTAATATAAACCCCTTCTACACTGGGTAACTTGGCTTCTGCGGCAATTTTATCGTTGATTTCTGCAATCCGAACCCCAAGTACCGCCCGTTTTACCTTGCCGTAATCGCGAATATCGGAGATCACTTTTTTCACCAAATTGGATGGAATAGCAAAGGAATAACCTTCATAGCCGCCGCTTTCGCTGATGATGGCAGTATTGATACCTACGAGTTCGCCACGGGTATTTACCAGTGCGCCACCGCTGTTGCCGGGATTGACAACTGCATCGGTTTGAATAAAAGATTCAACAGCATAAGTATCTTGCAAGATATTGATATTTCTGGCTTTAGCACTGATAATGCCAGCCGTGACAGTGGAATTCAAGTCGAAGGGATTTCCCACCGCCAAAACCCACTCTCCCACCTGGGAAAGGTCGGAGTTTCCAAAGGCGATAGCCCTAAAGCCCGTACCTGTCACCTTCAGCAGCGCAATGTCCGTATTTCGATCTACCCCCGTCAGTGAGGCTGCGAGGCTGCGTTTATTGGCAAATGTTATTTCATACCGTACGCCTTCTTCGATTACATGAAAATTAGTGACAATATGACCATCGTTTGATACAATTACCCCTGAACCCGAAGAGACTTTGTTGCCCGTACTTCCAAAAGCAGTGATGTTCACGACGCTATTGGTGATTTCTTTGGAAACCGCTGTGAAATCGGGCAGAACGTTGTTGATTAGCTCCCGTGGCTTGGTATTCAACAAAACAGGTGCTTCTGTTTTTACCAATTTGGTGGAAATACCCGCGCCTCGTTCCGGCGATTGAGAAACAAAAAAGTAAAAGCAAAGCAAAAAAGTACATAAAGAGCTGACGACAGCAACGATCAAACTGGGCAGCAGATTTTTCATAGTACAAGGAGTTTTCAGCAGAGCAATTTAAGTGATTTGGTGAATAATCAAAGCAATAGGGTATAGCAATTTTTTTAATGACAAGGTTCTGTCGGCGTAGTTGCACAAATTAAAATGCCGCCCGATTGAACAAGGCGGCACCGAAAACTTACATGAGAAAACCACTCAGAGAGAAAGGTGAGAGAAATTAATTTTTTTGTAAGTGTTTCATAATTAAATGATTATTGTTCGTCTAATAAATATAACTGATACTTTTCGATTGCTTCGATCAGTTTATCATCGTAGCGTTTGTCGCGGTTATACCCAGCCTGTTTGAGTCCTTTCGCCCATTTTTTATAGCTGTTGCCAGCGTCAAACAAAGTAGCGTATTGATCTTTGAGCAAGAGGCTGTGGGCGCGCCAGCTCTCCCAGGCACTGGCAAAATATTGTTCGGACAGCGGCGCACCAAAGTGATTATTGCGGTCTTTCGCCGATTCCTGTTGATTGGCTTCACTTTCGAGGATGCCCTGTGCCATTTTGATACTCGCGGGAATGCCAAATTTTGACATTTCTGCTTGTGCCACTTTAGAAAATCGCTTGATATAAGCCCTTACCGCTTGCTCGTTGAGTTCATCAATAGATGCAACAGCAGGGGCATTGTTTTTTAATCCCATAGTATTAGCAAGACTCATTTCTTCTACGTTGGTCCGCACCGCTTTGGCTTCTTTCGCTGGTGTAATTTTTCCAGACGAGAGGGGTGCTCTCATGTTGATAGAAAACTGAATATCCTTTTTGGTAAGGATAAAAATGACGAGCCCCACCAGCGCCAGTTTCCACCAGGTGAACCTTTTCAGATTGCCGCTGCTGTGGGCAGTACTATACCACCGAAATTTGAGCGATACCAACATCTTTTGGATACCTGCCCAGATTTTGCGGAGCAACCAGGCAAGGGTGACATCATAAATCGTGGCATAAATATGCCCTTTCGGCATTCTATTGCCCGCAGCCGAAGGGTGGGTGCTCCCGCCACTGTATTGAAAACGATTCGTTTGGTGCTGCTTCATTGCTTTGAATTTAGGAAAAGATATTGTACTTTTATGGTTCTATTTGCAAACCTTTGATTTTAAAAAGCTGTTTGCAAAACAAATTTAAAACAAAAAATTTCAAAAACAAAATTATTTCAAAACATTTTAGTTTAAAAATGAGTAATTTTTTTGAAAATATTGTCAATCAACGCTTTAGGAAAGTTTATGAGGAATTGGAGAAATACAATTTAATCAAAGGGAAATCAGACCTTGCCAAGCAGTTGGATACTTATAACCATGTGATTAATAGTATTTTGAAGGGGCAACGCAACATTACGGTGGACCAGTTGTATAAATTGTTTGAAATCTATGGGGTAGATGCCAATTACGTTTTTGGCAATAGCGAAGAAATGTTTTTGGACAAAGACCTGGCGTTGGGCGAAGTGCCTACACGCTCTATGAAAGAGCGCCAAAAGGGCGGGCGCGAAAACATCACCCTGGTGCCCGTGCGGGCGCTGGCAGGCTACGCGCTGGAGCATCAGGACAAGAATTTTCTCGCTGCCTTGCAAAAATTTTCCATACCAAATATGGATGGTAATTTGCTCGCCTTTGAAATCAGCGGCGATAGCATGCTGCCCACCATTACCAACGGCGATGTGGTCATCTGTGAGGAACTCGAACGGGGAGAACCTCTGCGGGACAATCAGGTATATGTGATTGTGACGGACGTAGTGGTAGCCAAAAGAATCCAACAAATAAAAGAAGACAGCTCGGTGGCTCGCCTCCGACTTATTTCGGATAATGGGGCAGTGTACAAACCCTATGAAGTGGAACTGGAGGATATTCGTCAGATATTGAAAGTGAAATGCCGATTGACTTCCCACGCCATCAATTAAAAAAAATGCTGAACAGAAGGGTTGTCCAGCATTTATGGTATAGTGAGCTGTGATAGTGTGAGGTTGAAAATATGTAAGTGCTCTATCAATCAAGGGCGCCGTTCTATAAATCGTTAAAATTTGCAAAGTCATAGCAATAAACCAAGAGCATTTGTTGTAGAAGCCCTAAGCTCAAAAGGGTTTTGTTGTAAAAGCTCACGCCGAGCCGCCTATTAAGGACTGAGGACGACGGGAGTTTACTTTAAGGTAAGTAGGAATGCCTCACAAAGAGAATACTATTTTTCCAATCAAATGTGTGGGGGATGGTATCAGAAAGCAAAAGTATTTGTTCGCACGCACAAAAACAAGCTAATATTTTTTTCGCCTCAGTACCTCAAAACGTTAACCTTCCTTAGCCCGTTCTTCAAGTATTACTTTTTTGTCGAATACTGTTTTTCAGTGTAGAAGCTTGCAAAAGTAACTATTATTGGCATCAACTTGTTTAATGTAAGATAATTGTAAACTTAACTTTTAGGGCTTTGTTTAACTTGTTCTTATCAAATTAAATCATTTTCTTGCAAATATTGCACTTGTGTGAGCCAATTGTGATACTTAAACAACCCTAAATGAACAAACCAAAAGATGACCTTCATCGGTTGATCCAACTAATGACGCAGGCGGAGAAGCGCTATTTTAAAATGCACTTTGCTCTGAAACAAAACGTATTGACGGATTTATACGAGATTATCAACAAAATGCAAGTGTATGACGAAGAATTCGTCAAAAAACACCTAAGTGAAAATGCCGCGAAAAACCTGAAAGTGCACAAAGTTCAATTGATGGATTTACTGCTGCGCAGCCTTGCTTCTTACCATCAAAAAAGAACGCCCGCGAGCCGCATTCGCCAGGGCTTGGAAGAAGTAGATTTATTGATTACCAAACAGTTGCACGATGCCGCATTTGATCGCCTCCAGAAAATCAAACAGTTTTGCCTCGAATATGAAGAATTTACATACCTGCTCGAAATTGCCTACAAAGAGTACCAGATGCAATATATCTGGATTGACAAAATAGGAATCAGTAACTTTCATGCCTTTTCACAAATTGGGGAATATCTTGACAAACTCGTGCACCAAAATGAGTTGAGTATTTTTAATATCAAAATGCTGGATATCATCAGGGAGCATGATTACGATGCCAACTCGGCGGAAATGAAACGACTCGTTTATGAGCGAATGCAAGACCCTGTTTTACAAAACGATAAGGAAACTTTACGTGCCAAGCTCATCAAGAACATGTTTTATGCCCAAGCTTACGATGTATTGAAAGATAAAGAATTGGAACATTTTTATCGAAAAAGTAACCTCGATTTGGTAGAACAACACAAAGCCTTCAGGGAAGTTTCTCCCTTTGGTTATCTGGCCGTGCTGAGGAATTATGCCAATTTTTGTGAAGAGAATGAGCACTGGGATTTATTGTCAGCAACCATCCAGCGCGCAAAAGATTTTACGGCGAAATACCCGGCCTGGAACATTCAGTTGATCAATTTTTACCAATCGGAGGTGCACATGCACTTCAATTTGCATAATTTTGAATATTTGCACCGAGTGATAGAACCTGAAGTGGCTGTTTTGGTCGAATACTATCATCTGTCGGGGCAAAGGATTGTTCAGATTATCAATTTGCATTTTGCTTTGTTAAATATCATTCTGGGTCAACCTGCGGTGGCTCAAAAATACCTATGGCAGCTGCACGAAGCCGCAGATGACATAAAAGCGTACTTTGAGGAGATTTATAAAATCGTAGAAATTGTCAATCATTTTGAGTCGGGCGACTATTTTTTGGTGAGCAACATGGTCAACGCTATTCGCAGAAAAAAAGGCAATCAGGCTTCCCATTTTTATGATGCCTGTTTGCAATGGTTCAAAAAGCTGAGTGCTCGCCCTGCTGACCAATCCAGACTTGCTCAGGAGTTACTTGCTCAGCTTCCAAAATTCGAAAAAGAAAAAGTACTCAACCTGTTTAATTACTTTCAACTCCAGGGCTGGTTGCAAGCCAAAGCTTCCGGAATACCATTCGTACAAAAAAAAATGAAAGCCTGAACAGGCTGATGCACCCCTTTCAGGCTCGTTTTTGTGTTTATTTGTTTGGGAACTCCAAAAAAAATGAGTTAGCGACTCCAATGTACAAGGGTTCAAAAAACTAAGGGAGTCATTTTTTTTGATTAGTTAATGGTGTAACATCCCAAAATAATTCTTGGCGATGCAAACTTCATTCGTTTTAATACCTATGAGCAGCTCAAATTAAAATGAATACTTTCCAATACTTAACCCTTGCAACAACTAATGCAGCATTCCTTTGGTTAAGAATAGTAGCACTTACAAAGCATTCGATTATGAACCACCTTCAACACGAGACAAGCCCTTACTTATTGCAGCACGCCCATAATCCGGTAGATTGGTACGCCTGGAAGCCCGAGGCTTTTGAGCGCGCCCGGTTGGAGGATAAGCCAATATTGGTAAGCATTGGGTATTCTACCTGCCATTGGTGTCATGTGATGGAGCGAGAATCATTTGAAAATGAGACAATTGCATCTTTTATGAACAAACATTTTATCAATATAAAAGTGGATAGAGAGGAGCGCCCCGATGTGGATTCTATTTACATGGAGGCATGCCAGGTGATTTCTGGGGCAGGAGGCTGGCCCCTCAACTGCTTCCTCACACCGGATCGCCGTCCTTTTTTTGCGGGGACGTATTACCCTCCTCAACCCGCCTATAATCGGCCTTCCTGGATCCAGCTTTTGCAAAACATCCTGAAAAACTTCAAAGAACGGCGGGATATAGTGGAAGAACAAGCCAGCCGACTCACCGAGATCATCCGGAGTTCGGATACTGTTTTTTTGCGGGATGAAGTGACAAACTTGCCAGATCACCTTTTATTTACGCCTGTTTTATTGCAGAATATCTATTTTCAGTTGCAAAAAAGGTTTGACAAAAAAGAAGGCGGATTTGGCGGAGCGCCCAAGTTCCCAGGCAGCATGTCGCATGAATTTTTATTGCATTACTACCAATTTACCGGTGAAAAGGAGGCTTTAGAGCATGTTTTATTTTCCTTGGATAAAATGATTCATGGGGGCATCTACGATCAACTTGGCGGCGGTTTTGCACGGTACTCAACGGATGCAGCTTGGTTAGCGCCTCATTTCGAAAAAATGTTGTACGATAATGCGCTGCTCATAGGCTTGCTGAGTGATGCGTACTTGCTTACCAACAAAGACCTATACAAAGAAACCATTGAAGAAACCTTAGCTTTTGTGGAAAGAGAAATGACGGAGGCGGAGGGTGGTTTTTATGCGGCGCTCGATGCCGATAGCGAAGGCGTGGAAGGTAAATATTATGTCTGGGACAAATCGGAAGTGATCGCCGCCCTGGGCGCGGAAGCTGACCTATTTTGTGCCTACTACGATGTAAGCGAAGCCGGCAACTGGGAAGAAAAAAATATCTTGCGCCGCTTGCAATCCTTTGAGGCATTTGCTGCGGATAAAGGTTTAAAAGTTAATGATTTAAAAGAAAAACTTAGGAAGCATCGTGCAAAGTTATTCGCCGAAAGGCAAAAACGCATCCGTCCGGGTTTGGATGACAAAATTCTGCTGGACTGGAATGCCCTCATGTGTGTCGCTTATGCAAAAGCCTACAATGCCCTGGGGAACGAAGCCTACCGCGATGCAGCTGTGAAAAACCTTTCCTTTTTGCTGGAAAAATTCCAACAAGCTGATAATCAATCTTTTTTTCATACCTATAGAAGTGGTAAAGCTCAGTACGACGCTTTTCTGGACGATTATGCCAACCTCATCGCGGCACTCATAGAAGTGTACCAGATTACGTTCGATTTGTCGTGGCTTGACAAAGCGCACACTTTGACCGATTTTGTTATCGCCCATTTTTTTGATAAAGCGAGTAAATTGTTTTATTTTACTTCAATAAAGCAAGAAGATGTTTTGCTGCGCAGAAAAGAAGTGTACGACAATGCTACGCCTTCCGGCAATTCAACTATGATACACAACTTATTGCGACTGCGTATTTTATTGGATCGAAGCGATTATCAAACGATTGCAGTGGACATGCTCCTCGCCATGCGCGATGCAGTAGAACGGTATGCGCCTTCCTTTGCACGCTGGGCAGTGGGGCTTACCTATTTGGTGTATCCAATGCAAGAAATAGCAGTTGTGGGATCAGAAGCTTACAAGATGGCAAAGGCACTTCAGCAATTATATTTACCCAATAAAGTACTAATGGCAGCATTAGAAAGTGATGATCGCTACCCGCTGCTGGCGGGAAAAAATGCAAGTAGCGAGACAAACATTTATATTTGTAAAGACTACACCTGCCAAATGCCCGTTCAATCAGTAGCTGCAGCAGTGAACAAACTGACCGAAGCAGGCAGCGTGGCATAGCAAAATGATTCAACATGCTGATTTTATCTATAAAGTGACATCCATGAGGCAACTTTTTACCTTTTTATTCTTGCTCACAATTTTTGCACAAGCCCAGGCACAGCAGCCCCCACAGTACAGCTTGTACATGCTGAATCCACTGGGGTGGAATCCCGCTTACGCCGGGCTGGACAACTCTCTGAGCATCACAGGGGTATTCCGCAAACAATGGGTGGGCTTGGAAGGAAGCCCTACTACTCAAAACATTAGCGCCCATGCCCCTTTGTACATTTTGGGTGGAGGTTTGGGGATCAATGTAGAAAATGATGCCTTAGGCGCAGAACAGCGCACCGCCGCCGTGCTGGCTTATAGCTACCCGAAAAACCTGGGCAATGGCATTTTGTCGCTGGGCTTAGGGGGCGGTATAGTGCAGCGCCAGTTGGATGGTTCTAAAATTCGTACGCCGGAGGGCACTTATACCGAGCCAGGTAATTTTGACCACAGGGATGAACTGCTTCCACTCAACAAGGAAAGTGCCACTACCACCACCTTCCACGCCGGCGTTTATTATCAAAGTGAAAAAATAGAGGCCGGTATTGCCGTCAACCACCTCAACGAAGGGCAGGCAAAGTTTAGCACACTAAACCTAAAGCTCTCTCGTAGCTATATTTTTAACCTCGGTTTTCATTTCGACCTCAGCAATAGCTTATCTCTTCATCCTTCTGCGCTGGTGCGCTCTGATGCGGTACAAACCCAAACGGATTTTTCTGTTATTGTAAAATATAATGACAATATCTTCGGAGGGGCGGCGTTTAGAGGTTATAACGCCAAAACCGCGGATGCAGTAGTGCTGATAGCAGGCATGAGACTAAGCGAAAAGCTTAATCTCGCTTACGCCTATGATCTCACATTGTCCGAATTAAACACCGTGAGCAATGGCTCGCATGAAATTAGCCTGAATTATAATCTTGGGAAGCCTTTTGGCAAGGGGCGTCCACCCAAAATTATCTACAATCCGAGGTCGCTTTAGCGTAAGCAATTGCTTAAATTTTTTTTCAAAATACTAAAGCTAAGCTACCTGGCGTTCAACCAATGGAAAGTTGAGAGCGGAAAAGAGGCTCAAGTGCTGCGTAATTTTTTTGAATCTCACTTTCAGATTTCTAATTTTAACTTTGAAAATATTAGCAAACAATCTATATTTACGACCGCTTTTGAAAGCCAATACTTTAATTCTGAAGGAAAACTAAGGTGTCAATATGAAAAATGTACTCAGACTCGCACTGGTATTACTCATGTTTGTCGTTGCATCCTGTGGTCAAAGAGAGACGGGACAACTGACAGGCGTACTCGACAGACCAAGCTGGAAAGGCGTCAATCCCTACGGCATGGTGTATATCCCCTCCGGAACGCTGCACATTGGTCCCAGTGACCAAGACGTAAGCAACACTTTCGTACAAAGACCCAAAGCTATCTCTATCCAGGGTTTTTATATGGATGATACTGAAATTACCAACAATGAGTATCGCCAGTTCGTCTATTGGGTAAGAGATTCCTTGGCGCGTGTTTATCTTGATTACTACATCGAAGATGAAGAAACGGGTGAACAGCGCATTGACTGGGACGCTGATATTGACTGGGAAACCGATGCCGAAGCACTCCAGGATTTGTTTTACCAGGGCGATGACCAATTCGCTGGTAAAAAAGAACTCGATGTGAGCAAGATGGTGTATGAATACGAATGGTATGACTGGCAAAAAGCTGCACATGACCGGGGGCAATCTCCGCGCAATTCTTTCATCAAACGTAAGAAAGTAAATATCTACCCAGATACGCTGGTGTGGATTCGAGATTTCGCCTACTCCTACAACGAGCCGTTTACACGTAACTACTTCTGGCATCCAGCTTTTGATGACTATCCGGTGGTGGGTGTAGATTGGCACATGGCAAATGCCTTCTGCTACTGGCGCAGCAAGCTCTGGAACACTTACCAGCAGCAACGCGGAGATGGTATCAACACAGAAGATTATCGGCTACCTACCGAATTTGAGTGGGAATATGCGGCGCGCGGTGGGCACGATCTGGCTCCATACCCCTGGGGTGGCTACTATGTACGCAATGCGAAGGGGTGTTTGTTAGCCAACTTCAAGCCTGGCCGAGGCAACTACCCTGAAGATGGTGGTCAATACACCGTAAAAGCAGATGCTTATTTCCCCAATGACTATGGGCTGTACAATATGGCTGGCAATGTGGCAGAATGGACGGTCACTGCTTATTATGAAAATGCTTACTCCTTTATTCATGATTTAAACCCTGACATTCGCTACGATGCTAAGGATGATGACCCGGAAGCGTTCAAGCGTAAAGTGGTGAGAGGTGGCTCCTGGAAGGACATTATGCACTTCATCCAGACCAGCTCCCGCAGCTATGAATATCAGGATACAACTAAATCCTATGTGGGTTTCCGTTGTGTATTGACCTTCTTGGGTCGTTCTATCAATGATTTCTAAAATAGATTCAACTTATACAATATTGGGTACTGCAGCCAACGTTGCAGTATCCATTTATTTTTTGTAAGTAAAACACGAGCGTTCAAAAGTTTTTTAAAAAAGTGTAACTTTTTCGGAATCGAGCATTATAAAGTTGATTTTCGAATCCAATCGTTAGAAATATTTTAGCTAACCCATTTAAAAAAGATTGTAACAATGAGTTTCGTAAAAACTAAAGGTTTCAAGTACATCAAAAATTTGCTTATCGGCGTAGGTGCAGCATTGGTATTATTTGGCGCGCTTGCTAAAATTCTCTCTTGGGAAGGTGCTGAATTATATTTGACTATCGGTATGTTGACGGAAGCAGTGATCTTCCTTTTCCTTGGTTTGATTGGTCCAGAACCAGATTACTACTGGAACAAACTGTATCCAGGACTGGATGACTACAATGCCCAAATTGCACCGCTGAGCGCGGGCCCGATGAACGCCCCGATGCAAAATCTCCCCTCCCTCAATGGTGAGGTAGTAGAGCGCCAATTAGGTGGTATGCTGGTAGAATTGCAGAATATGTCCCGCAGCTTATCTTCTCTGAAAGCACTTCAAGAGGTAGATTTTTCTGGCACAAGCGATCAGATCAAGGCAATGAGCAATTTTTATGCAAAACTGAACGAGGCAATGGCTGATTTGGGTGATTCTCTGGAAGATACAAAGGTTTATAAAGACCAATTGGCAAACCTGAACAAGAACCTCGGCAACCTGAATAATACTTACAGCGCACTGAATTCCGTGTACGGCAATGTCATCTCTGCTATGGCTAATGTAGGAAGACAGCAGTATTAATCATCACACTGCCTTATTTTTTATTCATTCATTAAAAGGAAAAAAATATGTCTATTCCAAAGGAACCCCGGCAGTTGATGATTAACATTATGTATTTGGTGTTGACTGCCATGTTGGCGCTCAACGTATCTGCCGAAATCATCAACGCTTTCTTTATGATTGACAGAGGTATTGCTGGGTCGAATAAAGTAATTGACGATTCTAATAAGTTTGCAATCGAAACGCTCAATAAAAGCGTAGATCAGGATCGTGCCAAGTATGGTAAACTGAGCGAGGCGGCAAGGGAAATCCAGGATATTTCCAAAGAGTTTGATGCTTACATCGCCGGTATTCGCGAAGAATTGGTGGCTGGCTCTGGTGGTTATTATCCCGAAACGGATGAAAAACACGCAGGGCAGCCCAAAGGCTACAAAAACAAAGATGTGACTACACGCCTGCTGGTTCAGCAAGGCAAAGGAAATGAAATTGAAAAGAAAATCGTAGAAACCCGCGATAAGATAATTTCTATTGTAAATGGGCTGAAGGACATGGAGGGCACGGCAATTAATGCCGAAAGCATTGCCGAGTTGGAAAAAAGTATCACCCTGGGTGTGAGCGATGAGTGGAAAAAGGCGAAACCAAAACGCGATAGCTGGGCAGAATTTACTTTCAATCAAATGCCAGTGGCTTCTGTTTTTCCGATTTTCCGCAAGTTTCAAAATGATATGAAAAGCTCAGAAGCGGCTGTATTGAACTACTTGGTAAAACAGGTGGGGGCACAGTCTTTTAAAGTAGATAACTTTATTCCAATTGCTTCTGCCCCAAAGAGTTATATCATTTCCGGAGATGAGTACACAGCGGAAATTACTGCAGGTGCTTCCAGTAGTTCTGTTTATGAAAATATGAGTATACGCGTAAATGGGCAATCACTGGATGTAAAAGATGGAGTTGCAAAATATACGGTAAGACCCTCTTCTACTGGGATTCAGAAATACAAAGTAGCCATCACGCTTACCAATCCTACTACAGGTAAGACAGACACTTATGAAAAAGAATTCGAATATGAAGTAGGTCGTCGCTCGGTTGCTGTAGCAGCCGAAAAAATGAACGTATTTTACATTGGGGTAGATAACCCAGTTTCTATATCGGCAGCAGGGGTATCCTCCAACGATTTGCGTGTGAGTGCTAGCGGTGGCGGTATCAAATTGAGCCCAAGAGGAACAGGCAAGTACAACGTAACTGTAACACAACCTGGCGAAGCGAAGATCACGGTATCCGGTGGTGGTTTAACGCCTACAACCTTCGATTTTCGCGTGAAGCGTATCCCTGACCCAATTCCGCAGCTCGGTCGTAGCAAAGGTGGAGATATGGGCAATGGTGAATTCAAGGCGCAAGAAGGTGTAGCTGCTATTCTAGATAACTTTGATTTTGATGCAAAGTGTCAGATTCAGGGTTATACATTGGTATATATCGCCAAACGCGAAGACCCGGTTGACTCTGTCAATCCTGGCGCACGCTACAACGATAAATCACAGCGCTTGGTAGAGCGTGCAAAACCAGGCGATGTGTATTATTTTAATAACATCAAAGCGAGATGCCCTGGAGACTCTGCGGGGCGCGATATCGGCACAATGGTGTTTAGAATAAAATAATCGTGTTAATGTGTAATAGCGTACAAGGTTGATTCGTTAACTTTGTGCGCTATTGCACTAAAATTAAACAAATATGAAGGGAATCGTTCAACTACTCAGCCTGGCATTAGTGGTGTTCTGCCTCGCTACTCCGCTTTCAGCACAAAGACCTGATGATGTGATTATGACAGAATCAGGCGAGCCACTCAATCAAAATAAGCCAGTAGATGATATTGTAGAAAAAAGAACAACTTTCGAGAAGCGCGTTCTTCCGTATGATCCGGTTCGAGAGGCAGATATTTTTTGGGAAAAGCGCATCTGGAGAGTCGTGGATGTTCGGGAAAAAATGAATTTACCATTTGCATACCCTCCGCGTCCGCTTTTTTCGATTATGATGGATGCTGCCAAATCTGGTGAAATCACTGTTTACAGCACAGAGGATGATAAGTTTACACAACCCCTGACGCCAGAGGAAGTTGCTGCTAAAGGTGCTTCTGTGGATACTGTGACAACCTTTGACCCTGAAACCTACGAGGAAAAGATCAAAATCGTAACCAATGAGATCAACCCTGAAGATGTAAAGCGCTTCCGTATTAAAGAGGTTTGGTTTTTCGATAAGGAAGTATCTACCCTCCAGGTGCGCATTTTGGGTATTGCCCCTTTATTGGATGTGAAAGATGAAAATGGGAACTTCCTTTACGAACAACCGATGTTTTGGGTTTATTATCCAGATGCACGGCGTATTTTGGCTAAGGAAAGGGTGTTTAATGTAGCCAATAATGATGCCAGCCCACTTTCCTGGGAAGATTTGTTTGAAATGCGCTTTTTTGCCAGCTATATCATCAAAGAATCCAACGTATTTGATCGCCGTTTGGAAGCTTACCTGTCTGGCGTAGATTTACTGCTGGAAGGCGAAAAAATCAAACAAGAGATCTTTAATTTTGAACATGATCTCTGGTCTTACTAATAAACAAATGTGCCACCTGGTATGAGGTACAATCAGTTGGCACACTTGTACAACACATTACGAAAGGCTCCGATTCTTTTCTTAGGGAATTCGAGCCTTTTTTATTTACAATCAAACCACTTCCTTTACGTCTTTTAGTATGAGTTGGTTGCGTTCGGGGCCTGTGGATACCATCGTGACAGGAATGCCAAGATACACCTCCAGATATTCGAGAAAACTTTTGGCAGCAGTGGGAAGCTCCTCAAAGTCGGTGATATGTTCTAAAGAACCTTGCCAACCTGCGAAAGTTTTGTAAACTGGTTTGATGTCTGCATCGCACAAATCGTAAGGCAAAGCAATACCTTCCATGCCTGCTATTTGATAATGCGTAGCTGCCTGAATGTCCTGCAATTTGTTGAGCACATCAATTTTGGTGATGATCAGTTGCGTAACGCCATTAAGCATAACGCTATATTTTAGCTGAGGCAAATCCAGCCAGCCGCAGCGGCGCGGTCTGCCGGTAGTAGCGCCAAATTCGTGCCCCTCCTGGCGCAAAAACGCACCGATTTCATTTTCTTGCTCTGTAGGAAAGGGTCCACTGCCTACTCTTGTGCAGTATGCCTTGGTAACACCGAGTACTTGCCCAATTTTGTTGGGTGCTACCCCCAGCCCGATGCATACCCCTGCTGTAAGGGTATTGGAAGAAGTAACATAAGGATAAGTACCAAAATCAATATCGAGCATAGAGCCTTGCGCTCCTTCCGCCAGAATACGTTTTCCATCTTCCAGTGCCTGATTGATAAAATATTCTCCATCCACTTGCTGAAGGGATCGAAGTATCTCCAGGCTATTGAACCATTTTTTTTCTTCTGCTTCCAGATCAAAATGAAAAGGTGGATAGAGCGTCACCAGGTTGAGGTGTTTCGCTTTTAGGCTGGCGTATTTCTCCAGGAACTTCGGGTCGCTGATGTCCCCTACGCGGAGTCCATTTCTCCCCGTTTTGTCCATGTAAGTAGGCCCGATGCCTTTCAGCGTAGAACCAATTTTATGGATACCCTTTGCATTTTCGGAAGCCGCATCCAGGAGGCGGTGAGTAGGTAGAATCAAGTGCGCTTTGCGCGACACCAACAGCCTGTTTTGATAATAAATCCCAGTAGCGCGCAGTCCTTCCAATTCTCTCGCCAGCGTAATCGGATCAATCACCACGCCGTTTCCAATTAAATTGATAAGATGATCCCTAAAAATGCCGGAGGGAATTGTATGTAGGACAAATTTTTTTCCATCAAATTTGAGGGTATGACCAGCGTTGGGGCCTCCCTGAAAACGGGCGACAATATCATAATCGGGTGCCAGATAATCTACAATTTTACCCTTGCCTTCGTCGCCCCATTGTAAGCCGAGTAATACATCAATTGCCATAATGTTATCAGTTTTGAATAAGGATTTTGTCGTTAAACCCTTTTTATAAAATTGCAAAAACCTAACAGACTTTTTGGCACGTCCGTTAGGTTTTTATTTGAAAAATTTATGGTGAATGCTTTTATGCCACATGATCCTGCTTATGCTTAAGCGCCCGCGAAGGTAAGGAAAAGATGAGATTTTTTTTGGTAATTCTTGAAAAATTGAAAATCTCACCTTTACAGGATTTCTAACACTTGAGGTATGCTAATTTTTTTCTATCCCCTCAAAATACGATTGGGCACTTTTCTCCGGCTTTTTATCACAAGCGCCGTCACATTGCCCGTACAAATTGAGCGAGTGATGCGTAATATGGAAGTGGAGCAATTCGCCCATCATATTTTTAATTTGCTGAATGCGTGGGTCGCAGAATTCCAGGACTTTGCCGCAATCTACGCAAATCAAATGGTCATGTTGCTTAAAACCATAGGACTTTTCGTACTGTGCCAGGTTTTTTCCAAACTGATGCTTTTTCACCAAATCGCAGCTGACCAATAATTCCAGGGTGTTGTAAACAGTTGCTCGGCTCACGCGGTAGTTCTGGTTTTTCATATGGATGTACAAGGCTTCTGCATCGAAGTGATCACTGCGGCGGTAAATCTCTTCGAGGATTGCAAATCGCTCCGGCGTTTTGCGAAAGCCACTTTTTTCAAGATGAGAGGCAAAAATATTTTTTACTTCCTTGATGGTATTTTCTAAACTTTTAGCTACCGACATGTTACTTGGCGTTGATGTTCAGCAATTTATTTTCAAGCTACTCTATCCTTCTAACACCTGAGACATTCTCTAAGTTTTGCAAACTTCGGATGGCATGGTTCAATTGATTGGTATTGGCTACTTCCAATTTGATTTTGCACTCAAAATACCCCCCTACACCTTCGATGGACATAGAGCGGATGTTGAGTTTTAAATCCTCTGAAATCATGTTGGACAACTGCTGGATGACACCCCTACCGGCATCAATTCCGGTGATCAACAAATCTGCTATAAAATTGGTATCATTACTAATATTGACCCAATCGGCTTTCATCACCCGGTAGCCGTAGTTTGCCATTAAATTAGCGGCGTTTGGGCAATTGGTACGGTGAATTTTCAAGCCTGAGTTGAGGCTTATGTAGGCAAAAATAGGATCACCGAGCACAGGGTTGCAGCAGCTGGCCAACTCATAGGTGTAGCGGTCGGCGTATTCACCGTTGATTAGGAGCCGGGGCTTATTCGTGTCATTCGCTTTTTTAGAAGGCTTAGGAGGTTCTGTTTTACTTTCATTAGGAATACTTTCCTCTTTTTCTAATGCGATTTTGACCAACTTGCCGTTTTCTCCTCTAAAAACTTTGAAAATATCCGTAATACTGATCGCGCCTTCTGCGATGTAAAAAAACAAATCCACCCTGGAGTTAAAGTTATAATGCTTCACCAGCGTATCCATACTTTCCTCAAAGTCCAATTTCAAATTCTTTAGCTTGCGCTCCAGTGCTTCTTTGGCGATTTCTCCCTTTTTGCGGCGCTCTTCTTTCATCACCGATCGAATCTTAGCCTTGGCTTTGCCGGTCACTACCCACTTGAGCCATTCTTCGCTGGGTTTTTGGTTTCGATCAATCGTCACTTGCACTTGGTCACCGCTCCCCAATTTATAGCTCATGGGCACTTGCTTGTGGTTGACCTTGACATACTTGCAGTGATAGCCAATATCAGTGTGGATACTGAAAGCAAAATCCAGTGCGGTAGCGCCTTTGGGTAATACTCGCATGTCCCCTTTGGGGGTATAAACAAAAACCTCCTCCTGATAAAGGCTATTGGATCTCACATCGCGCAGCGCTTCCAGGGCATCCTGGGTGGGATCTTCCAGTGCTTCGCGCACACTGTCGAGCCAATGCTCGTATACATCCGGTTGGTTGGACACACCTTTGTATTTCCAGTGGGCAGCAAAGCCACGCTCGGCAATTTCGTCCATACGCTGGCTCCTGATTTGCACTTCCACGTATCGCCCGCCGGGTCCAATTACAGTAGTGTGTAAAGACTCGTACCCGTTGGCTTTCGGCATCGTGATCCAATCCTTGAGACGCTCTGGAATAGGGCGATGCACGTCCGTCACAATCGAATAAACCTGCCAGCAAATCATCCGTTCTTTTTCAGGTGGCACATCTACGATGATACGAATGGCAAACAAGTCATAAATTTCTTCAAAAGGAACCCCTTTCGTTTTGATTTTATTCCAAATAGAATGAATGGATTTTGGGCGACCAAAAATATGAAACGGCACACCGATTTCTTTGGACAAACGGTCTTCCAGGGGTTTTATAAACTCATTGATGTAGCGATTGCGATCCCTTTTTGTTTGTTGTAGTTTTTTGGCAATATCGTGGTAAGGCTCTGGGTCGCTGATTTTCATACACAGATCCAAAAACTCCGTCTTGAAGTTGTAAAGGCCCAAGCGATGCGCCAGCGGGGCGTAGATATAGCTGGTTTCGGCTGCAATTTTTAATTGTTTTTCGGGAGACATCGAACCGATGGTGCGCATGTTGTGCATCCGGTCTGCCATTTTGATTAATGCGACCCGTACATCTTCTACCAGGGTGCGGAGCACTTTTATAAAATTCTCCGCTTGAGGGCTTTCGGCATTGTATGCGCCATCCAATTTGGTCAATCCATCAACAATTTTAGCGATGCGCTCCCCAAATTTTTCGCGAATTTCCGAGAGGGTCAAGTTCGTATCTTCCACCACATCGTGCAGCAAAGCAGCAATAATGGCAGTAGGGCCCAACCCTATTTCTTCCGCGCAGATCGTCGCTACGGCTATCGGGTGCAAAATATAGGGTTCACCGGATTTACGGCGTTGCTCCTTGTGTGCTTCCACTGCCATTTCATAGGCAATGCGGATATTCTTG
Source organism: uncultured Saprospiraceae bacterium (assembly GCA_964526645.1). GTDB lineage: Bacteria > Bacteroidota > Bacteroidia > Chitinophagales > Saprospiraceae > JADJNW01. The sequence goes on from CAZGJN010000004.1 coordinate 171,997, forward strand.
CGATCCTCCTCGTTTAGTTCGCTTTTAATGGAGCGGAGTAGTTTTCGATACGCATTCCGGATGAGCTTCTTGTCACTATCCTGTTGTAATACCGGTGCCTCTGGCGACATTGTCATGATCCTACATTTTTCTGTTCACGGGATAAATTGAAAATTCGGGCGATGAAATGTGAAAGTTATAAACAAAAAATAGCCTGAATTGCCTCCTCCAACTCTTTGTTTTCTCCTATTCCATTTCATCTCTCCTTTATTGTACGGTACGAATTAGTGTTTGTTTTACAAAAAGGAGGTTTTACAAATCTAAACAAAATTTTGCTTCAAGGGGTATAATTTGCCAGCTTTTCATCAGAACAAAATAAGCGCCGAATACTATCTTTTTTCACCAAAAAGATTATATCTTTGCAACGCTTTTTGAAAAAGGGGTGTTTGTAGGCTTAGGTGTTAGGGGTTTTATAGATGTGGTGCCTTCCTCGCGGCGCTTGAGCTGTTTTTCAAAAACCCACTTTGCGCGGATATGGCGAAATTGGTAGACGCGCCAGACTTAGGATCTGGTGCCGCAAGGCGTGGGGGTTCGAGTCCCTCTATCCGCACTTAAATTTGACAAGAAAGCCGAAAAAGTATGATGCGCCCACTGTTTTAAATTGTAGGTCTTGTATAAATTACATTTTCAGGTGCCAAAAAGTTGTAAATCAGGCTTTCTGAATGGATTGCAACCTTTTCCTTTCAAACGATGTATTATCCTTTTAGTCAATTTATAACTATAATTTATGCCTAAAGTTGTCAGAACGGATCTTGACGAACTGAATGCAGTCGTCACGGTTACTTTAGAAAAATCAGATATTGAACCCAAATTAGACGAAGCGCTCCAAAAGTTTCGCAAAAAAGCTGCACTGAAAGGCTTTCGACCCGGCAAAACACCCATGAGCATGGTGCGTAAAATGTACGGCAATTCTGTGCTCGCCGATGTCGTGAATGATTTACTCAGCAAGGAGTTGTATGGTTACATCTATGATAACAAACTCGAGATTCTGGGGCAGCCCCTGCCTACAAAAGAAGAAATTCACAATAACATTGATGCAAAAGAACTGAGCGACCTCGTGTTTAAATTCGATTTGGGGATCGCACCGCAGTTTGAAATTCAAGGACTTTCGGCGGAGAGCCAAATTGAAAAATATGTGGTAGAACTGCCGGAAAGCATGCTATCAGAGGAACTGAACAACCTGCGCAAACGCCTTGGCAACCGAATTCAGGTAGAGGATAGCATCATCGAGGGAGATGCTTTGCAGTTGTCGCTCAAAGAATTGGAAGGCGATGGCGAGAAAGAAGGCGGAATCGAAGCCCACTTTTCTGTGTTGGTCAATGATGTGCCAGATGAAACCCTCCAAAAAACGCTTTTGTCCAAAAAACAAGGCGATACCTTGCAATTGAATCCTTTCCTTTTGCACAAAGACGACCACCATGTGCGCCACCACCTGCTTCACATTGACCATAGCGACCACGATACGCCTGTGGGCGAACGATTTGAAGCAAGGATAGAAGAAGTGAACCGGGTAGTGCTCCCTGATTTGGACCAGGCGTTTTTCGACGAAGCTTTTGGTGCTGACCAGGTGCATACCGAGGCGGAAGCCTTAGATGCCCTGCGCAAAGATTTGGGTAGTTTTTATGATAAACAAGCGGATGCCTTGTTTTTCAGGGACTTCCAGGATATGCTGATGAAAAAAAATCCGCTCCCGATGCCCGACGGTTTTCTGAAGCGCTGGCTGCGAGCGTCTAATCCAAAACTGGACGATGCCACGGTCGAGCGCGATTATCCGGCATTTGCCAGAAACTTGCAATGGACTCTGCTCAAAAATAAATTAACTAAGCAATTCAATATTGAAATCACAGAAGAGGCGATCAAGAATGGTTTTCGCCACCGCGTGAGTGAATATTTTGGGGCGTACGGCATGAGCATGGGCTTGACGGAACTGGTGGATAGCACCGTAGAACGCCTCATGGGAGATGAAAAGCAAGTAAATGAAATGTACGAAGATTTGCTGGTAGATCAGTTAATCCCTGCTATCAAAGAGGTGGTCAACATCGTGCCGAAACCAATCGAGCGCGAGGCTTTCCTCCGAGTGCTGGAAGAGGCACGTGCCCAAGCGCGGGCAAAGCCGTCTAATTTGCTGGAGGAGGAAGAGTAATTATCATATAAGTTATTTCTTTAATTTGAAAAATATTTTAGTTCCCTTTGCCCCTTTATTTTTTGGGTTTTGACCAAAATTGTCAATGGGCTATTCTAAGAGGGAAGCGTATGCAACCGGAATCAAAGGGAAGTGTTATCTATGTGGTACAAATTGGCAGCCAATTCTGATAACCACATAACAATTCACAAAAAGACCTGAAGTATGTTTCACAAAGATGAATTTTTAAAATACGCCACAAAGCACCAGGGCTTGAATAGCATGTATGTTGAGCAATACGCAGAGAAAAATCTCGCTACCGTACCCAACATTCACGCTTTTACACCTTATGTAATCGAAGAACGCCAGTTGAATGCAGCAGCGCTTGACGTGTTCTCTCGCTTGATGATGGATCGGATTATTTTCCTCGGGGTGCCGATCAACGATTATGTAGCCAATGTGGTGCAGGCGCAACTCCTTTTTCTACAATCTACAGACCCTAAGCGCGATATACAGGTGTACATCAACAGCCCCGGTGGTTCTGTGATTGCTGGCTTGGGTATTTATGACACCATGCAGTATGTCTCTCCTGATATCAGCACTATTTGCACGGGTTTGGCGGCTTCCATGGGCGCGGTATTGCTCACAGCAGGCACTAAAGGCAAGCGTACTTGCTTACACCATAGCCGTGTGATGATCCACCAGCCATTGGGCGGTATGCAAGGGCAAGTGACAGAAATGGAGATTTACTACAGGCTCATTAAAGATGAGCAGAAAAAATTATACGAAATAATGAGCCATCATACCGGGCAGCCCTACGACAAAATTGAGCAGGATTGCGACCGCGATAACTGGATGAGCGCCCTCGAAGCAAAAGAATATGGGCTTATTGATGAGGTCTTGACCAGAGAGGGTAAAACAGAAGGCTAAGAATTTTTGTATAATATAAGAAAAGGAGGCAGATTGCAGTGGCTGTATTCTGCTTCCCCCTTTCTTTTGTCATAAAAATTAATGATCAGAAAAGAATGCGACGTACCAACAAACAAGACTTTAGGTGCTCTTTCTGCGGGAAAGATAAATCGGAAGCCCTTATTCTCATTGCAGGCATCGAGGGGCATATCTGCGAAGCATGCGTAGAGCAAGCAAACGATATTCTGGAGGAAGAACTCTATGGGCGCAAACGCAATGAACCCAAAGGCAAGCATTTTCACCTGCCGGAAAATATCACTCCTCGCGAAATCAAGAAGCACTTGGATCAGTATGTGATCGGGCAGGATGATGCCAAAAAAGTCCTTTCTGTAGCAGTTTACAACCACTACAAACGCTTGCGCCAAAGCAAACACACTGAAGTGGAAATAGAGAAATCCAATATTCTTTTTGTTGGACAAACCGGCACCGGCAAAACCCTGCTGGCAAAAACAATTGCAAAGCTACTCAACGTACCTTTTGCGATCGTAGATGCCACTGTTTTTACAGAGGCGGGTTATGTAGGAGAAGATGTGGAAAGCATCCTGAGCCGGTTGTTACAGGTTTGTAATTACGATGTAACGGCTGCCGAACGCGGCATTGTGTATATTGATGAGATTGATAAAATTGCCCGAAAAGGAGATAATCCATCCATCACGCGGGATGTCTCCGGCGAAGGGGTGCAGCAAGCATTGCTCAAAATGCTGGAAGGGACAGAAGTGAACGTTCCGCCTCAGGGAGGGCGCAAGCATCCGGAACAAAAACTCGTGAAAGTCAACACAGAGAATATCCTGTTCATTTGTGGCGGTGCATTTGATGGTATTGACAAAGTGATTGCTCGCAGGGTGAATACACAAGTGATAGGATTTAAATCGGAGGAAGTCCAGTTTGATAGAGATAACCTCTTGCAATACATCAACCATCAGGATGTAAAAAAATTTGGACTAATCCCGGAACTTGTCGGGCGCTTGCCGGTCTTGACCCACCTCGATCCGCTTGACTTGGATGCCCTTAAGCGTATTTTGGTTGAACCTAAAAATTCTCTGGTTCGTCAATACAAGAAATTATTTGAGCTTGAAGGAATCGAGCTGCATTTTACGGAAGATGCCATCGAACTGATCGCGGAAAAAGCACTGGAATTCAAACTCGGCGCAAGGGGGCTGCGCTCTATTTGCGAAGCGATTATGACAGACGCGATGTTTGAGCTACCTTCTCAAAGTGAAGTGCATCGTTTTGAGGTGTCTCGTGCCTATGCGCAGGAAAAACTTAGCCGCTCCAAACTTGCTGTATTGAAAAAAGCAGCTTGATTAAGACTATTCAGCTTTTATCATACTGGATTGCCTTGTAGCATATTGTTGTTGCAAGGCAATTTATTTTTTTGAAAAAACCAAAGAATTTTCAAAAAAATATTTTGCGTTTAAAAAGAAAATTAAAATTTAATTGGTAATTTTGATATATAGTCTAAATGTTTAAACACCTAAAACACATTGTTATGAATGCAGTTCTAAACTTAGGGAAGTATCTCTTTTCACTACCTTTTGCTATCTTTGGCGTTTTCCACTTTATGAATGCCAGCGCGATGGCAAGCTTTACACCGGGCGGTACGATCATGGTTTATGTGACCGGCGCGGCGCTCATCGCTGCCACCGTGAGCATGCTGATCGGAAAATTAGATAAACTGGCTACCGTGTTGCTGGCATTGATGCTGATTTTATTTGTGGTCATTCTTCACCTCAAAGGCGCAATGGCAGGCGACCAAACCAGTACCTCTATGCTTTTGAAAGATACAATGTTGGCAGGTGCAGCACTGATTTATGCCAAAACAATGGCAAAAGACAACGCTGTTATTGGATGATCATACTGAAAGAAATGTTACGAAGGCATTCTCTGCATAAGGCAGGGAGTGCCTTTTAGGTTTTGTCTATTATTTTTCCTTGGGTTTCGCCCAGATGCCGCCCCCAATCTGCAATGACTTCCAAGACTGGAATCAAGGTGTTGCCAAAATCCGTCAAGGCGTATTCTACCTGTGGAGGCTTCACGGGATGCACTTTTCGGCTCACAATGCCATCTTCTTCCAGTTTTCGCAATTGGATGCTGAGCATTTTTTCCGTGATATCGGGCATCATTCTTCTCAACTGGCTGAATCGCTTGCTGCCCTTGCGCAAATACCACAACACGATCACTTTCCATTTGCCGCCGATATAATTCATCGTTACATCTAAAGCGCAGTGATAGATCTTTTCGCCAATTACGATAATTTTTTCGTTGCCGTCTATTATCATCTTCGTTGCTTCTTTAGTGAGCGTTCATTTTTTTGCAAAAAAATTAGTACTGTCAAAATTGACAGGTCTTGCAAGCTAATTTAAAATATATTTTCTTTGTGCTATACTTTTTACAGTATATTGCAAAAGTAAACTAAAAATCAAAAAAATCCAAGTATATGAAAAAAATAGGAATTCTTGGCACCGGCATGGTAGGTGCTACTATTGGTAACAAGCTGATTGAATTGGGGTACGAGGTAAAGATGGGCTCGCGTACTGCCAATAATGAAAAAGCTCTTGCCTGGGCAGCACCCCACGGCGATAGGGCATCGGTTGGTACATTCAATGATGCAGCGGCTTTTGGAGCCTTATTATTTCTTTGTACCAAGGGGGATGCTACACTGGAGATTGTCAAATCATTGGATGCAGCGGCGGTACAGGGCAAAACGATCATTGACATTAGCAATCCACTCGATTTTTCTAAAGGTATGCCACCTTCTTTGATTCCTGACCTGACGAACACCAATTCGCTGGGAGAGGAAATTCAAAAAGCGCTCCCGATGGCACATATCGTAAAAACACTCAATATTGTCAATTGCGAAGTAATGGTCAATGCCCAGCGTTCGGGAGGCGATCCTACCATGTTTGTAAGCGGTAATGATGCAGCAGCAAAACAGGAAACAACCGAGTTGCTACGGCAATTTGGCTGGAGCGATATTATTGATCTGGGTGATATAAGCACCGCCAGAGGCACCGAAATGCTCCTCCCCATATGGTTGCGTACCTGGTTTGCTACGGGCAATGGCCATTTTGCTTTCAAAATTGTACGATAAAAATTATAGCAAGCTTCTTAGCCCAAAAAACCTTTTTTTTTGAGAAAACGGCTATATTGACGGGGTTTTTCAATCGAAGAACAACTCAATCGTAGCAACCATGGGCAGCATTGTGTATTACGGTATTATCAAGCCGATTTCGCTTCTTCCATATCCTGTTTTGCTGGTCATTTCCAGATTGCTTTTTGTGATCCTATACCCCCTGCTTGGGTACCGCAAAAAGGTCGTGTTTACGAATTTGCAAAATGCTTTTCCTCAATACAGCCCCGAAAAAATTCATCAAATAGGCAAACAATTTTATCTACACCTTTGTGATCTAATCATAGAATCCATCCGCGTTTTTAGTATCACTAAAGAAGATGCAATTGCTCGATGCAGGCTGCGAAACCCTGAAGCGCTGGACGTCTTTTTTGAAAAGGGACAAAACGTGATCATGGCAGGCGGGCATTACAACAACTGGGAAATGCTGGCAGTAGCGATTAACCCTCAAATGAAACACCATGCCATTGGGATCTATTCACCTCTGAAGAATCAATTTTTTAATAACAAAATGATCAAATCCCGATCAAAATTTGGTCTTGGGCTATGGGCGAAGAAGGATGTCAAGCCTAACTTCGCTATACCAGTAACTCAGCCCATTGCTGTCATTTTTGGTTTTGATCAATCGCCTTCCAGCAACCAAGCGTATTGGACCACATTCTTGCACCAGGATACGGCTTTTCAATACGGGGTAGAAAAATATGCCCGACAGTACAATTATCCGGTAGTTTTTACACGCATTCACAAAGTGAAGCGAGGCTATTATGAAATAGAACTTGAGTTGGTGGAAGAAAACCCGGCTGAAACGCCTTATGGCGAGGTACTAGAACGGCTAATCCGCCTGCTGGAGAAGGACATTCGCGCGCAACCGCAATACTGGCTGTGGACGCACAAGCGTTGGAAGCGGAAGCGAGCCAATCCAGTTGGAACAGCATAGAAAGATATTTTATCAGTCTATAAAAATGAGGATTATGAAAAAACGGTTTTTGTATGTATTTTTTGTGTTAAACTTGCTATGCAGTTGGGCTTCAGTCGCGCAGTCCAGCCGTCCCAATGCTGCTGATATTGCGGTACAGTGGGTTTTGGAAGGCAATCAGATAGAAGGCAAGCCTCAATATCGCGCTCGATTTACTTTTAAAAACAATGCCAAAGTTGCTTTACCCGCAAAAGGCTGGACGATTTATTACAACCAATTGGCGGGCACGCCTGTTGCAGACAGCTTGTCCTCTGTAGTGATCAGGCGCATTACCGGAGATTTTTACAGCATGCAACCTACCGCTGCTTTCAAAGCAATAGCACCCGGGGCAAGTGCCACTTTCACGGTGCTTTACACGGGTTCGCTTATTAAAGCGATAGAAGCGCCTTGTGGTTTGTATATAGTGTTTAAAAATGCCGATGGAAAAGAGCAAAAGCCTGAGGTATTGAGTAATTACACAGTTGCATCTTCCGTCCAACCAGAGCAACTGGTCAGAAGCGCCACGGACATTGTGCCGATTCCGACACCAGCGCAACAGTTTCAGCAGTTTGCGCCATACAATGCCCTGCCCGAAGAGCAATTTTCTAAAATTATTCCTACCCCGATGAAAATTGTAGCCGGCAATGAATTTATCAAACTCGACCCTTCTTTCCGCTTGCAAAGTGCCAAAGGGCTGAGCAGGGAAGATGCGTATTTTAGAAAGATGATGGAAAGTATATTTGGCAAAAGAGCCAGACCACAAGGCGAACCTACTGCAGTGCCAATCGTACTCAGAATAGATTCTACGAAGGCAAAAAAAGAAAGCTACACCCTCAAGATCGAGGCAGGTAAGGGTATTACCATTGTCGGGGCGGATGCTGCTGGTGTTTTTTATGGCATTCAAAGCTTGATGGCATGGTTGCCAACGGATGTTTTTAAAACAAAGCAAACCCTGGTAAATATAAAAACCGTCAGCATAGAAGATGCACCCCGATTTGGCTATCGCGGATTACACCTGGATGCTTCCCGCAATTTCCACAAAAAAGAAGCGGTGCTTAAGCTGTTGGATGCCATGGCTTTTTACAAACTGAACAAATTACATTTTCATCTGGCAGATGATGAGGGCTGGCGTTTGGAAATTCCACAACTGCCAGAGCTCACACAAGTAGGCGCTTTTAGGGGGCATACCCTCCAAGAAGAGGCATTCCTTTATCCGGCTTATGGCTCAGGACCTTTTGCTGACCCGGCTGTTTCGCATGGAAGTGGTTTTTATACGACCAATGATTTTATAGAAATTTTGCAATATGCCAAAGCAAGGCACATCGAAGTGATTCCTGAGTTTGACACACCTGGGCACGCACGGGCAGCCATCAAGGCGATGCAAGCGCGCTACAACCGCTTGATGAAGGAAGGCAAGCCGGAAGAAGCCAACGCTTATTTGTTGAGCGACCCCGCGGATTCTTCTCGCTACGAATCGGTACAAGGCTATACCGACAATGTGATTTGTATCTGTCAGGAATCTACCTATCGCTTTTGGGAGAAGGTCATCTCCGGAGTGCGTGCCACGTACCAAGCTGCAGGAGCGCCACTTACCACCGTTCACATCGGTGGAGATGAGGTACCAAAGGGGGCTTGGGCACAATCACCGGCTTGCGCCGAATTGATGAAAACGAATCCGAAACTGAAAACAACGGAAGACCTGGCGCTCTACTACATTCAACGCCTGAATCAATTACTACAAAACTCAAAACTGCTGACCAGCGGTTGGGAAGAAATCGCGCTAAAAATACAAAAAGTAGGAGGCGCATCTCGTTATGTACCGAATCCTGCATTCATTCGAGATGGGCTTATACCTTACGTTTGGAATAACCTTTCGGGCAATCAGGATTTGGGCAATCGCCTGGCCAATGCAGGCTACCCTGTTGTATTATGCAATGTGACCAACCTTTATTTTGATTTGGCATACAACAAAGATTTTGAAGAGCCGGGCTTATCCTGGGGTGGTTTCGTGGATACCCGCAAATCCTTTGAATTTGTACCAGAAGATGTTTTTAAATCTACAACAACCGATCCACTCGGCAATGCTTTTAATACCGATGAATTTTACAAAACGATGGAAAAGCTTACCGATAAAGGTAAAGCGAATATACTGGGCATACAGGGCCAGTTGTGGAGTGAAACGATCAAAGGGCAGGAAATGCTGGAATATTATGCCTTGCCTAAATTGCTGGGATTAGCAGAGCGCGCTTGGGCTGCACAACCCCAATGGGCAACAATGGAACAAAAAAATTCTCGGGAAGCAGCCCTGAACAATGCCTGGCATAGTTTTGCCAATTCACTTGGACAGTACGAACTGCCGAGATTGGACTACCTCTTTGGTGGCTTTAATTATCGCATCGCTCCTCCGGGTGCTGTAATCGAAAAAGGCGTACTCAAAGCCGCTGCAGAATTTCCTGGTTTACAAATTCGATACACACTGGACAATAGCGAACCCACTACGCAGTCTCCTTTGTACGAAAAACCTTTCAATGCAAGTGGTACGGTGAAGCTGAAAGCTTTTGACACAAGAGGTAGGGGAAGCAGAACAATTACCCTGACACCATAAAAAAATGGACGAGCACCCGAACGATAAAATGCAGGTCTGAAAACTTCACTGCTTTATCGCTTGGGCGCTCCACCTTTTGTTGGTTATTTTTTATCAGCAGAAGTGAAGATGCGATTCCAGTTAATTCCTTTTCTAAGCTCGCCTTCGCGCAAAGAGAACCAGATAAACAAAGGCTTCCCGACCACATGGTCTTCCGGTACAAACCCCCAAACCCTCGAATCCTCTGAGTTGTGGCGGTTGTCACCCATCATCCAGTAGTAGTTCATTTTGAAGGTGTATTGCTTACTTTCCTTACCATTGATTAGAATTTTACCCCCTTTTATCTGAAGTTCATTATCTTCAAATACGTCAATGACTCGGCGGTACAAAGCGATATTGCTCGTATCAATGTTGACGGTAGCCCCTTTTTTGGGCACATACACGGGGCCATAGTTATCTACTGTCCAGTTTGGAAAGTGCATCGGATCACTAGGGAAAACTTTGTAAGGATTGTTGTCCAGCCTGCCCACATCCAGGTTGGTTATGGTAATGCTGGGATCCATCCCTTGTATTTTTTTCTTTTGTTCTTCAGTTAAAATAACGATAATGGAATTAGGCGACTGACTAAACACATCATCTTCCGAAATGCCCCAATCCGCAAAATTTCGGGTGTTGATCGCACCATTAGGCGTATTAATGGTGTACAAAAACTCCAGTTTGGACGGATTTCCAGCGGGCTTCCCGTTGATGTACAATTGGCGATCCTTCACAGCCACTGAATCCCCGCCCACTGCTACGCAGCGTTTGATATAGTGGTCTTTTTTGTCCATTGGTCGGGTCACAAGCTTGGCACGTCCCATCTTGATTTCTTGCATTCTGCTCAAAGGCACACTACCCCGCCGATAATCGTGAATGCTCCAGGTTCGTTCCGGAAAAATATACACACTATCTCCTTCCGGGTAATTAAAAACAACCAGGTCGTTCCGGTCTATCGTTTCTAAAGCAGCCAAGCGATAGTACTTCAGGTTGGGTTTTTCCCAGTAAGACTCTCTGTTGATGCCAGGCACTCTATTGTGCAAAAGAGGGAGCATGGCGATGGTTTGGGGCATCCGAATCCCATAGTGCGCTTTGCTTACAAAAAGAAAATCTCCCACCAACAAGGAATCTTCCATCGAAGGGGTGGGTATCACATAGGCTTCGATCAGAAACATGCGGATAAAAGCTGCTGCAAATACGGCAAAAATGATGGCTTCTGCCCATTCGCGCAAGGCAGATTTTTTATACGGATTATTGGCTATAAGTTTGCTCAATTGGCGGGCGTTGTTACTGGCTTTGGCTTCCTGAATTTGAATCCGATAGGCTCTCTCTTTTTGGAGGGTAGGTTCATCGTATTTTTCCTTTTGATCGAAAGCAAGGTAGAAAAAGAAAAAAGGAGCAGCCACCACTGCCAGCACACTTTCCCAAAACGTATAATGTTTGAAAGAGCGCACCATATCAATGCACATACCCGCGTAGATAAAAATATTGACAATCGGGAACAGCAACCACAGCGCATGCCAGGGTTGGCGACCAATTAACTTGCACCAAACTACAAAATTCAGCCCCGGCACCAAGCCTTTCCATCCTGCTTCTCCGGCTTTTGGAAACAAAAAAAACAAGCTAATGCTGAGTAAAACGTACCCAATTAAGAGAAAAATAAACAAGCCCATTCAGTATCTGATTTAGGTTTTTTAAAGATTCACGGCGTAAATATAAAGTAAATTGCCGTAACAAAAGCGAAGGCATTCGTAAGATGGATAAGTATCTCTTTTTTAATGACGAAAAGCATCCAGCACTATTCCAAAACAACCCCTGTGATATAGAGCTTTTCAGCCTTGCGCTGCCGATTGAAGTACACTTTGGCGGATTTGTAAAAATAACCAGTGTCGCCTGCATCGTATTCGATGACAATTCGCCCGATGGAGTCTGGAAGGATTGGCGTTTCTACCCAGTTGGAGCCTGTACAGCCGCAAGATGTACGCACATTGTCAATCAGTAGAGGTGTATTACTGGTATTTTTGAACAAAAAAGTATGGCTTACCGGTTTGTTCTTGGCAATATCGCCAAAATCATGCTCTACTGCACTCAGCCACTGCACCTTTACCTCAGCCGGAGGTGCCGTAAAAATGAGCCAAACTGCCAAAAAAGGAATCATGAGGTAATGGATTTAAGTAATTGTTCTAATTCAAAACATTGCTTTTCAAATTTCTTTGGCTTGCGCCAACACTTCCCAGGTATGATCGGACAATAAGTGCACAGATGCGACAAAATCATAAGGCATTTTAGCACCCCATTCCGCCGGTGCAATTAAGGAAAGCAAGTGTTTGCCATTAGCCCGCCGGTACAAGTGGTATTGTTTACCGATCACGGGTTCAAAACCTATGTCAGCTTGATAAATTTTTTCGGATACAGCGACACGGTCGGTGATCGCCCTTGCTTGTTGTGCCAGCAACTCGATCTGCTTTCGGATCTGATCCAGGTGCATATCCGTTTGTTCGTACATGGCAGTCATAGCGATTCCCTTCGCTTTTCCTTTGTCCAAAGGATGAATCACCACGCCGCCCACCGTATGCGCATAGGGCAAAAGATGTGGATTTTCAGCTACTTTTTTGACATCAATTGGGTTAACAAAAACTTCCTTTTCTTTTTCCATACACTTCTTTTTTAAAAAACTCATCTCGGTTGTAATTGTTTACAGCATTCAAATACAAAACAAACAAACAAAATACGGGCATTTGTTTTGCAAAGATATGGGAACTAAATTATGAAAAGTAAGAAAAATGTCATACATTGACAAGATGCTTGGGAACGACAAATACAACCGTTATGCAAAAACAAATGAACACAATGTTATACGAAAAAGACATTACCTCTATTCCTGCAGAAATGCCTGATACCGGAGTAGCAAGCGAGATTTTATTGATAAAAGGCTTAAACGAAGCCTTGCTCCAATTGCTCAATTGCGATGATGCAGAACAAGCCTTGGAAAATGCTTTTCAAGTGGTGTGTAGTTTATTAGATTCTGATGGCATTTTTTTACTTAAATATCAAGCGTATAAAAGCGACATAATTGTTGCTTCTGTTCGTTTTGGGATGCGTTTCATCAATAATAAATGGGAACGCTTACCTCAAAAGGAAATTAAATTTCCGATAGAAACATCTCAAATAAAAGAACGGATTGATAGACTCGTGACAGACGGTGTCATCTTCTCCAGTAGCAGGGAGAGCGCTCCACCGGCACTTTCCGAGGTGCTTTCCATGTTGGATGTGGATTATTACATGAGTTTTAGGATTCTTGTGAATGGGCATCTTTGGGGAGGAGGAACATTCACGAGTCGGCGCGATTTTCCTCAACTGAAGATGGCGCATTACAGCCTTTTAGAGCCATTTATGGCGAGTGTCGGCAACTTTATGGCGCGTATTGAAGCAGAAACGGCGCTATCTGAGCAAACAACATACCTGAGAAAAATCATTGATCTTAACCCCAATCTCATTTTTGCAAAAGACCGCACCGGCGCCTATACCCTTGTAAATAAAGCCTTGGCTGCCATTCACGGGGTGAAAACGGAGGATATGATCGGCAAAACGGATCGCGATTTCAAACTTCCGGAGGAAGAGGTGGTGCACTTTCTGAAGACAGATTTAGAAGTGATGGATACCCAAGCGACGCGCTTTGTCCCCATCGAGAAGATAACGGATCATGAGGGAAACATTCACTTTTTCCAAACTACGATCGTTCCTATTTTCGACAAAGAACACGAGGTAAATGAGATTTTGGGGGTTTGTATGGATATTACAGATTTAAAGAAAACAGAAGCCCAGTTAATAACAGAAAAGCAATTTAGTGAGAACATTACCTCTACCATTCCTGATTGGGTGATGTTAGTGAATTATGCTGATAAAAAATTTTCTTATCACAATATCACTTATCCTGTGTTGGGGTATAATGAAGAAGAAGCTTCTGATCTTTTAAAATTTTTGGAAACAAAGATACACCCTGAAGACCAGCCAAAAATAAAATATTTTTTTGATAAATTATCTATAGCAAATGAGAAAGAAATTATTGAAAAGCGATTCAGGCTTCAGCATAAAAATGGAGAATGGCTGTCCTTCCTTGAGCGTGCTCGCGTAGTAAGCCGAAAACCGGATGGCTCCGTAAATGAATATCTCGCTATTATACAAAATGTAACAAAAGAAGTAGAGGCAGAGAAAAATCTGATTCAGAGCAAGCAACGTTATCGCAATTTTATTGCGCACAGTTATGATGGAATTTATTACCTCGGCTTTGATGTGCCTATTTCTATTCACTTGCCAATCGAAGAACAAGTGAAACTTTATTATGAAGGCGCTTATATAGCGGAGTGCAACCAGTCGCTGGCTCGTATGTATGGTTATCAAAACTATACAGAGATGATAGGCGTGAAGCTCAAATCATTTCATGATGGAGAATATTATGAGCAAAATTCGCAATCAACAATTGATTTTATTTCAAATGGTTATCGCGTAATGGATATAGAAACCATTGAGCCTCATGCTGATGGCGAGTATCATCATTACATGAATTATGCGATTGGCATGATCGAAAATGAATATTTGGTTGGCGTTTGGGGGGCTCAACAAGATATCACAGAGCGCAAAAAAGCAGAACGGGCACTTAGGGAGAGTGAAAGTATTTTAAAAGCTACCCTTAATGCACTACCGGACTTGAAATTTCGATTAAATAAAGAAGGGGTATTTTTAGAATATTTCCGTTCTAAATTAGAAGAAACAGAGTTGCATATCGCACCAAATCTATTTTTAGGAAAATCAGTAAAGGATGCCTTACCTTCCTACATTGCCCAACTTATTTTGGAAAACCTGAATGAAGCTATCACAACACAGCAACTTCAAGTCTTTGAATACGATATGGATGGTGAGTATTTTGAAGGGCGCGTCAGCCCCATGCTGAATCAAGAAGTAATAGCTGTAGTGAGAAATATTACACCGCAGAAAAAAGCGCAAATAGAACTGGAAGAAAAAATTAAAGAAGTAGATCATAAAAATAAAGAATTGATTCAATTAATTGATCAGAATTTTGAATTGCAACACTTTGCCTCTGTGGCTTCGCATGATTTGAGGGAGCCGATTCGTACAATTCATAGTTTTGTACAGTTATTAGAAAAGAGATATTATGATAATTTAGATGAGGATGGTATCAAGTGGATTAATTTTATTAAAAAAGGTACATCCAATATGAATCAATTAATAGAGGATTTATTGATGTACGCCAGGATCAACAGTGATGAACACAGCATACAGCCCCTCCCGCTGGCATCTTTGCTAAATGAAGTGCTGGAAAGCATCCAAAATGTTATTCAAGAAAAAAGAGCGATCATTAAAATTGGATATTTACCTTCCATGATTAATGGAAACAGGACTAAATTCAAGCAGTTATTTCAAAACTTGATTACGAATGCAATAAAATTTCACAAACCAGGTATTGATCCTATCATAGAAATTAATGCTGAAGAAATTAAAGATTATTGGAAGTTTATGATAAAAGATAACGGATTGGGCATTCGAGAGGAGGCACAAGAAAATATTTTTATGTTGTTTAAAAAAATACATACCTCGCCGGAACATCAGGGAACTGGTATCGGATTGGCGCTTTGCAAAAGGATTGTAGAACAACATGGCGGGACAATGTGGGTAGAATCCTCACTGTACATGGGTAGTACATTTTATTTTACCATACCTTCATAAATATGCAATTAAATTGGCAAAAAGTAAATAAAATTACTTCTCTTTATTTAGAAGCATTAAGCAAAGGGGACTATAATAATTTGATTCATTTATTTAGGGATGATGCCACGATTCTCTCCCCGCTATATGGCAGGTGCAAAGCGCAGGATTTTTACAAGACTTTACTGTCAGATACGCAGCAATCGGTATTGACTCCTTTGGCGCTTTTCCTCAATGACAAAAGAAATGCCGCAGCCCTCCATTTCACTTACCGCTGGACGTTGGCTAATGGGCGTATCACTACTTTTGATTGTGTAGATATTTTTGAGTTTGATGAAAATCATAAAATTAGCTTGCTCAAAATTATTTATGATACTGCATCGGCGCGGCAACTCTTTGATGAATTAGAGCGGTAAAGTTGTAATGTTTTCCAGCGATTCATAGTGATTAAATTTATTTATTACCGTTGGCATCTGTCATCTAAATCCTTTGCAGATAAGCCTAAATTGGGCTTGAGCCCAAAATTTATTTTCATGGAAAATAAAGTGCTTATTATCGGTGGGGGGATGGCTGGCTTGTCTGCTGGTGCATATCTGCAAATGAATGATTACAATACCGAGATTTTTGAGTTGAATAGTGCGCCGGGGGCGTATGTACCTCCTGGAAAAAAGGCGATTATACCGTTGATCTTTGCTTGCACTGGCTTGTAGGCTCGGTTAGAGGAGAACCCTTGTATGATCGTTGGAAGGAATTGATCGAATATCAATTAAGGCTTTCGCCGCGATGAAATGCTTTATTCGGCATGGAGTGATAGTGGGATACAGTTCATTGGACGAATCCATTGCTTATGGGTAGTAAAAGAGAAGGGATTTTTAATGAAAGCCTTCGTTTTCAAACTTATTGTGTTTTTTCTTATCTTGCAATATGAAATGGTTGATTTTTATTAGCTGGATTTGTACGATCTCGGAAATCGCCGTTGGGCAAACCGAAACTATAAAGCTGTTGAGCCAGGATCAGGAGCAGTTATCGCTTCGAGATTTAGCGCAAGGAAAGCCGGTTCTTGTAGTGTTGTTGGGTACTACTTGCCCGATTTGCCAGAAGTATGCCGGTTTATTAGCTATGCTTTCTGAGCAGTATCCGCAGGTTCAATTTGTGGGCATTTTCACTAAATGGGAGCGATTCGAGGAAATAGAGCAGTTTAAAACGGAATACGGTATCAATTTTCCGCTGCTGGTGGATAAAAAACACAAATTGATCAAAAAACTGGGTGCTACCACGACCCCGGAAGTGTTCCTGATGGATGGGCAATGGCGAGTGCTGTACCGAGGCGCTATCAACAATTGGTTTTTTGCGCTGGGAAAAGCTCGACCCGTCGTAACAGAAAACTACCTGACAGATGCACTGGCTGCTTTTTTGGCTGGAAAAGATATTGCAATTAAACAAACCAAACCAATTGGATGTGTGGTCGAAAATTAAATAAAAAGGGACAAAAACAGGGGCAAACTGTGGTAGGAGGGCATTGGAAGTGTTCTCTACATTGGTTTTTTTTCATCCTTTTCTATTTTCCTGGACTCCTTCTTTCGCAGGAAACAATCAATTACTACGAACACATACAGCCACTGCTGGAAAGCAAGTGTGTGGCTTGCCATCGAGTGGGAGAGGCAGCGCCTTTTTCCTTGGAAACGTATGAAGATGTGGAGCGCCGTGCCGATTTTATTCAAATGGTTACGGAATCGCGGTATATGCCGCCCTGGTTTGCCGATACGACTTTCAATACCTTTCGCAACCAGCGCATTTTGTCAGAAAAAGAGATACAACTCATCGCTGCCTGGGTGGAAAATGGCAAAAAAAAAGGTAAAGCACCCAAGAAAACCCAGCCGCTTGAGAAAATGGAATACCCAAAACCAGATATGGTATTTGAGATGAATCAGCCCTTCACCATACCCGGCAACGGCAAGGAGCAGTTTCGGATTTTTGTAATCCCTACCAACACAGAAGAAGAATGGTATGTGCAAGGCATTGATTTTCGACCGGGCAATCTGAAATTAGCCCACCACTCCCGCCTGATGATTGACACGACACAGCTACTGCGCCCTGACGATGGCACAATGGCTGGAGATACGGCAACTCAATTTACCCGATTGAACGTAAAGCTGGCGGATTATTTCTGGCATGGCTGGGTACCTGGCAATTTTCTTACCCTTTATCCAGAGGGTGTTGGCAAACGATTGCCTAAAGGTAGTGACATTATTTTGAACATGCACTATTCGCCAAGTACCTCGGATGCAACGGACCAATCGAAAATTTTGGTGTACCTGACTAAAGAAAAGCCACGCCGACTGGTCAAAACCTTCATTTTAGATGAAAACTGGGTTACCAACCAACCTTTTCGTATTTTTGCAGACCAGAAGATCAAGTTTTACATGCGCTCTCCGCCAGTGCCCAACGATATTTCACTCATCAGCGTACTGCCGCACATGCACTTGCTCGGGAAAAGTTTTAAAGCTTACGCTATTACACCTCAGGGAGATATCGTTAATTTGATTCATATTGAAGATTGGAATTTTAATTGGCAAATGACCTATCAGTTTGAGCGGTTGATCAAGCTCCCGAAAGGCTCGGTCGTATATGCAGAAGCTGTGTACGACAACACAAGAGATAACCCTCGGAATCCGAACTTTCCGCCGAAGGATGTCACTTACGGTTGGGGTACTACCAACGAAATGATGAATTTAATTTTTGAATATTTGGATTACGAGAAGGGCGATGAAAACCTTGATTTATTTCAAAACAATAAAAACGTGAAGCAATGAGACTTTTTTTCTTCTCTTGGGCAATAATCAGCCTGTGCTTGCCTTTGTATGGACAATCAGAAATGACTCAATCCCTGCGGGATAATTTGAATTATGGCAGTTTCAACCCCGGTCCCAATCGGGCACCGATCTACGGCGTTGGGCAATCGCAGGGCAAAATCGTAGGCGATGTGTACCTGGATTCTACTTTTAATACAGCAGAGATTTTTTTCTACACGGAGGTCGTACGGCGCTATGATCCCACAGCTTCCGATTCCATTGGGGGCTACAAAGTGCGCGTGGATGTAGTAAATTACGATGTGGAATTCCAATTGAATGAAGGCGCAAAAGCCCTGGATGAAAGCGCCATTAGAAAAATCAGGTGGCAGTCTAAGGATCGCAAGGTGATCTTGGTCAATACCCGGCAGTACGCAGGCACAGGCGAGATGAAAGGTTTTTTTGAATTACTTTCGGAAGGAAAACTGACCGTACTCAAGTACACCCGCCTAAAAGTGGTGCAACCCACCTACAATGTAGCCCTTGACGTAGGCACGAAGGATGCCAAATTATTCAAAAAAACGGAGTATTACTATGTCAAAAATACGCAGACATTGGAACTGGCTAAGTTCAAACCGACCAAAAAAAGCCTGCTGGAACTGATGAAAAGTAAAAAAACAAAAATGGAGCGCTACCTGAACGAGCAAAGCCCAGAACTGAAAAATACAGCAGATTTGATGAAGATGCTGGATTATTACAATTACGAATCTACCAAATCATAAAACTTTTACATAAAAATTGCTTGTGGAATTAAGCGCTTTTACCTATCTTTGCATGCCCATTAGAAAATAAAAATTAAAAAGGGAGATTTTCTATGCTAATTATTGATGTAAAAGAAAGCGAATCTATTGACAAAGCGCTCAAAAAGTACAAGCGCAAGTTCGAAAAAGCGGGCATTCTGAAGGAATTGCGCGATAGGAAGCATTTCACCAAGCCATCCGTAAAACGAAGAAACCAAATTCTGAAGGCAGTTTACAAGCAAGCGACTTACGGCGAGCACGTCAACCAGCAGCCATAAGAATTTTTTGCAGGGAGTTGACTTTTTCTTAAAATAGGCTTATTATTGGTGATAATATTTCCGTTCACCTGTAAGCTTGGAGGGGATGAAGAAAAAAGAATTCCTACAGTATCTTCAGTACGAAAAGCGCTTTTCTGCCAATACCGTTCTGGCATACGAAAAAGACCTTGATCAATTTTCAATTTTTCTGGAAAAAACATATAGCCTTACTTCTGTACAAGAGGTGAGGCATTTTCATATCAGGAGTTGGATCGTAGCGCTGCTCTATCAGTCCCTTCAGCACCGTTCCATCCGGCGCAAGCTTTCTACACTAAAGACTTACTTTCGCTTTTTGCTTCGACAAAACCAGGTGGCGCAAAATCCAATGCTCAAGGTCACTATTCCCAAAGTAGGCAAACGCTTGCCTGTCTATGTTCAGCAGAGAGACATAAGCCGCTTGCTCGATGAAGTAGCATTTGGCGATCAGTACACTGCACACAGAGACCATTTGATCCTTGAGTTGCTCTACGCCACCGGCATGCGTCGCTCGGAATTGATCCACCTAAAGTTAGAAGATATTGACTTGGGTAGAAATGTAATCCTGGTGTTGGGCAAAGGAAATAAGGAACGCCTGATACCCATTAGCCATGCCATGCAGCAGCAACTCAGTCAATATATAAATCTACGTAAAGAGACTTTTCCAGCAGCCGCCACTTCTTCCCTTTTACTTACCGACAAAGGGAACCCTCTTTATCCAAAATTGGTTTATAATATCGTAAATCGGTATTTATCACTCGTCACCACTATCGAACAACGAAGCCCTCATGTGCTGCGGCATTCTTTCGCCACGCACTTATCGGATAATGGCGCTGACCTCAATGCCATTAAGGAACTCCTGGGGCATTCCAGCTTAGCGGCTACCCAAATTTATACCCACAATTCGATAGAAAA
>CAZGJN010000005.1:0-105270 GCA_964526645.1 uncultured Saprospiraceae bacterium
AATGAATCAAAATATACTTCTTACACCATTGGTTCGCTGGCAAAAATCCTGCGCACCAAGTCGTACGACGACGAAATCACCGTGCGCAACGTGGGCGAAGCTTTTGAAGAATTTACGTTCGATGGAAAATACACGGACGTTGTGCTGCCGATTCCCGCCACAGTAAAATACGAAATTGAAGCCACTTTGAAATACGGCGACCTGACCTTCCCGGAAAAAGAATTGGAAGCCGGCACTTTCAGAGAAAAAAACGACGACCTGAGCATACAGGGCAAGCTAAAAGGTGCGGGCAGCAAAGCACCCAAAATCAAGATCAACAGCTACGATGGGAATATTCGACTGAATTAAGCTTCTATCTGGTAAGCAAAAATAGGATTACTAGTTGCTTGCTTATATTTTCGATTGAATTCTAATACTTTTTTAGAAAAGGTTTCGGAAGTTTTAAGAGCTTTCGAAACCTCCCATTATGAGGCAAATAAAGCATCAAATTCTCATTTACACATAAGGTTTATCTTACACCCTCTCAGAAGCAATCAAAAAATATTTTATGAAGTAAAAAAATGCCCCCCTCCATAAAAACTGCGGAGAGAGGCTATCCCAAAAACCGATTAATCACTCATTTATTTTTTGCAAGCATCGGCACGCCCACGAAACTCTACCCAAAATGCTGCGTTATCTTCAAAAAGTCAACAGTTGAACAAATATACGTTGCAAAGTTACAATAAGAAAAATCGAAATACTATCTTTTTTCCATAAAAAGTTTTTGCAAGCAAAAAAAACTGAAAATGAAGCCTGTAAATAAGGGGGAAACTAAAGATATGTCTCTGAATTCAGGAGAACTAATACAATATGCAAGGCATTTGACTTTGCCTGACTTTGGGCTGGAGGGGCAATTAAAACTAAAGCGCGCTAAAGTGCTGGTAGTGGGTGCGGGTGGCTTGGGGAGTCCGCTGTTGTTGTATTTGGCGGCAGCAGGTGTGGGCAGAATCGGGATTGTAGATTTCGACATAGTGGATAGCAGCAACCTTCATCGGCAGATTTTATACACGCCGGATGACGTAGGAAAGCCAAAAGCGGAGGTCGCTAAAGAAAAACTAACAAAATTAAACCCTTATATTCAGATCGAGGTCTATAATTTCCCTTTTCGTAAAGAAAATGCGCTGGAGTTAGTGGCTTCGTATGATATAGTAGCAGATGGTACCGACAACTTTAGCACACGCTATTTGATTAATGATGCTTGTGTGTTAACAGGGAAAACAAATGTTTATGCCTCCATTTTCAGATTTGAGGGGCAGGTATCTGTCTTCAATTATTGCTATTCCGATGGTTCTTTTGGTCCCAATTATCGCGACCTCCACCCTACCCCGCCCTTGCCTGATGCTGTGCCCAATTGTGCCGAAAGCGGCGTATTAGGGGTTCTGCCAGGGCTTGTTGGCTGTATGCAGGCAAATGAAGTAATTAAACTGATCACCGATATAGGAGTACCGCTGGTAGGAAAATTACTTCTAATAGACGCACTTTCTCTGCAAATGCAAACACTTCATTTACCTTTAAAAACAAAAACGAATATTCAGGAACTGACAGATGTAGAAGCCAACTGTGTGACTCCATTTGTAAAAGAGATAAACGCTCAGGATGTAATGACTTTGTTTGAACAAAATGCAGATTTTCAATTAATTGACGTAAGGGATTCGTTTGAAAGAGAAGTGTTTAATATTGGCGGTGTATCCATTCCTTTGCAACAAATCTCCAAATCAAATGTCTTAATTAATCAAGAAAAAATGGTCATTTTTTATTGCCAAAGCGGCAGCCGAAGCATTCGGGCTATAGAAGCTTTGCAAATGGAAGGTTTTGTGAATAACAATTTTTATAGCTTAAAAGGCGGCATGCAAGCGTGGCTAAAAGAAATTTCAACTAAAAAATAAAAGGGACAGAACAATCCATCCCTTTTATATTCGTATTGAACATTCAAATGTTATCGCTTCAACATGTCATTAATCACTTTTATACCTTCGGCAGTGACTTCATAACGCTTCCGAGCTTGCTGGCTGGAGCCTTCTTTGCTCGTCTGTGCCATTAATTTCGGCTTTCTTTTCTCCAAGGCAGAAATTGCCTGTGTAATGTTAGACACCCGCTGACCGATTCGTTTCAATTCTCTTTGAACCTCAGCACTGGTCAGTTCTTTCTGATTTTTCTTTACTCTCAAAAATGCTGCTGCTACTAATGCTTTATCTGCATCAGAATTGGGGCGAATTGCCCGAATAAGATCTTCAACCGAAGAAAAAGCCTCCAACTTATCAGCAGCGGGCTTTGGTGCTGGCGCAGTAGTGCCAGCGCCTGCATCAGTAGTCTCATTGCTTGAAGCACTTACAGCTTCTTTTTCCCCACCAATTACAAGAGAGTTTTTTCCTAATTGAAATTTGCTGGCAAGCCACTGAATAATTCTTGTTTTTGCATCGTCATTCAATGGCTTGAGAACTTCATAAGCACTCAATAGTGCTTCCATTTCTGAATCTAACCTCATAACAATAATTTTTTAATGTGATTTGTGAAAACAGTGTGAAATAAGCACTTTGGCAAGGCTTATTAATTTTTTAAAATAAAAACAATGATACAAAGATAAAACTACTGTCTTAATAGTGCAAATAAAACAAACATTTTTTTACATCAATTAAAAAAAAATATTCATTCCCTATAGCGAAGGGATTTCTTGAAGTAGCAAGTTGCAGCCTCTTTGTTGGTCTGACAGCCTGCCTAATATTTCAAACCCATTATCATCATGAACTACCCCAATATCATCCGAAGAAAGAAAAGAGATCGTATCTACATTAGCAATGTCTATGATATTCATAACGCCCGCTCTACCTTTTTTTTCTGGGCTGAAGGGGTCTGTAATTTCTCTTATTAAAATCTTCACAGTCGGGCTGGCGTAAAAAATTCCATCTTTTTTGCTATAACATTGACTCATCATTTCCGTCATACCAAACTCCGATGCTATAAAAGAAAGGTGGAAAGATTGGCACAAAATCTTATGAAATTCACTCCGAATCAACTCTTTGCGCCGCCCTTTAAATCCGCCGGTTTCCATTACAATTATGCCATCGAGATCAAGTTCATATTTTTCTGCAATATCTAATAATGCAAAAGAAACGCCTAATAACACAGTGGGTATTTTATTTTCTTTACAATCTTCCAGTATTTGGATCAAGTCTTCTACATTATGCAAAAAAAAGCCAGATTGGGGATATTTGGATTGCCGAATAAAATGCGCCGTCATTGAAATCAAGGAAGAACCGGTTCGCTGGAGATAAGACGGTAGCAAGGCCAGGAAGCAATATTGGCTGAGGTTTCCAAAAAAATGCTCAAACCCACGCTGGGCATTGTACAGATAGAATTGAAGGTCTCGTACATAATGGCGACTCGTTTCGCCTCCCGTCGTGCCGCTACTGGTAAAAATCGCCTCCGGTATCCATTCGCTTGTTTTCAAAATATGCGTTTTGAAAAAAGAAATGGGCAAAAAGGGGATCGCATCAAGGGATTTGATCTGAGCAGGGCTAATTTTTAATAATTTCAAATAAGCTTCATAAAGTGGATTAAAAACAGCCTGATAGCGAAATACTTCCAAGGCTATTTCATCAAAGTTTGCAGCAGAAATATGTGCGATTTGTCGGATTAATTCCTTTCTTATTGCTTCCGATTTCATCCAAATTAATTAAAAATTTGTATTTTAACAGAAAAATAGGAATTTAATCAATTCATAAGACCATGAGACAAAGAATATCGCTCTTTTTTATTGTCCTGCTGGGTTTGATAATCGGTTGTACAGAACCGCCTGACTACCCTAACGAGCCACAATTGCGATACATAGGGCTGAACAAAAATACCATCGCGCAGGGACGCACCGCTGCCCAAACTGATACCTTAATCATTATGTTTAGCTTTACGGATGGCAATGGGGACCTAGGCGATGAGACAGTCACCAATCTTTTTATCCGCGATAGCAGAGATAATAGCTTGAACCCTGTAGTAATAAAACCTATACCGGAACAAGGCAGTGGCAATGGTATTTCGGGGGAAATTACCGTTCGGCTCATCAATAACAATGATGCCTCCAAAATGTGCTGCATTTTTCCGGATAGAAGGGTCTGTTTTACCGATCCGCGTTATCCGATTGATACTTTTTCTTATTCGATCCAAATGAAAGACCGTGCTGGAAATTTAAGCAACGTCATCCGGACAGAAAGGATCACCCTTCTTTGTCAGTGATCCAATCTATTCCTTTTTTCAGCAAAGAAAGGGTAGCTGCTTCTGGAGTACCTGGATCGGGTAAATAATTGTACAACCAATGCGCTACAGGCGGTAAACTCATGAGGATAGACTCCGTTCTGCCATCTGAATCGAGTCCAAATTTAGTACCCTGATCCCAGACAAGGTTAAATTCCACATAGCGCCCCCGGCGAAGCATCTGCCAACGCTGTTCTTTTTCTGTAAAAGTTTTGTTTTTATTGCTTTGCAGCAAAGGAATGTAAACAGGGCAAAAGGCAAGCCCTACTGCCTGTACAAAAGCAAACAGCTGATCTTTGTCCATTTTTTCTGATGCCGAGTGCAGCCGATCAAAAAATATACCGCCGATTCCTCGGGTTTCCGCCCTGTGTTTCAAGAAAAAATAATCATCTGCCCATGGTTTGAAGCGAGCGTAAAAATCAGGATGATGCGCATCGCATACCTTCTTTAAAGATTGATGAAAAAACCGAGCTTCATCAGGATTGATATAATGCGGCGTGAGGTCAATGCCGCCACCAAACCACCAGTTGCTTTCATCCAACTCAAAATACCGTATATTCATGTGGATGATGGGAATCCAGGGATTAGAAGAATGCAAAACGATAGAAACACCTGTTGCAAAAAATAGCCCGCCGGTTTGTACCTGTAGCGATTTTGCTAATTTATCAGAAACATCTCCATAAACCGCCGAAAAATTAACACCGCCTTTTTCGATGTATTTTCCTTGAATCACACGGGTTCTGCCGCCACCCCCACCAGGCCTTTCCCAATGGTCTTCTTCAAATGCACCCACCCCATCTGCTTCCGATAATTGCTTGCAAATATCATCTTGCAGAAAGCGAAACCAATCGGCAATTTGTTCTTTTTGCATACAACTTGCTTTTTTAGTTCTTTTTTTTCACTTTACTATAATGCTTTGACTTTCAATCACCTTATTTTGCTTATAAAACAATACCACATACACGCCAGCGGGCAAATCCGCTACCTTGATTTGATCATCCGAAAGCAGGGTAATCCCCTTTAATTGCCGACCATCCGCAGTAAAAATGCGAAAACTCAAGTCTCCGATCCCTGTATGATTTTGCACCCAAATAACGCTATCCGCAGGATTTGGCGACAGCGCAATGGTTGGATGCCACGCTGGCACAGCCGTGGCGGTGCTGATGGCATCTGCAAAAAGCCATTGATAAGCATCCGGAAATTCCCTCGCCCAAAACCATTCGCTGTGCTGCCCATCGGAATGGATACTTGTGATTACTTCATTTTCAGAAAAACCGGCATTGCGCAGGGTGTTGTACATGGCATTTATATCCGCCACTACCGAACCATTACCCTCCAACTGACCTGCCAGTAGATAAATTTTCATATCCTTCTCCCTGCCGGTACTGCTCACATGCGCATAACACGCCGGCGAAAACCAAAAAGCAGGCGAAAACACCCCGATTTTGCTGAATACTTCCTGGTATTCGATCCCTGCGTACATGGAGATCAAGCCACCCATCGAAGAACCCATGATGCCGGTATATTCGCGTTCAGGTCGAGTGCGATAGGTAGCGTCTATGTGGGGTTTGAGCGTTTCCACGATAAATTGGATGTACTCATCGCCCTGCCCACCGCCATAAGTAGTGTTGATCCAGGGAGAATATTCATTGATGCGATTGCCGCCACCGTTATCTATTGCCACTGCAATAATGCCTTTATCGCCATTTTCAAATAAGGCATTCAAAGCCTCATCCACTTTCCATTCACCCGAAAAGCTCGTTTTAGCATCAAAAATATTTTGTCCATCGTGCAGATAGAGCACCGGATAACGCTTGTTGGAGCTATTGTAATCTGGTGGCAGATAAATCCAAACCCTGCGGGTCCGATTCAGCTGCGGAATTGAGAATGTTTCACTCAAAATCAAGACATTAGAAGCTGCCGTGCTACCATTGTTATTGCCCGAAAGGTCTTCCCAACTGAGAATAGACAATTCTACGGTTTGTGCTTGCCCCGAATATTGCAGTACACGATTGGGGCGCTGCCCGCCTTGCGCATCGCCTTCTACGGTAGCCCAGTTCCCTCTTGTGAATTTAAATTCCAATTGCCCTGGGCTTGGATTAATAGTGATCTGCCGAGTGCCATCTGCATTTTTGGTTAAAATCAAATTAGCATCGCCGGGATTCCAGTTATTAAAATTACCTACCAGATAAATTGGGTCGTTCGCGGGCGTGTTCAGCGGGAGTGTTCCCACCTTAATTGTCAATTGAGCGACAGCGGCCAGGCTGTAAAAACAGAAAAATAGAAGATAGAAAAGTTTCTTTTGCATGATCGCACTTCGGTTTTGGAAAAAATTAAAAATAAGCACGAAAATATATATTATTGGGCTTTTGAGGGCTTTTCTACCATCACATCCTTGTCAATTTTTCATAATTAGGCGCAATTGATTCTCCTTTTCACCAACGGTTTCCAAAAAACAAGCTGTCTTATTAATTGTATTTATCCAATCATTGTTAAAACTCATTGCATGAAGCAGATTTTAACACTCCCTGCACTTTTTTTATGGGGCATCCTGAGTTTGACCGGCTGCCTCAAAGACACCTGCGAAGCGACACGCGTTTATATCCAATTCGACCCGATTTACCTGACGATAGAACAACTCCGCCAACAAATAAGCGCTGAAGCACCACGCACCTTGAAAAACCCAGGCAAAATTTATGTAATTGGCGACTATCTTCTAATCAATGAATTACATGAAGGCATTCATATTATTGATAACAAAGACCCCCGCAACCCCGTCAATTTATCTTTCATCAGTATTCCAGGCAACATTGACATGGCAGTACGCGGCAATTTACTATATGCCGATAGCTATATTGACTTGGTCACGATCAATATTGAAAATCCAGCTGCGCCTGTATTTGTAAGGCATACAGAGAATGTTTTTCAGCCCATAGCGATTGACCCCAATCGGGGCTTGTTGGTTGGCTATCGCGAAACTGAAGTGCGGGAGAAAGCCCCTTGTGATTTTCAAAATAACAACTGGTTTTGGAGAGGCGAAAGTATTCTTGTATCAGATGCTTCTTTAAGTTCTTTTTATACTGCCAATAAAGGTAATGTGAGTGGCCCTTCTGTAAATGGGATAGGCGGTTCTATGGCTCGTTTTACGCTATACCAGAAGTATTTATACACGGTAGATAATAGTGATCTGAGGGTATTCGACTTAGGGGAAGCGGATAAACCCCAATTAGCCAATCGGATAAATATTGGTTGGGGTATCGAAACGATTTTTCCATACCAGGATAAACTATTTATCGGTTCTACTTCGGGTATGTTCATTTTTGACAATAAAAACCCGCTACAACCGTCCTTGGCTTCCTCCTTCCAGCACGCGCGCTCCTGCGACCCCGTTTTCGTAGAAAACGATATTGCTTATGTGACCTTGCACGGCGGTACGCCTTGCGGCGGCTTCACCAATCAACTGGATATTCTTGACGTAAAAAATATTTTTAATCCAGTTTTTTTGAAATCGCATCCTTTGCATCGTCCACATGGTCTTTCTGTCGTAAACAAAGTAGCCTACATTTGTGAAGATGATCAGGGATTGAAGATATTCGACGCAAGCGATTGGAAGAGTCTGAAATTATTATCGCATGTGAAAGGTTTTCAGGCCTATGACGTGATCGTGCTGTCCGATGAGAATCTGGCAATCGTGACAGGCAAGGAGGGGCTGCATCAATTTGATGTAAGCAACCCTAATAAAGTAGAAAAAATGAGTACCATCGCCATTGCAAAATAAAAGGTCATGAGGATTTTATTCACCATCAACTTTTTATTGCTGGGATTGGTCCTTGGGCATACCCAAACGGAGGTTTATATTGATTCCATTTTTTTGAAAGATGGAAAAATCATAACAGGTAAAGTGACTCGATTCAAAAATAAGGTGCTTATAGAACAAGCAAATGACTATTGGCTGGCGATACCGTCTGCAAGTGTAGATCGGCTGATTATCCATGTCGGACAAAAAGGCAGTGTAAAATTTACAGCAAAGACAAAGCAGGATCGGTTCAATCGCCCCTACGCTTTCCAGGAACGAGGCATTTACAACGTGACTTATCTTGGCATCATCAATGGCTTGGCATACAACACCAGCGATCCGCAACTGGGCTTGGGTTTACAGCATACTGTTGGCTTACAGTTGCAGCGCGGCATCGGCGTGGGCATCGGCGCAGGATTTGACAACTACACCGTTTCTGATCCAAATGGTGGCTTGGTGTTGCCTGTATTTGCAGAAATGAGGGGCTATTTGAATGCCAACAATTGGTCGCCGTACTATTCTGTGAGCCTTGGCTACGGCTTCGCTTTTAAGGACGAAGAGGTGGGCATTACGGCTGCCAAGGGAGGAATCATGCTGCATCCGGCATTTGGCTTTCGGATGGGTGCACGTGAAGACATGAATTTTTTATTCGATCTGGGATACCGATTCCAACATGTCACTTTAACCAAAGTGTTTAATTTCTGGAATGTTGAGACACAGGTACAGGATATTTGGTATCGGCGATTCAGTTTAAGAATTGGAATGATTTTTTAAAAATACGAGATAGGTAAAATTGGAGCATCCGGTGTTTCGCGCCCTTTTTTCCTATTGTACAACAAAAAATGGCGAAACCAGAGCAATATGCTGAACGAGAACTGGTGGAAGGGTGTGTGAGAAACGACCGCTTCTGGCAGGAGATGCTTTTCCGCAGGTACTTTGCTGCTATGATGCGGATGTGCCAGCGCTATACCGACGATCAGGATATTGCTATGGAAATTGTTAACACAGGTTTTTTGAGAGTATTTAAAAAAATCCACACTTTTTCTTTTAGTGGTTCGCTGGAAGGCTGGATTCGCCGGGTGGTGTTTCACAGCCTTTCCGACCATTTTAAAAAGCAAAACAACTCGCTGCGCTTTCTAGATGTGGAGGATCGGGATGCCCCCGTACGCGAAGCTTCCACCAATAATCTATACCTGGAGGATATTCTGAAACTTGTGGAAATGCTGCCAGATGCCACAAAAGAGGTCTTCTGCCTGTATGCAATCGAAGGCTATAGCCATGTTGAAATCGGTGAACGCCTGGGCATCAGCGAGGGTACTTCCAAATGGCATTTATCCATTGCAAGAAAAAAATTGAAAGAACTAATCGAAACGTATTATAATCCAAACTACTATGCCGGATAAAAGGATAGACGAACAGATGGTAGATCGAGCCTGGGAGCAAATGCAAGCGCTTTTGGATAAAGAAATGCCTACTCAACGCAAGCGTAGGCGCGCCGCCGTGATTTGGTTGCCACTACTGGGGGCAGCTGCCGCTACCGGTCTTATTTGGCTTTATTTTTTCAATCCTTTACTTCCTCGACAAGAAAAAACAAGTACTCCTACGGCTGCCATAGATAATAACGCTTCTGAAGGCAGCGATCCTTCTCACAAAAATCAAGGCGCAGATCGTGTCGCAAAAAGTACGGGACAGGCGATCCTTATCGCTCCTGACCAAAAGATATCCGCATCGAAAAAAAATAATCCTCCGCCAAATGCCCAAAGTTTTCAACATTTTACAAAAAGTACTTCCGATACGCCCCCAATAGCAGCGCTTGACATACAGCAGCCACTTGTGCCAGCGGTTGCAGCGGAAACAACTACTGCACTGGCTGCAAACCCAATGATGACCATTGCCCAAAAAAAGTTTTCAATTGCCTATAAAACGGAATACAGCCTCGATCATTCGATGTTGCCCTTACCACGCATCATTTCATCCGACAAAATGGCCACATTCCGCCTGGAAGCCGAAGCAGGCTTGCAAGCCGGCAATTTTGCTGCCATAGAAGGCTATTCGGGGGGAATGGCATTGAGCTATCCTACCAAAAATGAAAAATGGACTCTGCGATCAGGTATGACCTTTTCTGCACAACGCCGTTTTATCTTACCTGGAGATATGACACAAGTTGTTCTCGAAAATAATACCACCAACAACGCTGGGCAAGGGGCCGTCAATGCCGGAGCTAACATAAATAACAGGACGCTCAATTTTCAGCTCTATCAACTCAGTGTGCCGGTGGTAGCGAGTGCCAAACTGGGGTCTCGCTTTGCTTTGGAAGGTGGCGTACAAACTGCTTACCTACTTTCTGCCACTAATTTAAAAGGTCTTTCACCCGAAACGCGCAATGGCTTTAGTGCTGCTGCTGCTGAGCCACTTGATAAGCTGTACGCCGATTTATCAGCCAGTGAAAATGCCAAAAAAATAGATATTACGGCACTGAACCGCTGGGAATTATCCCTGCTGGCAGGCGCTTCTTATCAAATTCACGATCATTGGACGCTGCGCTTTTTATACCAGCAAGGGGTGAAGGATATCATCAAAAACACTGATTTTCAATCTTTTAATAGCAATTTTAATCTATCAGCAATCTATTATTTTAAGCAAAAGTAACTCCTGTAGTATCTTGATTCACTGCATTTTGGCTATCTTTGAAATGAACAAAAATGCGACGTAGATGCTATCTTGTCAAAAAGCGGCTTTCAGCCTGCCAGAACAGGTCACTTATTTGAATGGGGCTTACCTTTCGCCACAGCTAAAAAGTGTAGAACAAGCGGGACTCAAAGCAGTGACGCGCAAAAGCTTCCCCTTTGAGTTACAAATTTCAGACTTTTTTGAACCCGTAGAGCAGTTGAAAGCACTCTATGCGAGGTTTATTAATACTCCCGACAAAGATCGCATCGCTATTATTCCTTCGGTTTCGTATGGCATGGCAAATGTAGCAAACAATATCCGCCTCCAGTCGGGTGACCGGATAGTGATGGCGCTGGAGCAATTTCCCAGCAATTTTTACAGCTGGAAAAAATTAGCAGACCATTCTGGAGCGAGTTTGCATGTTGTGCCCCCACCTGCCAGCGATGCCCGCACCCAAGCCTGGAACGAAGCCATTCTGGATGCTATAAACGAACAAACAAAATTGGTAGCAATCGCAAATGTACACTGGGCGGATGGCACGCTGTTTGATCTCATGGCTATACGCCAGAAAACGAATCAATTCGGTGCCATGCTGGTCATTGATGGTACGCAATCAGTAGGGGCCTTGCCTATTGATGTGGATGCTTTACAACCCGATGCGCTGATCTGTGCCGGCTACAAGTGGCTGCTGGGTCCTTATGCTATTGGCTTGGCTTACTATGGTCCTCGGTTTGACGATGGCATTCCTATCGAAGAAAATTGGATCAATCGTTTGAATAGCGATAATTTCAAGGAGTTAGTCAACTACCAACCCTTGTATAAACCCAAAGCGAACCGCTACTCGATGGGCGAGCAGAGTAATTTTATTTTGATACCGATGCTGCAAAAAGCACTGGAGCAACTGCTCGACTGGGGTGCTTCCAATATTCAAACCTACTGCAAAACCATAAGCAAAGATGCCGTAACTGTTCTAAAAGAGATGGGCTGCCAGATTGAAGACGAAGCTGCTCGTTGCGGGCATTTATTTGGGGTTCGTTTGGATAATGCTTGGTTTGATTTTGAAAAATTAAGCCATCTTTTTGCAGCGGAGCAAGTATACGTTTCTGTTCGGGGCAATGCCATTCGCATTTCTCCAAATGTGTACAATGAAGAACGCGATTTTGAAAAATTGATTTCATGTTTTGAAAAAGCGAGAAAAAAGGTCTTTGTGTAGCGATGGTGTTATACTTGGTTATTGCCGCAACCGCTTTTGTGCTTTGGCGAATTGGAAAGCAAATTTATCTGACCTACCACTGTGTAGGCGAAGATCAACTGCGCGCCTTCTGGAATGGCCGACTCAAGAAAAATCACCCCGAAGCCTACCGCCAAGTGGTCACACATTTGGGGCATTGCGAGAAATGCCAGGCGCTCCTGGAAGAAATCAGTAAAGGTAAACCAATAGAAGACCACTTAGTGGAGTAGTCGCACCCTTTTTTGGGGAAGTAGAAAGAACCGGCATTACTTGCCCAATTGGCGCCCCACTCTTTCGAGCAAAGCTTTTGTTTTTCGGATGCCTTCTTCTTCCGGAATATCTCCTTCGTATTCGATGCCGATATAGCCTCTAAAGCCTGCATCCTTTACAATCTTCAGCATTTTATCATAATCCGTCTCAACACAATCGCCTTTATCATCAAATTTGTAAGCTTTTGCACTTACCGCTTTGGCATAAGGCATTAGTTCTGCAACTCCCTTGTAGCGATCGTATTCCTCTGCACAAAGCCCTCCATCCTTATCGTTCTGACGAATACAGAAGTTGCCGAAATCAGGCAAGGTACCGCAATTGGGCATATTGATTTCTTTCATAATGCCAGCCAGCCAAGCACCGTTAGAAGAATTGCCGCCATGGTTTTCCACTATTACGTTGATTTTATAGGGCTTGGCAAAGGCTGCCAATTTGCCCAAACCATCCACTGCCGCCTGGTGCATTTCTGCCGGAGTGCCTCTTCCGCCTGCATTGACGCGGATCGTTTTGCAACCCAAAAACTGTGCAGCTTCCACCCATTGGTAATGGTTTTCTACTGCTTTGTTGCGCTTCTCATCGTTTGGCATCGCCAGTTCGCCCATGCCATCCACCATGATCAAGTGATTTTTTACCCCGTTGTCCTTACAGCGTTTTTTTAGTTCTTTCAAGTAATTTGTATCCTTCTGTTTCCCATCAAAAAAAACCGAGACATACTCCACTACATCAATTCCAAAATCTTTTTTGGCTTTCAAAGGAAAATCTATATTCGTCATCTTCTTGGCATACAGGGCTTTATGCAAAGACCATTGCGCCAGCGAAATTTTAAAGAACATTTTATTAGCAGGGTTTTCACTGAGCGAAAATCCTGGAAATGAAGACTGCAGCGCTAGGCCTGCCGTCAAACCACCGATTTGTTGCAGAAAACTACGTCTATCCAAGCTCATAGGTTCAAAGGTTTTGTACCAAATTTAAAATAATAAAACTGAATTGAACAAGGAAAATCAAAGGATCGTGTCTATGGATCTGCGAGTCATTAAAATAGCAAGTACTTTTTTGCTTTGTAAAAATTTAAATATCAATTTTTTTTGACAAAAAATTGAGAAAAGCGCCCCTTCCAGTTGCGAATCTCGAGTAAATAGATGCCGGCGGAAAGCTCATCCGTTGAAATGGAAATAGCAGGCTGCTCCAGCAATAGCGCACGCAATTTTTTACCTGTAATGTCATAAATTTCTAACAAGGCAGGCAAGCTTAGGTCGGTAGCGTCAATGTGAAGAAGGTGGTTCGTTGGATTGGGGAAAATTTTTATATTATTTTGTAAATCAATATTTTGCGCAGCAACAGTATTGTCAGTATAAATGTCCACCAATTTACTGGGAACGCCTTCTGCACTCAAACCGCCGGCTACAAAAAGCTTATTGCCAGCTACTACGCCCCTTGCCCAATAACGCTGCGCCGCCAGAAAGTCCGTTGATAAGGCATCGGTTTCTGTGTCATAAATTTCCACCACATCCGTTTCTACTGTTTTTCCAAACAAAAAAGCATCTCCGACAAAAAAGATACGAGTGCCCAATTTGTAAGCGCCAAGCAAGCGACGCGGCTGCGACAGATTGATTTTCGACCAGGTATTCGTAGTTGTATCAAAAATGTCCACCGTGGGTCTAAAAGTGATACTGCCCAACTGCCAGGTATATCCTCCGGCAAATAAAATTTTGTCATCTGCTACGACACTGGTAATGCCCGCCCGAAACTCCGATAATTGGCTCACTGACCACTGCCCCGTAGAAGCGTCGTAAATATCTACCGTATTGGTGGCGTTATTGGATTCATTGGCAAAATCCCCTCCGGCAAAAAACACGCTTTCGCCAATGACGGCAGCGCTGATGTTTGTTCGAGCCTCAAATAAACTTGCGGTTGTCCACGCATCCGTTTCGGTATTGTAAATATCCACCGTATTGTACACAAGCAAGTTGTCTTGCCCGCCGACGAATAAAATTTTGTTGTCAACTGCCGCCACAGCGCCAACGATTCTAGCTTTTGACAGCGTAGCTGTTTTCCAACTATTTGTATTTCCATCGTAGATATCTACCCGATCCGTGTAGCCCGCCGTAGCAGATAGACCACCGGCTATGAGCAATTTCCCATTGTGCACAATACCTTTAAAATTGGATCTGTTCAAAGAAAGTTGTGTCGTCGTCCAGCTATCGGTAGCAGGGTCGTACACATCAATGACGTTGGAAGAAGTATTATTTTGGCGCAAGCCCCCGCAAAAGAAAATTTTGTTAGCAAGACTAAAAGCAGCAATATTGCTCCTGGCAGCCGATAATTTGGTCTGAGACCATTGGGCGCTATTCAAATCATAGATATCTACTTGATCGGAAGGAACAACAATGCCTCCAATAAGTACGCTTCCTCCTGCAAAAAGTACCTTATTATTTGCCGCTACTGCCGCTAAATCCCAGCGCGCCAGGGAAAGTTCCGCCATTGTCCATTGTGTAAAAACCGGGGAAGAAAAAAGCAACAACCAAAGTAAAAAGAACAGCTTCCAATTCATAAGTATTCGATTATAAGCCTGAAACAGCAGACCGTTTGCAAGGTTTACAAGTTAAAAATACCCCGCAAGCTACAAGGAGCTCTCCCCTTTCTGCTCAAAATTTCACCTTATTTACCAACCGCCTGAATTCGCCGGAGAAACAGCTGTGCGTCGCTGGGCTCCACCGCTTGGATTTCATAAGTTTCGCCATCGGGCATTTTTAGTACCAAGTCTTTCTCTTTCAAACCACCCAACGCATCCATAAAAGCAGTATTATTGGAGGTGACACTCAGAATGCCCTGTTTGTAGCCAAAAAAATAAAAAAGTTCGCTGGGAGATTTGATATATATGTATAAGCGATCGTCTTCATTGGTTGGCATTTTAAACTCCAGATGACAGGTCAATACTTTGTGCAAAGGATCGCCGTTGATGCTATTAATGCCTACTTTGGAATCTGTGGTTACAAAAGACTGATAATCAGGGTCCCATTTCAGTTTTAGCCGACTAAAAACAAAGGTATAAGGATTATACTTTTTAGGAATATCCAAATAGCCTGAACTCATTCCCACGATAGCAGCTTCAGTATCTGCGTTGATTGGGAAAATTTCACTGGCTGCTTTTTTGTAAAAATTGACATCGGTGAGGTAAGTAATAATAGAAGCATCAAAACTGGAAGAAGTGATGTCGGTAATCATAATTTTGAGCAGTTGCTCCGGTATTGCGAGTTTAATACCTGCCATCACTTCAATATTGACGGGCATCGCAGGCTCTTCCACCTGCACTGGTTGCATCATCAGCGTAGTATCCTCATCCGAAACGATTTCTTCTTCTAATTTTTCAATAATCGGCGGAAAGCTTGTTTTTCCGATGCCGGCAGCATCCACGGTGACATATTTCAAAGCCGATCCCAGGTTAAATTTCCCTTCTACTTCTACACTTCCATCTGTATTTTTAAAAACCAACTGATTACCGCGTAGGCTATTCGTGAGGATTTTAGCGGTATCGCCAAACACAAACTGATCTTTGACTTCATTATAGTTGAAAACGCCTTTAGCTGGAAAAATCGGTCGGTCTTTCCTAAAATGCAAAGGCATCATCACTCGCGGATAGATTCGGGCAGTTTCCTTACTGAGGTACAAACCCGTTTCAAGTGGCTCGCCTTGGTCACTTTTGGGCGTATCATACCTAATGTACAAATTTTTTTTATCTCCTTCACTGCTCACCGTGAACCAAAATGGGCCGGGTAGTTTTTCGGCTTTTAGCCTGGCAAAGCCATCAAATTGGAGGTTTTTGGATTCTGCACTCAAGCTGATGGTACCGTGAAATTCCGTTTTGTGATCAATGATAAAATTATCTTCCGGCTTGACAATGCCATTGGCCCTGGTCACTACGCGCTTTTCACTCATTTTGCCTTTGCCAACTGGCTGCCCAATGATATCAGAAAATTCAATTTCTTGCTCCTTATCGGCAATATTGTATTCATAAAAACCACTCGCCCGATAGAATCGCCGCCCTTGAATATCCACTGTTGCCCGATTGATAACGTGATTTTTATTGACAGTATCGCATACAATTCTTGCGTTTTGCAAGGTCGTCATCACACCCCCTGGTCGAACTTCGACCCTCCCGCTGTCGGGATAGACATAAGCATCAGCGGATACAATATAAGGCGTGCCACCTATCTTTAACTCACTGGTTTTCAAATCATAAAGAGCCGTTTTCCCTTGAAAGCGCAGGGAGTCCTGATCGGGATGTACCGATAAAAACCGCCCCAATTTATTTTCATCCGATTTGAAGGTGATGTTTTCCTCTTTCATATCCCAAGTGAATTCATTCATGGACGTTTCATATTGGTTGTAGGGCAGAGAAGTGAGTAAAAATTCATCGTTCGCCTTAAATGTCCCTACTTGATCATCGAAATTAACGTCACCTTTTACATTGGTAGTACGCAAAGCCAAATCGGCGGCATTGGTCGCTTTAATTTTGAGGTCGGTTGTATCTGCTTTGGAAGAAAAAGCACCAAAGGAGAAAAGCCTGGAAGTCATGCTCGCCTTATCCCAATCCAGCAATCCATTGCCTTTCAAACCTCCGGGTGTGAGAATCAATGTACCACTCAGCGTATGCGTGCTTTTGTCAAACAATTGAAATGGCGCTGTTTCCGAGGTGATGTACATGCTATCTCGGTAAGGTCTCCAATCTATACTAACATTCAAGCCCCGTACTTTGGGCACCTCTTCACCCGCTGTGCGATTTTCTTCCAGATCAAATTTATCGGCTTTTGCTATTGTTTGCTGAGGCTTGAAAACAATGTCTTTTGCATTGATAGAAGCGCCCAGATATTTGAGTTTGCCTTTTCCAAGCAAGCCTTTGTTGCTAATATTGATTTCGCCGGTGTAAGTGCCTTTGTCCAAATAAGCCGGATAACCTTCTTCAGGTGTTTGAGTCACAAACCCTAATGAATTATCGGCTTGCAGGCGAAGAGTTTCTTTAATATCGGGAAAAATATTTTTGGAGTGCAGGGTGCCTTTGAATTGGATATCTTTCGGGGTGAATTTATCCAAGCTGTTGAAACTAAAGGGGTCTAACTGAAAATAGAAGGAATCGCGCGGATAAACCTTTGCCTGAATGGTATCAATATCATAATAAACAAAGGACTTATCTTTGCTTTGAAAAGAAGGGAAAATAGGAATGTCTTCTTCCCCCGATTTGTTTTTGGGGGCATCTATTAGCAAAATACCGCTCAGGTGCTCAATCCTGGAGGCAATTGACAGGGCTATGGGGTTGTTGTTTTGATCGAGTTGCCCTGTGGGTACGAATAAATCAAAATAACGAACAGAGTCCAGCTTGATCTGAAATTTGTCATAATTAAAGTGAAAATCACTCCCTTCAAAAATAGCCATACCCGCAAAAAGCCGCCCATCGAAGTCCATGTTTCTATTTTCCTTGAGGGTCAGTTTATCATCCGAGGGTTTGAGCCCTACGCGCTGCCGCGGGCTAAACTCAAGGCGCGCAACACCGCCAATTTCCATACTTTTGTTTTTCAGGTCGAGCACAGCATTGGTACTATCCGTTTTTGAATAGATTTTGAGTACGTCATAATCCACTTTTTTTTGATCGGCATTGGCATAAAGAAAAACCTTATCCTTTACTTCTACCAGTTGCTCATCGCTATCATAATTTATAAAACCCTGTGCCACAAGGTCGTACAAAAGGCTTTGAATATTGTCAACCGTAAATTTAGGATTCATTTCCTTTGCCAGGACATTGGCATCTATGACACGCCTTTTGTTTTTTTCAGCAATCATTTTCATCAAAGCGATGGGGTTGACGGAAGCCACATTCTGAATACGCTGTAGGTCTCCTTTTCGGAAATATTGTAAAGATTCGAAGGCTACATCACCTTTGAAGCCAGCGGTAGCAGCCTTTTTGCCTATGAACAGGGTGTCCTTGGCAAAATGAACCCGAATATCCTCCGTTTCAAGGTTGATCTGGTGCACAGAACTGTAAAAAGGATTGCGATCACTGCCTCGTTCGCCACGCGACAACTGCATTTCCCTGTTTAGAATGTTGAATCGAATATTCACCGAAGGGTGATAGATGGAGTCTTTGCCAAAATATATGGAGGATTCTACCCGCTCCCCCACAATCAGATCACCTCTGCGGACAATAAATAACTCCGAAGCGCCATGAAAAACCAATTCGTTTTTGTCGTTGTACAAGTTGATTTCGGTCTTATTTTTTTTGTTGCCAAAGCCATACACGGTTGTTCCTTGTAGTCGGAAGCCGCCTGTCAATTTGATGCCCTTGCCAATATTTTCAATATCAAGCCGATTGAGTGCCGATTCAAAGCGTGGATAAGTACCAAGTGTAGCATCGTTGCCAGATACTAACTTATCGCTAAAAGTACCTTCGATCACTTTATTGCCAAAAAACTGCGGGTAATGAAGTTTTGCCTTGCTGACTTCGTACAAGCTTTTTTTGGCTTCCAACTCATAATCTTCAAAGATCACATACACCTCCGGGGCTAAGCCCAAGCGCTCCCAAGTGACCTTCCCGCCTTTGCCTTTCCATCTTTGCTCCACCGGAAAATACTCGCCAGCGGTTTGATAAATAAAAATCGAATCTTTTTTGGCAGCCGCCATCAGGTCTAATTTTTCAAAAATCACAGAAGGCTTTTTATCTTTATAATTCAAGGTATAGCGATCCGTGATGGCGTACCAGGAAGTGCCCAAATCAGAGTAGCGAAGGGCTTTTTTTTCAAAAAAATCTTTTGAAAATTGCACAAACTCCAGAAAAGGATTGAGGCGTTGGTTTTCGATATCCGCCAACATGCTATCCAGAATAAAATGCCAATCTTTGAATTGCTGCTCTGGGTTTTCCGTTTTTTTAACCACCATGAGCGCCGCCAGATAGTCCATAAAATAGGGGCTGGCAGTCATCCGGTATCCGAGCATGGCATTGCTTGTTTTCAGAATTTGCTGAAATTCTTCATCCGAAAACATTCCTCCTTTGAAGTTTTTTTCAAATTCTTTGAAAACATCTTCCAGCGTTTTTTGCTTGCTGGCGGTCATATAGTTCCCTAATTGAGTGGTAAATTCGCCGCGGTCCGCCGAGAATTCCTCTAGGCGCTGGGCAGCAGCCTTCCAGCAGCAGCCGATGAGTAGAATCAGCAAAAGGAATAATTGCCTCATGCTAAAGTTATTTTTATTCAAAAGAAAAGATTTTGCCAAGCTAATGAATAATTGTAGCACACATCAGTGATGCCAGTAATCAAATTGCAATACAAACGTCAAAAAGGCAAGAAATAATTGGCAAGCCGATTTATTTTAACAATTGAAGGCAAGCCCAGTCGCCCCGAAAAAGCTGTTCATTCACTGTAAATCCAACCGATGCCAACAAGGGCTTGAGCATGGGTACATCTGTTTTTAAAATACCCGAAATCAGCAGCGTGCCCCTTTTATCAAGCTTTTGATGCAATACAGAAAGCGAATCAATGATGACATTGCGGTTAATATTTGCCAGTATGACTTGGTAGCCCGTATCAAAAATATGGTTGAGTGTGCCATGATACACCTGGACATTGTACACATTATTGAGCTGGCAATTATCTAAGGTATTTTGATAGGCTTCCGCTTCAATGTCCACGGCATCAATTACCGCTGCTCCCAACTTGGAAGCAAGTATCGCCAAAATGCCTGTACCACAGCCATAATCAAGGACTTTAGCCCCCTGAAAAGGTTGCTCCTGCATCAGCTGAACCATCATGTAAGTGGTCTCATGGTGCCCTGTGCCAAATGCCATCCGAGGATTGATGATCATTTCATATTTGACATCCTGCATGGGCGGGTGAAAATCCGCTCGGATGCCGCAAAATTGATCTATCCGAACCGGCTGAAATCCCGCTTCCCATTCTGCATTCCAATTTTTGTAAGCGACTTCTTCTTTTTCATATTTAAAAGGGTATCGCTGCTGTAAATCTGCAAGCGCTCGCTCGATAGTCGGCAAATCGTGTATGATCGGGGTGTAGGCGTGTAGCTCGCTTTCGAGCTCTTCAAAAGCTTCAAAAGGCATTTCATTCAAAAAAGCAAGCACGATCTCTTTGTGCTGGGGCTGAAGGATGATCCGATACCGCAAAAAGGCAGGAGTCATGTTATTCATTTTGACAGTTATCCCTCTACAACTGCATTGGTAGCCCAATACTTGACCGTGGAAGGTGCTACACCGAGATTTTCCTCCATCTGAATTTGCGGGGCGGTTGTTTCTATTCCGATTTTTATCATAGCCAGGTGGTGCACAGCATGGTCATAGGCAAACATGAGTTCCCTACCAATGGAAGATAAAAGTATCGGTCGGTCGCTGCTAATTTGGGAAGAAAAATCGCCCCGAACCTGAATGGTAAGGTTTTCTGCCAGTTGATCAATGGATGCGACAATTTCATCAAAGGTATTTTTGGCATATTCTACATCCGACTCTGCCAATAGATTGCGATCCCTATTGGCGTAATCTACCGTGCCAAGCGAGGCCCCTTTCAGCAGGCAATGATAAAAGTCCATGATATGCCTAAAGTGCTGCCCCAGAGATGATCCTTTGAAAATAGCGAGTGGTCTGGCATACGTTTCATTGTCCATTTGGCCCAGCAGAGTGTTGATTTGAAATATAATGTTCCTATTTCCTTCTTTGCAATTCATATTTAAAAATTAAGTAATTGTTCTAATTCTAACATTGCTTGTTCTTATTGCAGATGATTGATCATTATTTAGTTATTAGCAAATTGGGTCATTCATAAATTTCTTTCTTATTTGCTTTTAAAGTGTTGAGTAACAAAGAAACTACCGTCATCTGCCCTACGCCGCCAGGCACAGGAGTGATGTAGCTCGTCTTGGGTGCTACGCCTTCAAAATCCACATCGCCTTTCAGCAGGTAGCCACTTTTGGCGGAAGCATCCTCCACCCGATTCATCCCTACATCAATGACAATAGCCCCTTCTTTGACCATATTGCTTGTAATCAAATCGGCGCTACCGATTGCCACAACGAGGATATCAGCCCTTGAAGTATGTTCTGCCAAGTTTTTCGTTCTGCTATGGCAAATTGTCACTGTGGCGTTGCCAGGATAAGCTTTTCGAGATAACAAAATGCCTATTGGTGTGCCCACGATATTGCTGCGCCCCACTACTACTACCTCCTTGCTATCCGTAGGGATATTGTATCGGCGTAGCATTTCCAAAATACCAAAAGGCGTAGCAGGCAGATAAGCAGGCAAACCCTGTGCCATGCGCCCGAAATTGACCGGATGAAAACCGTCCACATCTTTGCGGGGGTCAATTGCCAAGGTAATGCGCTCCTCGCTGATGTGTTTGGGCAACGGTAATTGCACAATGAAGCCGTCAATAGCTTCGCTCTGGTTCAAATCCGCTACGATCTCCAATAACGCCGCCTCTGATATATCTGCTGGTTTTCTAATCAACGTAGAGCTGAAGCCAACTTCTTCGCAGGATTTCACTTTGTTCCTGACATATACTTGGCTGGCGGGGTCTTCACCTACCAATACCGCGGCGAGATGGGGTGGCTTTCCACCCTTTGCCAGCATCAAGCTTACCTCAGCGGCAATTTCTTCTTTAATGGTTTTTGCCAAAAGCTTTCCGTCTAATAACTGCATACTTTTTACGAAAGTTTTAATGGATGACAAAGGTACGTCAAAAAATAAAAAAGAATTGATTTTCAGTGAAAAGGGAAAGCTAAATTAGTGTAAAAATTACGGTATGCGGGTAGATTGCCAGGAGACCAAGCGCCAGGCTTGCTTTTGTTTTTGATAGACCGCCGTATATCGCAGTCGCATATCAAAGGAATTGGCATTCAGCAAGCCTTTCACCTGCACAACACCATTGCTGATGGCGGTTTTGCCAAATCGGCGAATAACAGGATTGCCTTCGTGCTGCATCACTTGATAGGTAATGTAGCCGGTTTTTACACTTTTGATAAAATCAGATTTTGTCTCCGTCAAGGCATTAGAATGGATGTAAACCAAATCATCGGCGAGTAACTCTTGAAGTAGCACTGTGTCGCGGTCTATTTGTGCCTGAAAGCGGCGTGTTTCTGTTTCCTGAATACCTTGTGCCCCTGCCAGGTGTAGAAAAGCAGGAATTACTGCCAGCAATAACCAATATCGCATCGAATTTTTTTTATGCTAAAGGTAGCCCGTTTTTTTTAAAAGTGAGGCATTCCAAAATCAAAAAAGCGCTCCGTGGGAGCACTTTCTGCGTATTGGTTCAACAATGCTTGCTGTTTTGTTCAGTATTTTGATTTCAACCAAAAATGAATCAACTCATCGCTTTTGCTTTCTCCACATCACTTTCGATAAGTCCGTCGCGCATACGCACAACCCGATGCGCATATTCTGCGATGTCAGATTCGTGTGTCACTAGGATAATTGTATTTCCTTGTTTATGTAGTTCTTCAAAAATATTCATAATTTCGATGGAAGTTTTGGAATCAAGGTTACCCGTAGGTTCATCCGCCAGGATAATCGAAGGGTTGTTTACCAGTGCCCTGGCAATGGCTACGCGCTGGCGCTGTCCGCCTGAGAGTTCATTGGGTTTGTGATCCATACGATCTGCCAATCCGACGGCACTCAATACTTCTTCCGCACGCTCCAATCGTTTTGATTTGCTCAGCCCTGCATAAACCAACGGCAATGCCACGTTTTCCAAAGCAGATAGGCGCGGCAACAAATTAAAGGTTTGAAAAACAAAGCCAATTTCCTTATTGCGCACTTCTGCCAGCTCGCTATCGGTCATCGTACTGACATTGATGCCGTTCAAGAAGTATTCCCCACTGGTAGGCGAATCTAAGCAGCCAAGCAGGTTCATCAGTGTTGACTTGCCCGATCCCGATGGTCCCATCAATGCAACATATTCATTTTTAAAAATATTGAGGCTTATGGACTGTAGGGCATTGACAGTAGCCGCACCCATGATGTAGGTCTTTTTAAGCTCTTTTACAGCAATCATTGGCTCCATACTAATAATTCAGCGTTTTAAAATTTTATTTCAAATCAATTACTTTCGGTACTCTAAAATAAACACCATCTTGCTTTGGGGCGTTCTGCAGCGCTTCCTCGCGGCTCACCTGGTTTTCGATCCGATCCTCTCTCAGACTATTTTGAATAGGATTGATATAAACCAGTGGCTCTACACCCTGCGTATCCAATTCGTTCATTTTTTCTATCAATGCAAGAATATTATCTAAATCCCGCATCACATTGGCTTTTTCCACATCGGACAATTCCAGGCGTGCCAGGTGTTCAAGTCTCGAAATTAGCTGTTCATCTATCTTCATTGTAAATATTTAGAAGTTTAGCCTTTTTTCATCGTCTAAATGAAACATTGTAGCCCCGAATAGAGATTTATCCGAGGCTACAACATCAAACAATTTATTTTTTAAACAAAACGCAGCGCAGTACAATACGGCTATGGACACGTTTATTTCTCTCCTATGGTATCAATAGCTTTCCAAAACTTATTTTATGCCCTATGGGTTAGTGCCTTTTTCCCGCTGTTCCTTATCAACAATCGCCGAGCTATTTAGCTTTGACAGGTGCTGGGCACAAATTTCCTTGAACTTGGGCAATTCCACAGCCGGTAGCGGTTCTGGGTTAGGGAAATTGAGTTTTAGATGGTTTACTTGTTGCCCATTTTTCCAGAATCTGAAACAAACGTGCGGCCCTGTCGCCAAGCCGGTAGAGCCTACATACCCAATCACCTCGCCCTGGTTCACACGCATCCCCGGACGAATGCCCTTGGCAAACTTTTGCATGTGCAAGTACTGCGTTTCGTATGTTTTATCGTGTTTGATTT
Organism: uncultured Saprospiraceae bacterium; assembly: GCA_964526645.1. Taxonomy (GTDB): domain Bacteria; phylum Bacteroidota; class Bacteroidia; order Chitinophagales; family Saprospiraceae; genus JADJNW01. The sequence goes on from CAZGJN010000005.1 coordinate 24,137, forward strand.
TTACAAAATTGCCATTGCCACTGGTGTAGGAAGCTGCCGTCACTACGCCATCGCCTACTGCCAGGATCGGTGTGCCATAAGGCGCTGCATAATCCGTACCAAAATGAGGGCGCACCCTTTTTAGGATGGGGTGAAACCGATTCAGGTTGTAATACGAAGAAATGCGAGAGTATTTTAGAGGCGCTTTTAAAAAGGCACTTTTCATTGGGCGGCCATCCAGGTCATAATATCCTTTGTGTTTGCCATCTTCGCTTTCATAATAAACCGCGTAGAATTCTTTTTTCTCGTTTTTGTAATAAGCTGCATATACTTTGTCAACCCCGGCCAGTTGCCCTTCTACAAATTTTTCATCATAGACCAACTTAAATTGATCTCCTTTTTGCAAATGGTGAAAATCCACCGACCACTGCAAGGCATCCTCCATTTTGTCCGCCAGTTCATAGCTCATGCCGCCATCGGTCATCGCTTGCCAAAGGGAAGTTTCAATTTCGCCCATCGCTGATTTTGTCGTTACGGTGACGGGGCGTTTGATGCGCTGTACTTTGTAATCATCTTTCAGATGAAAAATGACATACTCGTAAATATTTGGTTCATAGATGAAAAAATCGGCAGTAGTGGTGCTGTCTTTTGCCAAAATGGTATAAGGATTGCCCTCCCGTAGTTCATTCACACTAAAAAGCCCCTTTGCATTAGCGATAATTTTTTCTATCGAGGGGTAATCCACTTTTTGTGCCAGTAGTAAATCCGCCAGAAACTGCCCCGATTTGATCTTATCATCAAAAACATGGAAAGTGTCAATAGCAAAGCCGTAGCGAATGGTCGGAATTTTGATCGGAAAAGCCCCCAGCGTGATTGTTGCTTCTTCAGGATGCAGTGAAGCCCTCAGGTTTTGTGGCAATCCAGCAGTCCAGTACATAAAAAGCCCAAACAAAGCTGCCGAAATGCCAATGAAGCCGATTTTAAAAAACTTTGATGGTGCTAAGTTGTTAATTTGCTTCTTGAGTCGGTTGAACGAATCTGTTAAATCCACAGTTTTCCCTATTTGAGTTAGTGAATAAACCGCCGGAAGTGTGAAAACCAAACTGGGATTATTACTTAGAATTGTGTATATGTAAACTTAACATCCGGCTGTTGGTGCACTTGTCATAGGATCAATGAATCTGTTAAGCCGATTTCCACTTTCGCAAATATAGAATTCACTTTGAAAGTTGCATAAAAGAATTGTGTTAAAATGCTTCATTTTGTGGAAATGTGGATATTTTTTCAAAAAAAACGCTCTTTTGGGGTATCTCATCACGGAATTAAGACATCATCTACTTTCGCTTCGAGGATGGCTTCTATGTCATTGGGCAGCACAGAAAGAAAATCATAGCCCGTAGCGGCTTCTATTTCATTCACCGAAATTCTAAAATCTGCCCAATCTTTATTTCCATTACTGTCTTTATTTTCAATGCTGACAGCAATCACACGCACCTGCTCATCCACGCGCTGCAGGTCATTTTCTCCCTTTGGCAACACAACAATGATGCGCCAGATATGCCTGGGTACTGTGATTTTGCCGGCAGCCAGTTTCTCTCGGTAGCCCTTCAAGCCGGTGCCTCCCACGCCGTGATTACCCATGATGATATAAAGCTCATTGCCTTCAAAAATTAATTTGCGACAATACTCTTCCAAGTCTTTCCAAATGCCCTGATTGTGTTCCGGCGCTTGCGGAATCATATTGATCATATAAAAAGTAGCGCTATTATCTTCCTCCGAGCGAGTGCGATCAGCAGAAGGACAATTGTGCCCCCGATCAAAGCCATTGGCCTGGAAGGCATAATCTTCGGGCTTCACAACGTACCAGTCGGCTGGCAGCGCCGTGTAGGGTCTGAAGTTATCCTGCCGTTCCGAATTGCCAATGAGTTCTTCACTCAAATACCAGCTTACCCAGTTCGGAATGCCTTTTGTGCTATTGTAAGAAAGAGAAAACTGCGGCAATGCAATCAGATAATTTGTAGGAGCACTCGCATCCGCCGTAGCACCGCTTGGATTACCAAATAAAATATTGAGTTGTGTTAACTCCGGATCGGGCAAAACCTGCTGGTCGCCAGTAGGATCGCAAGCCGTAAAAGCAACAAGCAATGCGATAACACCAAAAAGTAACTTAAAGATATTCATTGGGTTCAGGTATTTTTGCAAAGGTACACACTTTTGAATTTTACGTTTTACATTTTGCCTTTTACATTTCACAAGGTTGTACTTTTGCAGATAAATGACAGTCTATGCCAGAACAATACAAATACGACCTCCGGGGGGTATCGGCAAATAAAGAGGAAGTACACCATGCGATCAAACATCTCGACAAAGGCTTATTTCCCAATGCTTTTTGTAAAATACTACCCGACATTGCAGGAGGGGATGAGGCTTATTGCAATATCATGCACGCCGACACCGCCGGCACCAAGACAAGCCTTGCTTACCTTTATTGGCGCGAAACGGGTGATCTGCGCGTGTGGGAAGGTATTGCTCAAGACGCCATCGTAATGAACCTCGATGATATGGCTTGTGTGGGTTGTACCAACAATATTGTGCTTTCCTCAACCATCGGACGAAATAAGCACCTTATTTCTGGCGCAGTGATTGCCACGATCATTCAAGCTACTACAGAATTGTTGCAAAAAATGCAGGATTTTGGGGTAAACATCACCCTTGCTGGCGGCGAAACAGCGGATGTGGGAGACATTGTACGCACCATTGACGTGGGTTATACGGCTTTTGCGCGAATGAAACGATCCGATGTGCTGGAAAATCATATTCAGCCTGGCGATGTGATTGTGGGCTTGGCTTCTTTTGGGCAGGCTATTTATGAAGCGACCTACAACGGCGGCATGGGTAGCAATGGCTTAACATCTGCCCGCCATGATGTTTTTTCCAAATTATATGCCGAGAAATACCCTGATTCTTTTGACCCCAACATGCCCAGCAATTTGGTTTATACCGGTTCTAAACTGCTGACTGAATTGGTAACAGTGGCAGGGCAAGTTATTCCCATCGGAAAACTACTCCTCTCTCCTACCCGAACGTATCTGCCAGTAATAAAAAGCTTATTCGATCAGTTAAAAGGTCAAATAAACGGTATGATTCATTGCACCGGTGGCGGACAAACCAAAGTGCAAAAGTTTGCTCAGCATGTAAAAATCGTAAAAAACAACCTCTTCCCTGTTCCTCCTTTATTCGAGCTTATCCGCCAAGAATCCCAGACCCCCTGGCGGGAAATGTATCAAGTTTTTAATATGGGGCATCGTTTGGAGGTGTATCTGCCAGAAAAACATGCCCAAACCGTAGTGGATATTGCAAAAAGCTTTAAAATTGATGCGCAGATCGTAGGCTTTGTGGAAGCAGCAGCAACCACATCGCTCAGTATCGAGAGCCCATTTGGAACTTTTGAATATTAAAAACATGACCAAAAAAGAAAAAGCCGCTGATATTGTACAAATCTTGAATACCTTGTTTCCAGAAACTCCAATTCCATTGGAACATGTAGATCCTTATACCCTGCTGGTGGCGGTAGTGCTTTCTGCACAATGCACCGACGAACGGGTGAACCAGGTCACACCCTATCTTTTTGCAAAAGCTGATAATCCTTTTGCTATGGCAAAATTAGAAGTAGAAGCCATTCGGGAAATTATCAAGCCTTGCGGGCTTTCGCCGAGTAAGTCCAAAGCCATCAAGGAACTTTCCGAAATCCTGGTGGAACAATATCAGGGCAGCGTACCAGAGTCATTTGAACAACTGGAAGCATTGCCTGGTGTGGGGCATAAGACCGCCTCTGTCGTGATGAGCCAGGCTTTTGGGCATCCTGCATTTCCAGTAGATACGCACATCCATCGGCTTGCCTGGCGCTGGGGCTTGAGTACTGGTAAAAGCGTTGAAAAAACGGAATCCGACTTAAAAAAAATTTTCCCAAAAAAAATCTGGAATAAACTCCACCTCCAAATTATCTACTTCGGGCGCGCTTATTGCCCGGCGAGAGGTCACAACCCCTATCAATGTCCAATTTGTAGTAAATATGGTCGAAAAGCACTGTTTGTAGAATTTGATCAGGCTTCCAAAAATGGAAAAGGTAAAACTCAAAAAGGATAGCCCAAGCCCAAATTGAAATTGATCTGGCGAATACCCCAGCCTTGAAAATCATTCCAATATCTGCCTTTGCTATCGGCATCGTTTTCAAACTTGTAGGGGTAAGGATACCGAAGCTTTGTACCCATGTCCAAACGAAAAATGAAGTAAGTAAAATCGAAACGCAGCCCCAATCCACCGCCCAGAGCGATTTGTTTGTAAAAGACATCATTCACAGGGTACCTGTTTTTGCTGCCTTCTAACGTTTTAGATTTAAACAAAAATTGAGAACCCTCACGATCTGCTTCTTGGCGTATCGTCCAAACATTGCCGCCATCCAAGAACAGCGCGCCATTGAGCCGCCAAAAAATATTGAACCGATATTCCGCATTAAACTCAATTTTTAAATCGCCTGCCTGATAAAACAGCAACCGATTATTCCCCCTGAAATCTAAGGTCAATGAATCCACGTACCCCCCAGGGCCCAAGCCTCGCACCGCCCAAGCCCGGATGCTATTGGGACCGCCTGCATAAAATTGCTTCACATAGGGCACATCGGTTGTATAGCCAAAGGGACGAGCGATACCAAAATTGATGCGGGCAGCAAAACTCCTTTTGGGGGTGTATTGCTTGAAATAACGAAAGTCTTGCTCCAATTTTATATATTGCGAAAAGCTAGTATTTCCAACGCGGAGGGTGTCCGATTTTAAGGAGAAGGCATTGTAAATAGCATTGCCAGCCCATATCTCAGCCCCTGCCATCTCTACATTGAAGCCCCAATAACTCGATTCCCCGAACCGATTAGAGCGGCTGCTGTGCACATAACTCAAATTGCGAAATAAAAGGCTCACAAAAAGCTGTTGACTGAAGCTCCGCTGCAAAAAACCATTGGCATTTAAAATTTCATCGAAGGCAGGCTTTGTCTCTGGCAATAAATAATCAATGCCAATATGATCTATGATATATCTTGTTGTATTTGATTTTTGAACATCATAACCAAAGGAAGCATTTAATAAGTCGTAGCGATAAAAATCAAGTAGGAGCAGGTAATTGTAACTCGCGGAAAGCCTGGTGGCGGTATTATAGCGAAGGGTATTATAAAAACTATTATTAATGATACCTCCTTTTTTGTTAATTCTGGCGCTATTGAGCCCCTTCCATATACCGAAATAATCAATAAATTTGGGAAAATATAAAGAAGACTGAATACGAAAATCAATTGTATTCCAAAACCGTGTATCACTAAATAAATCGGGATTGATCTCTACTCCAGCCGAAACATTGGTGACCAAAAGTTCTGCCCCTCCCAGTAGGTTGCGGTTGCGCAAGGACGGGCTAATAGAAATTCCTATCAAGTTATTGGCAGCCGATGTAGCACTGGAAGTACTTCTATTGGTATAATTCAACTCAAAATCTACCCCAAATTCCATCTTAGGATTGCGCGTCAGTTCTATCCTGAAGTTTAAAATCCCCGGATCAGAAGGGTCAACTTCTTCTTTTATCCTTACAAATTTATAAATACTAAGTGTAGAAAGTTGCTTAATCGTTTTATCATAATTTTCCTGGCTGTAAAGATTTCCTGTTCTAAGATAAATGCCATTGATAATAGTTTGTGGATTTACTTTAAAAGTATTGGCTGAAGATTTAAAATAATACCCATTTATTAAAGTATCAATCAAGATAGCGGCTTCTTCTGTCGGGTTGTAATTAGGGTACACCTCCACCTTGCCTATCCTGGATACTTGATGAAGGCTGTCTTTGGCGGGAGACAATACTTCAAACAACACCTTGGCGGTATGCGTAGTGCGCGAAGTATCCGCCTCCACAGGAGCAATAAAATTGGCATAGAAACGCGCATAGCCGTTATTGCGCAAGTAATCGGTGACACGCTTTTTTTCGGCTTCGTAAGCGTTGCGAGTGAGTAGCTCGCCCTTTTTTAGCACAGTTTTATCCTGTATCCGCTGTAATAATTGATGAATGTTGCTATCGCTACTTATAAACAAAGTTGTATCAATCAGGTAGGGCATTTTAGGATACACGAAATAAGTGATTTCCACCTGTTTCTTTTTCTCCTGCACGGCATCATCCCAATACACCTCTGCATCATAATATCCATTATACTGCAAATAATATCGCATCGCATTTTGAGTACTATCCGCGAGGAGTGGGCTAAAAAAAGCAGGCACTTCAGCTATCACGCGGCGCTGCCACTGATCAAATTTCGTTGTATCCTTGGAGTCCTGTGTACTAAAGAAAAACCATTCTCTGGGAAAAAAAAAGAGGAAATTTGTATTGGGCTTTTGTTTATAAAGCGTTGATAATTCGTATTTTAAATTTTGCTTGTTGCGAATAAGCGTATCACTCTCAATTTTAATATTATTTTTGGACAGCAAAAGGTCATCTGCGCTGAGATACCGAGCGGTATGGCAGGCAGAAAAAAGGAATCCGCTGAGGATTATAATGATTATGACAAAAAGGAAGAAACGCATTTTAATAAAATAGCAAATCACCATAATGGCGCTTTCTATCAACACAATTAAATACATCAAATCGCTTCACCTTCGGAAGTTCCGACAAAAGTATAATAATTTCATTGTTGAAGGGGATAAAATCAGCAGAGAAATCTTGCAGCAGACCAAATTTGAAGTTGAAAAACTTTATGCGCTACCGGAATGGTTGGCAGCCAATGAGGAGTTGCTGATCGGCATGGGAAAAAACATACAAGAAATAAGCGAGGAAGAGCTATCAAAAATAAGTACCCTTCATAGCCCCAATCAGGTGCTTGTGGTATTAAAGCAACATTCACCAACGGTGGAGGTCTCCATGTTGCACTCAAATTTTTCCTTGTACCTCGACAACATCCAGGACCCCGGCAACATGGGTACTATGCTTCGTATCGCCGATTGGTTTGGCATCCCGTATGTTTTTTGTTCTCGAAACTGTGTGGAAAGATGGAGCCCCAAGGTAATTCAAGCTTCCATGGGCGCATTTCTTCGGGTGGAAAGCCCCGAAATGGCACTTGCCGATTTAATAAAAGAAATTCCAGGTTTGCCAATTTATGGCGCTACCTTATCCGGTTCAAATATTTTTCAAACTAATTTCGCAAGGGCGGGAATCATTGTCATTGGCAACGAAAGCAAAGGTATTTCACCTGAAATCGAGCCATTGGTAACGCAAAGAATTGCCATTCCTCCCAACTCCAAAGGCGGTGCCGAATCACTCAACGCCGCCATTGCTGCGGGCATCATCGTGGCTGTTATCAAAAATTTTCAACCAAAATAAAAAAGCCGTCGAACCGTTTTAAAGTCAAAAGTTGAAAGTTTTGTCATTCTACTCAATGACCAATTTGGTTTCTTTGCTCAGACCACCGTTTTCCACCAAGACTTTGAGGCTACTGCGGTAGAGGTAAAACTTCCCATTATCCGCCTTTTTCAGCTTGATAGGCTTATCGTCCGGTTTGCGTTTTTCATTCAACACTTTTGTATATTCTTCCAGCGCATTTTCATCGAAACTCAGATCATAGCTTGGATAGTTGAGTCCCTTTTTTACCTCTACTTCAAAATGGTGAAGCGTGACCCCGCTTTCGGTTTGAATCGTCATTTTTACCTTGCCATCGCTATTGGCATACAGCGGAATTTTCACCTCCGGAATAAGAGCGCCAAAGAATCCTGTTGCGCCCCACCTGCTATTGTATCGCTGTTTATTGATTTCGTAAACAAGGAGTGGCTCCGACAATTTTTCGGAAGTCAGCTGTTGCAATTCTTTGATATTGGCGGCATACAAGGAGCGCCCGTGCGTGCCCACCACAATTTCTTTATCCCTGTTTTGAATAACTACATCGTGTACTGCCACTGCTGGTAAATTGTTATTCATTTGCATGAAAATCAAACCTTTATCGAGTGAAATATACAGCCCATGATCTGTACCAACATAAAGCAAATTCGGATTCGTCGGGTCTTCTTTGATAACGTTGATCGGCTCCAGCGGCAAGTCATTTCCGATGCGTTTCCAGTTTTTACCATAATCCACCGACATGTACAAATAGGGCGTAAAATCATCCCAGCGATAGCCATTAAGCGAGACGTACACGGTGCCTTCCTGGTGCGCAGAAGCCTGCACGCGGCTTACCCACAGGTCTTTTGGCAATCCGGCAGAGATATTTTCCCAGGTATTGCCGCCATCGCGAGTGACATGTACCAGCCCATCGTCAGAACCGACATAAATCAAGCCGAATTTCAAAACTGATTCGTGAATGGTGGTCAAAGTGCCATAAGCAACGTCGCCTTTGCGTCCGCCCTGCGTCAAGTCAGCGGAAATTTCCTGGAACGTGTTGCCTTGGTCGAAGGAACGATGCAATTTATTAGAACCGAAATAGACGATGTCCATATTATGCGATGACAAAGTAATCGGGCTTTGCCAATTCCAGCGCAAGGGGCGCTCGCCGAGGTTGTGCTTGGGCGTGATGTATTTGCGGTCGCCGGTTTTGGTGTTGATTCTAAAATAATTGCCAAACTGAAAACCCGTATAAACCGTAGTATTATCGCGAGTGTCCACCGCTACTTGCATGCCATCGCCACCCAAAATAGATTTGTAAGGATATTCGCCCGAATCATGCCAGCCGTTGCTTGCGCGATAGGTAGAAGGTCCCATCCATACGCCATTGTCCTGCAAACCACCATAAACATTGTAAGGTTTGGCATTATCTACCGCTATTGCATAAAACTGTCCAACGGGAATCGTATTACACTTCGACCAGGTAGCACCGTCATCGTATGAAATGTTGATACCGCCGTCGTTGCCGATGATGAGGTGTCCTTCTCGTTTGGGGTTTGCCCATAGCACGTGGTGATCCCCATGTACATTATCGCCATTGATCGCTTTCCAGGTTTTGCCCCCGTCATCCGAGCGGATGATTGGTACGCCGTAAGTGTATAATTTATTGGCATTGCGAGGCGAAACGTGGATTTGACCGAAGTAGTAACCATACGTGTTGTACACCTGGTCGAGGTATTTGTCATGGGTGCGTTTCCAGGTTTTGCCTTCATCCGTGGAGCGATACACCTCCAGACCAATTACATCGGTATCAAACAAAAGAGAATTGGCATCTTCTACATATTCTACCAAGGCGGAAAGTTTTATTTCCTGGTTTTTCACCATTTCAATCACCTTATCCGCACTGTATTTTTCTGGAAAACCATAGCTTTGCAGATAGTCTTTAAGTTGATACTTGGGCAATTTCAAGAAATCTTCTTTACTCATATTGCGCAACATGTCTTTGGTCAACACATCCGCTTCGGGTTCTTTTTCCGCGCGACGGAAGTAATTATCAATGGCGGCATACAAAATTGTTTTGCCTTTGTCTTTGGCAACCGCTACGCCAATTCTGCCAGCACCTTCGCCATGTGGGAAACCACTATTTTTATCCGTCAACAAGTGCCAGGTTTCGCCCCCGTCCACACTTTTGTAAATGCCGGAGCCTTCGCCAGATTCCACAAAATCCCAGGCGCGGCGCTCCCGATGCCACATTGCGGCGTACAAGACTTTAGCATTATTGGGGTCAATGATCAAATCCACTGCGCCCGTATTGTCGTTCACAAAAAGTACTTGCTTCCAGGTTTTACCGCCATCGCTTGTTTTATAAACACCCCGCTCTTTGTTGGGAGAATACAAATGCCCCAGGGTTGCCACCCAAACGATGTTGGGATTACTTGGATGCAATACGATGCGACCGATGTGATGGCTTTCGCCCAAACCCATATGTTGCCAACTTTTGCCGCCATTGGTGCTTTTGAAAACCCCTGTGCCGGCGTAAGATGAGCGACTCGAATTGACTTCCCCAGTTCCTACCCAAATAGTATTGCGCGCCCAATCTACCGCTATATCGCCGATGGTCATCACCATTTCCATATCAAATAAGGGGCTGAACGTTTGTCCATTATTTTCTGTTTTCCAGAGCCCGCCCGAAGCATACGCCACATAAAAATTGGTAGGATCAGCCAGCGATACGTCTATATCCGCTACCCGCCCGCTCATCACCGTCGGGCCAATGTTCCTGAATTCAATGCCATTCACAATGGAAGCAGCTTCCAATTTTTTTCGCTGCTCGAAGCTTTTTATCCGTGCATCTGCAGGAGTGTAGGGCGGTTGCGCTACCAGGATTTGTGCGCTGTACAACAGGAGTAGGATCAGTATTTTTCGCATGGGTAATAGGTTTTTAGGGTTTGACCATTAAAAGCCGCTGGTTTTTCCAATGAAGATATTAATTTGTTTGACGACCCTTCCTGTTAAACTTCAAATTTTGGACATTCTTTCATCGCATCAGACAGCTCATGATGGGAACAATCCACAGCAATTTACTCAAAAACGTCTCTAACCTACAAAGCTCCCAACTTACTCTGATAGCAGTTTAGAAAATTATATTTATTTCCAAAAATGACCGTATTCTTAACATATATTTATTCTGTCATTCCATTATAGGCTCATTGATAATAATTACCTTCCGCCCTAAAAACCACCTAATATGAAAAGAATTTATGATCCTTCTGTAAAAAAATTATCCACCAATGCGATTCAACGTTACTTCGAGCAGGAAACCTTTAACGCACAGCCGATTACAGATCCTGTTTTGAATAATTTCCTGGACGAAATCACGCAAAAATATTTTGTGAACATCGGGGCAAAGTTATTTTACCTTGTACCGCAAGATCAAGACACGTTCTACAACGTGATTCATTGGCTTGGTTATCAAAGATATCCAACGACGAGTGTACTGAAGTATTTTTTGACCTATGCTTCAGCAGTGAAAAACGATTTAAAAATTGATGAAAATGTAGCCGATTTCAAAGCCGCACGATTCAGAAACATAAGTAGTTTTACGCTGGATGGTGAATTATCGGAGATTGTGTATTATGGCGGGGCTTATAATAATATGGTCGGCAATCCAGAAGATGCCAAAATACTTCCCAGGGCCTTTACGGAAGTATTGCAGGAAGCACGTTATGCCGATTTTATCATTTACACGACGACTGTTGCACTGGGCGATTGGTATGGTGCGATTGGTAGAGATTATACCTTTCTGATTTTCGACCCAATGAAACGAGCTTATTATGTGCTTGCAATTTCGGATGTGGATTAATCTATCAACTATTTGATTAGCAGCCATTTGATGGTTTGCCTAAAAAAAACGATCCTCCGCTCTAAGTATAACGTACACTTCTTGTTGTGCTTGCAGCAGCGCGGCGTAGGCTTTTGGCACTTCGATGGTGTGATTCGACTTTATTATGGCTTTTTTGTTGTAAAAAAAGATAGCAAAAAGAACGTTCCGTGCGCGGGTGGGGTGTGCCTGTTTGATCTGCCCTATTGATTTACCCAATCTTCATAAAACGCTTTTGGCGTACAAATCTTAATACCCCGAAATTCGCTCATGGGAAAATCTTTCGTGTTTCCAGTCACAATATAGCTGGCTTGTGCTGCTACGGCTAATTCCAAAAATTTATCGTCATCTTCATCTGGTAAGACTTGAATTGTTTCAGTGGGTTCTACAAAAACGGCAATTTTTTGTAATGCTACGATTAAGCCCTGTGCTTTAGCAACAAAATTGGGATACTTTTTGAATTTTTCTCGCTCGGTCACTTCTTTGTACTCTTCCAAAACCGCTTGCGACAGGCAAATTTTTACTTCGCCGGTCAATACCAATTCATCAAAAATGCGCTGAGGATAGCCGCTTTGCCCAATAATGGACGCAATCAACACATTGGTATCAATGACTACGTAATTTCTTTTCACGGCGATACTCCTTGACTTCGTTGATAATATCATCCATTGTCAGATCAGCTAATTCTGTCTCCGCCGCAATTTCATTCACTTTTTCAAATAGCTGACGGGCTTGCTTATAATCATCCAATTGCTCTACGGATTCTACAAAATCCAGCGCTTTCAAAATCGCGATGAGCGAATCCGTCTTGGCAGGTTCTTTGATTTTGACGAGTAAAGTATCCATCTTGCCTGTTTTTCTTGTAAAACAAAGATAGCAAAAAGAACGTTCCGGGATTTACAGCACCCAATTCTCCACTTTCAAATCAGGCACTCGTTTAAATTCCCTTTCATTATTCGTGACAATTGTGACATCCATACTTTTGGCGTGTACTGCAATGAGCATATCCAAAGCGCCAATTCAAGCGGAATTAAAAACTGTTGGAGCACTTGTTGATTCTTTTCTGGACTAGCGCTTTTGGCAACGCCATATTGCAATTCCGCCAAAGTGATCGTGGAAATGCCTACACTGCCGAGTGACAACGCTTGAAAGCGTTCCAGCACTTCGATGGGCTTCTTCTTGATGATATAAATGCAGGTGTTGGTATCAAGCAAGTATTCCATCAGTCAAATGATTCGCGGTCTTGGTGGTCGGTCGGTTGGTCGCGGTCTTCCATAAAATCTGGCGTGAATTTATCCAGACTGTCAAAAAGACTTTGCCAAGGATTGTGAAAAGGAATCACAAACAGCGTATTGCCGAGCTTGCGCACATACACTTTATCATCCGCAATTTTCATTTGCTCTGGGATGCGAATGGTTTGAACGCCGTTGGTCTGTTGAATGTCTATGGCTTCGAAGGTCATTTATCCTAATTTACTTGTTATTCATTCAAACTGCTTCCGCCACATGTTGAAACGAAAAATTCATCACATTGGTCATTTGGCGGGCGTGTTCAATCGTGAAACTTACCGGATTGCCTTGCTCATCCAAATCTACCATCACATTTTCATTCACATCTTCTGTAGTGGCGACAGGCTTGTCATTCAAAATGAGGAGCAAAGTATCCGTATCACTAAAATATTTGATTTCCATATTATTCATTTTTAAAAGAGCGGTCAAAAAAAGTATTGTGAATCGCTTCTCCATCTTCCAGTATAACAACGCGAAGGTACTTTCCGGTTTCTTCAATCTTTGCCCAGCGCCGAATGCGTCCGTCCAACTGAATTTCTTCCTTTTCCGGTGCGTTGAAAACCTGCTCAATCCATTCTATTTTAATGGCTTTGCGATCGGGGCGGTCGCGCGTATGCAGGAAGTACTGTGTAAATTTCATACTGGAATTGGTTTGATAACAAAGATAGCAAAAAGAACGTTCCATGCGCGTACCGGCGAGCTTCAGTCGCCGATGTAATCATTTGGGGGGCGGCGACTGAAGGTCGCCGGTACAGCAAAGCGGTCGCAGACCGACAGAATGGGAAGCATCCCGACCGATAGTCGGGACGCTAGCGTCTTTGTTTTATAATTTGTGGAAGGTTTAGACAGACTGGCGCGAGCATGGGACTGAACGTTTCCAAAAATTCCCTATCTTTAGGAATCAAAACCGTTTTGAAGATGTTTTTAGTAAAATCAAAATATTAAAAAATGGATGCTTTAGAATTTTCGGCTAAAATAAAACACGGCGCACTGCAACTGCCGGAAATATATCATAATTACGAAGACGCTTATGTACGGGTTATCGTATTGATAGAAAAACCGTTAGAAATACAATCAAAAAAAGAGCGTTTGCTGGCTACCTTCAAAAAAATGGCGCAAGTGCCCATGTTTCGCAATATTGAAAATCCATTGAACTGGCAAAAGCAATTGCGCAATGAATGGGACTAAAGTCGTGTTGGATACCAACGTAATTATTTGGGCTTCCAAACAGCAATTGGATTTAGAATAGCTACTTTTGCGCTATGACGAGTTTTTCGTTTCTATTATCACTTACATGGAAGTCTATGCCTATGAATTCGAAAATGAACTCGAAAAATCTTTGACGGATGAATTGTTTGCCAATCTTGAAATCGTGGACATCTCCCGATCCATAGCCGATCAGAGTATTCAATATCGCAAAAATAAACTGAAAAGAATCAAACTACCAGATGCTATCATCCTCGCAACCACTGCTTATCTCTCCGCCACTTTATTAACCGATGATTGGGATGACTTCAAAGGCGTTGACAATCAAATAGATATTAAGGATATAGAAGACCTGAAATTGTAAAAAGATAGCAAAAAGAACGTTCCGTGCGCGTACCGGCGAGCTTCAGTCGCCGATGTAATCATTTGGGGGGCGGCGACTGAAGCTCGCCGGTACAGCAAAGCGGTCGCAGACCGACAGAAATAGAAAGCGCCGGATTCAATCCAGCGCTAGCGTCTTTGTTTTATAATTTGTGGAAATTTGGACAGACTGGCACGAGCAGGGGAATCGTCTTCACAAACCATCATAATGCCCCTTACAAGATACAATGATAATTAAATCTTGCTCCTCGTCTGGTTTGTACACCAAACGATGTTCTTTGTCAATCCGGCGAGACCAATAGCCTTCCAGTTCGTGGCGCAACGGCTCGGGCTGGCCGATACCTTCGTATGGGTTGCGCCGAATATATTCGATAAGGTCTAATATTTTGCCAAGGCTACGCACACTTGTATCTGCCCAGTAGCGAAGGTCGTCCAATGCTTTAACGCTTAGCTGAATGTTCATCGGCAGGAGTCCAGTTTACACCAAGGTATTCAGCTAATGCTTGTGTATCGGCGAAGGTTTTAAAATCTTTGGTATCGCCATTTTTGATGCGTTCTACCTCCGCGAGCAAGGCAGCACGAGAGTTTGCGGTTTCGTCGCTCACCACATAGGCTTCCACGCCCAGTACGTCGCAAATTTGCAGTAACGCCTGTACTATTTTTGGATTCGAAGTATTGACAACCACCATAAAAATTTGAATTTGTTGAATGGATAACAAAGATAGCAAAAAGAACGTTCCATGCGCGTACCGGTGAGCTTCAGTCGCCGATGTAATCATTTGTGGGGCGGCGACTGAAGGTCGCCGGTACAAATAGCAAATTGCCCATTTCAATAGCAAATTTTCTATACAAAATGGAAACGTTCCTGCTCGGAGTAGCAAATTTGCTCTTCAGAGTGGTAATATTTCTCCATCAGGTAGGAATGTTTCTGTAAAAAGAGGGAATATTCCTGTTTTGGATAGGAAATTTCCTGTTTTGAAGAGCAATTTTGCTCCAATGAATGGCAATGGTTCTGTTAAAAACAGCAATTTTCCAACAAAAAGAGGGAATGTTGCTGTATTGGATGGAAAACTTGGCTAAAAAAGAAGAAATATTGCTATGGCGAGGGGCAATTATGCCGCTACGTGTAGGTTAGTACATCGCCGAGTCCCGCCACGCGCTGGCTTGGGCACGGGAGACTCGGCGGGGACGGAGAAAAAAATATTCAAGTACATCATGGATTAGATTGGTGATTTATTAAGTCTCATTTGTAGTAATAGCATTCCTAATTTTACAAAAATCGGAATAGCCTACAGAATAGAATTTTATTACAAGTTCAATTTCTTTATTGGAACTCTCCCCCTCCAAATTTGTTTCTAAACAATGTCGAAAGCTGAAAATGAAAAGGCTTTTGTAACTTTGCTGGAAAGATGGAATAATGGAATACTGGAATTTTGGAAAAATGGAAGGATGGAATACCCGAAAGTAAGGGTGGCTGTCGCTTTGGGATTCCAATTTTCCACCCTTCCAATATTCCATCTTTACAAGCCTAAAGGGCAAAACTCAGAACATTAGAAGAAAATGCTATTAGAACCCAAAGATTTATACGAGCGATTAGAATTTGACAAGGTGCTGGAACTGGTGGAGCAGGAGTGCCTGGGCGAACTGGGGCGCGAGGCGGTGCGGGCGATTGTGCCGGATACGCGGCGGGGCTCGATTGAGCAGCGTTTGCTGGAGGTGCGGGAGTTCAAGCTCACGCTGGAGAAAAGCGATGTGTTTCCCATCACCGAGTATTTTGATATTGCGGAGGACTTGCGCTTCCTGGCGGTGCCGGATTATGTGCTGTCGGAGGAAAGTTTCAAGCGCATTGCCATTGTGTTGCGTTTTGTGCGCGATATTTTCTGGTATTTCAATGCCACGCGGCGGGAGATTTATCCCAGCCTGTATAAGATTATCCAACCCATTGTGTTTGAGGATTTTCTGATCAAGGCCATTGAGAAAATCATTGATGATCAGGGGAATATCAAGCCCGATGCGTCGCCGGAGTTACAGCGCATTCGCAAAGCGATGCTGGAAAAGCAGCGCGAATTGGATAAGCGTTTTCGTAGTCTGGTGATGGAATTTCGCAATAAAGGCTGGCTGACGGATAGCGTGGAGAGTGTCCGCAACGGTCGCCGCGTGCTGACCGTGCCGTCGGAACACAAGCGCAAGATTCGCGGCATTATTCATGACGAAAGTACGACGGGCAAAACCGCGTACATTGAGCCGGATGCCATTATTGAAATCAACAACGATATTTTTGACCTCGAAACCGAGGAACGGCGCGAGATTTATCGCATTCTCAAGGAGTTGAGTGCGACGCTGCGTCCGTACGCTGCGCCCATGCAGACGTACATGGATTTGCTGGTGCGTTTTGACGTGATACGGGCGAAGGCGCGGATAGCCGTGCGCATGAATGCGAATATGCCGCAGTTGCAGGATAAACCGACGTTTGCTTTCCGCGAGGCGTATCATCCATTATTACTGCTGCGCAATAAGCAATTGGGTAGGAAAACCGTGCCGTTTGATTTGGTATTATACGATGGTAATCGGATTGTAATGTTGAGCGGTCCGAACGCGGGCGGGAAGTCTATTACGATGAAATCGGTGGGGCTGATGCAATTGATGTTGCAATCGGGGATGCTCGTGCCGGTGCGGGAAGTGTCGGAGTTTGGCATTTTTAACAATATTTTTGCGGACATTGGCGACCAACAATCCATTGAAGATGACTTGAGTACGTATAGTTCGCATTTAGCAAATATGCGCAATTTTGTGCAAATGGCGGATAGCAAGACGCTAGTGTTGATTGATGAATTTGGCGCGGGAACCGACCCGAAAATCGGCGGCGCGATTGCGGAAGCTATCCTAAATGAGTTGAATCGCAAGCGTGTGTTTGGTGTTATTACAACCCATTATTCCAATTTAAAGATTTATGCATTCAAAACCAAAGGTTTAGTAAATGCTTCGATGACCTTTGATAAAGATACCTTGTCGCCGACGTATGAGTTTAAAGTGGGAAGACCGGGCAGTTCGTATGCGTTTGAAATTGCCGAAAAAACGGAATTGCCGAAAAAAGTGTTGGACTACGCCAAGCATCGCACGGGCAAGAACGAAAAAGCGGTGGACGAACTCTTGATTGATTTGCAGCGCGAACGCCAGGAATTGCAGGAGAAAATTGCGTCTCTGACCGAGCGAGAGCAGATGGTGGAGAAGTTGATAAAGAATTATGACCAGTTGCATAAAGATTTAGAATTCCGTCGGAAGAAGTTGAAGTTGGAATTGAAAGAGAAGGAGTTGCAGCAAATTGCCAATGATAATCGGCAATTAGAACGCCTAATGCGCGAAATTCGGGAGGAAAAAAATCTGGAAAAAGCCAAAGAATTGGCGGCAAAGGTCAAAGAAGAGCGCAAGCAAGTAGAGGAGCAAGTGGCGACGGTTTCGGAAGAAGTGTATGAACATTTGACAACGAAAGTGGCGAAGCAAGAAGCGATCAAGGTCGGGGATTATGTGCGTTTAGTAACAGGAAGTGCCACGGGCAGGGTAGAATCCGTGGACAAAAAACAGGCTGTAATTATGATTGGCGATATGCGGATGACAGTGAAAATCAGGGATTTGGAGCATTCCAAAGAACCACTGGATGTGAATACGGCTCGCAGTGTGCAGACCAGCATCGGTCAGTCCGCCGCATTTCAATCAAAGCTCGATATTCGCGGCTTACGTCCGGAGGAAGCCATGAAAGTGCTGGAAGATTTCTTCGATCAGGCATTAATGACGAATGCCAATAACTTGCGCATTTTGCATGGCAAAGGCACTGGCGTGTTGCGCAATGCGGTTCGATCCAAGCTAAAAGAGTACAATGTGCCTTTCCAGATTAGCCATCCGCATCCAGAGCTTGGTGGCGATGGGATAACACTTGTGGAATTCAAATAGGATTGATGCGGATCATTATTGATTCAATATTTTCAAATCAAATTCAAACCCTGGCAGCACCTCTTCGCCAGATAATTTTTTATCAAATCCTTTTATAATTTCAATTGAGCCATCTTGCCGATAGATAAACACTTGTTTTTCAATAGTATCCACCAACCAGCCCAAGCGGCAACCATTTTCGATGTATTCTTCTAATTTGGCTTTGATTTTGTTCAGGCGATCTGTTTTAGAAAGCAATTCGATACAAAAATCAGGGCATATGGGCGCAAAATCTTCTTTCTCCGCTTGGGTCAAGGCTTCCCAGCGTTCTTTAGCAATCCAGGAAACATCAGGCGAGCGCTTAGCGCCGTTGGGCAGGGTAAAACCCGTAGAGGAATCAAATAATTCACCTAAATTTGTTGTTTTATTCCAAATGTAAATTTGTCCAAATAATTCAGCATTTAACCTGCCAGATTCAGAAAAAGTAGGTGCCATAATAATCAGGTTTTTGTCTTTATCCAATTCAATGCGTAAATCGGGATTAGCGGTGCAGAAGCGTTTGAATTCTTCGTCCGACATATTTTCGGTATAACCTTGAATGAGGATGGGCGCGGATTCTATGTATAGCATAGTTTAAAATTTAGAAACAAATGAGCGACAAGCAACGAGCGACAAGAATCAAGCCGCAAGCAACAGGCTGTAAGAATGATTGCTTGTGACTTGCTGCTCGCAGCTTATCGCTCATTTACAAACCCTAAATTACAAAATTTATCTCTACAATGGTAAATTCCAATCAGAACAATGCCAAATTCACTACTTTTGTGGCAAATCGTTAGTTGTAAATCAAAAATCGTATATCATAATGTCAAAAGTCCTGATAATCGGCGCGGGTGGCGTAGGCCGGGTCGTTGCTTACAAATGCGCACAACATCCAAATGTGTTTTCCGAAATTATGCTGGCGAGCCGCACCAAATCAAAATGCGATGAAATTGCTACAGCTATCAAACGCGACATCGGTCGAGCGATTCAAACCGCAGCGGTAGATGCGGAAAACGTGCCTGAGCTTGTAAAACTGATCAAATCTTTCCAGCCAAAGATGGTGATTCATGTGGCACTGCCGTACCAGGATTTGACCATCATGGATGCTTGTCTGGAAGCGGGCGTGCATTATTTGGACACAGCAAATTATGAACCTAAAGATGAGGCAAAATTTGAATATAAATGGCAATGGGCGTATCAGGATCGCTTCAAGGACGCAGGATTGCTGGCAGTTTTAGGCTGCGGCTTCGATCCTGGCGTGACGAGCGTTTTCACGGCGCATGCTGCCAAATATCATTTCGATGAGATGCATTATCTGGATATCGTAGATTGCAATGCGGGCAACCACGGCAAAGCTTTTGCTACGAATTTTAATCCTGAAATTAATATCCGCGAAGTAACTCAAAAAGGTAAATATTGGGAAAATGGGCAATGGGTAGAAACCGAGCCGCATGAAATTGGCAAAATGCTTACTTATCCTGAAATTGGACCCAAAAAATCTTATTTGATCTACCATGAAGAGTTAGAATCTTTGGTAAAAAACTTCCCGACGCTCAAGCGCGCTCGCTTTTGGATGACCTTCGGCGATGAGTATCTGACGCATTTGCGCGTGATTCAAAATATCGGCATGGCCAGTATCGAACCTGTAAAATACAAAGGTGTTGACATTATTCCGTTGGAATTCCTCAAAGCAGTGCTGCCCGATCCTGGCGATTTGGGCGAAAATTATACGGGCTGGACTTCCATCGGTTGTCGGATTCGCGGCATTCAAAATGGCAAGGAAAAAACCTACTATGTCTGGAATAACTGCAGCCACGAGGCAGCTTACAAAGAAACAGGTACGCAGGCGGTTTCTTATACGACGGGCGTTCCGGCGATGATCGGCGCGATGATGATGCTCACAGGCGAGTGGACAGGCGCTGGCGTGTACAACGTAGAGCAGTTCAATCCCGATCCGTTTATGGAAAAGCTAAATGAGTGCGGCTTGCCCTGGCATGAAGCGGAAAATGTGGATTTGGAGCTATGACTTTGAGTTGGAACGACTTGGTGACTAAGTGATCGAGCATTCATTGATAAATGTTAAATCATAAATGATAAATGTAAATAAAATTCCTTCTCCGGCTTATGTATTGGAAATGAAGCGTTTGCGGGAGAATTTAGAATTAATAAAAAGTGTTCAAGACCGTGCTGGTGTTTCTATTATATTAGCGCTCAAGGGTTTTGCGATGTGGCGGGTGTTCCCAATGGTGGCGCAATATTTAAAAGGAGCGACAGCAAGTTCGCTGAGTGAAGCGCGGCTGATTTTTGAAGAGATGGGCGTAAAAGCGCATACATATTCGCCTGCTTATCTGCCCGATGAGTTTGATGAAATTATGCAATATAGTAGCCATATCACCTTTAATTCGATTAATCAATATTTGCGTTACAAAGATCAAATCGTCGGGCATTTTTCCGAAAAAATATCCGCTGGCATCCGCGTCAATCCTGAATACTCAGAGGTAGAAGTAGATTTGTACAACCCCGCAGCGCCGGGGTCGCGCCTGGGCGAAGTGGTGGATAATTTTAAAGAGCAATTACCCGAAGGTGTAGAAGGTTTGCATTTTCATACCCTTTGCGAATCAAGTTCTTATGAATTAGAAAAAGTGCTCAAAGCTTTTGAAAGTAAATTCTCAAAGTTCTTTCCGCAACTAAAATGGGTCAACTTCGGCGGTGGGCATCTGATGACACGCAAAGGCTACGATATCGAACATTTGATTAAGTTATTACAAGGCTTTCGCAAAAAATATCCTCATTTGGAAGTTATCCTTGAGCCAGGTAGTGCCATTGCTTGGGATACTGGTATAGTAGTTTCCACCGTTTTAGATATTATTGAAAATCATGGTGTAAAAACAGCTATTGTAGATGTTTCCTTCACGGCACATATGCCCGATACCTTGGAAATGCCTTACCGCCCGCGTATCGAAGGAGCCACTGACCTGACTTTGGGGAAGCCAACTTACCGCATCGGCGGAGTAAGTTGTTTAGCTGGAGATTACATGAGTGAATATTCTTTTGACCATGAATTACAAATCGGCGAAAAAATCATTTTCCATGATATGATCCATTATACAATGGTAAAAACGACTACATTCAACGGCGTAAAACATCCTTCCATCGCTATCTGGCATGAAGATGAGACCCTAGAAATGGTGCGAGCATTTGGATATGAAGATTATAAAAATAGATTGAGTTGAAAGTTGATTGGTTGAAGCGTTGAACATGGATATTGCAAAGGCGTTTCAAATATTGGTTCAAAATCTCAGCCAAATCTACGACCCTGGCGAAGCGCGGAGCATTGCGCGGATTGTTTTTGAAGATGCGCTACATATTTATGATTTTCAAAGTGCAAAGGGTTTAGAAACTTCACAACGAAATTTGCTCGATCATATTCAAGAGCGACTTTTACAACACGAGCCGATTCAGTATATCCTGGGTCAAGCCGATTTTTATGGTTTAAAATTCAAGGTAAACCCGGCAGTGCTCATTCCGCGGCAGGAAACGGAGGAGCTCGTGCACTGGATGGTTGAAACGATAAAAGGCTCAAAAAGAAGGAATTACAAAGTTTTAGATATCGGTACTGGCAGCGGCTGCATCCCGATTGCACTGAAGAAAAAAATACCTTCGCTGGATGTCTCTGCGATAGACATTAGTCCGGAAGCCCTGGTAATTGCTAAGGAAAATGCTCAACGGAATGCAACTGAGATAGAATTTTTACAAATGGATATTATGAATAAAAACCAATGGAATCAGTTAGCGCAATTCGATATGATCGTCAGTAATCCACCCTACATTCCCCTGCGCGAAAGCGCCCTGATGCCTGAGAATGTCAAAGATTTTGAGCCTGCACTTGCTTTATTTATTACTGATGAAAACCCCCTGATTTTTTATGAAACCATCGCCGATTTTGCAAAAGAACATCTGACAGAAAAGGGTTATTTGTTTTTGGAGTGTAATGAATTCAATGCCAACCAAGTCGTACAATTGCTTGATAACAAGAGCTTTACAAAGAGTCATTTACAAAAAGATTTGAACAATAAGGACAGAATGATAAAGACCACGCTGAAATAGTTTTCTTATTAATTACACACCTTGCATAAATTATTTTTGTATTATATCGAATCAAGCAACTGCTTATTTTTTATTTTAGGAGTATGTTTAAATTTTTGATTAGCAGATTCTTGTATATTTAGCTTTAGATCGTCGAAAAGATAGCCTGATGGAATAATTGGAAAAAGCCACGCTTCGTTTGACTGTTTTCCAGGCATCCATCCTTGCAATACGCTTAGTTTGGAGTAGAAATACCCTCTATAAGAGATCAAAATGTTTCAACATGTTCTAACTATTTCATATTTCGGATTTTCATAAAAAAGAGCACTCCTGACAAAGCACAAGTGATGACATTCGCCAAAATCAGCGGAAAATCCTTGATCAACAAGCCATAAGCAAACCAAAGCCCCGTACCAACAAAAATCATAGAGAAAGTCCCCAGCGACAAATCCTCTGTAGAGCGCGTTTTCATTGTTTTATAAACCTGTGGTACAAAAGCACTTGTGGTAAGTAATGCCGCAATAATGCCAATTGCAGAAACTATGCTCATATCAAATAAATTTTGCCCAAAGATAAACCGTTTTTAAAGCTTTTGTCAGAAAAGAAAAAGGGATTCCCCGCCTTATCAACAAGTCTTGTTACATTTGTCCAAAAGAAAAACACTGTGATTCGAGCCAATCAAATCCATAAATCATACGGCAGTTTGCATGTCCTGAAAGGGGTTGATTTACAAGTTCAAAAAGGGGAAGTCGTTGCTATCGTGGGCAAATCGGGGGCAGGCAAAAGCACCTTGCTGCACATCCTCGGCACCCTTGACCGAGCAGACGAAGGCAAGCTATACATCAACGGAGAAGATGTTTTTGCACTGAAAAACAAGCCATTAGCTACATTTCGCAATCAAAACATTGGCTTTATTTTCCAATTTCACCACCTGCTACCGGAATTTACCGCTTTAGAAAACGTATGTATTCCTGGTTACATCAGCCGGCAAGCAGAAAATAAAGTGCAAAAGCGCGCAAAAGAACTACTCGATTATCTGGGTTTATCTGAGCGACTAAGCCACAAGCCCGGTGCACTATCGGGTGGCGAGCAGCAGCGTGTAGCCGTAGCCCGCGCCTTAGTCAATAATCCGGCGATTGTCTTCGCAGACGAGCCATCCGGCAACCTGGATTCCGCCAGTTCTCAGGAGTTACACCAGCTATTATTCAAGCTCCGAAACGATTTCCAACAAACCTTCATCATCGTAACACACAACGAAGAACTTGCTAACATGAGCGACCGTTGCCTTGAGATGAAGGATGGGCGCTTGATGTAATCCTGCTGCAACTCGCTCAAAAAAGGGACAAACATGCCCCACTCATGCCGACTCCACGCGTTGCCCGCGCAAGCGCCGCATGGCGTACTGTACGGCTATCATCACAATTAGACCGATCAGGTAGGAACTGATAAACATCAACCATTCGTAATCATCCTTGCGCAAGGCCTGGCGCTTGGCAGCCAAGCCCCAGAGATTTACCAGCCCTTTTTTGACAAAAAAACGCGACACGAGATTGGAAGCGATCAAGCCCGCCAGATAGCCGACGGAGAGATTAAGCGCCTCTTGTGATAGGAAGTTGAGTAGTTTTTTCATGGATGTAGAGGAATTGTGAGGGCGAAAGTAGAAAATAAGTCTGAATCAGGATTTGAATCATGATAAGATTTTCTTGTTTTCTATCACTTGTTTTTAGAATAAAAAAATTGCGGCAGGTAGAGACCTAAGCTAAGAACAAATACAATACCTTCCTATTAGAAAATCAATCCAGAAAATTCTCTACTTTGGCCTAAATAAAAACGATCAGGATGCCTCCTTTCCCTACTATTCAACAAGTTGACACCATCGCCACTCATCCCGAGCCGGTATTGCGCAATTTGCAGATTACACAGTGCTACTACGAACTCTCGCATACGATGACCGCGCGGACGGGAGCTTGCGCGAATTGGTGTACCTTTGCGACCTGGGCATCGAAACAGGCGGGGCAGACGATTCGGAAGGAAGATTTACAGCGGGCATTAGAAAGATTGTTGACACCAAAGCCTAAGGAGAGAGGCCCGGCGGAAGTTGAGCAAGAAAAAACGACCTTGCGGCAACGCTTGTGGATAGTGCTTGATCCGGCAAATATCATTGCGCATTCGAGCGATGCCGTGGCACGGGGGAATCAGAAGGTGTTTGCAGAGATTGGAAAGGAGTTTGCACGGTTTTTGGCGACTTGTACGCAAGATGTAGAATATAATGAAAATAATATTACGCTTTTTTGTAAGAAATTAAAGGATGGTGATCCGCCTGATGGTCAACGGTATTTACGGCAAGCATTTAAAAGATATTATGAAGCGATTTTTGAAACGGATGTAAAGAAAAAAGCAGAGCTGATATTATTAGCGAATATAGAAATCGGCTTTCACGAACAAACGCGTTTGCAACCAGAAATAGCGGAAGCCCTGGATGCCTCGATACCAGCGCCTTCGGTTTTATTGCCCAAGTTATTACAGGCGATGTTTCCTTATCGCGGGTGGTTGATGTATGGCATGATGTTATTGATGCGGTTGGTGGGGAGACCTGTACAATTAGATGTAAAATTGAACAATTTTATTACATCAGCACGGCAGAAAATGCGCTTGCTACTCACTAAAAATATGATGGTACTGTATTTTCCTAAGGGTAAGTATTTGCAATTAAGTAAAGATATGAAAGTAAGCTTTCCGGAGTCATTAAAATCACTAAATAATCCAGACTTGTTATTACTATTGCAGCAGGTTGATCCTACCCCGGATAGTCCGGAGGCATCGGGCGCAGTGGATTGGGCAGCCTTACCAGATCGCTTGCATTATATCGTGGATTTGTTTCGATCTCATCAGGAAACACTGGATTTATTGGAGATGCCATTTACGGAAGAACAGACGAAAGTGATTAAAGAAAATAAGATTCCGGAGGGGGATTTGTAGAAGGTACGAGCTTCCCTGTGCTCGAAAGCGCTTATCTATCATCATACGGCTGAAGCTCGCCCCTATGTTATGAATTCGCTACCAAGTCCTTTATCGCCACAACCCATTTAGGATTATCATTCAAACTCGGCACCAGATCTACTTTTTCACCGCCCATTTTCTCAAATTCTTCTTGATACTCGTCGCCAATCTCGATGATGGTTTCCAAACAATCAGCTACAAATGCCGGACTGAATACCAACAAACGTTTGGCGCCTCGCTTTGCCCATTCTTCAATGGTTACAGAAGTGTATGGCTGTGCCCAAGGATCATTGCCGAGGCGACTTTGGAAACAAGTGGTATAGCGATCGGAGCTTAAGCCAAGTTCGGCGGCAATGGCGCGAGTGGTCGCGTGGCATTGCGCAGAGTAACAAAATTGATTAACGCTGGAAATATTTTGGCAGCAATTTTCTTTTTGTAAGCAATGATTAAAATTATCGGCTTTGCGAAGTTGGCGCTGGGGCAGCCCGTGGTAGCTGAATAGAATGTGATCGTAGCTGTCTATGTCAAATTGCCGGGCATTTTCGGCGAAAATTTCGATGATAGGTTTATAGTCGTAGTAAGAATTGATAAGTTTTAGATTGGGAATGGTTTCTTTAGTACGCAAAATGCGCATGACTTCATCATGTACCGAGCCGGTGGTAGCCGAAGCATATTGCGGGAACATAGGAAAAACAGTGATCTGCGAAACTTGTTGTTTCAACAATTTTTCGATTGCCGATTCAATCGAAGGGTTTTGATAACGCATCCCCAGTTCTACCACATAATCATCGCCGAGTAGCCGCTGCACACCTTTGTTCACCACTTCGCCATAATACTTGAGCGGAGAGCCATTCTCTGTCCAGAGTTGTTGGTAAGCTTTTGCCGATTTGCCCGAACGGAAAGGCGCAATGATGCCGCGCACCAATAGATTTCGGGCGAGCCAAGGATAATCAATTACACGAGGATCGAGCAGGAATTGCTTCAAATAACGATAGACCGCGCTGCGGGTTGGCTCGTCGGGCGTGCCGAGGTTGATGAGGAGAACTCCTTTTTTCATTTTTCTCGTTTAGAAAAGCTGAGAAGGTTAAGAGAGGTTTGAAATGCTGGAAAATTGAGCTGTTAAACTTTCTCAATCGCCTCTTCCTCTCAACGATTCAAAGCAAAACTACAACAAGTCTGCTGGGAGCTGGTTTAAATTAACAGTAAAATAACTGTCATAATCGTCTGGAAGATGGTAAATTTGCAATTTAATTTCGAAAAAACAGATTAAAGAAATCGGAGGTCAGACTATTATCGAAGTTTTTTAGTTACAACTCCATCTGATTTCTCTGCTCTCTATTTTGACATCTTAAAAAGAACCAATGGAAAAGCCTTTAATTTTAGTCACAAATGACGATGGTATCACTGCTCACGGCATTCACGCTTTAGTAGAGGTAGCCAAAACCCTCGGCGACGTAGTAGTTGTAGCCCCGGATGCGCCTCAATCGGGCATGGGACACGCCATCACGATTGCCAATCCGATTCGCTTGCATCCGGCGAATGTATTTAAGGGAGTGGAAGCATCCTATGAATGCTCCGGTACACCGGTGGATTGTGTGAAGTTGGCACAAAATGTAGTACTTAAAGGACGGAAAATTGATTTATGTGTTTCCGGTATCAATCATGGCTCGAATGCTTCCATTAATATTATTTACTCCGGCACACTTTCAGCGGCGATGGAAGCTTCGCTGGAAGGCATTCCTTCGATTGGCTTTTCCCTACTGGATTATTCGCATGGTGCTGATTTTGAGCCCTGTAAACCATTTGTAAGAGAAATTATGCAATATATTTTGGAACGTGGCATGGAGCATGGTAATTTACTAAATGTGAATATTCCTAAATTACCAGTAAATGAAATTAAAGGCGTAAAAGTGTGTCGGCAGGCAGATGCGCGTTGGGTAGAGGAATTTGTAGAGGCTACCGATCCGCGTGGTCAAAAGTATTACTGGCTCACAGGGCGTTTTGTAAATGAAGATCATAAACCGGATACCGATATTTGGGCTTTGGATAATGGCTATATTTCGGTGGTGCCTTCTATGCACGATTTGACGAATTATGAAGCATTAAAAGCGATGAAAGAGATGGAGGAGATTGTGGTTGAGAGTAGAGAAATGAAAGTTGGTTTGGAGACGTAGCGGTGATTTAGTGAACTTTGTGACTTTTAGAACAAAAAAATATTATAAAGTTATTCCCTGTACCCTCTGCCAATATCTTTTTACAAATAAACAAACATGATTCAAAACAAGCTTTGGATAGGATTGCTAATCGGACTGCTCTTGCCATTTGTGGGCTATGCGATTTTACTCACGATTTATGATCAACTCGATGCGATGGGCTGGACGAGCAGCATTGGTTTTTCCGCCAATTTTCGGGTGCGTACCCTCGGCGTAATCGCTATCTGTTTGAATCTCATTCCAATCAATATTTTTCAACGCCGCCGTTTTAGCGAAGTGGTACGGGGCATTGCAATTATGACGGTACTTTATGCCATCGGATGGGTTGTTTACTTCGGCAGTAACATTTTTTAGAATTTAGTATTGAGGATTAATCATTTACCGTTGATTTTCACCAAGAAACAATGGCGCCATGAAACAAGGAGATCATGAAATATTACATCATCGCGGGTGAAGCTTCGGGTGACTTGCACGGCTCCAATTTAATAAAAGCATTGAAACGAGAGGACGCTGAGGCGAAATTCCGCGTATGGGGCGGCGACTTGATGCAGGCAGCAGGGGGCGATTTGCGCAAGCATTATCGCGATTTGGCGTTTATGGGCTTTATAGAGGTAGTTAGGAATCTGCGAACTATTTTGCGCAATATCGAATTTTGTAAAAAGGATATTCTTGATTATCAACCAGATGCGCTAATTTTAATTGATTACCCAGGTTTTAACCTTCGGATCGCAAAATGGGCGAAAGCTCAGGGTTTAAAAGTCATTTATTATATCTCGCCGCAGCTATGGGCATGGCACGCCAGTCGGGTGCATGATATTAAAAAATCAGTGGATAAAATGCTGGTTATTTTACCATTTGAACCCGATTTTTACAAAAAATATAATTACGATGTAATATTTGTGGGGCACCCGCTTTTAGATGTAATTGAAAATTTTAAAGAAAAGGGTGATTTCTTACAAGAACATCATTTAGACGAACGCCCTATCGTTGCGCTACTGCCAGGCAGTCGAAAGCAAGAGATTAGCCGAATGCTGGAAGTAATGCTTTCTGTTGTGCCAAAATTTATTGATTATCAGTTTATTATCGCTGGTGCACCTTCACAATCAAAGGAATTTTATGAATCCATTTTGGCGAAAGCCAATGCAAAAAATGTCCACTTAGTTCAAAATCAAACGTATAATTTGCTGAGCTACGCCCAAGCTGCGCTGGTTACATCGGGTACTGCGACCTTGGAAACTGCGCTATTCAATGTGCCGGAGGTTGTTTGTTATAAAGGCAGCGCCATTTCTTATGCTATAGCTAAACAACTGATTGGTAAACGAATAAAGTTTATTGCTTTGGTTAATTTGATTGTAGATCGCCTGTTAGTCAAAGAATTAATCCAACATGATTTGAATGAAAAAAATTTACAACAAGCTTTAAGCGCTATTTTAAACCCTGAAAAAGCCCAAGAAATCAAAACCGGCTACGCCGAATTGCGCCAAAAGCTTGGCAATGCCGGGGCTTCGGAACGGGCGGCACGAGCAATTGTAGATTTTCTTGCTTCTTGAAATGGTGTCATTCCAGTCTAAATCCAATTTTTTGGTACATTTTCAACAATAACTCACTTTTGAATCCGCTCAGGAACAAAGAATATTTGCTTAATTGAAACAGTATCAGCAATAAAAAAGCCAATAACCCAAATTGCAGCGCGATCTTCTTCATTTGCAAAATTTTCATAAAATCA
The DNA here is from genome assembly GCA_964526645.1 of uncultured Saprospiraceae bacterium. Lineage (GTDB taxonomy): Bacteria > Bacteroidota > Bacteroidia > Chitinophagales > Saprospiraceae > JADJNW01. The sequence continues at coordinate 53,258 of CAZGJN010000005.1, forward strand.
TTGCAATAATAACCAATTTAAACAAATTTATATTCGGTAAAATCAAAATTTGACATTTTTTAGTTTGATGAACCAATAAGAACGCGTATTTTGCCCAATCGGCTTTTGGTTGGATGATAGAGAAACGATTCAATTTGAAAAATCTATTGTCTAACAGCAAAGCCCAAAAATAACGTATGAACCTACGACAGACCTGCCTGCTCTTCACCCTCGGAGTGTTGCTTGCCTGCCAAGACACACAGTCTGGTCGTTCTAATGCCAACTCCAATGCGCCTGATTCCCTGGCGATCAATGAAGAAGAGGATGTGCCAGAATGGATCTTCCGGCGCAATGGCAAAATCCGCAATGCGCCTTTCTTGCCTGGAATTTATCAAAATACACCTATTGATACCGTTGACTTTCCATTCATCACCACAAAATTGGTAGCCGCTTTAGCGCAACAACAAAAGTTACTCCAACAAGCCCGTCCCTACAAAATCCAACGAGTGGGCAACTTGGTTATCAGACCGGAGCAACTCGAAGAAACGATCAAAATTTTGAAACAATGGCAGCAAACCAAGCCAATGTACCTGCACCAATATTTGGATGCACACCAAATCTGGGGAGAAGACCGCCGCGGCAATGTGCAATTTACGGGCTATTTTACACCCATCATCAAGGTCAAAAAAACAAAAGACAAGAATTATAAATATCCCATCTATAGCCGCCCAAGAGACTGGGCAGGCGCGCTTCCTACCCGGAAACAGATCGAAACAGAAGGCGCATTGGAGGGGCATGGCTTAGAGCTTGCTTACGCCCAAAATGCAGTGGATGTTTACTACATGCACTTACAGGGTTCTGGTTTTGTAGAATATCCCAATCAAAAGAGGGAATATTTTGCCTATGACGGCACCAACCGACACCCCTACCGCAGTATCGAAAAATTCATTCAACAACAACCCGACCTCGATGTCAAAAACCTATCCATAGATGGTATTAGACGCTTTCTCAACCAACATCCGCATCTCATTGACAGTATCCTCTGCCAAAATCCTTCCTACACCTTCTTTACCCGTCGCAAAACACAACCCAAAGGCGCTGGTGCTGTGCCGCTAACTGGTGATTTTTCTGTCGCCGTTGATCGGCGCTACATCCCGCTGGGGAGTTGCCTATTGGCTGCCTTTCCAGTGTACGATCGCAAAACGCGGCGGCTGCGTCATGAGTTTCGCATTTTTCTGGCGCAAGATGTGGGCGGTGCCATTCGCGGGCCGGGGCATGTGGACGTATATATGGGCGTAGGCAAAAGCGCCCAACGAAAAGCCAGCTACCTCAAACACTACGGCAAGCTCTGGCTCCTATTGCCCAAAAAGGATGATGCAGTCAGTCTTTCAGATTAAATAATTTTTTAATTTAAAAAGCGCTCATTATTAGAAATTGGCACAGTATTTGATTTCAAATATATTATAAACTTAATTTATAAAAAACAGAAAAACATCGAATATCAAATTAAATTTATTTTTATATTTTATATATTTGCAAATTGAACCTAAGACGATTCCAAACAAATTTACTAACAGAAAAAAAATGAAACGCTATGCAAAATTCAGAACTGCTGCACTACGACGATTCCCCATAGGCTGATTCCTAAACAAGGCTGAAAAAAGAGACTACCGAGCACTGATGCGCCTCGGCAGGGATATGATTGCCCTTGTCTCAGAAAAAATCCAATAGCAGAAAACAGCTATCAGGAATTCAAATCCTTTTTGCAACAATCGCCGTTTGCGCGATTGCATTGCCTTAGAATCCTATGCTTGATGCAAACTTTTTTTTTGAAACACTATAAAAAATTAAATTATGGCAAAGGCTAACAACTCCGGAAAAGAAAATTTTTTACTCCTCTTTTTGTTTGTATTTGGTGCACTTGGGCTTTTTTATGCCTTCTCTTCTTCAAAGAAAGAAGCGGTAGTGAACGCCCAAAATAACACCAACGCTGCGCTTTCGGTGGAAGCATCCCAGGAAGCCACTATTAATGCCTGGCAATAAAATTTTCAACCTTTTGTACCATACTTTTGTGGAATCTTGCGTTTAAGCAAAACAGGTGCTGGAGCTAAGCCCCATCACCTGTTTCATTTTTTTTTCGACGAAAATGAATCCTTTTTACTATTTTTTTGTTTAGCAAATTTGAATAGAACTTCTCCGCGTATGAATACACTCAAAAACTTGTTAGAACGCTCTGCCTTTGGCGTTTGTAGCTATATTGGCGAAAAAATCGGTATTACCTCTGCTACCGTTCGCCTTTATTTTATTTACCTTTCCTTTGCCACGCTGGGTTCTCCGATTATCTTTTATTTGTTTGCTGCTTTTTGGCTCAATATCAAACGCTACCTCAAAAGTGGCAAAAATCTCCTTTGGGGATAGTGCCCCCTGCTTTTTCAGTTGATAAAAATGGCATGATTCGTTGAGTCGCGAAAGTACATTCGTCACTGAATTTATTTATTTTTTGTTTGTAACAATACAAGAAAATTTCAACTGAGTATTTTTTTTTCATACCTAAAATGAAATTGTTTTTATAAAGTAAAAATTTGTTTTATGCGATAGAAATTGTACTTTTGTAAAAAATTGATAGTCAACTCTACTATGAAAAAACAAGCTGGTCATCGCCAATATAACTTCCCGGATGCCGACCTTTACTTGCAGAGCATAGAGCGCATTCGCTATGCCCATCGCGATTTGGCATACTTTGAAAAATACAGCTATGGAGCAGATCGCCTCAAAGGCTTTATGAATTTGTGCGAAAAATTCAAAGCACTACCCGACGACGATGAACTCGTTGGGGATCAAATGATTGTAACCGATAAAAAATATGAAGCCGCCGAGAAATTAAAGACTGCCATTCGGAGCTTAATGACGCGAGTAGCCATGAAATACAACAACCGCAGCGGGCGCTACCGCAAGTTCGGTACAGCAAAAATGGGAGATATGACGGATGCCCAACTCCTCTTTTGCGGGCGCAGGGTCGTGCGGGTTGCACGCCAGCAAATTGACTTTCTGGCGGATGTTGGTGTTAACGAAACGGTGCTCCAACGCATTGTAGAAGCCTATCAAGATTTTGAAACAGCCCTCAACATCCAACAGGATAAAATTTCGGATCGCGATATCGCAGTGGAAAATCGAATAGAACAAGGCAATAAAATCTATCAGGAACTATTGGTTTTATGCGACATCGGTAAAGACATCTGGGCAGAGAAAGACCCTTTGAAATATGAAAATTACACCATTTACGAAAGTAACAACGATCAGAAAAAAATACGCAAAGAGAAATTGGCACTGAAGGAAAAAGAATAGCCCAATGTTTACTAATTTTACAACTTGCCGTTATAGATACAAAAGATAATGATATCAAAACCTAAAAATCAATCCAATCTTCTGGAAAAACAGCGTAATTTTCTATTGAACTTGCATTAATTTTTTCGGCATTATACCTTTGGCATCGCTTGAAAGATGTAAAACCAATCTAAAAAGAACAACCATGAAAAAAACTATCCTGTTCGTAATCCTTGCAGCGCTCATTGGCATTCAGTTTATCCGACCAGCCAAAAACACATCAGATATAAAAGATAATGACATTTCGACCAAATACGCAGTGCCGGCGCAGGTGGCTCCCATTCTGGATGTGGCTTGCAATGATTGCCATACCAATAATACCAAATATCCCTGGTATGCCGAAGTGCAGCCTGTTGGGTGGTGGCTCAACCAGCACGTTACGGAAGGAAAAAAACATTTAAATTTTTCGGAATTTACCAATCGTCCGATCGCTATACAAAACCACAAATTTGAAGAAATCATTGAAATGGTGAAGGAAAAAGAAATGCCGTTGCCATCCTACACTTGGCTGGGCTTGCATTCGGGTGCAAAATTATCAGATGAACAAAGGCAGTTGTTGGTTGGTTGGGCAGAAGAACAGATGGATTTGCTCAAAACACAATACCCCGCCGATAGCTTAGTGATGCGTAGAAGAAATACGCCATCGGCTGAATAAAATACTACTCTTCATATGGCTTGAGCAAATATTTTACCAATTTGCCCAAGCCGTTTCGTTTTTGTAATCAATACAAGCTTCATATTTTCCTGGAACAATCTCATAACGAAGCACTTGCGTATAGCCAAGCTCAGAGGTAAAAAAGCCCATCAGCGTCAATTGTTGAAATAAAGTATAATAATGTGGCGACGCATCAGAAGCTTTTTGTGGATTTTCACTATGAATTTTTGCTTCTACGGCTGCTTTTTGTAATAATTTGTGGCGTTGTTCGGGCGTTATTTTTAAAAATGCTTTTTTATATTGCGTTTGACTCGCTTGCTCAATCGTCGTCAAGCCGTTTTTTATAATATTTTGATCTTTGGCATCATAGCAATTGGAAACGAAATCGGCGATAAAACTGCCTACCTGCGCGTCTTTTGCGCCAGGTGTGTTGGTGCGAGGTATGATAGTTTCGGCTATTTCATTCAAAAAAAGAATATCATTTTCAGTAAATAATCCGATCCCTTCTGCATTATCCTCTCCTATTTTGCAGCCGGCAAGAAAAAAATCTGCACCCACGACCATTGCACCGGTTATTAAGCTTATGTTTTTAAGTAATTCTCTTCTATTCATATTTAGTTTTGCTTGGGTGTTCGAGCAGTACGTCATATTGGGCATAAACACTCGAACACATAAAAGTATAAATGCAATTTTACAAATTCCCTTTTTTCAATTCTTCCACTGCATGATTCGCTGCCCTTGCCGTGAGTGCCATATATAAAATGGAAGGGCTTTGATTACCCGTACTGGTCATACAAGCACCATCTGTTACAAAAACATTTTTACAAGCATGAATTTGATTATAGTTATTTAAAATCGAAGTCTTTGGATCGCGCCCCATGCGTGCGCCGCCCATTTCATGAATATCCAAGCCAGGGGCTTGATGGCTATCGTTGGTACGAATATTCACAGCGCCGGCGGCCTCCAGCATAGCCTGCCCTTGCTCAAGAAAATCTTTTATCATTTTTTCATCATTATCATCATAATCTACCGAAGTTATTAACAAAGGGATACCCCATTGATCTTTTTGCTCGGCGCTTAAACGTACATGGTTCGTTTCCTTCGGAATGGTTTCGCCCTGCATATACATGTACGCCCCCCAAGTGCCAGGCTTACTGATTTGATCTTTGAAATCCGCACCCAGCATGGGTTCGATGCCTTTTGTACTTAGTTTTTCGCGATAAGCGCCGGAGAAAATAGTATAGCCGCCGACGAAATCCGTGTCTTGTTTGTGCAAGTTTCTATAATTCGCTATAATACATTCTACCGGCCGCGTTACTTTATAATATTTATCTTTATACCCTTCAAAATCGCCGCCCATGCTGGCTCTATAATTGTGAAAACATATATATTTTCCAAGTACGCCACTATCATTACCCAAGCCATTTGGAAAACGACTGGAAGTAGAATTTAATAATATCAAGTTGGTATTAAGCGCAGAAGCATTTACAAAAATAACCTTTGCATAATATTCTATCGCTTTATGCGTCTTGGTATTGATAACCCTTACGCCGCTCGCTTTTCCAAGTTTTTCATCAAATATAATAGAGTGCACAACCGAATCGGGCTGAACAGTCAGGTTGCCAGTCTTTTTCGCCCAAGGCAAAGTGGAAGTCACCGAACTAAAATACCCGCCATACGGGCAACCCCGCATACATAGGTTGCGATTCTGGCACTGTCCCCTACCCTGTTGTTTGTGAATTTCTTGCGGTTCGGTAATTTGCGCCCAGCGCCCGGAAACATAATATCGCTTAAATTTGTCATATAATACTTTCTTGATATGCTGCTCAACGCAATTTAATTCATAGCCCGGCAAAAACTCTCCATCCGGCATGGACTCAATCCCTTCTTTTACACCGCAAACGCCAATAAATTTCTCCACATGGCTATACCAGGGCGCTACATCCGCGTAGCGAATGGGCCAATCCATGCCATACCCAAACCGCTGCGGTGCCGTAAATTCAAAAGCACTCCAACGCTGACAGGCGCGCCCCCAAGTCAAAGATTTTCCGCCCACCTGATAGCCCCGAATCCAGTCAAAGGGCTTTTCCTGTACATAAGGATGATCGGCATCCTGAATAAAAAAATGGTCGGTATCATCAGCATAACCTGCTGATTTTGAAATCAAAGGATTTTTCTGAAGTTGCTCTTTTGTCATTGCACCCCGATACGGAAAATCCCAGGGGCGCATATTGTAGGTAGGATAATCTTTGATATGTTCCACATTTCGACCGCGCTCCAACACCAGGGTTTTCAAACCTTTTTCGCACAACTCCTTCGCCGCCCAGCCGCCGCTGATGCCGCTGCCGATGACGATAGCATCGTAGGTATTTTGAGTCTCGCCGCGAGTGTTAATATGAATGGTATCCTTTGTTTCCTGCATTTTTATGAACGCTTTTGAATCGTTATTCAGGCTAAGATACAAAGGAGTAGCCATTAATAAAAAGAAAAACAAACACTTGAGCAGAAAAATGCAGAAGACAAGCGCTTTAAAACACATGCTAATTGAAATAGCACAAAACGGGTGGGTATTCGTACCTCTTTTAGCCGTGTAAATAATGGTTTTTTTATAAAAATCTGGTATCAGTGCTGTCATCTTTTTAAAAGGATAACAGCACTTGGCGTGAGGCAATTTACTTTATCACCCAATCCGACCAGTCACTTGTTACAGTGGCTAATTTTGTAAGTTCTTGATCTACCGCTTGCATTTCAGGCTGTTGGAAGGCTTTTTCGCCTAATTCCGATAAACTGCCATCTGCTTTGAAAAATTTATCTCTATCTGCTTCCGTTTTAAAATGCCAAATGAGGATTAATTTATTATCTACACTACTGGCGCCCCGAATGCCCTTCCCTATAAAGCCTTTAAAACCAAAGTGTTTATCAGCTGCTGGAAAGTATTTCGTATTGTAATAATTGACAACCTCATCCAGCGTCACATTGGGTTTTAATTCAACGGTCATAATGTGAATCCCAATCATATTGCCTTTCTGAATGGTTTGTCCGAATGTAAAACTCGCTGCTAAAAGCAGGGCGGTAGTGAATAATAAACTTTTCATAATAGATTAATGTTTAGGTTATTAAAAGTTAATGTGCTAATATGCTGATAAAACTATAAATAGAAGATAATCAGCGCTTTATTTAAAAATTAAATCTTGTTTAAATTAGAATAGATGGTCGTTGAGATTTCGCAAATCTTGAAGATTTACGAAATCGTCCTTCAAATCAAAATTGCCCTTCTGAACCTCGACATTGCTCCTCTGAAGAGCAATTTTTCTACTTCAAATAGGAATTTTTGTATCTAAAGCAGAAACTTTACTACTTTGAGGAGAAAACTTCCTATCCAAAAGAGAAATTTTGCCACACGAAGGGGCAATTTTGCTATTCAAAGGAAAAAATTTGCTACTCCAAGGGGAAAATTTCCTATCCGAAGTAGCAATTTTCCCATTCCGAATAGCAATTTTGTCCACCAGATGAACTTTTTTCAAAAATACAACCTTGCTATGCGCATTTTACTGTAAAAATCCGACAAGTTACGCTGCCTGGATAATTTGCTGATGCGCCGACAGGAGCGCTGGCGTTTGCCCAAAAAACTGCTCAAAGCCAGCACCAGTCTTTTGCCGCATATCTTTCATGCAATGAAAAATATCGTAGTAGCCCGCTTCTCGAATAGCCCCAGCTAACTGGCGAAAAGTCGCGCCGCCGTTGATTTCTGCCGCCCTGGTCGGGTCCAGCTTTGTCGTTGTAAGAAAGAGAAACGATAATTAATTCGGGAATATGCTTACCATAACTTAAATAAGTTGTAATATCCGTTGCCATAGCAAAAGCATGGTCGCCATCCAACAAGTAAAGGACAGGATATTTTTTATTTGATTTGTCATAACCGTCTGGTAGAAAAACTTTTATGTAATAATCCTCCTGCATAGTTGGAGAAAACAACTTGAAATACTGGCTGTTTTCAATCGCAACTTTTTGGAGAGAAGCTTCTGCATTTTGCGCAAAGACAAATAAATGACTTATCAATATTATTACAATTGACAATAAAATTTTAATAAATATAATGATTATAGGATTTTTGTAGGGGAGTTTTATACTCATCTGATGACTTAGGGTCACCAGTGAATAAAGATTTGCTAAATCTTGAAGATTTAGTAAATCTCACTTAACAACTAAGCTTCTACTTCTTCCGGTACTGCCAAGGCGCCGATTTGTGTCATCAACAGCATCGTATCGGCTACCATTGTATGCTTCACGATTTTAAAATCTTCTATTTCATAAATGATAATGCCGGGTACGTTTACGACGTTGCCGGTGGGCGGCGCGCCAAATAATTCGCCCTTGTGGATGCCTTTGAGGTTAAAACTCAATACCGCTTTGTTGCCGGTTACAATCAAATCATTGGGTTCGAGGGTATAACCTGGAATACCGGTTTGAAACACTTGAATATGCTGCTTCAATTCCATATCCACATCAGAGATATACTCGTCCAGTGCTTCAGGAGTAGGTGGTATGCCTCCCGAAAAAAGCTGTTTGTAATCTTCCATGAATTGTTTGGTCTGCTCGGTAGTCATTTCAAAAGGGTTTTAAATATGAATAAATAATACATCAAAAATATAGCACTAAAAAACCAATGTCTTGTAAAAAACGGACAAAGTAGTCGGAAGGGAAAAATCAGAAAGCGCCTAATTTATTATTGCAACATTTGTTCAACCAATTGCTGGGTATATAAAAATTGCTGCGAGGGATTTTTTCCTACAAATTCCTGGTAATCTTTCACCAAATGCGATTGGTCGTAAAATCCGCCATCTATCATAAAATTTTGCCAGGAAAGCGAGGGATTCATCGTTAAACAAGCATTGATGTACCCAAACCGCTTGAGGCGCGCAAAATATTTAGGACTGACACCCATGCGTTCGGTAAAACGGCGACGCAAGTTTCGCGGACTGATGCACAAAGTCTTTGCCAAATCGTCCATGCGGATCACGCCTTTTTGATTTAAAATAATGTGGGCGGCGTGGTCGGCAACAGATAGTGCTGTTCCTCTTTTTTTCAAACGTTCCAGGAGAAATTTTTCAAGCACCAGGATTTTATCCAAATCGGAGGAAGCTTCGGTGAGTTGTTCTGTAATTTTGATGGATTCCGCGCCAATGAGATGATGCAAATCCACCCTATCGTCTAAAAATTCGAGCGGATGAGGTGTCGGAAATAAATTTTGAAAAGCAGCCCCTTGAAAAATGATACCTGCCATGCCGATGCGACCGCTCAGGCGCAAGGTGTAAGTAGCAGAGGATTGTCCTGACAAGAAACTTTGCGGCAACCTGCTGCCCTGGTGTTTATGGTTGAATAATTGATAAGGCGTTTCATAATTAAAAACCAGCGCTGCATAGCAATTAGCAGGGCTGGTAATCTCGAAGGGAGTGGTCAATGCTTCGCTATCCCATAGAAAATAGTCGCTTACATAAGGCTGGAGGGGTGAAGAAGGTTTGTATTTCCGGTAGCGCATGCAAGAGGTTTAGAAATTGGCAAAATTTACTTTTTAATAATAGTGTTGCAGACAAGATAATGAAAAAAAATGTGAATGTTGTGCGCTGTTTGGGAGCTTCTTTTTTAGAATATGTCCTTACTAATGGGATTCAAAAAGATTATTTGTAAAAATCAGGATTTGGTTTGACAATTTCTCGTCTCAAGGAATCTACTAATGCAAAAAGCCCTTCAGCAATCACTGCCAAAGAGCTTTTCCATTATCATTTTGATAGCTTATTGCTTCACTTCTTCAAATTCCACATCGGTCACGTCATCGGTTTTACCACTTGTTGTATGGTTCGTAGCGCCATTGGTATCTGCACCTGCTTGCTGTGTAGCCTGGTACATTTCCTGGCTGGCAGCTTGCCAAGCGCTATTGAGCGCTTCAATGGCACGATCAATACGAGCAAGGTCTTCCGACTTGTGCGCTTCTTTTAATTCACTCAAGGACTTTTCGATGGCTTCTTTTTTATGTACCGGGATTTTATCTCCGTACTCTTTCAACTGCTTTTCTGTTTGGAATGACAAAGTATCAGCCATATTGAGTTTTTCCGCACGGTCGCGTGATTTGCGATCTTGATCGGCATTTGCGGCTGCTTCTGCTTTCATTTTTTCAATTTCTTCTTTTGATAGACCAGTGGAAGCCTCAATCCGAATTTTTTGTTCTTTACCAGTGCCTTTGTCTTTCGCCGAAACATTTAAAATACCATTGGCATCTATGTCAAATACAACTTCTATCTGAGGGACGCCGCGTGGCGCAGGTGGAATGCCATCCAAAATAAATCGCCCTACGGTTCTGTTATCTTTTGCCATCTGGCGCTCTCCCTGTAAAATGTGGATTTCAACAGACGGTTGGTTGTCAGAAGCCGTAGAATAAATTTTCGATTTTTTAGTCGGAATCGTAGAATTTGATTCAATCACAACATCATAAATGCCGCCCATCGTTTCGATACCCAAAGAAAGCGGTGTCACATCAAGCAGCAGTACATCCTGTACATCACCACTCAAAACACCTCCCTGAATGGCAGCACCTACAGCCACTACTTCATCGGGATTCACTCCTTTGTTAGGCTTTTTGCCAAAAAACTCTTCAACGGCTTGCTGGATGCGCGGGATGCGCGTAGACCCCCCCACCAAAATCACTTCATCAATATCTTCCTTGCTCATGCTTGCATCCTTCAGCGCCTGGCGGCAAGGTTCCAGGGTGCGCTGCACCAGATTATCAATCAATTGCTCGAATTTAGAGCGAGAAAGCTTCATCACTAAGTGCTTTGGTACACCATCTACTGCGGTGATATATGGCAGGTTGATTTCCGTTTCGCTGGAAGAAGAAAGTTCTATTTTAGCTTTTTCAGCAGCATCTTTCAGCCGTTGGAGCGCCATGGGGTCTTTGCGTAAGTCAATATTTTCCTGTTGTTTGAAAGCCTCAGCCAGCCAGTTGATGATGACCTGGTCAAAGTCGTCCCCCCCGAGGTGCGTATCCCCATTCGTTGATTTTACTTCAAAAACGCCTTCCCCCAGGTCAAGAATTGATATATCGAACGTACCGCCGCCCAAATCATACACAGCAATGGTCATATCCTTGTTGCGCTTATCCAAACCATAAGCCAAGGCAGCAGCAGTTGGTTCGTTGATAATACGACGGATCGTCAAACCTGCGATCTCCCCAGCTTCTTTGGTAGCCTGGCGTTGCGAGTCATTGAAATAAGCAGGTACGGTCACTACTGCTTCCGTCACTTCGTGCCCCAAGAAATCCTCCGCTACTTTTTTCATTTTTTGCAAAATCATAGCAGAAATTTCCTGTGGCGTGTACATGTGCCCGTCAATATCTACCCGAACAGTGTCGTTTTCGCCACTACTCACCTTGTAGGGCATACGAGCAGCTTCCTCCTTTCGCTCGGCGTAACGCGCCCCCATAAATCTTTTAATAGATGCAATAGTTCGCTTGGGGTTTGTAATGGCTTGCCGCTTAGCCGGATCACCAATTTTACGCTCTCCACTATCCATGAATGCAACAACCGAAGGAGTCGTCCTTCTGCCCTCATCATTGGCGATTACCACAGGCTCATTCCCCTCCATTACTGCCACACAGGAGTTCGTTGTTCCTAAATCAATCCCAATAATTTTACCCATTGTATTAATAGTTTTTATTGTAATCTGATAAAAATAACACTTTCTTCTTATCAATGACTGTACCAAGTATTTTTTTGATCGAAAAAAGCGGGTCAAACTGTCATTTTAAATAGCAATTTGGGAATAAACTGACAAGCAATAGTGCAAAAGATGACAAAACGGCAGGCAGGTGCTTAGTAATTTTGAAAATCGAATATACTACACATGGCAGTGGGCTGTCATCTTTATTTGAAATTCAAACCGCGGGTATGAATGCCATTTCTAAGAGAATCCAGAGAAGTGTTAGTCATCTGAAGCCCTAATCGAATAGCTTGTGTTCTGGAAGTAAAAATGCCTCTGCCTTCCGATAGGTTGCTATAAACGGGCACTTCCTGCGAACTGGTGATCCCCACATTGGCTCTTGTAATGCGCAATAAATCAACCAATTCCTGACCAGAACCAGAAATATAGACATCCATGTGGTCAAAAATCCGAATTCGATCAGAAACTGCTGGCAGGTTTTGCCCTAAAAATTTGTATAAATCTTCCCCTTGAACACCATAGCTTATACGCTCTTCTTCACTATCGCGCAGGATATCTTCTTTTAAAACCCAAGTGATATTTTTGTCATTCAAAACAGCCGGATTGCCAGGTGTTGATTCTTTGTAATAAATAACCAACCGCAAATCAAAAATTTTAGTATTGGGATCAGCGCTCCAGCCAAATGTGACAGTGCGGTCGTAGCCCCAATTGACAGGGCTAGCAGGATTGGATTCGCGCGGTGTCATTTCGCCCAGGACAGTCGTCTCAGCCGTGACGAGGGCTTTTTCTTCTCCCCGATTGATCAACAGCCGGATTTTTTCTCCTGCTTTCAAAGAAATTACGGGAGCTTTGATTTTATAAAGGTAATTGGGCTGTTGGGCAAAGGGACCATCCTTGCGTGGGTAACCTTCTAAACGCCCATCTACTTTTGTTAAATTAAAAACCTGACCATTGCTCAGGCGTTGGAGTTGCACCTGCACTTTGTCATCATAATAAAGAGAATCGGCGATTTGAGCAATCTGTGTAGCATCTCCGCCCAACTGTAAAAAAGCCTTTTCTACGCGGATGTAATGAGCGGTATCTTGTTTGGACAAAAAGCCATACACAACCGGTATGTCTTTCCATTCTGCCTCCAGATCAAAATCAGTGGAGCAGGCAAAAGAGAACAATAGCAGGGCACTCGATAAAAGTATCCAGGTGTGAGAAAAAAGTTTTTTCATCAGTCGAGTTTTTTTGGAACAGCGACAAAGGTAGCAAAAATTGATAATCTGGGCTGAAAATATATGACAGGCAACCGACAAGTATAGCGCCCTTTTGCCCGATCAGCAACCTTAGTTGAATAGGTTATCATAATTGCCCCCACCGCTCTGCGTGCGCTTTTCAGCTTGAGCGCTTGGGCGGTTCAGGTCGAGGGTATCTTCTGAGGAAGCAGATGCGCCATCCAACAACATCAGGGTGCTTTTCTTTTCCCATTCTTCGAGCATTCTCAAGCCATCTTCCTGGTAAATACCTTGCTGCAGATCAACTGTTGCCATAAAATTGGAAGACATTTCCATGAAGCGTTCCATCTCCCCAACTTTATTAGCTACATCCTCGGCGATAGATTCCATTGCCATGTCAAACATCGCCCGTTTGTCTGGATCACCGCTTATAACGCTCATTGCCGAGCGCATTGCCGAGTGGCTGGCACGGATTGCCTTGCGTTCTTGTTCTTTGAGGGAGACTTGGTCTTTTGTGTCCTCCAGTAAAATCTCAGAGTTTTTGTGCATTTTATCCAAAATACGATACAAAATTTCTATTTTCTGTAGCAAAACCTGGTATTTCTGGTTACTCTCCTGTAGGCGAGCTGCCTTGCGCGAGGCTAAAACCATTTGGCTTTCATTGCCTTTTTCGCGTGCTGCACTGGCGAGCTTCATATTTTGTTCAATTTCCTGATTATTTTTTTCCATCAGGCTTTGAAGCTGGCGTGTCTGCCCGCGAAGGGCACCTATTTGCTTGCGCATTTTCACCAGATTGTCCTGCAAATCCTCTATGTAACTTTTTAGAATACCAATCGGATCTACCTGCACAAACCAGCTTGTAATGCTGCGCATTACGCTTTTGTACATATACCAAATGAGGTTGCGCATTTTGGGGTCAAGCACCATGTAGATGATAGCGCCCAGTACTGCCAACATTCCCGCCAGATAGAGCGTATTTTTTACTAATTCCAGGATAAGTGGAAGGAAGGTAACAAAGAGGTAGCCGCCGCCCAATACAAGCGCCAGTAGGAAAATCATGCCTGTGATACCCTCTGGTCGCTTCCAAAAAGATTTCTTTTTGAACTCCGGATTTTGAAATTGCATTTCTGCCATGATCTACGCTTATGATTTGAGAGATGAGAGTTTACGAAATTTAGCTTTAAGCGCTTATGCCGATTTGTCAATTCGATTGCGAACAGTAGTCAAATGGCTTTATCACTTAGCGGTTGCCTTTTTATAAATATTGCGTAATGCGCTGAATATCTTTCTCAATTTCATTCATAATACTTTGGAAAGTGAACTCAAAATTTTTCTGGACTTCCTCAATTTTTTCTGTAGTGAGTTTGATATCCTCATCTGCATGTTCTATCACATCCTGATATTCTGTTATTTTTTTTTGCATTTCTGCTATTTTGGCTTGGTATTCTTCCACCTGCTTTTGGAGTTTAGCGACTTCCTCTCTTTTGCTTTGCACGCGCTGCTGCATTTGTTTTTGGAGCGTAGCGTCAAATTGTTTCTTTTCGCTACTTAAAATACCTTTGTAGTGGTCAGCCGTTTTGAGTAGTTTCTCTTTGGTCAGGCCCATTGTAGAGGCCGTAGCAAATGCCGAACGAAAGGCAGTGGATTCATCCATATTCATTTGCATCAAGACACCCAAAGCTTGCTTAAATTCGATATAGTCAAAACCGGGCAGATTGTTTTTTTCCAGTGAATTAGTGAGCGACTCGAGGCTTTTTTCATCCAAACCATGTACATCGCCAAAAAGTTGTTTGAGATTTTTCATTGATATTTTTTTTGCCACTGCAAATTAACAGCTTTGTATGGAAAAAACACTGAAAATTCGATATTCGTTGTGCAATAACCGATGTTTAACCGGTTATTTCGATCTCACTGAAGCCATCAGCTTTCTTCTTCACCTGAATTTGAGTAGTGATGCGTTCTTTCAATTCTTTTACATGAGAAATGATACCAATCGTTTTCCCTGCTGCCTGAAGATTTTCAAGCGTAGAGATTGCCAAGTCGAGGCTGTTATCATCCAAGGTACCAAAGCCTTCATCAATAAAAAGCGACCGGATTTGGGTGCTGTTGCCAGCCAGGTCACTCAAGCCCAGCGCCAGCGCCAAGCTCACTAAGAAACTCTCCCCGCCAGAAAGGGTATTCATCGAGCGCCGGTTATCTGCCTGAAATGTATCTACGATTTCCAATTCTAGGTCTTCGTCGTTTCGCTTTTCGATCCGATAACGCCCATTGAGGCTCTGCAAATAACGGTTGGCTAATTGGGTTAGCTTTTTCAAAGTAAGCCCTTGCGCGAAAATCCTGAATTTCTTACCGTCTGCCTGGCCAATAATTTCGTTGAGTATCGCCCAACGCTTGTATTCTTTTTGTTGCTTTTCAATATTTTGTAACAACTGTGCAGTGTGGGCGATCGCAAGCTCGTGTTGCCGAAGGGCGCTCTGTATTTCACCTATTTCAATTAATAAATTTTGATACACTAAATTATTCTCTTTCAACTGTTTATCCAAAGATGCTTCATCTGCATGGATAGCCGCCAATTGGAGCAACTCTTGCTGGCGATCCGCTGAGAGGCTCCGGTTTGCTTCGATTTGTTGTGAAATATTTTCCAAAGCCGATTTTGTCTGTTGCATAGTGGCTTCTTGCTCCTCCATGCGCGCCTGCAAGGCAGCTTGTTCTTTTTTGGGGTCTTTATCACCAAACAGTATCAATCGCTCTTGTTGGAGTGCCTGCAATTGTTCGGAAAAGCCGTGCAAGTAGGCTTCGTGTTGCTGCAATGCCTGGTGTTGCTCTGTCAATTGTTGCTGCCGGTTTTCCAGGTCTTTTTGTGCCACAGCCAGTTGTTTTTCCTGGGCATCAAGCTGTTTTTGATTAGACTGAAAAGTAGCTGCCCATTCCTGCAATTGTTCAAAAACGACCTTAGCCGAATTTTCATCAAAAGCAAAGCCATAAGGCGCTAATACGGCATTGAGCTGCTGTACGGTCAATTCATATTGCTTTTGTAGTTTTTCCATTAGCGTAAGCACCGCTTCCTTTTTTTCTTGCAAAATGCGCTGCGTTGTTTTTAAATCCTTTTCTTTTGCCTCCAGTGCGAGAAATAACTTTTCCTGTTTTTCCAGTTCCTGGTGCAATTGAGAGAGTCGCTCCCGAATCGTTCGTTTCACCAGGATTTGCTCATCTGCCTCCAGTAACTTTCGCTTCAACACCTCATGCTGCGTCAAAGAAAAATACTCCGTTTGTAATTCTGGTATGATACGGGCAATTTTATCCTCGTACTCCAAAATCCGTTGAAACAGTTTTTCAATTTCGCCACTGCGGGGCTTGAGTTCATCCCCGACAAGTTGGGCTATTTGCTGTGCAATTTCACTTTGTCGAATCAAAAGTTTTCGCTGGTTTTTATGCAGTAATTCAAATTGCTGACTGATATTATCCAACTCCTGCTTTGCCAAATCCAAGAAAGGTTTGAAGTGTTTTTCCCGAAAAGGGTGCGTTGTAGAAAAACAAAGGGGGCAAGGCTCCCCTTCCTGCAAATTAGCTCGATCTTTTTCATAATTGGCGATCATGAGTTGCACTTCATATTGCTGTCGCTTATATTCGAGTATTCTTGCGGCATCTTCCATGATTTCAAAAGAAGACAATAACTCTTTATTCACTTTTGATTCCTCACTTTGCAATTCATCTCTTCTTTTTTCAAAAGAGGAAAAGTCGTGGAGCATTTGTTGATAGGCTTCTGTCAGTTGTTGAAGCGCTTCCAGGTTTTTGCGCTGGTCAGTGAGCCGTTCTATGTCATCCCGAAGTAAATGCAACAAATCCGAGCGGTTTTGTGCATAATTGGCGGGCGCTTGCTGCGCGAAGGTACTCCGAAGGGCTTCGAGCTGCGCCATGGCGCTCGTCATTTGAGTTGTGCAGATATTTCGTTCCGCTTCCACACGCTGATCATCTGCCTGTAGTGCCTCTTGTGATTCTTTTAAAGTGTTTTGCTCTTTCCAAATGCGCTGCAATTCCGCCCGCTGATATTCGATAGCCGGCAAATCCTCCTGTAATTTTTGGAGATGCTGATGCGCTTGCAGCCAATTTTTCAATCGTTCAATCTGCTCAGAAAGCGCTGAAATTGAAGTAATTAAGTTTTCCTTGGTGGCTTGGTTTTCCGACAATTTTTGTATCATTTGGCTACGCACCGCTTCCTGTCGTGAAAAAGAATTTGATTTTTCGGCAATTTCGGCATCCAAAGTAATCACGTTGGAAAACAAAAGCTGGCTACTGCTCCAATCCTGGCGCGTTTGTTGCCAAGTTGCTTTAGCATTTTCATAATCATTCTTATAAGCTATTTGAGTCGCTTCCAAGCGCTGAATATCCTCCAACAATCGCTCTACGTCTGCTTGAACCTGGTTTCTGCGCCGAATTTGCTGCAATTCAGCTTGCCATTTTATTAATTGCGATTGCAGCTGCGCTGCGCTTAATTGATTGATTTTCAATCTATTTTGCAAAGAAGATAGTTGCGTTGCATCCAATGTTTGAAGAGAAGATTGCTGTTGTTTGAGGGCATTGAGTTTTTCCAGCTCCAGTTTGTGGCGTTCAAAAGCGGCTTTGGACAGTAGTGTGTAAATCTCTGTGCCTGTGATGCGTTCCAACAAATCGCTGCGTTCTTTTTCGCCCGCTTTTAAAAAGGCGGCAAAATCCCCCTGCGACAGCATCACCGAGCGCGAAAACCGGTCGTAATCCAAACCCGTTGCTGTTTCAATAGCAAGCTCTGCTTCGCGTATTTTTTGGGCGAGTATCTCAAACGCTTTTTTTTCTGGGTTCCATTTTGATACTTCTCGTTCAGGTGGTAAAATATTGCCTTCCTGCTTTCCACGAGCGCGGCGGATGTTCCAGCGAGCACGATACAGCCCGCTTTCTGATTCAAACTCCACCTCTGCCAGGCTCTCTACTGCACCGTAAGACATGACCTCTCTCACGTCCTTGTTGCGGTGCACTCGCCCGTATAGCGCCAGCGAGATAGCATCGAGGATACTGGTTTTGCCCGCACCTGTATCGCCAGTGATAGCAAATAAGCCCGCATTGCCCAGCGGTGCTGCGGTAAAATCAATTACCGTGCGCAAGCGCAGGGAGTTGAGATTTTGTATAGTAACTTTTTTAATTTTCATTTGTCGCTTCCATCCATTCCTTTAGTTCCAGGAAAGTTGCTTCTATTTCCTCTTGATTATCAGGCAGATTGCCATAGCTTTCGCATTTTTTTCTGAATACCTCCAGTACATCAAAACTGATCAGATCAGCTTCCTGGCTTGAGGTATCTAAAGCTTGGTAATGGTATTGCACCCTTATTTTGAGCAAGTCCAGTTGCATGTTCTTCGTAAAATCTTTCAGGTACAAGTCTAATTGAGGTATCAGTTGGTCCGTATGCACAATAATTTCTATCCAGGGTCTTAGTCCTCTTTCTCCTTTGGCAGCAAAGCGCTGTAAGCTAGCCTCAACCTCTGGCAAAGTTCCTTCTATGGTTTTTAACCTGCGAAAAGTAGGCAAGGAAAGGGCTTCAACTGATTTTAGGGTATCGTTTTCAAAATCAATCAAATAGACAGATTTGTCATCTTTTGTTTCACTAAAACTCAGCGGAATGAGCGATCCGGAGTATCGAATGTGGTGCTTGCCTGCCACCGGCTGCGCGCGATGGATATGCCCCAGTGCAATGTAATCAAAGACCTCCGGAAACTGGGCAGCTTCTATGTTTTCTGTATCGCCGATGTAAATGTTATTTTGCTTATCAGATGCAAAAGCGCCTTTGACGTACAAATGCCCTGTAGCCAGTACCGGTACACCTTGCTTTTTGTATTGCTCCACTGTAGTTGCTAAGGTTTGGTAGTGCTTCAAAATCGCCCCGCGAATGCGCTCCACCCGCTCATAAGCGCTTTCCCCTGCCATACTGAAGCGCAGATCACCATCCCTCAAAAAAGGCACAGCCGCTACCACCGCTTTCAAGTTTCCTTGCTGATCCTTCCACTCAATCACTTCTTCTTCCATGTTTTCGGTAGCAGCGCCTACCACATGGATGTTTAGCGTTGCCAACAGGTCTTTGGGGGCGTTGAGCATGGCTGGTGAATCGTGATTGCCGCCAATAATCACCACGTGGCGGCAGGAAGTTTGAATCAACCGTGTCAAAAATGAGTAGTACAAACGGCGGGCAGTATGCGGCGGATTGCCAATATCAAAAACATCACCCGCCACAATTAATCCTTCAACTTCATGATTATAAATTATTTGCAAAAGCCAATCGAGTGCCAGGCGGTGTTCTTCTTCCCGATCATTAAATAAAAATTTTTGCCCTAAATGCCAATCGGATGTGTGCAGTATTTTCATTCAGGAAAAATAGCAAAGGAATTGCGATTTAAGAAGTGTAATTTTGATCTTGAACAAATAAGCGGTGCGCTTTCCTCAAGCTTCAAAATTTCAATCTGGCTTGTTTTCCCAATTTATCACTGATAATCGAACGTAATTTTGAAAGTTCTTTGGTTTCAAAGGCATTTTTAGGTACAAAATTGAAAAAATATTTGGTTTGGTAAAAAATGAGCCAATCCTGGGTTTCAACCACTTTTCGGATACGATCCCAAGAAACTCGAGCGGTGCGCCTGCTGTCCGTAAATTCTATATTTTCTTTGGACAATTGCACCTTGATCTCATTTTGAAAAGTAGTATTGCCAAAATAAAAAGCCCTTGCTCGAAAATACAGCAAGATGGGCATCAACAAAGCAAAGAAAATGAGCATAAAGGCAGAATTAACACTATTTTGATTATACAAAGCCGGGTAAATGACCATCATCAAAATAATGGGCACTTGGATGATACCCAAGAGGGTAACAATGATGTACGTCCAGCGGCGGTAGGCAATTCCAAACATCAGCCGAAGATAATCTGCAAAAGTAATGGTATAACGGGCTTCTATCATTTTGCTTTGTTCTTGGCAACTGCAGTTGCTTCTACTTTATAAAATTCAAAGGCGGCGCGCTCCGGGGAAAGTTTTGCAACCCGTTCTCCTTCCGCTACAATGTAATATTCCACGGTTTTTTGATGTTCAATGTTCACTTGAAATTGATTGCCCGACATGGCCGCCATCTCTTGCTTCAGAAAGCTGGTATGAGGTTGGTAGCGATAAAAAAGCCAGATTTTTTGGGCATTTCTTACTGTTGCACTGACTTGAACCTGCTTGTCAGCAACGGTGTGTTTGACACTCGAAATTTCAGGTACTTCTTTTTGGAAAAGAGGGTGGCTCAGCAGGTATTCCGTGCGTTTTGACATCAACTCCTCGATACCGATAATATTCACCTTCTCGAGTTCTATGGATTTTGTCAAATTTTGCTGAAAATCTTCGTAGGTGTATAGTTTTTGAGGATCGTTTTGAATCTGTTTGTCAATAAATTTTTGCAATTCCTGTGCCCGCTTGAGGTAGGCACCGTTCGCGAAGTTTTCATCCAGAATCGTACGAAGGTGCGCCATGTAGATTTTTCTGTAAAAGTCATTGGATAACAGCTTGACGATCAGAGGTCTTTTGGTATAATTATCCTTGTAGTGCACAAAGGGGCTCAGTTCTTGCATTTCCTTACTCGAAATAGGCGTAGTGGTACTCAGGTATTGAAAGCCACCAAAAGAAAGATTCATATCCCAAATAATCGGATGGTAAATACCGGCAGTGTCTTTGTAAAGATAAAAATTGTGGCAAAGCATGCCCGTATAGCTGTCTAAGTTGACCAAGACATTGTTAAAAGCCAGCATCCACAGGGTTTGGTCCACATCCAGGACAGATTCTATGGCTTCCGGTTGTTGGTTTAGCACTTTAGTCAGGTGAATAAGATCTTTCCATCCATTTTTGTCTTTCATTTCATAAAAACGCTTGTAGCAAGTGGAGTCTTCGCCGATGTACATCAGAGAGGATTTATCAGAATCGGGGCAACCAGGAGCCTGTTCTGTTGTCCAATCGGGATCACATTTCACCAAAACACCCTGGTGCTCTCCATAAAATTTATCTAAAAAATGATGGTCAACCGACTCCGCGTTGTGATATACCCCAAGATACTGATCGTTTACATAAATTTTTGCAAAATTAGCGCGGGGAGATGGCATGTATTTGCCAGCTATTTCATAGGACAAAATTTCCCTTAAAAAGCTGGGGTCTCGAAATACGTTTGATAATTTTAAAGTATTGTACCCACCCGGCAACAATTGATTTTTATTCACTTCTGTCACCTTTATGTTAAAAGGGAGTTTTGCGTGGGCTGCCTTTCGGACGCTGAAATAGGAGCTATTGCCTTTGTATCGAATGCCAGCTTGGGGGTATTTTACACCGTTGATTATGACATCGCCGATGAGGCGGTCGTCCTTGTCGGCCTGTTTGAGAGAATCAAGAATATGATCCCAGTTTGGTTCTTTGAAATAAATTTTTATCTCCGTGATAGTTTTAGCATCGTACAAGTCCGGTTTTTGAGCAATAGCACTAAAGCAACCAAACACGCAGAAAAGAATAATAAAAAGGCGCATTTTCATCTATTTTTTTAAATCAGACAACCTTCAAGGCACACTGGGTACATTGAAGGTTGCTATAAAAGTACAAAAAAATATAGAATTGGCAATCACTTGTTCAAATCGTCGAGATTTGCCTTATGACGTTCGTACATATAATTGGATGGAGTAAAGTTGACAGATTTGGCATTCTCCGCCATGATGTAAAACTCAATATTGCGCGCGCCATCCTGTGGCTTGATCATAATACCAAAAATATC
Source organism: uncultured Saprospiraceae bacterium (assembly GCA_964526645.1). GTDB lineage: Bacteria > Bacteroidota > Bacteroidia > Chitinophagales > Saprospiraceae > JADJNW01. The sequence continues at coordinate 75,010 of CAZGJN010000005.1, forward strand.
ATCATTTGCCTGTTCATCATTGCTACTGCCATCATCAAGCATAGTTGCTTCCATAAATTCTTGTGTCGCTTCAAACCTATAGAAAATATGAACTTTCCGACTAAATTTTTCTACTTTTACTTGGATCTTGAATTCGGTCACTTGCTGTGGCGAAAATTTCTCTCTCGGGAGTACTTTCACATCTGTAATCATTGGCGGCACCACAATCAAATCGGGATGCTCTCTTAAAAAAGTGACCCGCTGGCTCATAAATTCTGTGATCCCTGGTATTTTGCTCCTGCGACCAGTTGTAGCCGAGAGGCTCTGATTGAATTCTACCAGGTTATACTCCTTGTTAGGATCATCCAACCAGGATTTTTTGATCAATTCCTGAATCTCCTTTGCTCGCTTTTCATATTGCCCTTTTGTAAAATTGTCATAAAGGATAGTCCGCAGATGAGAGAGGTATATTTTTTTGTACATGTCATTAGCTAATAATTTGCTAATGAGTGGCTTATCCGGATTTTCGGCATGCAAAAGCGGATCCAGCTGCGTAAGCGCGGCAAATTCCAAATCGGAGCCACCATTTGCATTCTTAAAACTACCAAAGGCAAAATTCAAATCCCCTAACAAAGGGGTAAACTGCCCTTTTTTATCCCGATACAAAAAATAGTTATTGCTGGGATAGCCCGAGTAGCTATTCAAATTTACAATCGCATTATTAAAAGCCAGCATCCATAGCGTTCGGTCTATATTTAATACTTGCTCCAGCCTATTGGGGTCTTCATTGAGCACTTTAGTAAAATCTACCAGATTGTCCCAGCCATTGCGAGTAAGGCGATCAAAATTATAAGAATAACAATTGACCGCTGCTTCGTACTGTAAAGAACCGAAATTTTTAGCATTACAGCCATCTGGTAGGGCGATATTTGTGGCAGTAGTGGCATGGTACAATTCCCCATCGGATTCCCCAAAATTTTCCTTCAGAAATTTACCTTCCACAGATTCGATGTTTACAAAAAAGCCGTAATAATCGCCGTTGATCTGTACTTTAGCATAATTCGCTTTGGGAGCAGGCATATACTTTCTGGCAATTTCGTATGCCAATACTTCGCGCACCATGCTGGGGTCGCGTAAGGCATTGGATAGTTCAAACGTATTGTAACCTTGGTAGTCTTGCCCCTCAGCCAGGCTAATGTGCAGGCTGTTTCGTTTACCACCAATTTGAAATGCCCTGGCACTGCGATAGCGCACTTTTGCCCCCTCAAACTTCTGTTTATTGATTTCTATCGTACCGGCAAGCATGTTATTGCCATTGTATCGAAGCGAATCCAGAATATCTCGCCAGTTATTCTCCTTGAAAGAAATGCGTATTTCCTGGATGGCGTTGATGTCATAAAAATCCGGCTGGTTTTGGCTCCAGGCAATGCTGTACACCAAAGCGAAAAGCGTAAATGCAAATAACCTTCTCATGTTTGGATGGATATGATTTTTTTTGCTGCAATATTAAGAAAATTAATTTAGAAAGAATTTTGCAAATTCGGCAAGTAAGCAGGCATTTGTGCCTTTCCGTCAATCAAGTGAGCACTTCTTTATCCGTTTTATCCCGATAAAAAAGTTGTTGTATTTTCAAACAATATAAGGTTAAAACGAAAAAAATGCTCGGCCTCTTGCTCATAGGTATTTCTAATGCGGATTAATCCATATTTTTTCGCTGAAGACGAGCCGCTTGTCCCCATAAATAGCTACAAAATAAACGCCAGGAGGTAGCTCCGGCAGCAGGCAACGCACCTCAGAATCGCCCGGTTGCCAGTTGTGTTTTTGCTTTATTTTTCCAGAAGGGTTCAGCAGTTGAATGGTCCAAACATGATCAGGTATTTTGTTTGCTACTTTCAAATGAAGTATTCGGTGACTTGTATCCAAGTAGATTTTTATAGACTGCCCCAACAAAGCTGAAGGTGCATTCACTACATTTTCATAACGATGTGTCATCCAACCTATTCCACCAGTAGCAATCAAGTTGTTATCAAAATCAAAAAAAGCAGCGTGTTCTTGGTGCGAACCCTGTCCCCATTGTGTTTGGCAGGCGGAAGAGACCCAAGCGGGCTCCCAGTAGATAAGCCCCTTGCCACCTCTGTCAATTACTTCCTGGGCAAGGTCTATCAAAAATTTGCGTTGGTTTTCGGGGCTGGCAGGGCTGTAATGAGGATGCACCTCGCTGATGATATTATTGGCATTGTCGTTGCTTTGGTTTGTCCAAATATAGCCGGTTTCAAAAATCATCACCTCTTTGTTTGGATAAGTTTGCAATAACTGAGCAATGACATCGCCCGTTTGTTGGATTGTAGTAGGCTTGTGCCAAGCCCAATAGTAGGACATGCCAATGACATCAAAGTCTTGCACACCATTGTTCCAAAATTGTGATACCATGTTTATTGCATCAGCGGGGCCTGCAATGTGAAGAGCAACTTTTATTGTTTCATTTGTAGCCTTTTCTACGCTTCTTACAGCCTGAATAGCCGCGTTGAATAATTGCGCGTTTCGATTCCAGTTGAGTATCCAGCCGGCGGTATCATCAATGGGAGAAAGTAAAATTCCTTTATTGGTTTCATTACCGATTTGCACCATGTCGGGCAGCAAAGTTTCTTCGTTTAATTCTAACAAAGTTTGGGAAATGTATTGCTGCAAAGAATCCTTGAGCAAAGAAAGATCATTGACAACCCCCAACCAGGCAGCTGGCACCCCTTGCTTGTTGGGATCTGCCCAATTATCAGAAAGGTGAAAATTCAACAAAACTTGCATGCCTGCCTCTTTAGCCCTGCGAATACTCCTTTTTACATCTTGCAAATCGGAATAGCGCTTACCGGAATTCAAATTGTCGTACCATGAAGGATTGTGCCAAAGCCTTAGTCGCACTAAATTACAACCATGCGCCGCAAAAAGCCGATAGGGGTCTTGGGGCGTGTTATTTTCTTTGTACACCACGCCGCAGTCTTGCATTTCATTGACGTAAGAAAGGTCTGCGCCGAAATAGAATGACTGTGCCGGCAAGTTTTTGTTTTGATAACACAGCAGCAAGCAAAAAACACCAAATTTCCAGGTACTCAATGGCATGATATTGCAGTTGAAAAATGAATACGCAAGTTATCCATTTTTCAACTGTTTCACCAATTTATTGCAAATAAACAAAACCAGCAGCGCTTACTTCGAAGAAGTCAACGCTGAAACGCTCACATAACCTATTCTTTTCCAGTACTTTACTTTCCACCATTGTTCGTTTGTTTTCTCTAGAATCTCCACCAGCGAATCGGCGGGAATTCTCACTAAAACCGCAGCATTTTGCGCAGGTGTCTGGCGCAAATTTGTAGCTATTTTCACATTAGCCGTGCCAATGACCGCTGATGTTGTTTGTTCTGCAGGCGATGGCTGGCTGGCTTCCTGCCTTTCAGCAGGCGGATCCGAAGGTTCTACTTTTTTTGGTGCAGGAGGCGGAGCGGGTGCCAGGACGATTTCACGCTTTAATTCCGTCATGCCCGCCATTAAGTCAGGCGTGATTTTGATTTCTCTTGCCGCAAAACCAGGCTTTAGTATCACAATTTTATAAAATTCATTTCGCTGGAGCACAAGGCTGATTTTGCCATCCAAAAAGCTTTTGATCAGTACAAACTCTTCATTTTCATTGGGTAGCAATTTATAAACCTCAGTTGTAATACCTGCTAATGCCTCGCCACTTTGAGTCTGAGCGTTTGCATTCAAAATCACAAAAGGCTTAGGCGTTTCTTCTATCACTGCTGGTTTTTCAGTATCTTTTGCCTTGTTTTTCTTATCAGGTTTTTCTTGTACTACCGCAGGTGCGGGTTCTGTTGCTAAAGGCTCTTTTTCTTCAGCTTGCTCGCTTTTTTTGGTTTTAGCAAAGTTATCAGCTCCACTAATATCGCCGATGGGATCACCACTGAAAGTCATCATTTGTTGTGCTCTGGTCATTCTACCAAAGGAAAGATTTAAACCAGCATTGAGGTGTGCGTGCTTCGCTTTTTCGAGGTTGAACAGGGGCAAAAAGTTATCTGATACCATGTACAGCTGCAAGGGACCTGCGTTCAACGCCAAGCCGGCACCAAGATTAAAAGCAGATTTGTTGTAAACAGCATAATTCACAATTGCTTGCAAAAAGCGATTTACCCTGGTTTGTAAAGAAACCGAGAACGCGAGGTCTGTCTGTCGTTCAAAAAAGCGAGGATTAAACAATACGCCCACCGCTGTGTTGGGTTTGAAGTAGTAATTGCCGCCCAGATAGACCATCATCGGAAGCCTTGTTTCATAAGCGCTTATGCTTGTTTGTGTTTGCAAGGAATCCACAAACCGCTCCACTTCCATTTCAAAAGTATCAATATCGCTGGTAGAAAACTGTACGTTACCCGCGATGATGGCGTTGTATGTCAAATCATTTTTCCATTTTATTTTGCCAATATTGATCATGCTCGCGAATAGCTCTATGTTTTCCTTGGGCTGGAAGTGCGCTCCAAGGTCCATCGCAAAACCCCGATTGCCGGTGCCTCGAATATAAGCTTCTGGTTCTTCTTCTAAGGTTTGCAAACCCGAAGAAAAAACATCCAGGCTACCTCGAATTAGTAGAAACGCATCGTCTTGGTTATTAAGGAATTCTAAGCCTTGATTTAAGGTAGAAACATTAGAGAGTCCCGATAATAATTTGAGTTTGACACCAGCGGAGAAAGTAGGCGTAATGCTGCGAGTGTAGCCAATGCCAAAAGTGCGATAATGAAGCCCATTGATGCCCAGCATGCTCAGGTCATACGCGGTTGTTTGTTGTACCTCGCCTTGAGAGACGTCGTCAAGCAATTCAAATAAACTACGAGGGTAATCTGCTTGTAAATTGATATGCTCCGCCACTTGGAAACTGAAGAAGTTCTTTTTGATGCGGAAGCCAAAGTCAACCCAGTTGGTGTTAAAATCAACATTCAAGCGGTTTTCCTTGCCAAGCGCACCTGAAAGCGCCCCAAAATCATTGCCGAAAAAATCTTCCATTTCCGAATCACTACCCAAGCCCAGGTCGCCAAAAGAAAAACCGCTGTTGCTGTAATTGCCATTGAGATTCCCCAAAACCGGCAGGCTAAAATACACATTGGACAAAGGCATTCTACCAGGATGAAGGCTGTAGGATTGAGGTACAGCATGGAGGTTAAAAAGTGTGAGGTTGCGCTGTGCGGATAAGTTTTTCACCAAAAACAAGCACAAAAACACGCACAAAGTGCTGCCAATGAAGGCAGATGAGTTCGTTTTCCACATAGTGTTCCGATTTTGAAAAGTTTAAAAAAGGGGCTAACTACTTTGTGAGCAAGCCACAAAGCCGCTAAATGATGCACAAATAATGTTTTAGTAAATGTTTTGGTAGGATAGCCTAATAGAATCTCTGTTCAAATATAACACATCTTTTATTAAAAATCAAAATATCGCACAAAGAAAATAAGCAACTGACTATCAAGTGTAATAGTCGGCACTTGATTGATCAATTTGGCGCTGCCGAGCAATGAGGATTCTAAACAATTCAAAATTACCGCCTTCCTCTTTCTTTCAAATTTTTGACATATTGGGCTACATTGCGATTGTGTCCCTCCAGCGTTTCGGCAAAGGCATGCAAGCCCGATTCATCGCCAATGGAGCAGAAAAAAATGTAGTTGTGTGATTCCGCGTTGAGCACTGCATCAATGCTGGCAATGCTTGCCATACTGATCGGGCCCGGCGGCAAGCCAGGATAGAGGTAAGTGTTGTAAGGGGAATCAAATTTCAGGTGGCTTTCCGTCACTCTTTTGGTTTCAAAATCACGGGTAGCAAACACCACTGTCGGATCCGCCTGAAGGCGCATACCTATTTTGAGGCGATTGAGATAAACGCCAGCGATGCGTGCTTTTTCGGCATTTTGATTGGTTTCCTTTTCGACAATAGAAGCCAAGGTATAAACTTCTTTGGGGCTCATGCCCAGGGCTGTCGCTTTTTGAATACGATTATTTTTACGCCAGAAATTGTCGTGTTCTTTTTTCATCCGCTCTACAAACTGCTGCGGGCTTGAATTCCAAAAAAATTCGTAAGTGTTGGGAATAAAAAGGGACATTAAATCATCGGGTGTATAGCCAATGCTGTTTAAGTAATTTTGATCCCTCAAAACAGTCAATATTGACAAAGAATCCGGCTCGAGAAAGGCAGCTGCTTTAGCCGCCACATTTTCTATGAGTCGTTCATTATTTAGCACGAGTTCCACAGGTGCTTGCTGCCCGTTCCGCAAATGTCGTATCAATTGAATCAAGGTCCAGCCGGGTTTTACCTCGAATCGCCCGGCGCGCATTTTTTCTTTTGCATAGTTCATTCGTTTGGCCAGCATGACAAAAGTTTGCCTGCTTTTGATGACCCCCTGGTAGTACAAAATCTCGGTTACATCATAGAAACTGGAGCCTGTAGGAATCTCCACAAAACGATTTTCAAGCTGCAGCGGCACTCCAGCCCCCAGCACTCCGTTGTACACCCAAAATCCTGCTGCGATCAAAAGCACGGCCATGATGGCAAATGCCAAGCGAGTAGATGATTTCATACCAGTTTTGATTATGCTTTCAAATGCGGAATCGATAGAAAATATTTTGTGAAAAAGACAAAAGCAACATTGAAAAACAAGAACAGTTTTAGTATTGCTCTCGTTCATTCGGAAAATCCTTTGATTTTACATCCTTGATGTAGTGTTCTATTGCTTCTTTGATCGTATCAAATAAATCGAGATAGCGCCTGAGGAAACGCGGCTGAAAATCTTTGGTCAACCCCAGCAGATCGTGCGTCACCAGCACTTGACCGTCAGCATGTGCGCCCGCGCCAATGCCAATCGTTGGTATCACGAGGCTTTCCGATACTTCTTTGGTCAGCTGCGCAGGAATTTTTTCTAACACTAAGCCAAAGCAGCCCAATTCTTGTAGCAACAAAGCATCTTCTTTGAGTTTTATTGCCTCTGCTGCTTCTTTTGCCCGCACGGTATAAGTGCCAAACTTGTAGATAGATTGTGGGGTCAAGCCCAAATGCCCCATGACAGGTACGCCTGCCGAAAGAATGCGTCTAATAGATTCTTCAATTTCCGCGCCGCCTTCCAATTTTACAGCGTGCGCGCCAGCTTCTTTCATGATGCGAATGGTAGATTCCAGCGCAATCTTAGAATTACCTTGATAAGAACCAAAAGGCAAATCCACGACCACCAAGGCGCGCTTGACTGCTCGAACCACAGAGGAAGCATGATAAATCATTTGATCCAGTGTGATAGGTAGCGTGGTTTCATGCCCAGCCATTACATTGGAAGCAGAATCTCCCACCAAAATAATATCAATACCGGCTGCATCCAGGATGCGGGCCATAGAAAAATCGTAGCCCGTCAGTACTGCAATCTTTTCGCCATTGGCTTTCATGGATTGTAATACATGGGTTGTGATGCGTTTTACTTCTTTGTGTACAGACATTTTTAACAGCATTTAAGCCCGCAATTTAAAGTTTAGTACGCAATTGCAAAACCAAGAACAGTTTTAATGTCATTTTTAAAAGCACCTTACAGGAGTGGGTATCAAGCGTATATTTAAATTTCATCTAAAATCACGGTCTTTGAGCACATATGACATTGGCTTGCGCGGCTTGATGGAAGGTTTGCAAATATTAGTATTAGGCAAAATTCCCGAAATACACCTGTTGGTGGTCTCTATCGTCTCTGTACAACCCCTTTTCATCGGGCTTTCTGAAGAAATACAAAACGTGTTACCGGTTTTAGTAAAACAAGTACAAGTGCTGGCATATAGCCTGCGCGAGCAAGCCGTTGAGGTAGTCTAACATTTTGTACAAAAGAAAAATAAAAGCCGCTGCATACTTACTTCGTATGGAGACTGGATTGTATTGTGGAGACGGCGAGAGTCGAACTCGCGTCCAGAGAAAGCGCCAATAAGCCTTCTACATGTTTAGTAACTGATTGAAGTTCTTGACAAAAGAGGAGGTTCTGTTACCGACCCATGCCTTTTATCCAGCTCTTGATCTTAGCCGCTACACCGAGCCAGCGTAGCAACCCAGCCTGAACTTGGTTGATGTACGGGATGCGGGCATTTCAGGCACACGCAGGGCGCACGTAGCGCGGGCATCCATCGTACAATGGCGTTCTAATTCCTGGAATTAGGCAGCCATGGCGTAGTTGTACTCGCCAGATATTGTTGATCACCATTTGTTAACGGGGTGAGCAATCCTGCCCCGACATGCTTACTTACCAACTGTCAATCCTGTCGATACCAATACGTCCCCTTTTTTTATTTTCTTAGCAATGGGCTTTTGCTTTTGAGTTGTAATTGCCCCATCACCATTTTCTAAAGACGCTGCGTACCTCGTCAATCTCTTTTGATTGGGTTGCAAAAGTATTAACTAATTCCTTTCTAAAAAAGTTTCCTTAAAACTTTGAGAATCATTTAGGCTTTGTTGATTTTTGCACTGCTTTATGAGAATTGAGTCATAACAATTCCATTTTGGCTTTTATCTCTATTTCAAGTGGTTTCAAATTAAAAGCATTAGCGATGAAAATCGGAGTCATTCGTGAAGGAAAAATTCCACCCGATGCCAGGGTGCCTTTCACGCCTGCACAGTGCAGGTACATCATGCAACACTTCCCAGTAGAAATAGTCGTACAGCCTTCGGAAGTCCGATCTTACAAAGATGAAGAATACATCCAGGCGGGTATCGAGATGACAAATAATCTTTCCGACTGTGATATTTTGATGGGCATCAAGGAAGTACCCGTTGCCCAATTAATTCCCAACAAAACCTACTGTTTTTTTTCCCATACCATCAAGGGGCAAGCACACAATATGAAATTGCTGCGCAGCTTGTTGGATAAAAATATAAAACTCATTGACTATGAAGTACTTACTGATAATCGCGGCAACAGACTCATCGCTTTTGGGCATTTCGCGGGCATGGTCGGTGCGCATAATGCCCTTTGGACCTACGGGCAGCGCACACATGCCTTTGAACTCAAGCGAATGAAAGATTGCTTTGACTATGCTGAAGCGAAGTTGCTATACCAAACTTTAAACCTACCACCTGTTAAAATTGTAGTGACAGGCACCGGCAGAGTCGGGCAAGGCGCAGTAGAAGTGCTGCGCGATATGGGTATTCGGGAGGTAAGCCCACTCGAATTTTTGCATCAACCTTTTGAGGAGGCTATTTTTGTTCACTTGAGTAGCAAAGATTATACAAAGCGGAAAGATGGCAAACCTTTTGAATACAATGACTTTTATGCGCACCCGGGCATGTACGAAAGCGCTTTTGAACCTTTCACTAAGGTTTGTGATATTTTTGTGAATGGTATTTTCTGGGATACTCGCGCCCCTTTGTTTTTCACTAAAGAAGATATGCGTTGCAGCAATTTTCAAATTCGGGTGATAGCAGATGTCACTTGCGACCTTGCGCCCGTTTCTTCTGTCCCATCTACTTTGAAAGCCTCTACAATTGCCGATCCGGTTTTTGGGTACGATCCCTTTACGGAATCTGAAATAGCCCCCTACCAACCCCAGGGAATTGACATGATGACAATTGATAACCTGCCCAGTGAAATGCCGCGCGACTCTTCAAAGTACTTCGGAGAAAAATTTATCGAGTTGATTTTGCCAGAACTACTGAATGGACATAGCGAAGTCATCCGCAAAGCGACCATCACAGAAAATGGCGCTTTAAACCCTCGTTTTCATTATTTAGAGCAATACCTGGAAGGTGTGGTCAGTTAGAAAGGTTTTCCTGAAGCCAGGAAAGCACACGATCGTATATTCGTTTTTCAATGTCTGCAGTACTTACTTTTTCAAAGGGCTTACCCGTTAGGCGCTCGTAGAGTTCAATGTAACGATCCGATACTTCCTGCACAAACTGGTCGGGCATCTGAGGCATTATTTGTCCCTCCAGGCCTTGAAAATGATGTGCCATCAGCCATTCTCTCACAAATTCTTTTGACAATTGCTGCTGCCGCACTCCCCCACGCTGCCGCTCTTCGTATCCTGCTGCATAAAAATAGCGGGAGCTGTCCGGCGTATGAATTTCATCAATCAAATAAATTTTACCATCGCGTTTTCCAAATTCGTACTTCGTATCAACCAGGATCAAACCTTGTTGGGCAGCCATTTGAGTACCTTTTTGGAATAAAGCAAAAGTGTATTGCTCCAATTGCTCGTATTCAGCCGCTGTCACAATTCCCTGTCGAAGAATTTCTTCTTTTGAAATATCCTCATCGTGTCCTTCCTCAGCTTTAGTGGCAGGGGTGATAATGGGTTGCGGAAAAGGGTCGCTTTCCTTCATGCCTTCTGGGAGTACAACACCGCAAAGCAGCCGGTTTCCTGCCTGATAAGTCCTCCAGGCATGCCCTGACAAATATCCCCGGATGACCATTTCTAAGCGAATGGGCTCACATACCCAGCCAATCGTCACGTTAGGATCAGGAGAAGCGAGCATCCAATTGGGTACAATATCCTTTGTCGCTTCCAGAAAATATACCGCTACTTGATTGAGTACCTGCCCTTTATAAGGAATAGGGCGCGGAAGAATATGGTCAAAGGCGGAAATCCGATCACTCGCTACCACTACCAGCTTGTCGTCCAGGGTATAAACATCCCGCACCTTGCCCCTGTAAAAAGCGGACTGCCCGGGAAATCGAAAGTTAGTCTCCAAAATAGCAGGGGGATCACTCGGCATAGCTGATATTTTGGGGCGAAGATAAAAAAGAGGACTGTTTTGATTTGAGTTTTATAAAATCTTTTTTGCGCCGCGCCAATGGAAACATCAAGCTTTCAGCACATCTTTTTATCTTCTGGTAATTTTTTTAGATATTCAGCACCTTTTGCGTCAATACTCAAATCGTCTAAATCACTAAACTTGAGTGCCCCTTCCAGGCTCAGCATGACAAAATTTTCCGCTCTGCTCACCAGAATCATCACCTTTATAATAGTTTCATCTTCTTCGCGAATGAGAAATTGGATATTTTGACCGCCATATATTTGTTATAAAAATATTTAATACCATCGGTCTGCCCGAAAACTAAATGAAAAACGAACACCAACACCAGTAACAAAGTGAATTGTCTCATTTTTTATATTTTATTAATAAAAGATGAATTTAAATAAAGTATACGATTATTACAACTACCAAACATCATACCTGAGGGGGTTTTTCCTTACTTTGTTTTTGTTTCTTTTCCTTCTGTTTTTTCTTCTTCTCTTCTGAGCGAGACTCTTTATTGAGTGGAAAATCATTCAAAAACATATTAATCGTTTCTGATAGGTGTTTCATACGAATATTGGACTTCATGTGAAAAAAGACAAACTCGCCTTCATCTTGAACCATAATTACAATGTCTTTGAATTTATCTTTCTTGATTTTTCCCATGATATTCACAGTCGTCTGGCCATCTCGAAAATAAATCAAATCAGCAAAACCACTGCGGCGGCTCTCACTGACAAAGTGATTCACCGCCGTCGTTGAGATTGGGTTGGTATCTTCAGCAAACATCAACCGCAGTTTTTTCACCTTCCGGGCTAAGCGCAGCACCGCTTTCGTATCTTCGTCCTGCACAATATCATAAGCGACACCACTACCAAACCAGATAAGCCAACCGGGAATTTTGAAATTGCGTACCCCTTCTTCTCGTTTGTATTGCCTGTAAAAATCAGCGGCAGGGTGTTGGGCTTGCAAAATAGATACCCCCAGCAATGCCAATCCGATCAACAAAAAATATTTTTTCATGGGGTCGGATTTTTGCAGGTTTAATCTTCATTTTTAGTATTGTTGCTCTTATTTTCCTCTTCAATGCTATTCGCCAGTTTGGAGATTTCTGCCAGGTCTATTTTGCCTACAAAACTGACCAGCACGAATTCATCCGTCCCTCCTACCAGCAAAAAGAATTCTTCAAATATATTGCCATTACTCCCAGCCATTTCTTTTACAAAAAACTCTACATTTTCGCCATCTTTATCCCTCACTGTCATCAACAACTCGTACTCGCTGGTATTGACTTTGGACTTGGCCTCTTTGTAGTATTGCATCGGGTTCACATCTGTAGTCAGCACGCGAAGTCCACGCAAATCCTTAGCCACCTCTATGATAGCCCTACCTTCCTCATCGTCCAGCCCGTCAATTTTGAGCTTGTCAATCATCTGGAACATCTTCGGGCTGATGTACACTACCGTGAAGTTTTGGTCATTGACATATTGCGAAAAATATTTGTCAATGGCATTCGATTGTGCAAAAACAAACACTGCAAAGCAAGTGAAAACAAGCGTTGTAAATAAAAACTTTAATGATTTCATTATGATTACTTTTTATGATTAAAAAAAAACAGTCGGATAATAAAATTTAAATCTTAACTCAACTTAAGATGTTTAGCATATTAAAAATCAATTTCCAGATACCTTAAATCTACTGAATCATTTCAGTCACCTTTCGCACCTTACTGATTTCCTCCGTAGCCATACCTGCTCCCTCATTTAATTCTTGCGAAGCTTTTTTGAGGGAAGTTTTTAAAATTTGGTAAGCTTCTTCAGGCGTTGCTGGCTCGTATTTCGACCAATCAATGGTCTGTACAAGGGTTTTGGGTCGGGTTGCTTGATGGTATGCCCACCATCCACCCAGGGTCATCAGCACGACCGCAGCAGCGCTCCCGATCCTATAGTACATGCGCCGCACCCGAAGCCGCGGCTGTGATGCCCCATGAATTGCCTGTAGCAATCGAGTATCAAATGCTTCGTTAAGTTCCTTTTGCTGCTCTTCCCGAAAGAACTGGAACATCGGTTGGTATGCCACCAAAGAAGGATGCAGCTCCGTTTGAGCAAAGTAAGCATGAAGTTGCGCCTCTTCTTGAAGCGTTGTTTCCCCTTCAAAGTATTTTTCGAGTAGATATTTTATCTGCTGTTCGTTCATACGATTTGTCTTTTTATCAAATGTTCTCGAATGGATTGTCTGGCTCTGAAAAGGTTGATTTTCAATTGGCTCATGGGCATTTCCAGGACTTCGCTGATCTCCTCATAACTCAATCCTTCAATATCCCTCAGCTGCATCACCAAACGGTGTTTTTCAGGAAGATCATTCATCATCTGCCGAATCAGTCCGATCAAATCACTGCCTTCGGTTATTTCATCGGGTTGCGCCGCTTCGTATCGCCAATCTGTATGATCCGGTAAACCATTGGTTTGAAAATGTTTTGATTTAAGCTTATCCAATGCCAGATTTTTAGTCATTTTCATCACAAGCGCTTCTATATTTTGAATTTCATGCCAGCTTTCGCGTTTTTGCCAAATTTTTAGCAAAACCTCTTGTACCACATCCTCTGCCTCCATCGCGTTTTTCAAAATCCGATGCGCAAAGCGATACAACTTATCTTTAATTGGCAAAATATGTTTTTGAAAATAGTCAACGCTCATAACCTAAGCAGGACGATTATGTTTGAAAAAAGTTACAGCAAAAACTTGATTTTTTGAAAACAGAAAATCTTTTTAATCATAAACTTTGATATTGTTGTGAATATGCTTAAACTTGAATTGCTTTTATAAGGAATGAATTCAGCATTATTCAAACAAACGGGCTACAATTTATGACAGGATAGCGACTCATACCTCCACGAGGTTGCAATGCGCCTACGATCCAGCTCTGTACATATCGCATCAGGCAATCATGTTTTACGTTTCTGAGTATTGAAGCACGCACGGATGGTTTCACTTTATTAAACTATGGGGGTATTATGCTACACCCGAAAACAGCCTTGAAGTTTATCGGACCCGATGTCGGCTATGGCGTTTTTGCCACAGGTTTTATCCCGAAGGGCTCGATTACCTATATCAAAGATAGCCTTGAAATTGAAATTTCACCTACTGACTTTACGGCGCATCCTATTGAGATGCAAAGCATTATTGAGAAATATTCATACATTGATGAACGCGGCTATCGAATTGTTAGCTGGGATTTTTCAAAATATATCAACCATTGTTGCAATTGCAACAGTATGAGTACGGGTTATGGCTTTGAAATTGCACTACGCGACATACACCCAGATGAGGAAATCACGGATGAATATGGCATTTTTAACCTGACAGAACCAATGGAACTCATTTGTGATAAGGGCAATTGCCGTAAATTGCTCCGCCCAGAGGACTTTGATGTGCTATATCCTGTATGGGATGAAAAACTAAAAAAAGCACTGGCAAACTTCAATCAAGTGGAACAACCGCTCCTTAAATTTATGGATGCCCATACCCGCAGTCTTCTGTATGCTTACTTTGAAGATCCAAGCCAATATCGCTCCGTTTATACGTTGAGATACCAACAACAAAACAATGGCTTACCTATGAATACCACAAGTGCAGGGTTAGCAGGTAAAAAATAACCACCTGCTAACCCTGCTAGATTTATTAAATCTCTCTTGTCAACTTCAAACCTCCAGTTGTCATGAAACCGCCTTTTTCAGCGCGCTTGCGGAATACTTTCGCCGCTTTTGACTTGCCAACGCCGTCTTCGTAATCCACCCAGCTTGGATATCCATTTTCCAAAGCGATCATTTCTTTTACAGCAATGTGATATTCTTCGGGTTTGCTAAAACTCAAAGATTGCCCCACTTCCAGCGCCAGCACTTTTTTGCGAATGGTATTAAAAGTGGAAACATCTAGATCAGTAGCTGGTACGAATTTTGTCTCCGCCTTAGTGCCTTTGCTTTCCTTGTCGGCCCAACGATTGACGGAATAGGCATGGTTATTACGCACTGCTTCTGTGCTGGCATCACCTACAATAGCAGGTGCTTTAGTTCTGGGTATTATTTTTGTATCATACGACAAATCTGTATACGTATTGTTTGTTACAATATTGTAAATATCATCATCGTATTGCTTCAAATCATACGCATCATAAATACGCAATAAAGCCGCTTTGGGATGCCCTCCGTTGCGCTCCAAACTCAAGCCCTGAAACCACTTCGCAGAGTTGGAAGCGTATTTGAAGTAAGTTTTCAGGTCTTTTTCATCGGCTTGTTGTTTGACATCAACGAGGTAATCCATTACTTTCTTTAAATTATTGGTATTCATTTGCTTGCCTTTCTCTGCCGAATAGATTAGCAAAGCGAAGGAAACCCCAACAGGCACTTGACGCTCCAGGGCATTTTCTATTGCTACTTTCGATAACTGCTGGACATTTTTTTTGATAGCGCTGGCAGAAAGGGCAGCGCGGCTGTCCAGGGCAGCAGCTATTGGTTCACTATTGGCATCAGGGCGCTCTTTGGGGGTGCTCAATGTGGTTTTGCCAAGTTTTTGCTCCGTATAATTATCCAAGCCAGCTATACTGGCTTCTGCTGTTGTGATGTCGTTTTGAGCCAGTTGTCCGTTATGATTTTGTTGCCCACCATACCAGGTGAAAAAACAAAAACCAGCTGCAACGAATCCGAGTAAGGTAAATAAGTCTTTCATAAGAATCATTTTTTAAAAATTTGTTAATAGATTTTTGTTGAATTTCAGAGAATTTACAAGTAATTTTATACTTCATCGAAAAGTAGTAATTTAATCTTTTTTCGTGGACTATTTTCTACGGATGGCTCAAAATATCGCTAACTTACCGCCACTCATTTTTACAACATCAAAAAAATATGAAGCTTGAGTTTCCTAAAAACTTTTTCTGGGGCACTTCAACATCCGCAGCACAGACAGAAACTGCCTTCGATCACCAATGGAAGGGATTTGTAGCGAGAGATGAATTTGTATTTGAACGTACCACCGACCATGAAAAGAGGCGTGAAGAGGACATTGAGTACATCCGGCAATTCGGGACAGTGTATCGGTGCGGCATAGACTGGTCGCGCCTGCAAAGGGCTCCCTACGCCGATTTTGATACCGAAACAGTAGCGGAATACCGCAATTTTTTTCAAGCTTTGAATGCGCAAGGCACTAAAATATTGCTGGTGCTCCATCACTTCGCCAATCCGAATTGGTTTGAAAATAGTAAAGGTGGCTGGCTCAGCAGAGATAACATTCCGGCTTTTATTGATTTTGCCCAACAATGTATAAAGCATTTTGGGGAGTTTGTGTTCAACTGGAATACCTTCAACGAACCGAATGCGTATGCTATCTGCTCTTATTTTTTGGGAACTTTTCCGCCTCAAAAGCGCAGCTACTTCAAAGCCAATAGAGTCCTGCGGCATCTGGCTATCGCGCACAGCATCGCCTATGATTTGATCAAGCAAAACTACCCCGACGCAGCGGTAAGTATTTCGCTGAATTTAACTTATTTCAAACCCATGAATCCACTGGGGCATCTATCGGCAGGTTTTGCTGATTGGTGGTACAACCGCCGCACTGCCAATATCTTTTTGCACAAAATGGACTATTGGGGAATCAGCTTTTATGCCTATGTGCCAATGAATCCCTTTCCAATCACTGAATTGGACAAGCCCGGTAAATTAGATCAGCTAAAAATTCCTCACGACAAAATGTGGGGCTATCATCCACCAGCCTTGGGGATTTTAATCAAGCGGCTATACGGTCGAAAAAAAATGCCTCTGATCATTATTGAAAATGGAATTTGTACGGATGATCAAAAGGAAAGAATTTGCAGCATCCAGGCGTATCTGAAAGTTATTTATGATGCCATACAAGCCGGAGTGGACATTCGGGGTTACATCCACTGGAGCACCTGGGACAACTTCGAGTGGAATCTGGGTCCGAGCTATCGTTTTGGTTTGGTGTATGTGAACAATTACACCAAAGAAAGAATGATGACCGATGCTGGGCGTTTTTATGCTCAAATCACAACCGATAATGCAGTGACCATATAACACAAAACAATGAAACCGTTTTTAATTTTACTCTTTCTCTCCCTTGTTGTAAATCTAACAGCTCAAACGGGTAGTCCTTCCCTGGCGGGCGCAAGGGGTGCCGCTTTGGGCAATGCTGCTGTCACTTTTAGCGACATCAATAGCGCTTTTAGCAATCAAGCCGGCTTGGCTTTTTTACAAAGTATATCCTTCACCGCAGCAGCAGAACAACGCTTTTTGCTTAGTGAGCTCCAATCTATCTCCGCGGCAGTGGCCTTGCCTACTTCTTCGGGCACTTGGGGTTTGACGGTCAATTACTTTGGCTTCGAAGCTTTTAATCAGCAAAAAATTGGTTTAGCTTACGCCAGAAAACTCTTCGACAACCTGTCTATCGGTGCGCAATTATTGATGCTCAACACCAGCATACCGGAATACGGGAGTAAAACGAACCTCACTTTTGAGTTGGGCATGATTTCTCAGTTGTTGCCGGAGCTTCGTCTGGGGGTGCACGCGTACAGCCCCGCCCGCGTGCGATTGTCGGAAGAAGAAATTTTACCTACAGTTTTTAAAATAGGGCTGGCGTATTTGCCCTCTAATCGGGTTGTTTGTACAGCTGAAGTTGAGAAAGATATTGACTTTCCGGTGCGGACCAAATTTGGTGTAGAATACCAACTCATAGAACAACTGCACCTTCGGGTGGGCCTTGCTACTCGTCCTATCAATTATTCATTCGGAATTGGCTACGTTTTTTCCAATGGTTTGTCTTTAGATGTTGCTGCTGTACACCACCAGTATCTTGGTTTTACGCCAGCTGTGAGCATTTCATACCAACGCAAAAAGTTATGAAAATTTTGGTTGTAGCGGCTACCGCTTTTGAAATCGCCCCTTTAATTGCTTATTTAAAAGCTGAATTCGAGGAAAAAGAGGCCTATCATTTTCAGAAAAAAGCACTCCAGATGGACACGCTGCTTACGGGCGTAGGGTTGACCCACACGGCATTTGCCCTGGCAAAAGTACTGGCATACAGAAAATATGACTTACTCATCAACGCCGGAATTGCAGGGGCTTTCAATCGAGATTTTGAGATTGGTGAAGTAATTGAAGTCGTTTCGGATCGTTTTGCAGACCTCGGCGTGGAGGAGGCGAATGGCGCTTTTAGCGATATTTTTGAGTTGGGCTTGATGGACGCTGATCAATTTCCCTTTTCGGGAGGGAAGCTGGAGAACCCTGCGCCCGGCAATTTTTTGAAGCCAGCGGAAGGCTTGAGTGTCAATAAAGTACATGGATTTGCACCCAGTATTGCTGCCGTACAAAAACGCTATTCTGCTGCAATCGAAACGATGGAGGGTGCTGCATTTTTTTATACCTGCCTGATGGAAAAACAAGCCTTCCTCGCCATTCGGGCTATCTCCAATTATGTAGAACCCCGCAATCGCGAAAACTGGAATATCCCACTTGCTATTGAAAACCTCAATCAAGTGCTAATAGAAATGAGCCAAAATTGGATACAAGAAAAGTGAAAGCGATAATAATTTTTCAACAACCTGCCAAAATGTCATTCCTTGTAGCAAAAAATCGCTATCTTTGCGAACTAATTTGAAAAGTGCATCATTTATTGTTTTTGAAATGAAAAGAAAAGATGCTATACGACGATAATCCGACACTGCTTGGTATCAAAAAAGAGATAGACGAAAGCAAGCAGGGCGAAGTTTTTTTTCAGGAGCGACCGGCGCACAGCATGCCGAATGGCAAGCATTTTTATATCGAAAGCTATGGCTGTCAAATGAATTTTAGTGATAGCGAAATCGTAGCATCCATTTTGGGAGACATTGGCTATCGCCCAACTCGCAGCATGGAAGAAGCCGATTTGATCTTAGTGAACACTTGCTCCATTCGTGAAAAAGCGGAAGAAACCGTGCGCAAGCGCTTGCGTGTTTTTGATACGATGAAGCGGCAACGCCCCGGAACGATGGTCGGGGTGCTGGGCTGCATGGCGGAGCGTTTGAAGAAAAAATTTCTGGAAGAAGAAAAATTGGTGGATTTGGTCGTTGGACCTGATGCCTACCGCGACCTGCCCAACCTCGTAGCCGGCGCAGAAGAAGGCGAAAAAGGTGTAAATGTTTTCCTCTCTCGCGAAGAAACCTATGCCGACATCAGTCCGCTGCGATTAGACAGCAATGGCGTGACGGCTTTTATCTCCATCATGCGGGGCTGCGACAATATGTGTTCGTTCTGTGTGGTGCCTTTCACGCGTGGGCGTGAGCGCAGCCGCGATGCGTTCAGTATCGTCGCCGAAGCTGCCGAATTATTTGAGCGCGGCTATCGGGAAGTGACGCTTTTGGGACAAAATGTAGATTCTTACAAATGGCAAAATCCCGAGAACGAACAAGTTGTAAATTTTGCACAACTCTTAGAAATGACGGCACAGGTGCATCCTGATCTGCGTATCCGCTTTTCGACTTCCCATCCTAAGGATATCACCGATGAGGTATTACACATCATAGCCAAATATGAAAATATTTGCAATTACATCCATTTGCCCGTCCAAAGTGGTAATAGCCGCATACTCAAGCTGATGAACCGAACTTATGACCGCAACTGGTACATGGAGCGCGTGCAAGCCATTTATCGAATTATACCCGATTGTGCTATTTCTTCCGACATTATTACGGGTTTTTGCAATGAAAAAGAGGAAGAACATCAAGATACACTGAGTATGATGGAATTTGCGAATTACAGCATGGCTTACATGTTCGCTTATTCCGAGCGCCCGGGCACGCCAGCGGCAAAAAAATTGAAAGATGATGTGCCAGAGGAAGTAAAAAAACGCCGCTTAAACGAAGTCATTCGTTTGCAAAATCAACTATCCTACAAGCATAATATCGCCGATATCGGCAAGACCTTCAAGGTTTTGATAGAAGGAGATTCCAAACGATCTGACCAGGAATTCAAAGGGCGCAACTCACAGAATAAAATGATTATTTTCCCGAAAAAAGGGGATTTTCGACCAGGAGACTACGTAACTGTAATCGTGACAGACGCGACAAGCGCTACCCTACGCGGAAAAATTGTTTAGGGAAGCCCTGGGAAGTAGTGATTAAATTTTCAGTTAGATACAAATTATTTTTAAAATTTATGAACCAAGCAGAGGAAGTCTGGCAGCTGACTTCTGGAATTTTATAAAATGGACAACTTGCAAGCCATCAAACAACGCTTCGGCATCATCGGACAATCTGATCTACTCGACCATGCGCTTAGTACGGCAGTGCGCGTGGCCAATACGGATTTATCCGTACTGATAACGGGAGAGAGCGGTGTAGGGAAAGAAGCTTTTTCCAAAATCATTCATTCACTAAGCGCCCGAAAACATAATAATTTTATTGCTATCAACTGTGGTGCCATTCCTGAAGGAACGATCAACTCAGAGTTATTTGGGCATGAAAAAGGTGCTTTCACGGGGGCTACCGGCGAGCGGAAAGGGTATTTTGAAACCTACGACGGTGGCACTATCTTTTTAGATGAAATTGGCGAAATGCCGCTTGACACCCAAGCGTTTTTGCTCAGGGTACTCGAAACCGGAGAGTTTATCAGGGTTGGATCTTCCAAAGTTTTAAAAACTGACATCCGCGTGATCGCCGCTACTAATATTGATCTACTTGAACGTGTGCGGCAGCATAAATTTAGAGAAGACTTATACTATCGCCTCAATACGGTTCCGATTTATGTGCCTCCGCTAAGGGAACGCCAGGGAGATATCTTCCTCTTATTCCGTAAGTTTGCTGCTGACTTTGCAGAAAAATATCGGACTACGCCCATTCAAATGGATGAAAAAGCAAAGACGCTATTGGAAAACTACAGCTGGCCCGGCAATATCCGCGAATTAAAAAATGTGGCAGAGCAACTATCAGTGCTTACTGAAGATAGGATTATCACTGCTGAACAACTGTTGCAAACTGTGCCCAACATCCTTCAGCGCCATCTGCCCATGATCCCCGAAAAAAATGGATCAGAGCATGCTACTACTACGTTTCAGGAACGAGAAATTCTGTATAAACTCCTTTTTGAGATGAAAACCGACCTCAATTCGCTCAAGTCTTTGATATCGGAAGTAATTTTTAGCAATAATCTGCGTGTCACTGATACTCAAAGCCTTCTGGCGCTCCAACCGATTGCTACCACCCATAACCCAACCGTAACGACGGCAGATTATCCACGCAAGGGAAGGGAGATGTTTTCAGCAGCTACTGTAAATCCCAATGAAAGCAGCACTATCAAGCCCATTATTATCGAAAATAACCCCGATCCTCTTTTTGATAATATGGAAGTCGTAGATGAAAATCTTTCTCTATCTGAAAATGAAAAAGCATTAATTAGAAAAGCATTAAAAAAACATCATAATAAGCGAAAAGAAGCAGCGGATGATCTGGGTATTTCTGAAAGAACACTTTATAGGAAAATAAAAGAATATGATTTATAACGAAATAAAAACGATAATAACTTTTATTTCTCTATTCTTCATCGTTTTTACATTACAGGGCTGCTATACCCTCAGCGGCGTGAGTGTTGCCGATAATATCAGAACGTACTACGTGGAGCAATTGCGAAATAATGCCGACAATGCCCCCCCTACCCTCCCTCAAACGCTTACCGAAGCACTGAAAGAAAAAATTCGTACAGAATCCAGGTTAATTTTTAATGATGTAAGCCCAGATATAGAATTCAAAGGGGCTATCGTGGATTACCGTGTTAGCGCAGAAGCGCCTCGACCAGGAGAATTTACAGCTATCAACCGCCTTACGATCATCCTCGCTATTGAATACATCAATAATATTGAAAAAAATAAAGGTTGGAAAAATAACTTTTCATTCTTTTTTGATTTTTCCAGTACACAGGACTTGTCGAGTATCCAGGATGAAGCGATCGCTGCGATTACAGCCCAGCTTATGGAAGATATTTTTAATAAAGCTTTTACCGATTGGTAAATAGTCAATGCTTTAATTAAATGTTTTCAAAATCTGCCAAAGCACTTGTACAAAAACAATTTTACCGATTAATAATAAAGGATAAACCAAAGCGTAGCCATAGGTTGGAATTTTATTATGTGCCTGGTTATTGGCATAATCGAGGTTGGCAGGATGATGGCTTATCATGCCGATTAGCAGTGTAAATGGAATGCGCATCATTTTATATCCTGTGAATAAAATCAACACTCCACCCAGCAAGCTCACAGCAAGCCCAGAAGCCAGCATCAGAGGGCCTACCGGGCTTAACATCGTAGAAAGAAAAGTAGAGCCAGAGTTAATACCAATAGCCGCTAACATCAGCATCAAGCCGATTTGTCGTAAAGTTAAATTGGCAGAATAAGGGAGCGTCCACAAAATAGGGCCTGAACGCCGAATATACGACAAAAAAAGTCCCGCTACCAGAGGTCCTCCTGCAAAGCCCAAGCTGAATACAATTCCTCCTGGAAGCGCCATTTCAACAGAACCAATGAGAATGCCCAAACCCATGCCCAATCCGAAAGAAAGTAGATCAATGTGGCTTAAATGCTCGTAGGAATCTCCAAAAAATTTTGTCAGCGCAGCCATATCTTTTTTTCGAGCCAACACCCGGATGCGGTCTCCAAGTTCCAAGATCGTCTCGCCCGTCACGATAGAATCCACATCTCCCCTGCGAATGCGGGTCAGTACGATATCGAATTTTTCCAGAAGATTCAGAGAGGCTACTGTCTGTCCAGCGATTTGAGGATTGGAAACAAAAACCCGCCGGATATCAAAAACGTTTCGATCTCCCGAAATATCTATTTCTACCAGCGCGCCCAGCAGTTGTGCCGCCCGCTCTACCTCGTCCTGCTCCCCAATGATAGTCACCAAATCGTCTTTTTCAAAAGTCGTATCCCAGTGGCAAAGAGCATCCTTACCATCGTGCCGCAAGCGCCCAAAAATGACATTGAGTTTGTTTTGTAATTTAATATCTCTGATCGGTACATCAAGAAAATCTTCGTTTAAAATCACAATCGTTCGGTTGATAATAGGCAGTCCCGCTGGAAATTCATTGCTCAAATCATAAGATTCCTTGATATAATTGACCCGCAGTAGCCGCTGCATCAAAGCCACAGCAATCATTAGCCCCAGTACGCCCATGGGGTATGAAATTGAATAGCCTACAACTGCATTGTTGGACATGACTTCGGTAGCCTCACCTCCGTTTTTTTGAATGGCATCCAATAAACCAGCCAATGCAGGTGTGTTCGTTGTAATGCCTGCTAATAAACCCGCTGCTCCTGACGAATCAAAGCCCAAAAAAAAGGACAGGATACCTATAAAAACGGATAAAGTAGTCAATACCAACACGGCGAAAAATAAATTAGTGATCCCGCGATTGCGAAGGGAATTAAAAAAGGAAGTCCCTGAGCTTAAACCAATGCTGTACACGAAAATAGCTAAACCCAGTAATTTAATGACATCTGGTATTTTTATGTCTGTCCGGATAGCGCCAATTGCCAGCCCCACAAACAACACTGCCGCTACCCCCAGTCCATTTCCACGCCATTTCAAATTACCGAGAAAAGAGCCAATCGCTGCTGCTAAAAACAAAAACAATAGTGCTTCTTCTGTAGAACTGTCTGTATGCATGATTATTTATACTTTGTGTCAAAAATACACGAATTAAACGGTATTACTGATGATGAAAATCATTTAAAAGCAGCCTAAACACACATCTTCCTAAAACTTGGTTATCTCCCAGGCACATTGGTATGATTACCAATTTTTTATGTTGTTTTGACGAAATGCAACGAAAAATTGCAAGGCATCCGGATTCCGCATGGAGTCTTGATTCGCTGCTCTGCCGATAGGAAACCCCAATAATATTTTTTTTACAGGTGCTTCCATCTTTTTGCCACTGATCGTGTAGGGAATATCCGGCACTTCAAAAATTTCATCCGGTACATGCCGCGGCGAATAAGCTGTTTTCAATGTTTGATTAATCCTATCCTTCAAATCATGATTCAAAACTACGCCTTCATTTAGCACTACAAACAAAGGCATGTAATGTTTTCCGCCTTCCAATTCCAGGTTGACAATCAAACTATCTTTTATAGCTTCTACTTTATTTAGCGCATTGTAAATTTCGCTCGTGCCAATTCGTATGCCTTGTCGGTTCAGGGTTGCATCCGAGCGCCCGTAGATAACGAGCGTTCCGCGCGATGTAATCCGAACCCAATCGCCATGCCGCCATACACCTGGAAATAGATCAAAATAACTATCCAAATACTTTTGATTATTTACATCATTCCAAAAATAAATTGGCATAGAAGGCATTGGTTTCGTAATAACCATCTCGCCTACTTCATCTGTTATTACATTGCCCGATTCATCATAAGCATACAAGGCACAGCCCAGCGCCCGGCACTGGATTTCGCCTTCATACACCGGTTCCAGTGGATTTCCACCTACAAAAGCCGTACAGACATCCGTACCGCCGCTCATAGAACATAACCAAATGTCTGATTTTACATTTTGATATACCCAGTCGAATGCTTCTGGTGGAAGTGGTGAACCAGTTGAACTAACTGAGCGTAAATGATTGATTTTAAAGCGTTTACTTGGATTTAATCCCGCTTTCATACAAGCCACTAAAAACGGTGCACTCGTGCCAAAATGGTGAATTTGTGCTTCTTCTGTGAATTTCCACAACACTTCCAGATTTGGGTAGCCCGGACTGCCATCGTACAAAACCGCCGTAGCGCCCAGTAGTAGCGAAGCTTGCACAAAATTCCACATCATCCAGCCGGTAGTAGAAAACCAAAAAAATCGCTCACCAGGGTGTACGTCATTATGAAAAGCTAAATACTTGTAATGTTCTAATAAGACCCCGCCATGCGTGTGTGTGATGGCTTTTGGCAAACCAGTGGTACCAGATGAATATAATATCCAAATAGGATGATCAAAAGGCAGTACTTCAAAAACCAATTCTTCTTCCTGATTTTCAATTACTTCCGACCAACTTATACTATTGGGAATGTCCGCAATATCCACAGTAGGATGAAGATATGATACTACGACTACTTTTTCCAGGCTTGGCAGTTGATCGCAAAATTGTTTTACCGCATCCATCTTGTCAAACGCCTTTCCATTATATTGATAGCCATCTACTGTAATAAAAATCTTCGGTTCGATCTGTTGAAAACGATCCAACACACTACTCACACCAAAATCGGGCGAACAACTCGACCAAACCGCGCCCAAGGCACAAGCTGCCAAAAACGCTACAGTTGCCTCCGGAATATTGGGCAAATAAGCCACCACCCGATCGCCCGCGCACACCCCCAAGCCCCGCAGATAGGCACTCAGGGCAGCTACCTGCGACCGCAACGTCGCCCACGAAACTTCAGTCAAAGGATGCCGCTCCGATTGAAAAATCAATGCCGGATAGGTTTCATTATAGCTTTTAAAAATATGTTCTGCATAATTTAGTTTACTGCCTGCAAACCAGCGAGTGTTGGGCATGGGGTCATTCGAGAGTGCCTGGGTGTAAGGCGCGTAGCTCCTAACCTGAAAATATTGCCAGATGGATTCCCAAAAGTCAGCCGGCTCTTCTACCGACCAGCTCCAAAGTGCCCTATAATCCTCGAAGGGCAATTTTTTTTCCTTTTGCAACCAAAGGAGGTAATGAGCAAGGTTCGTGCGCTCCCTAAAGGCAAGAGAAGGCTGCCACAGCAAGGGCGGAATAGGATGTGCCATCATTTGTGCTTCGATTTGAGTATTTGTCTCCAAAGATAGAAAGATTGGAAAAGAAAGAAGATTATCTCTCCAAGAGATACTGAATGCGTTATGAATTTTGATAAAAATTTCTAAGCCTAATGAGTCTGGCACATTTTAGAAATGCGCTAGACAGTAGTATTTGACATTTTTTGTACCGACGACCTTCATCGAATGATGGCGACATCGCCGTAGAGGGTCGTGGCGCTACCATCGTCGCTTTCGTAAGTGAGCGCCCAGATGTACACGCCAGGCTGAAGGACAGCGCCCTGGAACTTGCCATCCCAAGTATCCTGGGGATTTTGGGTATTAAACAGAAGCGTGCCCCAGCGGCTGAAAATCCGCCATTCGAATTTTACAAAATTACAATTAGAAAAAACCGAAAGCAGATCATTCACCCCATCATCATTGGGCGAAAACGCCGAAGGTATCCCGATTTTGCAGGGACCACAATCAAGAAATTCTACAAAAACAGTATAGGTATTGGCACCACATTGGTTGCCTACTTCCACCGCGTAGCTGCCTGTTTCCTGCGCCGGATAAATCGCTTCGCCCCAGCCGTCTTGCCAGATATAGTAGCTTGCATTAAAAGCCGTTGCATCTATCCGAAATACATTGCCTTGGCAAGCAGTCGTATCAGTACCGATATTGGCAAAAGGAATCTCCTCGTATTGTACCACTAAGGCATCAGAAGCCAGATTCCCACAGCGGTCTTGCACGGTAAGGGTGTAAAGGCCCTCTCTGTCCACCCGAAAAGTTGGGGCAGTGCTATTATCCTGCCAGCGATAAGAAATGATAATTGGGTCATTCGCATCCAGCAGGAGGGTCTCTCCTTTGCAAAGAATAGTATCATTGCCCAACTCGATGCTTTCAATTGTTTCAAAATAGGCTACCTCAATATCGTCGCTGCGTTTATTGCCACAGTTGTCTTCCAACGTGACGGTATAAATCCCCGCCTGATTCGCTTCTAACTGCGAATTGGTTGTTCCATCCTGCCAAATGTAAGTGATGGCGGCTACATCCCTAGCATCCAGTAGCAGGCTACTGCCCGGACAAAGCGTAGTGTCATTGCCCAAGTTGATCGGTTGAAGCACCTCAAAGTATTGTACTTGTATGGTATCAGTAGCAGTATTACCACAATTATCCTCTACATTGATCGTGTAAGTGCCGGGAGATTGCACCGCGAAAGTAGAATTCATGCTACCATCCTGCCAAGTGTAACGAGCAATAGCGCTATTGGTCACATCCAACAGCAAAACCTCGCCCGGACAAAGTGTGGTGTCCTTGCCTAAGCTTACCGACTGAATGACTTCAAAGTATTGCAATTGAATGGTATCGGTCAAAATATGATTGCAATTATCCTGTAATGTAACGGCATAAACGCCCGGCTCGTCCGCTTGAAAAGTTGGCTGCATAGAGCCATCCTGCCAGCGATAGCTAATGGCAGCAGGATCAGTAGCATCCAACAGCAGCAGTTCACCAGGACAAAGCGTGGTGTCATTTCCCAAGTTGATTGTTTGAAGTACGTTGAAATAAGTCACATCGATCTCATCTGAAGCCTGATTGCCACAAACATCTGTGAGTACCACTTCATAAGTACCTGAAGTTTGCACCACAAAAGTTGAACCATTGCTGTTATCTTGCCACTGATATGAGGCAGCGGTAGGCAAAAAAGCATCCAGCAAAAGGGTATCGCCGGGGCAAAGCGTGGTGTCATTGCCCAAGTTGATGTTTGGCAAGGCGTAATAATCTATCCTGATGCTATCCCTGTATTTACTGCCATCTATATCAATTTCTACCCAATATGAGCCCCCATTCGCAATAGTAAAATTGGCAGATGTAGAGCCATCCTGCCAGCGATAGGTAGCACATGGATAAGCCCTTCCTACCCGGAATGTTGTACCTAAGCAAAGGGTGGTGTCATTTCCCAAAAAACCGGGTATCGGCGCATCCACAGGTATCAAGCCAATGTGTACACTGTCTTGCAGGGTCAGGCAACCTTTTATATCGGCTGTCAGATAGTAATAGCCTGTATCCGAAGGATTAATACCAGACAAGCTGGCGATCCGTTGATCAGCGGTAAAGCCATTCGGGCCTGTCCAGTTGTAAACCGCACCTTCCAGTTGATTTGCTTGCAAATTGACAGATTCGCCGCTGCAAACAAGGGTATCATTGCTGACTTGAAGTACGAAGTTTTGTTCCCAGCCAGGTGCTGTTGCCAATAGATTGCAATCGGTAAAGTCTTCCTGCCAGATCAACTGGGCACTACCATCGTACAACTTGATATAATCCAACTGTCCTGCTCCTTTAAAACGCAGCAATAAAGATTCTATAAAAGTGATTTCACCGGCGTAAGGCAGGGTATAAAAAACATTACCATTTTGGGCAGCATACAAGACATTATTTTTAAAAACAAAGCTCACGACGCTCCAATCAGAAAAGTCTAACACCAACTCCGGACGCTCAAAAGCCAGTGCCGCACCGGCGTAAATCGAGTTAAACTGGATAGCGCTCAGCTCGCCCATCAGGGTGGCACCGGCATCAATGCCGCAACCTTCGAGGTATAGCCCTGTATCGAAAGATTCAATGCCGCCATCGCTTTTGGCATTTTTCCAGCGCACTTCTATTGCAAAATCATTGCGAACATAAAAAGTATCCTCCAGCAAAAATCGAGTCCAGTATTCCGTTAGGTTGGCTGGCGTAAGCTGCACAATACCATTTTGCACCGCATCACAGAATGGCACTGCGGTATTGCTACCGCCCGACTCCACAAAAGCTTTCCAGCCTTGTGCAAAAAGGGATCCGCTTATGATGAATAAGGTAAAAGCAACTGTTGTGAAATATTTCATTTTCAGTTTTTTGTAATAACGATAATTTTCGTGTAGTAAATTGCAGGAGTGCTTTGATTTTGTGAAAGACGAAATAGCCTTAGGAAGAAGCTCGACTAAGGATAAGTAGAATAGCCCTACAAAACTATCGAAGTTTTTTGAGAAGTGCAAGATAAGCAAGAGATAATACCCAAATAACCTTACTTGATGATGATAAATTTTGAATCAAAAGGGTTGAGGGCAGTGCCTTTTACTTTGGCGGTGGCTTCTAAGCGATACAGAGATTTCACAGCATTTAGGTTTTTCGCAACTGCGGCAATACCTTTGAAAATAAAGTTTTTAGCGCCGAATTCATCCATGTCGGATTTCACAATCTTAAAAGGTAATTCAAAATCCACTTCTACAACTTCGCCTGCGGGCACTTGAAAAGCATTAGATAATTCTACTTCGCCGAGTTTATATTCGTCAATCAATTTTTCCTTGCCACGGCCGCGGCTGTATTTTTCAAACAAAACAATTCTTACATTCGTCACCATTTGGGTATTCATAGATTGAAAACGCAAAACGCCAGAAACCGCACCGTCACGCGCACGTACGCCTTCTTCAGGAAGGATTAATTCTATTTTCACTCCCTCGATCCCAAAAAATTGTTTGACTTTACCCAACATAATTTTTAAATAGAATTTATGAGGTACGAGTTAAGGCTTTTTTGCTACAAAAACTACTTTTTTCTACCAATATCAAACACTAAACGTCAAACCATCCTTTTATGCCAACTATCTTTCAATGGCTTTATAAATGCTTTATCAAAATCTCCTTTGTTATTTACTAAAGTATCAAAAACTAAGGTTTCATTATTAATTTTTCCTTCTGCGTATAATATTGCAAATTCTTCGCGGGAAACGGTTTTCACCTCTTCACCATCGAGATAACTGAAGCGCATCCGATCAAATAAATCCACCCCGTATTCTGCTTGCAGATTTTTCAAAAAATACACCGATTTATCAATGGAACATCCGCTCGCTCCGGCTTGGCTTTCATCCACCATCAATACCACAAAACGATTGTGCAATACATCGCCGTGTGCGCGCAGTTGGCGGTTGTGGCTAATCCATTCCTGTGCAAAACGCTGCAATTGTTGTTTGAGTTCGGGTATATCTTTCTCCTCAAAGGGCTGATTGCTTTGGTAAATCCAGAGGCGGGTGAAGGGGGGGAATGCTATTGAGTTTGTCATGTTCTTTTTGTTTAGGTTCTATATATCCGATTAATGGAGTTTGGAGTGATGGAGTTTTGGAATACTGGAGTGTTAGAATATGATGTAAAATTGGGCTTATTCATCTTCCAAATTATATTTAATATCTGGCTCTTGAAAAGATGTATTCCAATCACCTTGTTCTTTTTTGTTTTCCAAACTTATAACTAAACGCATCAATCCATTTTCAAGTTTATATGCAAGGGCATCCCATTTTTCAAAATCTTCGCTTGAGATATGTCCAGCGTTTTCATAAACATTCATTGCGGAAACAGATTCACCAAGAGAAGCCAGTGCAATATTTAAAAATTGTAAGTATTCTTTTATACTTTTCCTGCAATAACCTTCAGCAATATTACGATGCACCGAATCTACCGAAGCAATCTGATTCGTAACTAATCTTTTCAATTCATAAGGAAATGACTTTACAATTTCCCAAGTTAGTTTATACAAATCTTTCGCATCCTGCCATACCCGCAATTGCTGATAACCCCGATTTTTATTTTTACGCTGCTCCATATCAACACTCCATTACTCCAAAATCCATTACTCCAAAATCCATTACTCCAAAATCCATTACTCCAAAATCCATTACTC
>CAZGJN010000005.1:105370-179219 GCA_964526645.1 uncultured Saprospiraceae bacterium
CAAATTCTTCACAATCAGCTCCGAAAGATCGTACACCATCACCTCCTCCTGCTTATCCTTTGCCTTCACGCCATCGCTCATCATCGTCAAGCAAAAAGGGCAATTCACAGCAATGATGTCTGCGCCAGTAGCCAGTGCTTCTTCCGAACGCTCAATGTTGATACGCTTATCGCCGGGTTCATCTTCTTTCCACATTTGCGAGCCACCAGCACCACAACACAAACCGTTTTGTTTTGAACGTTTCATCTCCACCAAATCGCTATCCAATTCTGCCAATACAGCACGGGGTGCTTCATACACGCCATTTATACGACCCATGTAACAGGAGTCATGATAGGTAATACGCTTACCTTTAAAAGTGCCGCCTTCCTTGAGTTTGATACGACCTTTATTTATTAATTCTTGTAATAATTGCGTATGATGCATTACATTATAATTACCGCCAAGAGCCGGATATTCATTTTTCAAAGTATTAAAACAATGCGGACACGCAGTAACAATTTTCCGGACATTATACATTTTCAATGTTTCAATATTCATTAATGCCGTCATTTGAAATAAAAATTCATTGCCTGCACGCCGCGCGGGATCACCGGTACAACGCTCTTCATTACCAAGAATGGCAAACTTGATACCCACATGATGTAATATTTTAGCGAAAGCTAATGTTACTTTTTGTGCTCTGGAATCGTAACTTCCGGCGCAGCCCACCCAAAATAAAATTTCAGGTGCTTCGTCGGCAGCGGCATAATCCGCCATTGTTTTTATTGGAAAGTCAATCATAGTTGTATCGGCGGGCTTTAGCCGCCGCTTTTTTGTTTTGTGAATTTTATATGTCGGCGACTAAAGGTCGCCGGTACGCGCCCACGCATCTCTGTCCACACTCATTGCCCAGGCAGAGCCAGCGTTTTCAATGCTATTGAACAAAGGCATCCATTCGGCAGGGCCAGCGGATTCGGTCAGGATTTCGTAGCGGCGCATTTTTAAAATAGGATCAAGCGGATTGATTAATACCGGACAGGCTTCTACGCAAGCGTTGCAAGTCGTACAGGCGTGTAATTCTTCGCGGCTGATATAATCAAATAAAGATTTTCCATCTTGATAATTATATTTTGATAAAGATTTGGAAGCATCCGCTTTAAATTCATCTTTGCCGCTATCGAGATTCTTGCCAATTTCGTCCGCCCGATCTCTGATGTCCATCATAATTTTACGCGGCGACAACTTTTTACCTGTCAAATTCGCAGGACAAGCCGCTGTACAACGCCCACACTCGGTACAGCTATAAGCATCCAAGATGTTTTTCCAACTCAGGCTAAATACATCATTTGCACCAAACTCGGGCAATTCCGTTGTGTCTGTTGCTTCCGCCAAGCCCATCATCGCTTTCACTTCGTTCATAATCTCCGGCATATTGTCCATTTCACCTCTGGACTTCTGACGAGCAAAATAAGTATTCGGAAACGCTAATAAAATATGTAAATGTTTAGAAATAGGTAAATAATTCAAAAATGCGAATACGGTGAGAATGTGCAGCCACCAACCAAAGCGCTCTACTATGTGTAATGAATTCTCATTCAAACCGCCAAAAAGTATCGGACCAAGCCAGGTACTAACGGCCAGGTTTCCCGTTTCAGGATAGTGCTGAGGATCAATGTTTTGCAATAGCATATCAGCACCGTTCATACTAAAAATACCAATCAACAATATAATTTCCAAAAAAAGAATGATATTCGCGTCGCGTTGCGGCCAGCCGCGCATTTCGGGCTTTTCAAAACGTTTTACTTTTATAATATTTCTGCGAATCAGGAAAATAACGGTTGCAATAAATGCCAGAATTGATAAAACCTCAATAAAACTTATTATAAAAGTGTAAAATCCACTGAGTTTATTTGCAAAAAAACGATGGACACCCAAAAATCCATCTATGAAAATTTCGATCAATTCGACTTGCGTAATTACAAAAGCCGCGTAAATAAAGAAGTGGAACACCGCTGGAATCCAATTCTTGAACATTTTCTGCTGACCAAAGGCTACTAATAACATATTGCGCCAGCTTTGAGCAGGATCAAGTTCTAAGGTTTCGGCTTTACCCAATAAAATATTACGGCGAATCTTCAAGAATTGCCATCCGGCGAAGCCAAGCGCTGTTAGACTGACGATGATAAAGATAATTTGTTGAATCATAACTTTTTATTTGGAGAATTGGAGTGTTGGAGGGCCGCGTCAGTATTCCCTTACTCCATCATTCCATTTTTTTCTTTGCGAATTTTCGCTAAAATAAACAGCAAAAATATTTTTGTGTAAATTAAGGCTTTCAAATTTACAATTCAGAAGGAATTTAAATAAACTTGAGCAATAAAATTGTGCGTATGAAAATTTTGAACCAACGGCAAATCCAGCAAAAAATAAAACGCCTGGCGATTGAAATCCTCGAAAACAATTATGAAGAAAGCGAAATCATTTTGGTTGGCATCAATAATCGAGGGTATAGCTTTGCACAAATGCTTCAGGCACAGTTAAATATGATAAGCAAAATTCCGATTATACTTACTCGATTGAGGCTCAATCCTGCCGCGCCGCTCGCCACGCCTATTGAATTGGAATTATCCGTAGAAGAACTCAAAGGGAAGACCGTCATTATCGTAGATGATGTAGCCAATACCGGGCGCACTATTTTTTATGCCTTCAAGCCAATATTACAAATTATCCCTAAAAAAGTAGAAGTGGCGGTACTCGTTGATCGCAAGCATAAATCCTTCCCGATTCAAGTTGATTATGTGGGGCTTTCGTTGGCTACGACCTTGAAAGAGAATATTGATGTACAAATTTTGGATGTAAAAGAACAAGCGGTTTTTTTGAATTGAGCGCCAGATTTAATTTTTTTAAAATTGGCTTACGCGCTGCACAGCATTGCTAATTTCTCTATTTTTGCATGCTGAATGAAAAATTGCATTGTAAATGGTTTCCGCAACGAATATATACGTCCAGTACGGCGGTAGAATTTTGTTAAACCGAGTTAACCTGGTAATCGGCGACCGTGACAAGGTAGGCTTGGTCGGGCGCAATGGGGCAGGCAAATCCACCATGCTCAAAATCATCGCGGGGCACATCAACCCCCAGGAGGGCAATGTCACCCGCCCGTCGGGCAGCACGCTTGGTTTTTTGCATCAAGAGATGAGCCTTCCAAGAGGCAAGACCGTCATGGAAGAAACACTTACAGCCTTCGATGAGATCAAGAAAATGGAGCAACGCCTGGAAGAAATTCATCGGGAGATGGAGCAGCGTACAGATTATGAAAGTGATAGTTATGCTAAATTGCTGGAAGAATTCTCACATCTAACAGACCGCCACGACTTGATGGGAGGAGAAGAAACACAGGCTAAAGCGGAAAGGGTGCTCAAGGGGCTTGGTTTTAAACAAAGTGA
This sequence comes from uncultured Saprospiraceae bacterium, assembly GCA_964526645.1. GTDB lineage: Bacteria > Bacteroidota > Bacteroidia > Chitinophagales > Saprospiraceae > JADJNW01. The sequence continues at coordinate 108,799 of CAZGJN010000005.1, forward strand.
CTTCAATCGCCAAACAACTGAATTCAGTGGGGGCTGGCAGATGCGTATCGAATTGGCTAAAATGCTGCTGCAACAGCCTGATTACCTGCTCTTGGACGAACCGACCAACCACCTGGACATTGAGTCTATCATTTGGTTGGAATCTTTTCTGGAGGACTATCCGGGGGCGGTGATCGTCATTTCGCACGATAAGCAATTCCTCGACAATGTGACCAAACGCACCGTCGAAATTGAGCTTGGAAGGGTATTTGATTACAAAGCGCCTTATTCGCAGTTTGTGGAAATGCGCCGCGATCGCAGGGAAAAACAACTGGCTTCTTACAATAACCAACAAAAAGTCATTGCTCAAAAAGAACGCACCATCAATCGTTTTATGGCGAAAGCCAGCAAAACAAGTATGGCGCAATCCATGCAAAAACAATTGGATAAAATCGAACGTATTGAGATTGATGAGGAAGATGTGGCGGGCATGAATCTGCAATTCCCTCCTGCGCCACGCTCCGGGCAGGTGGTAGTGGAAGGCAAGCAAGTAGTCAAGCGATATGGCGAAAAATTGGTGCTGGATGGGATAGAAATTAAATTAGACAGGGGTGACCGTGTGGCTTTTGTGGGGCAAAACGGACAGGGCAAAACAACCCTCGCAAAAATGATTGTCAACCAGATTCCCATTTCTGAGGGTACGCTTTCTTTGGGTTATAACGTAAGTATAGGCTATTATGCTCAAAACCAAGCAGATGTATTGGACCCCAGCATGACCCTACTCCAAACCATGGAAGCAGCTTCTCCCCCTGAAATGCGCACTAAACTCAGAAATATCCTGGGGGCTTTTTTGTTCAGTGGCGAAGACGTGGATAAGAAAGTCTCGGTGCTCTCTGGAGGCGAGCGTGCGCGCTTGGCTTTGGCTTGTTTGTTGCTCAAACCTTTCAACTTGCTGGTATTGGACGAACCGACGAACCACTTGGATATTATTTCAAAAGATATTCTCAAACAGGCGCTGATGGACTATGACGGTACGATGATCGTGGTATCGCACGACCGAGAGTTTCTGGCAGGTTTAACCAATCGAACTATAGAATTTCGCGACCGACAGCTATTTGATTACATCGGCGATGTAAATGCTTTCCTTGAAAAACGCGCACTGAATGATATGCGAGAAGTAGAATTGAGTAGCAAAAACGGAAGCAGCAAGTCAAGCCAGAAACGAGAACTGAGTTTTGAGGAGCGCAAAAAACTCCAGCGTACTGTACAAAACGCCGAGCGCAATGTTGAGAAACTGGAAGAAGATATTGCGCTCCTACAAGAAAAAATGGCTGCCGCAGATTTTTATAACAACCCTGAAGCAACGAAGGTGATCGAAATGCTCCGCAAAAAAAAGGAAGCCCTGGAGGAAGCGATGCTCGCCTGGGAAGAAGCCCAACTCGAACTCGAAGCAGCGGAATAAATCCGGGTGCTAAAGATTTTTTTCATCGGCGGACCGCTTTTTCCGCTTTTTGCCAGTATGATTCCATCTTTTGATCAGTCATTTGAGCAGTTTGCTGCGGATTTGAAAAAAGAAGCGGAAATTATTTCAAAAAGTAATGAATGAGCAAACAGCAGCAGCACGGGCTATCCGTCCTGATTCCTATTTTCAACTTTGATACGCGGGCACTGGTTCATGAGTTGCACAAGCAATTATCAGCAGCGGGTGTTCCTTTTGAAATCATTTGCCTGGATGATGGTTCTCAAGTGATTTTCAAAAGCTTAAATAAACAAATTTCTTCCAAGTACCCGCATGTTTGTTATCAGGAATTGCCCAAGAACCTGGGGCGCGCGCGCATTCGCAATGTTTTAGCTGCTAAAGCGCAATATCCCTATCTTTTGTTTATGGATTGTGACTCCAGGCTAGTTTCTCCACATTACATCGAGCAGTATTTACAGCAGTTGCAAGAAGATACAGTGCTTTATGGCGGCAGGAGTTATGCTGCTGCCCCGCCCTCTGCGTTCGAGTTTTATTTTCACTGGTATTATGGTAGTCAACGAGAAGTTAGCAGCGCCGCAATGCGTACCAAGCAACCTTATCATGCTTTTATGACCAATAACTTTGTGATTACCAATTCATTATTTAATAAAATTCGATTCGATGAGCGCCTCCTCCAATATGGGCACGAAGACACGCTCTTTGGGCTGGAATTGCAAAAACGGCAAGTTAAAATATTACACATAGATAATCCTTTGGAACACATTGGCTTAGAGGATAGCACTGTTTTTTTGGATAAAACGCGACAAGGTATTCAAAACTTAGCTTGGCTGGCAAATCAACATCCCGATCTTCACACGAAATTATTACACACTTGGCGCAAATTAAAAAAGTGGCGATTAGAAGGGCTAACGACGCTGTTTTTAAAAGCGCTTCGTCCTATTTTGCTGAGAAATTTGCAGTCCAGATACCCAAGTTTGAAAATATTCGACCTGTACAAATTATTATTGCTCCTCGAAGCAGTTAAAATCCCACCCCAGGCGAACGAATCTGAGTGAAAAATTAATTTGTATCGCCTTCACAGCAAGCATTATAGCCTTCTCTGCAAAACACTTTCACCTTCAATTTTTCGCCGTTTTCATACGCGCAATTTATCGCGCCTTCTCCCCCTGCAGCACAATCCAGATGGTTTTTATCGCCTTCCTCCCAACAACCACAAGACACTTTGCTCATCGCATCAGCTACAAAGCGGAGGGTAGTGCCTTCGCCGCGAAGCAATTCTTCTCTATATTTACTGCCTGTTATTTTAGCAATCCCATAAATCGAATCGCTTAAGCCATAAGTGATGATGTCATCTGTACTCAAGTCTTTGACTTTCAGTGTTTTTTCATCAAATGCCACAAAAGCAATTTGTTCGGGCAAAGTAGGTTTACTACTGAATTGCAGCACAAAAAATGTTGCTGATGAATGGTGATAAAAAATAGCGTGATCCTTGCCAATCTGAGTCAAGAGCGACAATTGCCGCGCAGGGTTTTTCCAAAAGAAGAAAGCTAATAGCATGCCCATCAGGCTGAAAAGCAATATTACATTTTTCATTAAAGGGGAGTTTTTATAATGCAAGTTATTACAATTATTTCAAAAACACAAAAATGCTGGATACAAATTAATATATCCAGCATTCAACATAAAATATTAAGGTACTACCTACAGTTTAAATACTTTGCCACCGCCTGTCGCTTCTACATCTACTTGTGTGCTTGGGGTACCGATATACCCCAATTCGCTATTGCCACTTACACTTCCCTTTAGGCTTTTCAAAACATTTACATTCGCTTTACTAACACCACTTAGCTCGGTATAGCAGGTTTCGGTGCGAAGATTATTCCCCAAAAAGGTAGAAACACCACTCACGCTTGACTGCAAATCATACACCAAACCATCAAGTGTAACATCAGAAGCACCGGATACATGCAAATCAAGGAATTTGAGGCTGAGCTGTGCATCCAGTTTGGAAGCACCATCCACTGAAAGCCGTAGGCTATCCGTTTCGTTAAAAAAACTCAGATCCGTATCAGTTGCCCCAGAGAGACGCAGATAAGTTAGTTTGGGCAATTGAATGGAGAGATAGGTGCGCTTGCGATTGTCACGGCTGGGATCATATTTAGCCGTAAGCCTACCGTTGGTCACCTTGAGTTGTAAGTCATTAATGTCACGAGGCTTACCGATGGCTTTCACTTGATAGGCCTTGCCTTGTGAAATATCAATTCTAAAAGCATTTCCTAAGTCAATCTCCGTAAAGCCTGCAAGTTCATACGTTTTCTCGATGTCAGAGAAGCTTTCCTCTTCGCAAGCCACAAATAGTGAAACCATAAAGGTTATTCCCAATAAAAGCAATTTGGATTTCATAATATTTAGTTGTTAGTCGGATGAAAAAATCAAAATGTAATTCGGTACAAAATTGAAAAGTAGCATCCTACGTTGCGAATTTTATAGATAAAAATTGTCCCGCAGCAGATAAACCAGCGAATACTTTGACATTTTCAATTTTTCGAGTTGCCATCAAATAAAGCAAAGACAGCAAGCGTTTTGAAAATGCTTTTACAAAAAAACTGAGCCAACACATGAAAAATCAACTTGCTTTTGCTGTAGTATTTTTGCTACCGTTTCTTGCATTCTCCCAGTCATTTGATGGGACATACCTGACTACCCAAAATGGCGTGACCTGCACGGTAGAATTCATACAGCGCAGTAATCAGCAATTGACGGGGTTGCTTACCATTGGGGATGAAAAAGGCGCTATCAAAGGTGCAATCTTAAATGGAATCGCTAATGGTACAATCACCGATGCCAGCACGCAGCAGGTGTTTCAATTTGAAGCAACACTGGAAGAAAACTTTTTAACATTTGTCATGTATGTAAAAGATGAAGATTCTGGTTTATCGGTTCCGATCACTTTTTTGTTGGAGCGAAGTACGCGCACCGCTACTGCTCCGGCACAAACAGATACGAGACGCACAAGCGATTTGGATCCCAGCAAAGCGCCCAAAAAGTCGCGCGATGCCCAATTGGTTGGCATTTGGCGAACGACCGAGAATAGGAGTAGCGGCACCGGTGAATTTTACATGAGTATGAGTACCGATTATTTTATGCAGTTTACTAAAGAGGGCATCGCAGGAGTCTGGCAGGGGAAATCCGCTGGTGGCGGGGCAGGTTCTTCTTTCTCAACGGAAGGAGAAGGCGATATCACCCAGGTTTTTTGGTATTCAGAAAAGGCTGTTTTTATTTTGGTTGATCCCAGTTCAAAGGAAGAATTAAAGACCGCCTACCAATTCCACGATGGAAAATTAGTCACAACCGACCGCGATGGCAAGTATATTTTTTGGACAAAAATTCAATAAAAAAGGAAATGAACGCTGAAGACACTTTGCAGGAAGGCATAGACTATTACGTGGAAAACGGCTGGTTGGTATTCACCGCGCACTATTTACTTGAGCGGGGCTACTGCTGCAAAAGTGGTTGCCGCCATTGCCCTTATGGCTTTGTAAAAGAACCAAACCGGAACAACAGCATCGCTCAGGATACAGCCTCCTCGGAAATCAAAAGCTGATAGATTGCAGGATGTTGCCGCGCTGAAACCGCAGGCTTTTTTTCTGTTTGTTAATATTGAAATGTACAAAATTATTTTGATCCTCGTATAAATCTGTCAAGATCGTATTTTCAATCGTTATGTCTTTAAGGGATTTGATATTTTCGATTTCCACATATAGCCAAACCGCATCCGTTTCGTACTCTTTTCCTAAAAAAACACCTTTGTACGCTTTGCCATTGATTTTGATGCGAAAGTGCTTTTGCAAATAATCATTCAGGTAAGCATCAGTATTTTCATGTTCTTTGTCTGTGTTGAGCCGAAGTTTTAGCTCTTTTTCCTGCGACTGCTCGATTTGCTTTTCCAGGTCATCTATAAAAATTTTGTGCGTAATTTGCAAAGCCTTGTTCTTTTCATTGTAAACTACCTCCGAAATGGCGATATGAATCGGATGTTTGAACCACAAAGTCGAAAGCGTAACAAAAAAGAAAATCCCCCACTTCATATTGATTTTTTTTTTAGTTTTGAAGTCTCAAAACACAAATTTAAGATTAAATACCACCAAGATAGCACGCTATTTTTCAACTTTAACAACCTTCAACCTTGACGGACTTTGGGTTTAATTTTCAATTGGGCTTGACGCACATTTTAGATCCCAACGGCTACGATCACATCTTGTTTGTGATAGCCCTGTGCGCCGTGTACACTGTAAGAGAGTGGAAACAAGTCGCCTGGTTAGTCACAGCATTTACCTTGGGGCATAGCCTTACGCTGGCTTTGTCCACTTTTCGGCTTGTAAATATCCCCAGCGATCTTATCGAATTCCTGATTCCGATTACCATCCTCATCACTTGCCTCATCAACTTTTCCAACCGCCAGAAAACCATGCCAACAGCCATGCAGCGGCGCAAGACCCAGCAACGCTATTTCTTGGCTGCTTTTTTTGGATTGATTCATGGGCTTGGATTTTCCAATTTTCTAAAAAGCATCCTACCGCGTGATGTTACCATCTGGAAACCGTTACTTGCTTTCAACCTCGGGCTGGAAGCGGGGCAATTGCTGATCGTAGCAGTGGTGCTGGCGCTCGGCTACCTTACTGTTGAAATGTTAAAAATGCTTCGGCGAGAGTGGATACTGGTGGTGTCAGCGGCAATTGCTGGTATTGCACTGACAATTATCCAAGAAAAATGGATTTTTTGATTGTAAGACTACTTGGGTAGCCCTCGGAAAATTTATCGCCCAAGACATTGTCTAAAAGTAATGGAATACAAGCTGCATGTTTTTTATTTGATATCCAACATTTATTTAATGTCTCAAAAAAATGTATTATGAAGCGACTTTTATCTCTTATCGCGAGCTTGCTGGTAATAAGCGCTGCATTGCTTGCCCAACAACCCGAAATTGACAAATTCACCCAGCTGGAAACCTTATTGCCTACCCCCAACAACTTCCGCACAGCATCGGGGGCACCTGGGCATGAATACTGGCAACAACGTGCTGACTACAACATCAAAGTGGAACTCGATGAGCAGCAGAACCGAATTATTGGAGAAGAAATGATTACTTATTTTAATTATTCTCCCAATCCATTGACTTACCTCTGGATCCAACTTGACCAAAACATAGAAGCGCCTGAATCGGACACCTACAAAACCAAAACGGGGCAGTTTGATGAGCGAATGACGCTACAGCAACTCAATAGTATGCTAGACAATTCTTTCGATGGCGGGCACAAAATTCAGTATGTACGCGATGCCAATGGCAAGGATTTGAAATATACCATTGTGAATACGATGATGCGCATAGATTTGCCCCAGCCCCTCGCGCCCAAAACTGGTAAAATTAGTTTCAACATCGGCTGGTATTACAATATTGCAAATCGTTTGAATCCCGCTACGCGCAATGGTCGCGGCGGTTATGAATATTTTCCTGAAGACGGCAATTCGCTCTACACCATCACGCAGTGGTTTCCCCGAATGGCAGTTTATGATGATTATAACGGCTGGCAGCACAAGCAATTTTTGGGCGGAGGGGAGTTTACCCTGCCTTTTGGCAATTATACCGTCGCCATTACAGTACCTGCCGACCATATCGTGGCTGCGACAGGGGTTCTACAAAATCCTAAAGAAGTATTGACTGCCGAGCAAATCAAGCGCTTTGAAGCAGCAAAAACAGCGACAAAACCGGTGGTCATTGTCACACAAGAGGAAGTGATCGAAAAAGAAAAAACCAAAGCGACTACCAAAAAAACCTGGCTTTATAAAGCGGATAATGTGCGGGATTTTGCCTTTGGCAGTTCCCGAAAATTTATCTGGGATGCGATGGGCACTAAAGTAGAAGGCAGCACCCAGCCCGTGATTATGGCAATGTCCTATTATCCCAAAGAAGGTAATCCACTCTGGGGGCATCTTTCCACGCAGGTGGTAGCACACACCTTGCAGGTTTATTCCAAATATTCTATCCCTTACCCCTATCCGGTTGCCATTTCTGTCGAAGCTTCTAATGGCATGGAATATCCAATGATTTGCTTCAATTATGGCCGCCCCGAAAAAGACGGCACCTACTCCGAGCGTACTAAATACGGCATGGTTGGGGTAATCATCCACGAAGTAGGACACAACTTTTTCCCGATGATTGTCAACTCTGATGAGCGTCAATGGACTTGGATGGACGAGGGATTGAACACTTTTGTGCAATACCTGACCGAACAAGAGTGGGAACGCAATTATCCTGTTCGCCGCGGCCCGGCGCGTTTTATGGTGGATTATATGAAAGGTGGGAAAGATGTGCAAAATCCGATTATGACAAATTCGGAATCTGTTTTGCAATTGGGTAATAATGCTTATGCCAAGCCGACTACTGCGCTGAATATCCTGCGCGAAACGATCATGGGGCGTGAGTTATTTGACTTTTCGTTTAAAACTTATGCCCAGCGCTGGGCTTTCAAACATCCTACGCCTGCCGATTTTTTCCGCACAATGGAAGATGCTTCGGGGATGGATCTCGACTGGTTTTGGCGCGGTTGGTTTTATACGACTGAAAATGTAGATATTTCGCTGGATGCTGTGATTGAATTCCGCTTGGATACTAAAAATCCTGATACGGAGAAATCCATTTTGGCGCAGCAAGCTAAAAAAGAATACGAAAACGATATTACCAATCAAAAGAATAAGACAGCTTTACCCTCGGTAGCTACTGAACGCGATGAGACACTGAAAGATTTTTATACTACTTATGACCCAAACAAGGTCACGGCTACGGATCGAGAAAACTACAGCCGCTACCTCGCTACCCTCGGCGAGGAAGAAAAAGCTTTTCTCAACAAGAAACAGTATTTCTATCAATTGGATTTTTCCAACAAGGGAGGCTTAGTTATGCCCGTCATTCTGGAATTTGAATTTGAAGATGGCAGTAAGGAAATCAAGCGAATTCCAGCAGAAATTTGGCGGAAAAACAACGAGCAATTCACCAAAGTTTTTAGCTTTGAAAAACCCCTCAAACAAGTAGTGCTCGATCCTTTCCTTGAAACGGCAGATGTGGATACTGAGAACAATTACTTCCCACGTCAGGTACAGCCCAGTCGTTTTGAAATTTTTAAGTCTCGATCCGCTGGAGCCCGTGGTCAAAGTTTTGGTGAAAATCCGATGCAGCAGCAAAAGCGAGAGCAGTTAAATGGCACGCAGGGCAGTGGCAACTAAAATCTGATAAAGCTCCAAAATAAGAAAAGGGCGCTGAGTGAATCAGCGCCCTTTTTCGTTCATGTAGATTGTTTTTAATTCTTGCGATCCCGACGATTTTCGCGGCGGTCGCGTTTGTTTTCGCGGCGATCTGCTACATCTTCGCGCCTATCGCGCACGTCTTCCATTTTGTCTAAAGGGCACCGTTACGTTGGGCATCGCGTACATCTTCCCGACGATCCCGCTTATTCTCCCTGCGATCGCGTTTATTTTCCCGACGATCTGCCCGGTTCTCTTTACGATCCAATACATCTTCCACTTTATCGGCAGTTTGTGCTTGTGTCATTGCGGGCATAAGCAAAAACAAAGTAGCAAAGCTGAATGCAATGGTTAAGAAACGAACGATTTTCATAGTGTAGATTTTTTTGTTTTGGAATTCATCTGTTTGACGCAAAATCACCCCGCAGGTTTAAACCATCGCTATCATCTTAACTTTATTTTAACATCCAATTTTGTTTTTACTGCATAAATGCAAACTGAACGATGTTGGCACCCATTTGTAGCGAGGCGCGGCGCACGGACTCCGAGTCGTTATGTACTTCAGGGGATTCCCAACCGTCACTGATATTGCTTTCGGCAGTGTACAAGCAAATAACGCGCCCTTCGTGCAAAAGAGCAAAAGTTTGAGGGGATTTGCTATCGTGCTCATGCGCTTTAGGTACGCCATTAGGAAATTTAAATTTCTGGTTGAATACAGGGTGCTCAAAAGGTAATTCGATCAGTTCCTTCTCTGGAAAAACTTTTTTTATGGCTAACCGAAAATAAGTATCCATGCCATAATCGTCATCCACATACAAGAAGCCTCCGCCCAGCAGGTAGTTGCGCAAATTGGCAGCCTCCGCATCCGAGAAAACGATGTTGCCATGCCCCGTCATAAATAAAAAAGGATAATTAAAAACCTCGGCGCTGCCCACTTCTACGGTGGCATAATCCTTGTCAATGTTCATATTCAATTGCTGGTTGCAGAACGTAGCCAGATTTTGCATAGCATCTACCACCGCGTACCAATCACCACCGCCATTATATTTGAGCAAGGCTAATTTCAGGCTTTTCTGCGCCCAGAGTAGTTGCGTAGCGCAAATCAGAAAAATAAACATCAGAAAGTGCTTCATACATTTTGATTTTCAATTAATTACATTCTGAATTAAATTTCACAACATAGCCTGGCGCATTTCTAAAATGTGCCAGACTTATAGGATTCGAAATCAACATCAAATAAATCAACGATCTCCTTTCATAGCCATTTCATCTTTTTAAACACAAAAAGTGTAATAAGAGATGACAAAACCATCAAACCGCCTGCAAATAAATACCCCAGTCTCCACTCCAACTCCGGCATAAATCGAAAATTCATCCCATACATGCTCGCAATCAGCGTAGGCGGCATAAAAATAACGGTCACTACCGTAAAAATTTTGATGATCTTATTCTGAGCAAGATCAATCAAACCCAAAAAGGTATTTTGCAAATACTCTAATCGTTCGAAATTAAAAGATGTATGCCCTAACAATGAATCTGCATCTTTGATCAATACGCGAATTTTTTCATACTCGTCTCTTGGGAAGAAATCACTTTTTAAAATACTGGAAAACAGACGCTTCAGTTCACTGGTGCTTTCGCGAAAAAGAATGGTCAGTTCCTGAAATTTATAAATTTCAATCAACACCTTTTCGTCCATTTTTTTATCCAGGGCCAAGTTTTTACCGGCCGCATAAATTTGTTTGGACAAGTCTTCGAGAAAATCTGCCTCAATGTCAATCCTGGATTCGAATAACAACAAGAAGATGTTGTGTCCCTTGAGATTGCTACGGCGACTGGTGCGGATGAGGCGCTTCACTTCCTCAAAGGAACGAAGTGGGATATTGCGCTGAGTAATGAGCAGGTTTGCCCGCAAGATAAACGACACGGGGTCGCTGGCGTAGTGCTTGTCTTCTTTTTTGTAAATGTAATTAACATTGGCGTTGATTTCGTACTGGCTTTCGGAATATCGAGAGCTACTTTCGATTTCTTCTGCCTCCTGGCGGGTGAATAACTCAATGCCCAGCATGTGTTCGATACGGAAACGCTCTTCTTCCGGTGCGTTAAAAAGATCAAGCCAAACAATATCCGCCGAAGAAATTTCGTCCATCCGCTCGATGTCATTCACGGAGAGTAATTCGCCTTTTGATTGATAAAAACAGTGCAACATACCGAATACTTACTTATAATTTTAAGCTAAATCATGCAAGTTCATCTACACTCCGGCTATTTGTAAACAATACAAAATAAACAGCTACGCCGATTGTTCCTGCCGCTGTTATCCAAAACATCGTGCCAGGGCTGATGATCTGCCAGATAGCACCCGCTAAGGTACTCGCCAAGATAGTTGCCAAACTCTTAAAGGCCTCATATGTGCCAATCGCTGTACCGATTGCTCCCTGTGGGCAGATATTACTAATCCAAGCTTTGGCAATACCTTCGGTGGCAGCAGCGTATAAGCCGTACAAGGCAAACAAAAGCCAAAAACCGAAATTCGCCTCATTCAAAGCCATTCCACCATACACCAAAGCAAATATCAATAAGCCAAATATAAAAATTGCTTTTAAGCCAATCCGATCTGCCAGTATCCCTACCGGATATGCCAACAAAGCATACACTGCATTGTAAAAGATATAAGCCAACAGCAAAGCGCTATCCGAAAAACCATGTTGCTGGAGCATCAACAGCAGAAAAACATCGGAGCTATTCATCAGTGCAAATGCCAATAAACCCAATAGCAAGCGCCGATAAGCACCGCTGCTTTGAAAAGGGTATTTCAAAAATGCCCCAAAGGCATAGCGGAAGGCTTTTTTCTCAGTGGGGAGTTTTTTTGTTTCTTTCAATAAAAAAGTGATGGCAACAGCAACAATACCTGGCAAAAAGGCAATAAAAAAAAGCATTCGATAATCTCCTGGAAAAAAATATAGAAATAATAAGGCAGCTAAGGGCCCCAGAAAAGCACCGACGGTATCCATCGAGCGATGAAAGCCAAACACCTTGCCTTTGTGTGCCGATGTGGTGAAGGAAGAAAGCAAGGCATCGCGTGCACCCGTGCGAACGCCTTTGCCAATGCGATCCAGCGTACGCGCCGCAAAAATCCACCAGGGAAAAGTAAAAATAGCGATCATAGGTTTGGAAAGAGCACTCAAGGCATAACCCCAACGCACAAACGGAATCCGCTCCCCTCTGGCATCCGACAAACGACCGAAGTATCCCTTGCTCAAGCCGGCAACTGCTTCAGCAATACCTTCTAAAAAGCCGATAAAAATAATAGAAAAGCCAATTTGTTTCAAATAAAGCGGCATGACCGGATAGAGCATTTCACTGGCAAAATCGGTAAAAAGACTGATCAGCGATAAAATCCAGATAGAACGATTGATTACACGCACTTGGCACTATTTTGTAGCGAAAGTAAGAATTTTACTATATCACAATAGCAATTTTTACGATAGGTTAATTCTTGGGATTATAGTATGTTTGTATTTTGTATAGATTGTCCTTTGGTGAAAAAAACAAGCGTCTGCCTACTACTTTTTCAAATGAATATCCTCCTGGCAGCAGCACAGGAGATACCCCGAATTTTTAATTTCACAAAAGACCAGTACTTGGGTTATAATCAAAACTGGGCAATTAGCCAATCGCCCGAATATTTGATGCTATTTGGGAATTCTGCAGGGCTACTTGCCTTCGATGGCGCAAGGTGGAAGCTCAATCCTCTCCCCGATAACCAAATAATCCGATCTGTAAGTTGTAACAAGGCAGGGAATATTTTTACGGGCGCTTTTGGCGAATTTGGCTATTGGTCAAACGGCAAAAAAAATTTGGAATATCACTCCCTCAAGGGTTTGATTCAAAATGATGTTTTTTCAAGAGAGGAAATTTGGAATATCCTTACGATGGACAGTTTGGTGCTCTTTCAATCTTTCTCCACCCTGTATCTTTATGACTACAAAGAGGTGCGCCCGCTGAAGCCGCCCGGCACGATCATGTTTGCTCAATACCTCAACGGAAAAATTTTGCTGCCGGTGATTAACAGTGGCTTATTCGAACTCAGAGAAAATGGCTTTGAATGGGTGCCCGGAAGTGAATTATTTGCAGATAAGCGCATCGCGGGGATTTTACCGCATCAAGACAAGGCTTTTTTGGTAGCAACTTCCGACCATGGTATCTATGAATTTAAGAATGGGAAGTTTACTGTTTGGAATACTGATATTCAACCTTTGCTGCAAACCTACCAGCTCAACAAAATCATTCGCTTGAGTAATCAAAATATTGTACTTGGCACGATCCTCAATGGGGTATATGTACTCTCTCCTCAAGGAAAAATAATATATAAAATCAACCAAGAGAATGGCTTACAGAATAATACGGTGCTGTCCCTTTTTGAAGATAAAGCGCACAACCTTTGGGTAGGGCTTGATAAAGGTATTGATTTGATTGAGCTCAATAATCCGCTTACTTTTTTTACAGACCAAAATGGCAAAATTGGAGCGGTCTATGCTGCTCATTTGCAAAAAGACAAGCTCTATGTGGGTACCAATCGGGGCGTTTTTGTAAAAACTTGGAAAAAAGGAAGTTTTTCTAATGATACGGAGGATTTCAAACTTATCAAAGGCTCACAAGGGCAAGTTTGGGAAATCAAGGAGTTGGATCATCAATTGATCGTTGGGCACAACGATGGCACTTTTCTCTTGAAAGGCGAGCGCGTGCAGAAAATCTCCGATGTCACAGGTGGCTGGGTTACGCTGCGGCACCCCAGCCAAGCTGATATTATAGTGCAAGGCACTTATACGGGTCTTATAGTTTTTAAAAAAAGTAGAAGCGGCAATTGGCAGTTTTCGCATCGCGTGGAGGGCTTTTCGGAACCCATCAAGGAGATGCTGTTTGATGAAAAAGAAAACATCTGGGTCGCTCATCCCAATCGCGGTTTATACAAAATCCAGTTGGATACCTCTTTATCAAAAATTGTTTCTATTTACAGCTTTTCTAAAAAAGATGGCTTGCCCTCTGAGTTCAAAATAGGAATTGAAATAATTGAAAAACAATTGATTATAAAATCAGGTAATCAATCCTTCACATACGATAGTGTTTCTAATCAATTGCGCCAGATAAAGCAAATTGGCAAATTTCAGCTTTCAGAGGATGCATTTCACCTGAAAAGTGGCATAGGCAACGACTGGTTTAAAATATACAACAATCAATTAGTTTGCTATCTGGATGGAAGAGAAAGGGCCTTTAATTTTTCGATTACGCCAGACTTTAAAAGCATTATTCCACTTGATGAAAAGACCTACCTCTTCGGCATGGACGATGGCTGTGCCATTTTGCAAAAAGACCACCTCCGCGCCGCTTTCGATTATGGAAAATTTCCAGCCGTAGTAATCAATGGCTTAGAGGTGTACAACCGGCAGTTGCGCTACTGGTATTCGGGGCATGTGAATGGCGTTTCCTTAGCAACCAATGCCAATAATTTGATTTTTGTTTTTAGTCAACCTGTTTTTATTCAGCCCCCGCAATACAGTTATTTTTTGGAAGGATTTGACCATGAGTGGTCTCCCTGGCAGTCGCAGGCGGAAAAAGAATTTACACGACTACCACCGGGGGACTATGTTTTCAAAGTAAAATCTAACCTTTCAGAAGAAATAGCCACCATGTCCTTCTCCATTCGTTCCCCTTGGTATCAAACTTGGTGGGCGACACTGCTGTACGTTGTACTCATCGGCTTGGGCTTTTTCACGATTGTCAAATGGCAAAATTACCGATTGGAGAAGCAGCGCATCCACTTAGAACAAGAAAAGGAAAAACAAATCGAAGAACATCGCATAAAAGTTGCCAATGAACGCTTGCACTTAGACATCATCAACAAAAGCAAGGAACTCGCCAACTCAACCATGAATTTGGTACAGAAAAATGAAATTTTGATGCAAATCAAAGAAGAACTTCAAAACCTGAAAGCCCTGCCAGATGCCCATATTCCAAGCAAATATTACCAAAAAATCCTGCATATCATTGATACCAACATTTCTTCGGAGCAGGATTGGCATTTATTTGAGACAAACTTTAACCAGGTGCATGAAGCATTTTTTAAAAAACTAATTGCTCAATTCCCTGATTTAACGCCTGGCGACCTAAAGCTTGCCGCCTATCTGAAAATGAATTTGTCTTCCAAAGAAATAGCGCCTTTGCTCAATATCTCCATCCGAAGTGTAGAAAATAAACGTTATCGGCTGCGAAAAAAACTCAACTTAGAAGAAACAGACAACCTCATCGAGTTTATGCTGCATTTCTAATTCGCAGGCATGGCGTATGCCATTTTTTGACAATTCAAAATCAAATTCCTCCTAATCAACTACTTGCAACAAAAACAAAAGCCATCGAAAAGAATTTGATGAGGTGATTTTTATCAATGATGTGGTAATGATGAGGCTCTTTTTTTTCGCCCAAAGGCTTATTTGCTTAATTTTAGATGGTGAGGAGTAAGAAGCTTAAAATTATATTGTAAAAATCTGTACAGCTATTTTTCAAGGGTAAATGTATGAAACAAATCCTAAGAGGAGCATTGATTGGCTTTTTGTTTGCTTTGTATTGCTTGAGCCTTTCGGCGCAAAGTGTTTATTTTTTCAGAGATAGCGACAAACCTAACTACTACGATTCCGGCTTGGCATTCAAGACAGCTCCAAGTTTTATTGAACAAGTAGGACCTTCTGGGGATAAAATTCCGACGGAGAGCAACATTGTTTTGGAAGGTAGCAATAGCTTAAAAATCAAATGGAATTCCAAGCCAAGCGGAAACTGGGATGCCTTAGTCATCGCGCCGGGGTTTCCATTTCAAAACATTACTCAAACAGATACCCTTGCATTCTGGGTGTATTCTCCCACGGGACTTTCCAAAGATTTGCTCCCCAACATCTACATGGAGGGCGCTCCGGGCGCAACAAAGTCTAAAAAGTATGCGCTTTCCGATTATACAGCGGATATTCCGGCGCAAAGCTGGTTGCAAATAAAAATTCCGCTGCGTATATTTTTTAATGACCCCAACCAAACAAATATTAATTTTTCTCAAATAAAGGCTATTATTTTTGGACAACGCATCGCCGATGGGGAAGATCATACCTTATACATTGACGAAGTACGCACTTATCGAAGTTCGGCTGTAATTCCTTCTCCTCCCACTGATTTAAGGGCATTTGGCTACGATAGCCACGCGGAACTGCGCTGGAAGAACCCCAACCCCACGGGATTGGCAGGTTATCGCATTTATCGCGCTATCCATAACGACACTTACGAACTGGTACGCATGGTGGGGGCTACAGATACGCTGTTTATTGATTTTGTCCGCTCTTTTGGTACTAATCTAAATTTGAAATACAAAGTAGTCAGTGTGAATTCAAGCGGTGTAGAATCTACGGAAGCGGCGAGTGCCGAAGCGAGTACCCGCGACTTTAGCGATGAGGAGTTGTTGGATATGGTGCAAGCATATACGTTTCGTTACTTTTGGAATTTTGGGCATCCTGTTTCAGGTTTATCTCGTGAGCGCAACACTTCTGGCGATTTGGTCACCATGGGCGGTTCCGGTTTTGGCGTTATGGCTATTTTGGTAGGAATAGAAAGAGGATTTATTACCCGCCAACAAGGTTTGGAACGACTCTCCAAAATTGTCAATTTTTTATACAATGCGCCTCGTTTTCACGGTGCCTTTCCGCACTGGATGCATGGCAGCACAGGGCAGGTGATCCCTTTTAGTACACAGGATAATGGCGGTGACATTGTGGAAACAGCTTTTTTATTTGAAGGCTTACTGACCGTTCGGGAATATTTTGAAGGAAACTCGGCTGATGAAGTCGCTTTGCGCGAAAAGATAACGGAACTGTGGGAAGCAATCGAATGGAACTGGTATCGCAAGCAAAACCAAAATGTGATCTTTTGGCACTGGTCGCCCACTGTTAATTTTGCCATCAATCACCAGGTACGCGGCTTTAATGAAGCCCAAATGGTTTATCTGCTTGCTGTTTCTTCTCCCAACAACAACGCTGTACCAGCTTCTTTGTACAAACAAGGCTGGGCGGGTAGTGGCTACATCAATGGCGCGACGTATTACGGCTACAAGCTCGACGTGGGGGGCGGACGCGGCGGACCGCTTTTCTTTTCGCATTACTCCTACATTGGTTTTGACCCACGCTACCTCAGGGATGATTTCACAAATTATTTTATTCGAAACCGCAATCATACGCTTATCAATCGGGCATATTGTATAGACAATCCCAAGAACTATGCGGGCTACAGTGAAAATTGTTGGGGGCTGACCGCCAGCGATGATCCATTGGTGGGATACCTCGCCCACGAGCCGACTGCCAGCAACGATAATGGCACCATCGCGCCTACGGCAGCGTTATCGTCTATGCCTTATACCCCTGAAGAGTCCATGGCTGCTTTGAAGCACTTTTATAGAAACCTCGGTGCAAGACTCTGGGGACCCATGGGTTTTTATGATGCCTTCAATGAATCCCAAAACTGGTTTGCAAACTCTTACCTGGCGATTGATCAAGGTCCCATCATTTGTATGATTGAAAATTATCGTACCCAATTGTTGTGGCACCACTTTATGGCAAATGCCGAAATACAAGCAGGCTTGACCAAAATAGGCTTCACGCCAGATTCGACGCTTGTTTCGACACAAGAAATTCCGCTAAGCGAGATACTGGAATTAAACATATTTCCCAACCCTGCAATGGACAGAACAACAATAGAAATTCAGCAACTACAGGCTGCTACCGTAACTCTTGAATGTTATAACGCACAGGGCACGCTGCAACGAACACTACTGGATAGGCAACTACTACCTACGGGCATTCACCAGGTGAATCTCTACACAATGGATTTGGCGAAAGGGCTTTACTTCTTGCGTATCAAAACGAATGAAGGGCAACTAACAAAGAAACTGATGATTTTAAAACATTAAACTAACTTTTCCATCATTGCAAAAATCTTATACTCATGAGACGTTTTCTACTTATACTATTGTGGTTCGTCGCAATTATCGCGACCGGAAATAGCCAAGTTGTTTTGGAAGACTTTGAGGGGGGGCCAAAACTTAACTGGCAACCTTTTGGCGATGGCACTTTCAATGGCGCTGTTGCCAATCCACCGGATTCTGATCCGCTGGGCATCAACCCAAGTGCGCAATGCGGTTCTTACACCAAATCGGGTGAACACGAATTCAGCTTGTTTATTACCATACTTGATCAGCCCCTGGATTTATCTGTCAACAACAAATTTAAAATCCAGATCAATGCGCCAGTGGCGACTTCTTTTATTTTCAAATTGGAAAATACCAACAATACGAAATCGAAAGAATTTCGGCAAAACATTGCAGTTACTAATGCATGGATCGAATACACCTTCGATTTCAGTTCGCTGCAAGATGTAACGGATGTCAATAAAATTATTATCTTTTTCGATCCGGGCGTAAAAACCAGTACCGACACCTACCTTTTTGACAATATCGTGGCGCTACCAGAAGACGAATGCTCCGGCGTAGCCGTCAATCCTGAAATCGTGGATGATTTTGAATGCCAGCGCAATGCGACTTATGGCAACCCTGGTTTTAGGGACATAAAGCCGGTAGATAATCCCGATCCTTCCGGCATCAACACCAGCGCCAAAGTGGGTGAATACACAGACGGACCAGGCCCTTTCCATGCCATGGTAATCAATTATGATAATCCGATTGACCTTACAGAACGTAACAACGTGAGAATCAAAGTGTGGGCACCCAAAACGGGTACATTGCTGGTGAAGCTTGAAGGAGGTGGGTCTCCGCCAACCGAAGTAGGCGTTCAAGTGACCCAACTCAATCAATGGGTAGAATATACGGTTGATTTTAGTAACCAAGCAGGTGCGAGCCACCGAAGTTTGGTCTTTTTCTTCAATTTCGGTGTGGACGAAGCAGCCGGAACCATCTATTATATTGACGATATTCAACTCATCCCGAAGCCAGTGCCAGCTCCATTGGAAGATTTTGAGCCACAAAAATTGACCTGGGAATCCTTGCAAGGTAATCCTGCTGTGTTTGGTACTTTCAACGGTGCTATCGCCAACCCCGACAAGAGTGGTATCAATACCAGTGACAACGTCGGTTCTTACACCAAAGGAAGTTCCGCAGCAGGCGGTTTGGAAGCATTTATTGGTGCGATTGATTTATCAGCGTTCCCGCAGCTTGATTTGCAGGTTTGGGCACCGGCAGGGGCCACGAGCTTCACAATGCAATTATCCAGCCCACTTCAGGGTTTAAAAGCGGTGACTCGCGATATCACAGAAACACAAACCTGGACACAACTTTCCTTCAATTTTGAAGAATTTAAAACGATTACTGACTTCGAAGCAGTGCGCCTCATCTTTGATGAAAATCTGGCTTCTAATGCTACCTGGTATTTTGACAACCTCCGTCAGGGTGGCGCTACTGTAGATCCTTGCGAAGGCACAGTAGTCAATCCTTTGTTTGTAGATGATTTTGATTGCCAAAGAAATGTAGAAACAACTACCAGTTCATTGAAAGTTATTCCGAACCCAGGACCAGCCGGCATCAATCCAGATCCATTGGATAAAGTAGGTGAATATACAGACCCCATTGGACAGCCTTTTGCCGCATTGGTGTATAACTATGGCGCTGCCGGTATTGATCTTACCACCTTCAATCAGTTGCATGTAAAAATTTGGTCGCCAAAAGCGGTGCCAATCGGTTTCAAACTCGAAGGAGGCTCTTCTCCTGCCGTTGAAATTGTACAAAATGTGACTACTACTAGCCAATGGGTCGAATATGTAGTAGATTTCAGCGCTCAGGCTGCCGCCAACCACCAACGCCTAGTATTTTTCTTCAACTTTGGTGTAAACAATCCTGATGCAGATGTATATTATATTGATGATATCGAATGGAGAAGACTGCCATTTAAGGGTTGTGTAGCCGATTTTGAAACAGAACTGACTTCTTTGACTAATTGGAGGTATTTCGCGAATGGCTCATTTGACAATGATCCAATCGAGATCATTAACAACCCTGATAAAAGCGGCGTGAATACCAGCAACAAAGTGGCTGTATTCAAAGAGGCAACTAATGGTTTACCTTTTGCCGGTGCTTTCTCTGATCCTTCTGCTCCACTCGAATTGGGCGCCAGCCGTACCGTGCGCATGAAAGTTTGGGCAACCAACGCCAATTCTTTTGTCATGAAAATGGAAGGCGCTGTGGGTACGGCTTTAAATTCCGGCGACGTCCGTGCCGAATACACTACACCAGGCGTTTGGCAGGAACTGACCTGGGATTTCTCCAAAACACAAGGAGGTGCCGACATCGCTGTTGGATCACAGTATCGCCGGATCACCTTGATCCCTGACATTGACAACATTCCTACCGAAACAAAATTGTATTACTTCGACGACATCACAGTTGGTGAAGGTTCTTGTGGCGGTCCATCCAGTATTTTTGATCCTGTAAAAATAGATGCGCTGACAGTAGTGCCCAACCCCGCTATTGACCAACTGACGGTACAAGGTGCTGAAAAAGTACGCTTGTTTACTGTATTCAATGCCGTAGGGCAAAAAATGGGCTATATCCAAACAAATGGTGTATCCAATGTGAATATTTCGGTTGCTTACTTGAACAAGGGCATTTACACCCTGGCTGGCTATGATGAAAACGGCGTTTTGATTGCAAATGCAAGATTTGTAAAGCAATAATGCGGCCTGAATAACACTGTACCAATACCGCTGAGGCGCTGTAAAGCATCTCAGCGGTTATTTTCACATCAGAAACTGCAATTATTATGAAACTTAAAGCCTTGCTGTTGCTCCTGTGGAGTACAGTGCTCCTTAATTGTAGTAATAACACTGCTCCTTCCGAAACGCAGATACCGCTTCAATCCCTTCATCTTGATGATTTACAGCGCCGGACATTTAATTATTTCTGGGAAACCGTAGATACCTTTCCTTACCAGGTGCTCGACCGCTATCCTACCCTCAATTTTTCCAGCATTGCTGCTACCGGTTTTGGCTTGACAAGCTATATCGTTGGGGCAGAACGAGGTTTTATCACGCGCAAGCAAGCAGCCGACCGTGTATTGAAAACATTGCAGGTTCTGCGAGATTTGCCACAAGGCCCCGACTCCACTGGCGTGAGTGGCTACAAAGGTTTTTTTTATCATTTTTTGACATTGGACAAAGCCTTGCGCTTTCAAAAAGTAGAGCTTTCTACCATTGACACGGGCTTGCTAATGGCAGGTGTACTGAGTGTAATGAGCTATTTTGATGGCAGTAACGAAACAGAGCAACAAATCCGCGACATCGCCGATTTTCTCTTCAGAAGAGTTGAATGGGATTGGGCGATGAACGACAAAGGTACGATGAGCATGGGCTACCACCCGGAGCGTGGCTTTCTCGATGCTTCCTGGCGCGGTTACAATGAAGCAATGATTTTGCTCATCATGGCAATTGGCTCGCCCACGCACCCTATTGCGCCTGAAAGCTGGAAACAATGGACTTCCACGTACCAATGGGGCGAATATTATCGGCAAAAACACGTCAATTTCGGGCCGCTTTTCGGGCATCAATATTCACATATGTATATTGATTTCCGAGGTATTCAAGATGCTTATATGCGCCTGAAAGGCATTGATTATTTTGAAAATTCTAAACGCGCCACCTATGCCAATCGGGCTTATTGCAAAGCAAACCCTGCCGGTTACATTGGTTACAGCGATAAAGTTTGGGGCTTGACCGCTTGTGATGGCCCTGGCAACCAAGGCAAAACCAATCCGAATATCGCATTCTACGATTACCGTGCGCGCGGCGCTTCTCAATGGCACGTGGTAGATGACGGCACCATCGCACCCACAGCGGCTGGCGGCTCGATCCCTTTTGCGCCGGAGATTTGCCTACCCGCTCTGGATGAAATGCACCGCTTATATGGCGAAAAATTATACGGTGAATACGGCTTCAAAGACGCTTTTAACCTAACGATTGAATACGAAGACGGCACAAAAGGCTGGTACGACAAGGATTACCTCGGCATTGACCAAGGACCGATCCTGATTCAGTTGGAAAACTATCGCTCAGAACTGGTTTGGGATATTATGAAAAAAAATAAATATATCATAGAGGGTTTGAAAAAAGCTGGATTTACCGGTGGTTGGCTGGATAAATTGTGATTGGTTATTACTATTTCAATAACTGTTAGTCAATAATTGTTAGTTAATAACTCAACATAAACTCTTCATTATGAAAATTTTATCAAAAATTTTAGTCGCAATCCTTTTGCTTTCCAATACAATCCTCTCTGCCCAAAAGATGAGCGAAGCAGAGATTGACCATAAGATAGATTCTTTGCTGGCATTGATGACCTTAGAGGAAAAAGTAGGGCAACTCACGCTTTTCACCAGCGACTGGGATGTGACTGGCCCAACGATTCGTGCCAGTTACAAAAACGATATTCAATCCGGGCGCTGCGGCAATATTTTCAACGCGCATACCGCCAAATACAACCGCGAACTCCAACGCATCGCG
Organism: uncultured Saprospiraceae bacterium; assembly: GCA_964526645.1. GTDB lineage: Bacteria > Bacteroidota > Bacteroidia > Chitinophagales > Saprospiraceae > JADJNW01. The sequence goes on from CAZGJN010000005.1 coordinate 131,147, forward strand.
GTAGAAGAAACCCGCATGAAAATCCCCTTGCTATTTGGTTATGATGTCATTCATGGTTACAAAACAATTTTCCCGATCCCACTGGGAGAAGCGGCAAGCTGGGATTTGGCAGCTATTGAAAAAGGCTCAAGGATTGCAGCCATTGAAGCGACTGCTGCCGGTTTGCATTGGACTTTCGCGCCGATGGTGGACATTGCACGCGACCCGCGTTGGGGGCGCATCACGGAAGGTGCAGGGGAAGACGCATATCTCGGCTCGCTGGTTGCAGCAGCCAGGGTTCGAGGCTTTCAAGGTTCGGACATTAGTGCAAACAACACGATGTTGGCCTGCGTAAAACACTACGCGGCTTACGGCGCAGCCCAGGCAGGACGCGATTATCACACGGTGGACATGTCGGAGCGGATGTTGCGCGAGCAGTATTTGCCTCCTTATAAAGCCGCCATTGACGCAGGCGCTTACACTGTGATGACCTCTTTTAATGAATACGATGGCGTACCGGCTACCGGCAATTCTTTTCTGCTGCGGGATGTGCTGCGCAACGAATGGGGCTTCAAAGGGTTTGTTGTTACGGATTATACTTCCATCAACGAGATGGTGCCGCACGGCATCGTTGCCAATGAAAAAGAAGCCGGAGAGCTGGCTTTGAATGCAGGTGTGGACATGGATATGCAGGGTGCAGTTTATTACAATTATTTGGAAGAGCTACTCAAAGAAAATCGTATCAATATGGCTCAGATTGACCAATCGGTGCGATACATCCTGAGAACCAAATACTTACTCGGTCTTTTTGATGATCCATATCGCTACAGTGATGAGGCGCGTCAGCAAAGATTATTGCTGGCGCCGGAGCACCAGGAAGCCGCTCGGGATGTGGCTCGCAAATCCATCGTTTTATTAAAAAATGACAAAAACACGCTTCCGCTTTCCAAAAGTATCAAAACGCTGGCGGTGATTGGTCCTTTAGCAGACAATCAAAGCGAACTCAAGGGCGCATGGTCAGGTGCTGGTGAAGATCAACACAGCATAAGCCTGCTATCAGGTTTGAAAAACAAACTGGGTAACAGTTTAAAAATCAACTATTTGCAAGGTTGCGATTTTGAAGGGAATGACAAATCAGGCTTTAAAGCAGCGATTGAATTGGCGAAAAAATCAGATGTGGTGATTGTTGCCGTTGGCGAACGCGCCTGGATGAGCGGCGAAGCAGCCAGCCGTACCAATATCCATTTGCCGGGCGTACAATCGGATTTGGTAAAAGAACTCGTTGCAACCGGAAAACCAGTAGTGGTAGTGTTGATGAACGGCCGCCCCTTAGCGATTCCTGAAATTGATGCAGTTGCGCCAGCTATTCTGGAAACCTGGTTTTTGGGAACACAGGCTGGCAATGCCATTGCAGATGTGCTGTTTGGCGATTACAACCCCAGCGGTAAATTGCCGGTGACCTTCCCGCGCAGCGAAGGGCAAATTCCGATTCATTACAATATGAAAAACACGGGTCGCCCGATGGATCCCAACAACAAGTACACCAGCAAATACTTAGATTCGCCGAATTCGCCGCTGTATCCTTTCGGTCACGGCTTGAGCTACACGACTTTCAGTTATTCGGATGTAAAAGTAAACAAACCCGTTTTTACACCCCGCGAAGAACTAAAGATCAGCCTGACGGTGACCAACACCGGCAAGCGCGATGGCGAAGAAGTGGTGCAGCTTTACGTCCGCGATTTGGTGGGCAGCGTGACCCGCCCTGTGAAAGAGTTGAAAGGTTTTCAGAAAATCATGCTGAAAGCAGGCGAAGGCAAAGAAGTGACATTTAGGCTTACCGCGAACGACTTGCGTTTTTACGACCGACAAATGAATTTTACATACGAACCAGGCGATTTCGAAATATTTGTTGGAACGAGTTCCGCTGATACAAAATCTGCAAAAGTAAAGTTGGTAGAATAAAATTTTTGCTACAAGCTACAAGAGACAAGCAACAAGGTTATTGAGCTTGTTTCTTGCGGCTCATGGCTTGTTTTTCACAAAATAAAAACTTAAGCTGATGAAAAAACAAATAATTAAGTTACTGGTAATCTGCTCGTTATTCTTAATGAATAACACACTTTTGGGGCAATTCAGAATCAGTGGCAAAATCACCGGACAGGAAGATGGGCTTCCGATTATCGGGGCGAATGTAGTGGAAAAAAACAATCCGGGTAATGGCACAATTAGCGATATAGATGGTAATTATGAACTCACCGTTGCTGATGCAAACGCCATCCTCGTATTTTCCTACATTGGATTTTCCACCATTGAAGAAAATGTAGCAGGGCGCAGTACGATAGATGTGGTACTGCCTGTAGCCGCCGAATTACTGGAAGAGATTGTAGTCGTTGGTTATGGTGCACAGCGCAAAAGTGACCTGACCGGTGCAGTAGCTACTGTAAAAGGAGACAATTTGGCAAAATTGCCTACTTCTTCGGTAGAACAGAGTTTACAAGGGAAAGTACCTGGGGTGCAGGTTGTCAATACTTCCGGGCAACCCGGAGCAGGCGCAGTAGTGCGTATCCGAGGCATTGGCACTTTGAATAACTCTAATCCGCTTTATGTGGTAGATGGCGTGATTTTATCAGGGGTGGACATCAACTCGGTCATCAGTCCAAATGATATCGAAACGATCAGCGTGTTGAAAGATGCTTCAGCTACTGCAATTTACGGAGCGAGAGGTGCAAATGGTGTCGTATTGATTACCACCAAAAAAGGCACTGCAATAGGCGAATCTAGGGTTTCTTTCTCCACTTATTACGGCTCCCAAGAGATTGTAAAAACAATTCCATTGACTAATGCAAGAGAGTACGCAATTCTGGCAAATGAAATAGCGAAAAACGAAACCAATAACCCCAATGCTACCGGTCCTTTTCCTGACCCAAGTGCCTTGGGAGAAGGAACTGATTGGCAAAAAGAAGTCTATCAAACTGCGCCGATTCAGAACTACAACTTATCCTTTAGCGGTGCGACAGATAAGATCACTTACACCGTCAGCGGTGATTTTTTTAATCAGGAGGGGATTATTCCAGGCTCTACTTACGAGCGTTTGACGGTGCGCGCCAATACCGACTACAAAATTAAAAACTATCTGAATATTGGTCATAACCTCGCTTTTATCAAAGAGAAAAATGACTTTGCACCTGGTGTAGTGGGCAATACGTACCGTGCTGATCCTACCGTCGTAGGTTTTGAAAATGGAGTGTACGGCAATACTTCCACGCGCTCTTCTGTAGCCAATCCTTTGGGGCAATTGGAATTTGAGAACGACAACAAATCCGAGCAGGAAATCCTAGTAGGCAATGTCTATGCTGATTTGAAATTTCTAAAAAACTTCACGCTACGCAGTAGCTTCGGTGTGAACATCTTGCGCGGGCGCTCGCAGAGTTTTGTGCCAGCATTTTTTGTCAGCGCGCAGCAACAACGGGACATCAACTCCTTAAGTTTATCCAAATTTGAATCTAACAGTTGGCTTTGGGAAAATACACTCACTTACAACAAAGAATGGAAAAACCTGCGCCTGACCGTTTTGGGAGGGATCACTGCTCAAGATAATTACTTCGAATCGCTATCAGGGTCTGCCCAAAATTTTCCTTTTGAAGATGAAGCACTGCGCTTTATCCCGCTTTCCGATCTGGATAGCCGTACCATTACCAATGGCGCTACCTCGTTCAGCATCTTGTCCTACCTTTTCCGGGTGAATACCACCATTTTTAATAAATATTTGATCACAGCAACCCTGCGGGCGGATGGTTCTTCTCGTTTTGGCGCGAACAACCGCTTTGGCTACTTCCCCTCTTTTGCTATAGGCTGGCGGATTACCGACGAGCCGTTTATGGAAAGTCAGACGCTTTTTAGCAATTTAAAATTCCGCGCCGGTTGGGGACAAACCGGCAACGACCAATTGGGGAGCGATTTTGCCAGCAAGGCATTGATTACTTCTCAGGAATTTGCCGTGTTTGGTGTAGATGAAGCGCTTTACAACGGTGCAACCATCACCGCTTTATCAAACCCTGATTTGAAATGGGAAAGTACCGCCCAGACCAATATTGGTTTTGAAATTGGTTTTCTGAAAAATCGCTTGCTCGCCGAAATTGATTATTACGTTCGTACCACCAATGATATTTTGTATGCCGTACCGATTCCGGCTTCGGTGGGCTTGAGCGCGCCACCAATAGTGAATGCTGCCGAGGTTCGGAATAGCGGTGTAGATTTGTTGTTGACTTGGCAGGATCAAAAATCGAATTTTGGCTACAGCATCACATTGACGGGTTCTACCGTCAATAATGAAGTACTGAGATTGAGCAGCGGCGAAAATGAGATTCGGTCGGGTGGATTAGGTTTTGGTGGCGAATTGGGTTCAATTACCCGTGCCGGTATCCCGATTGGCTCTTTTTATGGCTTTGAAATAGACGGCATTATTCAAACACAGGAAGAATTGGATGCTTTGAATGCCAGAGCCAGAGAGCTGACGGGCAGCCCCAGCGCGTTCTGGCGTAGCGCCAATACCCGTCCTGGCGATTTGAAGTTCCGAGACTTGAACAACGATGGCATCATCAACGGCAGCGATCGTACCATTTTGGGTAGCCCGATTCCCGATCTGATTTTTGGCTTGAATCTGGAAGCAAACTACAAAGGAATTGCTATATCTATCAACTTCGCGGGGCAAACCGGTAATGAAATCATCAATTCCAAGAAAATGGCGCGATTCAATACGCCTAACTTCGAACGCTCCTATTTGGATCGTTGGACAGGGCCTGGCACCAGCAATAGCGAGCCACGCGTGACCAACAGCGGCGACAACTACTTGCTCACACCTCGATTTATTGAAAATGGCTCTTTTGCCGCGCTTCGGAATATCCAGTTGAGCTATGATTTGCCGAAGGCGCTACTGCAAAAAATCAGGCTCACTACCTTGCAAGTTTATGTTGCTGGTTCTAATTTAGCTTATTTCACCGAGTACTCTGGCTACAACCCCGAAGTTTTTAGCGATAGCCCTTTCAATGCGGGGATTGACGGAGGCAGTTACCCGATTTCGAGGCTCTATACTTTTGGTCTGAAAGCGTCATTTTAATTGATTTTTTTGATTAAAAAAGCCATTGTTTGTAAATTACTTCAAAAATATTTGCCATGAAAAATAAATGGATTCGCATATTTGTATCCTTTGCTCTACTCAGTTTAGCAGCTGCTTGTAGCGAAGATTTTTTAGAAAAAGAGCCACTGGGGTCTATTACCGAAGATGCTTTTTTCAAAACAGAAACCCATGCCGTAGAAGCCACCAACGCAGTGTACCGAATGCTGCGCCGCTGGGAAGTACATGTTTTTAGTTATGTAGGCATGACTGACATCGTTTCGGATGATGCCGACAAGGGCAGCACTGCCACCGATGCCAGTTTTTTGCTGGAAATTGACAATTTATCTTACAATTCTACCAATATCGCACCACAAACCGTTTGGGGCGGCTATTTTCAAGGGATTCATCGGGCGAATGTAGCCATTACTCGTATTCCCGAAATCGAAATGAACGAAGCACTGAAAAACCGTTTAATCGGGGAGGCTAAATTCCTGCGGGCCTATTTTTATTTCAATCTGGTGCGCTGGTTTGGCGATGTGCCTTTGAATACCGAGCCCCTCACGCCCGATAAATTTGTGCAGCCACGCGCGCCGAAAGATCAGGTGTATGCTCAGATTATCAAAGATTTGGAAGAAGCGGCCGCCGTTTTGCCAGCTACTTATCCAAATGCCGACAAAGGCCGCGCTACCAAAGGCGCTGCCAATGGAATGCTCGCAAGGGTATATATGACTTTAGGCGATTTTGCAAAAATGGAACAAAAAGCTTTGGAAGTAATTAATTCAGGTACTTATTCACTGTATCCCGATTATGCAAAACTTTTCTCTTACGATGGGGAACTATCTTCCGAGTCTGTATTTGAAGTAATTAATACACCAGACGACCAAGGACTGGGTGGCTCACAATACAACGAAGTACAAGGTGTGCGAGGTGTACCCAATTTGGGTTGGGGATTCAATCGCCCTTCCGATGATTTGATTCGAGCGTATGAACCCGGCGACCCGCGCCGCGAAGCGACCATCCTCTATGTCGGGGAAGTATTGCCCGATGGTTCGGCTATAGTAGAGGATAACCCTGAAATCGTAGGAGAGCGCTACAATCAAAAAGCCTGGGTGCCACGCCGCCCCGATGGCGCAAACGGCGCTGGGGGGGGCAATATCCGTATCCTGCGTTACGCGGATATACTCCTGATGGCTGCGGAAGCTTTAAATGAAAATGGCAAATCTCAAGAGGCGCTCACTTATTTGAATCAGGTTCGGACGCGCGCGCGCGGCAACCGTCCGGCTACGGTACTTCCCAATGTAACTACTACCGATAAAGCGCAACTTCGCCAGCGTATCTGGCAGGAGCGACGGGTGGAATTGGCTTTGGAGCAGCAGCGGTGGTTCGATCTGATCCGCCAAAATAGAGCGGCAGCGGTGATGAAAGCCCATGGTAAAAACTTCCAGGAAGGCAAGCACGAATTGTTCCCTATACCGCAAACCGAAGTGGACATCAGCGGTGGCGTGATTACACAGAATCCAAATTATTGATTTGCTTGCGAGGCGCGCTGTATCCGCGTGTTATAGCGCGCCTTTCCATCAAATTTTGATGATTGAAAACAATCCATCTATCTGAATCCCCCTTCCGTTTTTTCAGGATAATGGCATTATCTTTTGGCTTGATTTATATTTTTTTAGTTCCCCCCTTCCAGGCACCCGACGAACCCAATCACCTGCTGAGGGCGTATCATATTTCAGAGGGTTATTTTTTTGGTATCAAAACGAAAGATAAGCGATTGGGCGCTGCGCTGCCGGAAAGCCTTAAAGTCGTATCTGATTCCTTTCGGGTATTGCGGTATGATTATCAACAAAAAACGAGCTTGGACAAGATATTGCAAGCCACTCAAATACCGCTTGCTCCTGCAAAGCGCTCGTTTTTGGATTTTCCCAACGTAGCCTACTACGCGCCCACCGCCTACTTGCCACAATTTCCAGTTATTTTCTTTGCCAGATTGCTTCAGTTGCCGCCTTTACTTTTGATGTATTTGGGGCGCTTGGCTACCTTCGCATTTTGGGTAGCTTGTGTAGGTTACGCCATTCGGATTTTGCCTTTTCATCAATGGACCTTGAGCTGGATTTCGCTTTTACCCGCTTCGCTTTTTTTACATGCCTCCCTCACCGCCGATTCAACCACAAACGGTTTGGCATTTCTACTGATCGCTCAGATTTTAAATATCTCATTTGCTGGCACTTCATTCACCAGGAAGCGCGCTGCACTTATTCTCTCGTTGTCGCTACTCATTACGATTAATAAAGTGGTGTATGCACCATTGATTTTACTACTTTTCTTTTTGACGAAGGATCAATTTGGAAGCTTCCGCAAAAAAGTATTTTCGCTCGGGGCTATATTTCTGGCTCATGCAATAGTTTTGTTCATCTGGTATCAATTTGCAGGAGATTTATTCATTCCTTATGATCAGTACCATCCAATTTTTCGGGAAGGACAGCAACTAAATCCTGGCGTAAATCCCAAGGCGCAACTTTTTTTTATCCTGCAATACCCCTTTACTTTCATAAAAACGCTGGTCATTTCCTATGCCGAAAGTGCCCCGGCAACGCTGGCGCATTACATCGGTAAATTTGGTTGGGAAAAAAATTATCTCCCTGCTTGGTTGTTGGGTATCCTCGCAGCATCACTCCTGGCGAGCGCCCTACTGGAAAAAAAAGAGCACATTTCTCTCCGCAATCATCATCGTGCTTTGCTGCTCATCACGGGCATTATCATGATTTTAGCATTTTCCTGTGTGATCTATATGCAGTGGAGTCCTGTAGGCAACGACAGAATTCTCTCCTTGAGTGGCAGGTATTTTATTCCTGTTTTTCCCCTGTTTTTGTTAGCATTATACCCCAACGGCAGGTTTCAATGGCTAAGCTTCCATCCCAGTTGGTGGATATGTCTTTTTATAATTGCACAATTCATAGGTATTTTTTGCGTCTTACAGCGGTACTACTACTTATAATAGTCAAATAGTGCGCAGTCAAAAGTTTACAAAATAACAACTGCAAGCCCGCGAGCCTATCGTTTTATTTTAAAATGTCTGCAAAGCTTTATACACCAAATGAACGGGCAACCCCATGATGTTGGCATAAGAGCCTTCTATTTTGGAAATTTTGCACAAACCGATCCACTCCTGGATAGCATAAGCCCCTGCTTTATCGAAGGGTTGATAATGCCTGACGTAAAAATCAATTTCTTCCTCGCTCAAATCATCCATATACACTTTTGACACATCAGATAGGGTTACTTCTTTTTCTTTTGACAGGAGACAAACACCCGTGATCACCCGATGCACCTTGCCGGATAAGGTTTTTAGAATATGAACCGCATCAGCATAATCAACCGGTTTTCCATATATCACATTATCAAAAACAACTACGCAATCCGAAGCCAGAATAATCTCATCTCCCACGATCAAATCTAAAGCGGCAAGGGCTTTTTTTCTGGCAAGATAAGGCGCAACAGCATCCACAGGCATATCTGCGGGATAGTCTTCTTCTACTTCTTTTGTTTTTACTTCAAAATCAAAGCCCGCCTGTTTGAGCAAAAAGCTACGCCGTGGAGATTTAGATGCCAAAATAATTTTTCTGTTCAAAGCTTTCATAAAAAGTATTAAAAGGGCTTTTCAATAAGCGTAACACCCAGTCCCGGTGCGTCATTGGGGTATAAATAGCCCTCTTGCAAAATAAACCCACCGCTGACAATATCCTTGGCAATATCCAAACTACCATCCAGATCAAGATAGCGCGTAGCCGGGCTTGCCAAAGCAGCGTAAAGTGCGGCGGTGATGCTCACGATGCTTTCATCCATACAGCCCCACATAAGCTGAATACCCGCATGTTCTGCCACTTCTGCGATTTTCATACCCTGGCTGACACCCCCGCACTTCATCAACTTGATATTAAACAATCCATAAGGCTGCGGATGAGCTGCCAATGCCACCGCATCTGCCGGACTATGCAAATCTTCATCTGCCATACAAATGGATCGGATCAAAGGTGATTGAAGGCGCATCTGCTCCCGATCCTTAGGAGGAAAAGGCTGCTCAATCAATTCGACATTCAAGTGTTGGGTTCTTTTTACAAATTGCACTAAATCGTCAGCATGGTAACCTTGATTGGCATCTACCCGAATTTTTACGCCATTTCCAATTTTTTCCCGCAGCTTCGCAAAAATAGCCACATCTGCCTCCACGTCCAGTCCGGTTTTGAGTTTAATCACCTTAAAACCTTTTTGCACATTTTCTGCCGCTTCTTCCAGCGTTTCTTCCAATGACTTAATGCCAATGGTAATAGAAGTAGGAAGCCCTTTGTGTACCTGCCCCAGGTATTGCAGCAGTGGTATGTCCAGCCATTTCGTAAAGGCATCATGCAAAGCAATATCAATGGCGGCGCGGGCTGCCGGTTGTGCCCATAGTTGGTTATTCGACTCCCTGATAATTGCCTGGAAAGTGCGAATATCTTTGCCCAAGAGTAATTCCTCCGCTTTTTGTTCCAGTGCCGACATGGTGTGATCCATATTTTCACCCGTGACAAACTCCGCCGGAGCAGCTGCCCCAATGCCCCCTAACCCGTTTTCCAGTTCAATATACACAAAAGCGTTTTCCGCGGAATCAATCGTATGCACAGCAATGGTATAAGGCTTGGTAAGTGATAGATTTTCTTTCCAAACCTTGATGCGCTTAATTTTCATGGCATTAGATTTTTCAAAGTGGTAAGCAAAATTAAGATTGGCGACACAAATATATCAAAAGCCATTACTTTTTGGAGGAAACCCAGAAAAATACTTTCTTTGCGCTTAACCTCAAACAAGGAGAAAAAATTCTTGTTTCCATTTTGGAAAGTATTCAAATTTTTGGGCAGGGCTCTTTTTGCTACCATGAAAATACAGTATCTTGGAAGGGCAATGACTCAATTTTTGGCGAATTTTCGCAAAAAAGAAAATAACTTAGACTACTATGGTTGCAGAAAAAAAGAAAAGCGCAGCTAAAAGCAACAAATCCATTTATAGCAAAGAGCAATATCTGCAATGGTATGAAATGATGCTGCGCATTCGGCGTTTTGAAGAACGGGCGCTGGTGGCTTATGGTCAGCAAAAGGTACGAGGCTTTTGCCACGTTTACATCGGTCAGGAGGCAGTAGCAGCAGGTATCGAATCAGCGATCCGACGGGAGGATTGCATCGTAACAGCTTATCGCCAACATGGCACAGCGATCGGACGGGGCGTTTCGACCAAGGAGGCAATGGCAGAATTGTTTGGCAAGGCAACCGGCATTGTAAAAGGAAAGGGTGGGTCTATGCACTTTTTCTCTAAAGCACTCAATTATTTTGGTGGCAATGGCATCGTAGGTGCTCAGATTCCAATAGGCACCGGTATTGCTTTTGCTGAAAAATATAAAGGTACGGATAATCTTTGTGTGACAATGTTTGGCGATGGAGCTGCCCGCCAGGGCGCACTTCACGAGTCTTTTAATATGGCAATGACCTGGAAACTGCCGGTTTTATACATTTGCGAAAACAATGGCTACGCTATGGGTACCTCGGTATCTCGTACCAGCAATGTAACAGAAATGTGGAAGTTGGGCCTATCCTATGAAATGCCAAGCGAAGCGGTGGACGGGATGAGTCCAGAGTCTGTTCACGAAGCAATTTCAAAAGCAGTAGCGCACATCCGTGCCGGAAAAGGACCTTACTACCTCGAAATTCGCACTTATCGCTACAAAGGACATTCGGTATCCGACCCTGCCAAGTACCGCAGCAAGGAAGAAGTGGAAGAATACAAAGAAAAAGATCCGATTAAAACAACGGAAGACCATATCATCAGCAAGGGCATCGCTACAGAATCCGAGATACAGGCAATCAAAGATAAAATCAAGGCAGAAATTGATGAAGCAGTGCGCTTTGCCGAGGCATCTCCATATCCTGATCCTTCAGAATTGTACACAGATAATTATGTCCAAGCTGATTATCCCTTTATAAAAGACTGATGAATTTTCAAATGTTCACAGAGCGACTATTCGGTGAAAACCCGCCGTGCAGTCGCTTTTTTTGTATAATTTTTACACAAAAATAAAACTTTATTTATCTTTGCGTGGCTTTTTTAAAACCCTTCTTTTCAGAGGCAACACGAACAAAGCAATAACCTGGCATTTTAATGTTGCTTTCTATAAACAAAGATTTGAGGAAAATGGCAAAAAAGAAACAAGTAAAAAACGACGAAACCTTAATTGATATAACCGAAGTACGAGAGCAAGCGGTGGATATTTTCGAGCATTATCGCTTGTACATCCTTGCAGGATTGGGGGTTTTGGTGCTTCTGGTGGGCGGGCTGTTTGCTTACAACAATTTTTACAAAAAGCCCAAGCAACTCGAAGCAGTGGAGCAAATGTTTCAGGCGCAGCAGCAGTTTGAGCGCGATTCCTTTGCCCTGGCACTTACCAATCCCGGCGGTGGTTACCTGGGTTTTCTCGATATTATTGACAATTACAAAGGCACTCCAGCTGCCAATATGTCGCTCTACTATGCAGGGGTTTGCTACCTGAATATTGGGCAGTACGAAGCGGCGATTTCTTACCTGAAAGACTTTAATGCGAAAGGCGCTATCATGCCGATTATGAAAAATGGTACTTTGGGAGATGCGTATTCCGAATTGAACGACTTTGGCAAAGCGATGAGCTTTTACCAAAAAGCTATCAGCGCTGGGGATAATGAATTGCTAACGCCTTACTACATGAAAAAGCTGGCATTGCTCCACGAAAAAGACGGCAAAACAGCAGATGCCCTAAAACTCTACGAGGAAATCAAAAATAAATATCCAACCTCCCCTGATGGCTTGGATATTGAAAAATATATTATCCGAGTCAGTCCTCAAGGTTAAAATAACCTGTGCCCGTTCCTAAAAAAGGCAAGAGGATGAAATGGTCTTCTTGCTTTTTTTCAATTTTAGAATCCCTACAGAGCCTATAAAAAAAATACAGATCATGGCGAGTGCCTTGAAAAATCTATCCTCGTACAATGAAGAAAATATTCCTTCTGCTGCAGAATTTAATTTTGGAATTGTGGTAGCAGCATGGAATGAGCAGATTACACATGCGCTCTACGAAGGTTGTTATGCAACATTGATAAAACATGGCGCAAAAGAAAGTAACATCCACACTATCCAGGTGCCCGGCTCGTTTGAATTACCGGTTGGTGCCAGAATCTTAGGGATGCGCTACAAACTGGATGCTATTATCTGTTTAGGCTGCGTTATACAAGGCGAAACCAAGCACAACGAGTATATCAATCATGCCGTGGCAATTGGCTTAACCAATCTGAGCATTGCCTCAGGAGTGCCCTGTATTTTTGGGGTACTCACTCCCAACAATGAGCAACAAGCCCTTGACCGCGCAGGTGGAAAGCACGGCAATAAAGGCATTGAAGCAGCGGTCACTGCCATTCGAATGGCTGCTTTGCGCAAAAACGAAGGCAGTAATAAACAAACTATAGGATTCGGATTTCCATGAAAATCAGTACAATAGAAACCGGGTATTTAAAATTGGACGGCGGTGCCATGTTTGGTATTGTACCCAAAAGGATGTGGGAGAAGTTGAATCCTCCCGATGAAAATAATCTTTGCACTTGGGCAATGCGTTGCCTTTTGGTAGAAATGGAGGATCGCAAAATATTATTTGATACGGGCATAGGAGACAAGCAAGACGCCAAATTTCGTTCGCATTTTGAACCACATGGGGAGGATTCCTTGCTGGCATCGCTTTCAAAAAAAGGCATACTACCCGAAAGTATTACGGATGTTTTTCTGACGCATTTACACTTCGATCACGTCGGAGGCGCTGTAAAATATGATGCCGCCGGCAATTTAGTACCAACCTTCCCAAATGCAAAGTACTGGACAAATGCTTTGCAATACGAATGGGCTTGCCAACCGAATGAAAAAGAAAAAGCCTCTTTTTTGAAAGAAAATTTTGTTCCCTTACAAACAGCAGGTGTACTTGAGTTTATTGATGTCAAAGAGCAAGATGTAGCCTGGCTTCCTGGTATCTCTATCCGATTTGTGTACGGGCATACTGAAGCTATGATGCTACCCATCATCCATGCTGAAAATCAGACTTTTATCTACTGCGCAGACTTAATTCCTTCCTCTTTTCATATTGGAATGCCCTATGTGATGAGTTACGATGTACGCCCGTTAAACTCTTTGCAAGAGAAAAAAAGGCTGCTGGACGAGGCTGTACAGCACCGTCATATTTTATTTTTTGAACATGACCCCCGAATAGCGGCGGGCACTGTCAAACAAAACGAACAGGGCCGAATTGTTTTTGACGAGATATTTTCCGTGGATTAAAGCACCTCAAGGGCTTGTTCTAAGTCTTCTATTAGCCAGTCCGCTGCTTCCAGCCCAATGTAAAAACGCACAAGATTCCAGGGCGTAGTAGAGTCTGGACGCCCGGGTATGTTGTAAAAGGCAGCACTCGGCAGCACTAGCGACTCGTACCCTCCCCAGGATACTGCCAGCAAAAAGCGCTGCAAGCGATGAAAAAATGCTTCCACTTTTTCGATAGAAGGCGCATTGAGGTACACCGAAAGTAAGCCACCAGCACCACGCATTTGCTTTTTAGCCAATTCATACTGTGGGAAAGAAGGTAAAAACGGATACAGCACCCGGTTTATCTTTGGATGATTTTCCAGGTATGTAGCAATTTGCAGCGCGCTATCGTGGCTGCGCTTCACCCGAAGATCCAACGTACGCAAGCCGCGCAAAACCAATGAAGCATCATGTGGCGAAAGGATATTTCCCAGGGTCATCATTTCAGCATCAAATATTTTTTGAATCATAGTACGATGGCTGCAGACTACCCCCACTACCACATCACTATGCCCGTTCAGATATTTAGTGCCAGAATGCACCACGATGTCAATGCCGAGTTCAATTGGATTTTGAAAAATCGGCGAGCAATAACTATTATCAATACAAGTGATAATATTTCGAGCCTTTGCCAACCGCGCACAAGCAGCCAGGTCTTGCAACTCAAAAGTCAAGGAATTGGGGCTTTCCAGATACAATAACCTGGTGTTGGGTTGAATCGCTTTTTCTATATTCTCCATAACCCTACCATCCACAAAACTACAAGTAAGCCCGAAGCGAGGCAGGAATTTAGTCATTAGGATTTTTGTCCAGGAATAGGGCGCCTCCACACAGATAATGTGGTCTCCCGCCGAAACATTTGCGAGTACAGCACAAGCCACTGCCCCAGCGCCGCTGGCAAAGATCAGCGCGTCTTCTGCTTTTTCTAAGGCAGCCACCTTTTTTCTCAATATTTCTACGGTAGGATTGTTGCCTCGTGTGTAAATGTGGTGCTCCAACTCATTTGTGAATGCTTGTCGGAATGCGTCTAAGGTTTTGAAGGCAAAATTGCTCGTTTGCAAAACAGGAGGCGCTACGGCATTGAAGTACTGATCGCGGTCTTCTCCGAGGTGGGTCAAAATATCGCTCAGGTGCATGGCTCTTTTTTGCCAAATGTAGAGAGACTTCGGAAGTTTCGGAAACTTCCGAAGTCTTTTTCAGTACTAAAAATTGGGGCAATTCACGCGCGGTTTCCTCGTTTTTTCGGGATGCGTATAAATAAGCGACATCTCAAAAGCGCCACGCCCGTTGTTGGCTGTTGTCAATTTGGAAGAAGTGACATCATAGCTAAAGCCTAAATTCCAACGTTCCATTTCCAAAATAGCGGCGAAAGTAATCGCGTCCATAGAAAAACCACTGTCCAATTGATTGACGACATGCCCCCAGGCGCCTGCCCGCAAGGCTAATTCGCGCCATTCTCTGTTGGTGTACCTGAAATTTGCGCCAAGCGTAGTGCTCATAGCAGCGCCTTGTTTCATCAATGCAACAGCAGGCAGTACACTCAATTGTTTGGTAAGCGGCAATTCTCCACCGCCATGTGCCACCCATCGCCTCGGTATTTCATTCTCTTGTTCCAAAAAAGAAACATTGGGTGAATTGGCGTGATGAAGCGCCCCACCGATATAAATGCTCTGATTATCATCGAACAGCGCATACCAAAGCACGCCGGCATTAAAATCGAGGTACATTTTGGAATTATCGCCCACAAAATTTTCGCCGGTAGGCGAATCAAAATCAATGACAGCTTCGCCCTGATTGTATTGATTGCTAAACCAAAGCTTGTTCCAGTTTAACCCTTGTTGTCCAAAGCCTATTTGTGCCCCAGCAATGAGGTATTTATCCGTGGAAGAATATCGGCTTCCGCCCATTTGCAGCATGTATGAAGCGCTAAGAAAGCCTGCCTGGCGGCTAAAATTAGAAACCCCAGCCATATCGCTCATCAGATGAAATCCGAAAGCGGCGTAATTACCTCTGTTGATTTGGTGGCGATAGTCAAAACTGGCGGAAACAGTCCGGAAAGCTTGTGAACCAAGAATGCTATTGTAAAGCTCCCGATAATTGGCAACAAAGCGGAATTGCCCTTCATAAACGCCTGTCATGGCTGGATTCAATGAAAGAGGGGCGGCGTAAAACTGTGCAAATCGGGGGTCTTGTGCTGTTAAAATTTGAATTGCAAAAACGGTAAAAAATATAAGGGTAATGATGTATTTCATAATTTTAAAGTGTTGAAGAAGGATAAATAGAATGATAGAAAACACTCCTTCAATTAGCCCTTCTATCATTCTATTTTCCCAGGTTAGCGAATAAGGGTTGTTTGGCCTTTCATAGCCTCTGTCATTCCATCAATGTATTCCACTTCCAGGTACCACAGGTAAATGCCCGCGTTGACGGGTTCTCCCCTGAAAGTACCATCCCATCCTATGGTGTCATTGACCATAAAATCAGGAATTTCATATAGCAACTCGCCCCAGCGGTCAAAAATGCGAAAAACCTTCACTTTGGTTCCCTGCTGCCCATGCACCAGCAGCAAGTCGTTCATGCCATCTGCATTAGGCGTAAAGCCTGTTGGAACAGCGACGGCGCGAATTTTCTGGACAATCACGGTCACTCTATCCGTGGCTTCACAGCCTTTTTCATCAATACCATACAATTCGTAATTGATCATATTCATTGGCTTGGAAATAGTGACGAGGCACTCTGTGCAGCTCAGTGTTCCTTCGTAGGGCGCTGTCCAGACGTAGGTTACCTTGCCAACAGCATTAATCGAAGAGGCTTCCAGAGTGATACTATCGCCCAGCAGAATAGTGTAGTTGTTATCCCCTGCATCCACAATAAATTCTGGTGGATCAGCGACAGTAACCCTTTCAAAAAAGGTGCACCCGTTCTGGTCTTTTACATACACTTTGTAATCGCCGCTTTTCAAAGCAATGATATTACTGATGCTATTATAATTTTTATTATCCAGACTGTATTGGAAAGGCGCAACACCGCCCTGAGGCAAAATACTGATACTACCGTCTCGATCTCCAAAACAAGTGACATCCTTCACTTTTAATTCTGCCGTCAATTGCGCTGGCTGCTTGACCGTAGCGGTAGCAGTATGGGTACAGGCATTAGCATCAGTGACAGTAAGCTCGTAAGTACCGGAAGGCAAGTCTTTCAAATCTTTGGTACTTCCGCCACCCGGCCAAGCAAAGGTATAATCAGGAGTGCCGCCTTTTACATTGACTGCAATGGTACCTTTCGCATCCCCAAAGCAAGGGTTATCTGCCACTTTAAATTCTGTTTCTATGCGAGTAGCTTGCCCGATAGTGATAGTGCTTGCATTCGAGCAGCCTTTCTCGTCCGTTACTGTTACTGAATAAGAACCAGCTATCAAATTCGTAGCCGAAGCTGATGTTTGGTTTTTAGCATTGCTATCCCACCGAAAAGTAAAATTCGCACCTTGTCCCATCATATTGGAGACCGTCGCAGCGCCATCATCGCCGCCAAAGCACTTCGCATTGGTAGCCGTGAGGGCGAACGAAACCTTTTCGGGCTGCTCCAGCAATCTGGAATCAACACCAACACAACCTTGAATATCCGTCACTGTTACCGTGTAATTAATGCCGCCCGTTAAATTTTCAATAGAGGAACCTGTCTGATTGGTACTCCATCTAAAGGTATAATCATTTTCGTTGTTGCCGGCACCTCCGGTTACAATATTTACCCCGATAGCCCCGTCATTGCCGCCAAAGCAAGTTGGCTTTTTGGTGATGAGGTTGATTCTAATGGGCGCTAAATCCTTTAACTGAATACTGCCTGCTGTTTTGCAGCCATTGGCATCCGTGACAGTCAGCGTATAAGTTATCGAATCCAAGCCAATAGCTGTAGCGGCGGTCTGCCCATTGCTCCAGGCATAGGTATAAGTGCTGCCCGTACCGCCAGATACAACAGCCTTAGCTTCATTGCTCTTGGTACCATAGCAACCCTGAAGCGATTGAGAGACATTGACGGAAAGCGCCTGCGCTGGTTCGCCCACGCTGATAAGCGCTTGAGCCTTGCAGTTATTTTTATCCGTAACCGTTACGGTATAATTTCCAGTTCTCAGATTAATGACATCACGGGCAGTTTGCCCGTTGCTCCAACTGTAAGTGAAGGGTGCTACACCTCCGGTGGGGCTAATGGAAATCAATCCCGTCGCTTCTCCTTTGCACAAAGCATCTGTCACCGTTGGGTTGATCACTATAGAATCCGGCTGTGCAACGACTACCTCTCCAAACCCGATACAACCGCTATCATCAGTGGCAGTTACCTGATAAGTACCTGCTTTGAGAAAAACAGCTGTGGCAGAGATTTGCGCAAGCGGATCGTTCCAAAGATAAGTGTAATTGCCTGTTCCGCCCGATACCTTTATGGTAGCAGTGCCGTTATTATTGCCATAACAATCTACTGGCGTAGATGTGATGCTTTCTAAATCTAACAAACAAGGGATGTACACACAGGTTGAAGTTCCAATTTCGGCACTACATCCAGAACTCCCGATGTAAACCCTCACCTGCAAAGTGACGTTGTCGTTGATATTAAGGTTATTTACCACATAGCTTAAGCCATTGATGGGTCCTTGCCAGCCCTGAGCGACGCCATTTATGATCGGATTTACCTCATAATCTGCACCCGGCACTACATCATTCCAGCTATATGTAATCTCATTTAAGCCTGATACTTCACAATTAACTTGCGGCGCAGGCGCATCATCTACCAACCTGATGGTAATAGTGTCTCTGGTGATACAACCATAACTGTCGGTGGCTTGTACGGTATAAGTTGTAGGCGTAGCAACCGTTGCCGTCGGATTAGGGCAATTGGTACAAGATAAACCCGCACTGGGCGACCAACTGTAAGTAATCGAATTGGTGGATTGGAAAGTAATAGACCAGGAGTTGATGATTCCAAATTCATTTCCAGAACCATCAGATACCCTGAGTTTCCAATCTCCATTGATTGGAGAAGAGTTGAGTGCATTCCAGTTGCCTTCCGGTCGGTAATTGCCCGTAAAGGGAGACATCCCTGCCGTGATGGCTACGGACGCGCTGGGCGTAAAACAGGTATTTTTGTAAAAATCTGAGCTGCCGCCATTGTTAGTAGTCAATTCAAGTGTTCTGCCCGAAGGGGAGACCAAATAAACCCTCAAATCAGATAGCCAATTTGTTTCTATATCTATGCAAACAGAAATAATCTGGGCAGTAGCGTTTGTTAGTGTGAGGGGAGAAATGCTATTTATGTTGATAGCCGATTCATAAGGATCGCTATGTGGATGATTAAGATTGCCGATTTGGTATTTCGGAAAAGATTCAAATGCCACAGCTGTATTTGTTTGGTTTGAACTGGCCCTTACATCGAAAGCCACTGTAGCGCTCTGGCAAATCGTCGTATCAGCCGCAGGCGTAAGGTTTTCCTGGCAGTTCCGGCAATTAGGATGCGTAGGAGGCAGTACATTCAGGTTTACAATAGTATCAAACACACAACCGAACCCATCCGTGACGGTGAAGGTATAGCCCGGAGAGCCCGCATTTGGCGGAGACACAACCGCATCGTTGGCGTTGGTAGAGACTGTAGAAGCAGCCGTTTCCCAACCAAAATCTGCAATCGTTGTTGTGAAAGATTCCAGATTCGGAAAAAGAGCAGGATCAAAATTAATACCCCAGGAGAAAATATACCCATTGTCAATCGCCCAGAGGTCTTGCACTCTGATTTTCCATTCACCATTGAGCGGGCAGCCAATAAGGTCTGCAAAAGATTCAAATGGATTATAATCCCCCGAAGGCAGCGTCGGTGGAGAATTTTTATTGGCATATTCTAGCCAGGTACCATTCGTAGCGTCCATTGTCCAGCAGTAGTCATAGCCTTGCCCTGGTGTAGGGTTGGTCCCATCGAAGTCAACTGGCTCACCCAAGAAAACCTCTGTTCCAGATCGGCCACCAAAATTGTGCAGAATAATGGAAGATCCATTAGGGCATTCGATTTCAATCTCCAGATCGCGTAGCCAGGTATGTTCCATGTTGACACAGATGCTTTCGATGTCATCAATGCTACTGACCACTTGCCCCGGCGAAAAATTTGTAAAGTTGAGGGTTGTTTCATAGGCTACACCTGTACCATCGGGCAGCGCCAGCGAATCCGATCGAACAGCTCCGGTCGAAAAGTTTTGCACATTACCCGATGGTGTGATACTGAGTTGCACGGTATCTCCGGCGCAAATTTCAGTAGGTATAGGGCTTGTGATGGTAAAATTGGGCGGAGGTGCCACCCGCACCCTTTGACTGATGAAGTTGGTATTTGTGCAGCCACGATTATCTTTTATTGTCACTTGGACAACATAGCCGCCTGGCTTGTCGTACACATGCGATACGCTGGGGCCTACGGCAGAGCTCCCATCTCCGAAGACCCAAGTAAATTCGGAGGTAAGGTCAGAATGTTGATAAAGAACGCCATTTTGAGGATAAAGACCCCGCGCTGTCAAGCTGACACGCTGCCCAGGGCAGGCATCTATCCAGCCGGTATCAGCAGGAGATACGGCGGGATCGCTGGTAGTCAATTCCGCCAGAATATTCTGACAAGCTTGAATACAGTTAATACTGGCGCTCCAACCTGATCCCTGTCCAGTGGCATCCGATTTGAAAACAACCGTGATACAGCCTGTATTATTGGCAGCAGTAGCCTGTACGATAAAAGACCCCTGGTAACCAAAATCAGCGATGCACGATAAAGCCGGTGCACTGGAAGATGTTCCATCATAAAAACAGAGGGAGTCTCCGGTGATGATTTCCACCCTTGAAAAAACCAGTTGCACATGAGACCCAACGGACACTTGTGGGCAAATTGTTATGGTATAATTTTCATTCGCCTGATAACCAGCGCTGTTGCCGCCGCTATCGAGGAAAGAGCCTCCACAATCTGAAAAAGACCCTTGGTTGATCAGGTGATCCTGAGCTAACAAAAATGTACCGCAGCACATACACGCTGCCAGCATTAGCCATTTCATTTGTAAGATAATCGCCATTGATACTTCTTTTGCAAGGTTTGACAATTAGTTTTGTCCGGTTGCAGCTTTTATAGAATTTAGAACGGGGTCAGGTCAAAAGCCTTCTGCCATTGGTAAATAAGCTAAAGCCCTTCCGGTGCAAGGGTGTTTGCATGTTCCAAAAAGGGAGTGAAAAGATCAGAGCAGTTGCTTAAAGATTATTGCCGATAATAATACGGGCATCAGGCTCAATTGTTGAGGAAATGACACCCGGATGTCTCTTTTATCCGGTAGTCTTATCTTGTGGAGATTATGATCGTCTTTTTCTTTGGCAAAGGTATAAAAAAACATTAAAAATTTTACCCTATGTCTCTTCATAATGTCGAAAATTTAACAATCAATATCCTTTTATTTCATAAACCTACCTTTTAACGCACAAAAATGAATTTAAATTTAACGCCACAAAAGATTATTTGCAAACATCTTGTGCTAAAAGAATCTTCTCAGGAGAACGAAAAGTCCCTATATTCGCAGCAATCATCAGACAATTTTTGTATGCACAAAGAAAAAGCGATCGTACTGACCAATGGCCTGCTCGATATTAATCTCGCCAAAACCGCACACGGCTTGCTTCGTGGCACGGAGCGTTTCGAGGTTTTAGCTGTAATTGATTACAAACACGCGGGCAAAGACGCGGGCAAAGTGATGGATGGCAAACCCCGCAATGTACCGGTCTATGCTTCGGTGGAGGAATATTTTGAAAAAGGCGGCGAGCAACCATTGTGGTGTGTGATTGGCGTGGCGCTACCGGGTGGTAAATTGCCTGACGATTTTCGGGGCGAGTTAAAAAATGCTATCCAACATAAATGCTCCATTGTCTGCGGTTTGCATACTTTTTTAAGCGAGGATCCTGAATTTATAAGGCTCGCAGCGGAAGAGGGTGTTCGGCTACTTGATGTGCGAAAACCCAAGCCTCGCAACGAACTGCATTTCTGGAGCGGCGAGATTTACAGCGTCAAACAGCCTATCATAGCGGTGTTGGGCACAGATTGCGCCATTGGCAAGCGCACGACTTGTCGCTTCCTGATGGAAATGTGCCAACGCAATGGCATTTATGCGGAGATGATTTACACCGGCCAAACTGGCTGGATGCAAGGCTATAAACACGGTTTTATCTTTGATTCTACGGTGAATGATTTTATCAGTGGCGAGTTGGAACACGCGGTGGTGCAATGCGCTCGTGAATCGAATCCTGATTTAATTTTGCTCGAAGGGCAATCGGCACTACGCAATCCTACTGGACCTGCTGGTGCTGAATACTTGCTTTCCGCGAATGCAAAAGGCGTGATCCTGCACCACGCGCCGGGGCGCGAATGCTACGAAGGCACAGAGGAATGGGGTTGTAAAATTAACTCCATCGAAAGCGAAATCGAATTGATTAAATTATACGGCTCGCAAGTCATCGCCATTACCCTGAATGGCGAACACATGACATTAGGGGAATTAAAATCCTACCGCGACAATCTGCAAGAAAAACTGGGTATTCCAGTCGCTATGCCGCTCGAAGAAGGCGTGGATGGGTTATTGCCGGTGATCAAAGATTTTATGGCAAAATAGCACCGAACAAGATTCAGCGTTACCTTTGTATCATGAAATCCTACTCCCTGCACGAACTCAACGAATACATCCGCCGCATCCTGGCGCTCAATCTGCCGGAAGCGCTCTGGATTCGGTGTGAAATCATGCAATTGAGCGAAGCACGAGGGCATTATTTCCTGGAATTAATACAAAAAGCAGAAGGAAGCGATGAGATCGTGGCTCAAGCCTCGGCGGTGATCTGGCAAAGCGTTTTCCGACAATTGCGCAGCAAAATAGGCTTGATAATCAAGGACCTATTGCAAGAGGGCATCGAAGTACAAATCAAAGCGAAAGTAGATTTTAACGAACGCTACGGTCTAAAACTCATCATCGAAGATATTGACCCTTCTTATACGCTTGGCAAACTCGAAATGCGCCGCCAACAAACGATTGAAGCATTGCAACATGCTGGTTTGATCGGCAAAAACGCTACCCTACCCTTGCCTTTGGTATTGCAAAAAATCGCCATATTAAGTTCGGAGCGAGCCGCCGGTTATCAGGATTTCTTAAAACATTTAAACCAAAATTATTATGGGTATAAATTTGATTGCAAGCTTTTTATAACGGCTATGCAAGGTGATTTGGTAGAATCTGAAATACTGAAACAATTAAAAAATATCGAACGGCAAAAAGAAAATTTCGATTGCGTGGTCATTATTCGGGGTGGCGGTTCACGCCTGGATTTAGCGGCTTTCGATAGTTTTAATCTATGCAAAACAGTGGCAGAATGTGCATTACCAGTATTTACAGGCATCGGACACGATGTGGACGAGACGGTACTTGATCTGGTAGCGCACTCTTCTTTGAAAACCCCAACGGCAGTAGCTGACTTTTTGATTAATCGCAATGCGCTCTTTGAAACCGCTTTGGTCAATTATGGGCAGCGCCTGCGCATCTTTGCTTTGCAAAGCCTTAAAAATCAGTCGCTTTTATTACAAAATTTAAAGCAAAAGTTGCAACTTCGTTCGGAAAGGAAAGTCGCCGAGACTAAGAGAGCCTTGGAGTTTTTTAAAATAGAAATTCCACGTTTAACTTCATTTCAAATTAGAACATCTAAACAACAACTGGAAAAATTTGCCAGAATAGCAGCATTGATGAGCGTGGAGGCAACTTTAGAACGAGGATTTACGATCACATCAAAAAATGGAGAAATATTATATTCTGCAAGAAATATTAAAAAAGGAGATATAATAACAACGCGCTTTGCCGACGATAGTATCGAATCAAAAGTGGATTAGCACATGGAAAATATGACTTATGAAGCAGCATTGGTAGAATTGCAAACCATTATAACTGCGCTGGAATCCGGCGAAATCGGCATTGATGAGTTATCCTCAAAAACCGAGCGGGCGGCAGAATTGATTCGCTTTTGCCAGGATAAATTACGCCAAACCGAAGATCGCGTTAATTCCCTTTTTGAAAATGATTAGAACATTATGATAAGGATAATAAAAACTGCATAGTATCCACGCCGTCAGCATAATCCCATAGCTCCGGAGCTTGTGTTTTACCAAAGGAAATCGCTGGAATTTGCAATAAATTGTCTTTAGCTACCACACATTGAATTTCATTTGCGTGGTTTTGAATTTCCTCTTCAACCATTTTTATATCATCATAAAATTGATAATGAAGTCCTGCAATACGAGATTGCAGGGATTTATCCTCTGTCAAGATAATACAACCATTCGCCATGTGTGGCGTTTTATTCAAAATATAAAGTGCATAATTATAATCAAAATTATTTTTGTATTTATCATTTAGTATTATCTCCTTAAATTCATGTAAAGCCTCCAGTAAGCCTGTAAAATCATAATTCTTAGGCACATAAATTTTTGACACATTCCGGCAGCCCAAGCCATAATATTGGAAAATATCGTATCCTAATTTCTGCAATTCTTCCTGTGTTTCCGAGCCTGTTAGCACAGCAATAGCATTGCGATTTTTGCGAATGATGTTGGGTACTTTGCCGAAATAAGCTTCAAAATAACGCGCCGAATTATTGCTGCCCGTAGCAATAACAGCTTCATAATCACTAAGAAAATCTACTGTTTCAAAATACTGAAGGCTTCTCTGATCAAAATCACTGAGCAGTTTTAGTAAATAAGGTAATAAATAGGGGTCTTTTTCTGAGAGTTTAATTTTAGCGCGATGCCCAGCAGCGAAGACGCAGAGCACATCGTGAAATCCTACTAACGGGATATTGCCAGCTAGTACCAAGCCAACTGTTTTGGAAAGAATCTGATCATCCAAGTGATAAAAAGAGAGCCATTTCATCAGCTTTTGCTCATCAAGGTATTTTTCTGCAATCGCCCGAATCATCCCCTGTTGGTTCTGGATAGTGAACCATTTATTGTGGTAATAGGAGCGGTGCATGATCGCCTGCAAGTAAGCATCCTCCTCAAGCAGATGTCGCCCCAAACGCACCAAAACAGCTATTCTTTCCTTTAATTTCATGGAATTTCCTGAGGTTCGTAAAAATGATCGCCATTGCCAAGGGCTGTCTTCCGGCTTTCCAAATAATTGCGCCAAGCATGAAGTACCTGTTCGAAATCATCTGGCAGTGCCGATTCAAAGTACATTTCCTTGCCAGTAGTAGGGTGAGTAAAGCCCAAGGATTTGGCATGTAGAGCATGCCGAGGCATAATATTAAAACAATTTTCCACAAATTGCTTGTATTTTGAGAAGATCGTACCTTTCACGATTCGGTCTCCGCCATAGCGCTCGTCATTGAAAAGCGGATGCCCCAGGTGTTGCATGTGCACCCTGATCTGATGGGTTCGCCCTGTTTCCAGATTACATTGTACCAAGCTTACATAATACATGCGCTCCAAAACTTTATAATGTGTAATTGCCCATTTGCCGCCCTCTTTTTCAGGAAAAACTGTGAACTGATGCCTGAATCGCGGATGCCGCCCCACATTAGCATTGATCGTTCCGGCAGCTTCTTCTGGTTCTCCCCAAATCAAAGCGTAATAAGTTCTTTCTATCGTGTGATTAAAAAACTGCTTTGCAAGATGCGTCATCGCATAATCCGATTTAGCAATCACCAACAAACCCGACGTGTTTTTATCAATTCGATGCACCAAGCCGAGTCGGTCTTGATAATTACCTTCCATGATGGGCAAATGTTGCATGCCAAAATGATACGCCAGGGCATTTACCAAAGTGCCTTTAAAATGACCGGGCCCTGGATGCACCACCAAGCCCGCAGGCTTATGAATCACCAATAAATCGTCATCCTCATATTGGATATCAAGCGGAATTTTTTGTGGAATCACCCCTACCCCTTCGCCTGGCGGGCGAGGAAGCACTATCGAAATTGTTTGGCCTGGTTTCACCTTGAAATTAGGCTTGACCTCTTTTTCATCTACCAAAATAGAGCCTGAGCGAATAGCGTTTTGCACCCGATTACGAGAGACCTTCTCTAAGCGATCCATCAAAAATTTGTCAATACGAATGGGTGATTGCTTGGGATCAACAGCAATTTCAACATGATCGTAGAATTCATCTGAGTAGGAGTCATTTAATCTTTCGTCTTCCTGCATCCCGAAGTTTTTTTATCAGTAGATCCCATTCGGATATACCAGAAGGATATTTGCGAATTAACAAATTTAAATGTTGTTATCTATTTATTCAAATGAACTTTTTTCGTTTTTTGGCAATTGCTTTAACATTCAAAATATTAGCAACAATGAAAAAACAAATTAGTTTCGGTTCACAATGCGTACACGAGGTCAAAACGCAGCCAAATATCAATGCGCACATTTTACCGATCTATTCCACCTCCTCTTTTGAGTTTGAAAATGTCGAAAAAAGCATCAATGTATTTTCCGGCAAGGAGCAAAGTTATCGCTACAGCCGTTATGAAAATCCAACCGTAGATGCCGTGGCAGAAAAAATTGCATCACTGGAGGCTTATGGTTTAGACCTACCTGCGCGAGGGATTATGTTTAGCTCAGGGATGGCGGCTATTTCAGGCTTGGTGATGGGTTTGCTCAAAAGTGGCGACAAAATATTGACCCAGGGCAATCTGTATGGCGGCACAACGGAGCTATTCTTAAAAATATTCCAACCACTTGGTATAGAACTGATTATGAGCGACCTGAAAGCGCTTGACAAGGTGGAAGATATCGTAAAAAAAGACAGCACCGTTCGTATGATTTATTTTGAAACACCCGCTAATCCTACCCTTGCCTGTGTGGACATTGCCGCGCTCACAAGCATTGCTCGGCAGCACAACCGAATAACCGTTATTGATAATACTTTCTGCACCCCTTATTTGCAGCAGCCGCTCCGCTTTGGCGTTGATTTTGTGCTACACTCCACTACCAAATACCTGAATGGGCATGGCAATTCCATTGCTGGCGCGGTAGTAGGCAGAAATGATGAAAATATGCAACGGGTCTGGCAGGCAATGAAACTGACGGGTACAAATTGTAGCCCCTGGGAAGCCTGGTTGGTCAATAATGGTATGAAAACCCTCGAATTGCGCATGGATCGCCATAGCGAAAATGCGATGGCAATAGCTACGTTTTTAGAAAAACACCCAAAAGTGTCGCGTGTCAATTACAACGGGCTTCTCTCCCACCCCGACCACACCCTGGCAAAGCGACAAATGAGAAAATTCGGCGGGATGCTAAGTTTTGAATTGAAAGGCGGATTGCAGGCTGGAATTGATTTTATGAACAAAGTCGAGTTTTGCACTTTGGCACCTACACTGGGCGATGTGGATACGCTGGTGCTGCATCCGGCATCTTCTTCTCATATCAATATTCCTGAGGAAATCAGGCTTCAAAATGGCATTTCAGATGGTTTGATCAGAATTTCTGTAGGGATTGAAACAGCAGCGGATATCATTGCCGATATTGACCAGGCGCTGGCTTAAAACAAAAAAGTCGTCCTAACGAAAAGTCAGAACGACCGGTACTTAATTATAATCCCATGAACATATCCTTGAACTGCAAGATTCTTCCTTTTCTTTCTACCTGAACTAACCGAAGAATCTAATTTATTTTGTGAGAAAAAAATTGCGCAGAAAAGAAAGTAAG
The DNA here is from genome assembly GCA_964526645.1 of uncultured Saprospiraceae bacterium. Lineage (GTDB taxonomy): Bacteria > Bacteroidota > Bacteroidia > Chitinophagales > Saprospiraceae > JADJNW01. Next base: position 158,370 of record CAZGJN010000005.1, read on the forward strand.
TAGCCCTTTTTATCGGGCAACTTACTATCAACAATTTATAATCCCATGAACATATTCTCTTAGAAAATGCCGGTCCTTCAACCAACAATACACATTCGAGCACTATTCTTTCCCTTTAATGATACAAAGATGCTACATTATACTTTTTAGTACAAATACAAAAATAGCAATTTGTGAAAAAAAGTATGTGCCAATAAATTTTGAAAACGCCCAAAATACAGGCTTCAACATTATGCTGCGGATAAGACCTTGTGAGAATAAAGAAAAAAAAGCAAAAAAAAAGCCGTCCCTGCCATGCGGCAGGACGACTCACTAGCAATGATTATAATTCCACGAATATGAATAAAGCAATGAATGTCTGAATGCTAAACGTATGGCTTATCCGATATATTTCAAAAAAGCCAAATTTATTGACTAATGACCTCAAACTTCTTTTTCACGACTCCTTTGCCTGAACGAGCAGTCAAGATATAAATTCCATTTTGGAAATTACTCACATCAATCTGCATTCTGCGTGCCAGCGTTTTACCACTATCGAATACCAATTGCCCTGTGAGGTTGAATACCTGAATTTGTTCAAATTCTTGCCCGCCATTTAGGTGAATATTGAGCAAATTTTGTGCCGGATTTGGATACACTTTCAATAAATCGTCCGTCAGAGGTGCATCTTTTATTTCCGCTGGTTTTGGCAAAACAATGTGGATATTCGTCATACCAACGTTCAATCCGAATCTTTGTCCGCTACCATCCATAAATGTAGCCGTATTACCACCTACTGGAACGATTATTTCCCCATCACCTGGTCGGAAGCCCTCCAGATCGTCCTTTACTACAAAGCTAAGTTTGCCGATAATTCCAAAACCGCTGACTGCAAAACCGCTGGTTCGAGTAAAGGCAGCTTCTGCAAAGCCTTCCTCATTGTTGTGTTGCATGTGAGCTACCGGAGAGTTATAAGTAAGCCAACTCGCCTTATAAAAATCAAATTTCACCGTGGAGGAATCAAAAATCAAGGGTGTATATTCAAAAGGAAAAGTGAAACCATACACATTGTTCGCTGGAAAATCCTCGCTTCCCATGATGATGTCTAATTCTACCAAATCACCAGGATTGACAAAGACATCTCCTTTCAGGAAGATTGAATTTTTGGAAAAAGGAATACTAACGGACGTAATGCCATGCACATTGCCATAGAAATGGCTAATCGCCATTGTATCCAAAGCAGACACGATACTGTCTCCATCTGTATCAATATGCTTCAAATCCACATTAGGAGAAACTTCTTCTTCCCAGTTTTCTCCGTATTGCCCATACCAAACATCCATATCAACCTCCGTTCGCGGTGTGCCGATTTCTCCCATCGCCAAACCAATCGGCAATAAATCAGCTACACTTACTACGCCATCCAAATTGGTATCGCCGGGCCAAACACAATCATCAAAACAAGAGGGGGTAACACCATTGCCCACATTCAAAATGTTCACCTCTATTTTTACTGATTTTTCATAAGCGCAGCCCTGTGTTTCGTTTGACCCCGTCACACAATAGCTAATTTCAAACTCATCTATACCCGAATCCACCCCTTCATTGGGGATGTAAATAATCATATTGTTGCCGCTTATTTGCTTGCCTTCGATTACCGTATTTTGAAGTCCCTCCAGAAAAAGAACCGTACCTAAATCGCCCTGTTCCTTGATTTTATATTTAAAATTGGAAATTGGCACGTTATTACCTACGATAAGTGGTGTCCTTTTAGGTGTAAACATAAGAAACTTAGAGGAGGAAGGCTCAAAGTTGCTCACATATATATATGCAGTAGCCGTTTCCATAGAGCCACTGCAATCAGGTGTATTGACCCTATAGGTAAACCAATCAACCCCTGTAAAGTTAGTCGAGGGCTTATAGGTTACGAGGCCTCCCAATTCTTCATCATATTCAATTACACCATACTGTGGCTGCGTAGCAATACTAAAACAACCAGACTCACTGCCGTAGCGATCATTTTCTAATACGTTCACTTCTACGGAAGTATTAGGGGTCGTATAAGCCTCGTCATCGTATGCAAACATATTATCTACCACATCTAATACAATCACTTGCACAACCTTCCGGGTGTTGCCACTCTGAAAGTACAGTAAATCTGTACCAGCAAAATCCTCATCAGGAATATATTGTGGCGCATCGCCACTAACGTCGTATGTCCCATGAGCAGGTTCATTTGACAATGTAAAGGTGTTTGGTATAAGAATTACCTGCGGAGAATTCTTTTTAGTAAAAACCACAAGGGTATCGCTCACATTTACATTATCTCCCAAAACTTGTATAGTTACAGTGCCGTTATCACAAAGTCCATTACCATTGCAAATTACGTAATTGACGTACGCAACTCCCTCAAAGTCCACTTCGGGAGTAAATTCAATAGTAGTAGCACCAGGAGAAAAAGTCGCTTCTCCATTATTTGAAAGTGGGATTACTGTCAGTTCTTTTATACCATTACTACTTTCGTCGTTTTGTAGTACATTGATAGAAAGAGATGTATTCTTCTTACCAAATGCATAATCGTGATTCGCAACAATAGAGGCGAGCTCCACTGTTATTTTGAAGTCCCAAACGTGTTGGCAGAAAGGACACCCCAGATCAGGTGCTAGACCAATTCTGAATTGATCCTCCCCTATAAAATCAGCATTCGGCGTATATGTCAGCTCATATTTTTGCGAAGCAATTTTTTTGATGACAACGCTACCATGGGCAGGTGTAGGATTCAACTGGACGGGCTGAGGAAACTCTAGCGCCGAAAAAATATAAGAAACAGGCTGATTTGTGTATGTCTCTAATTCAATTAGCTTATAGTTATCGCTTTGCCCTCGGAGGGGGCTAAGGGGCAACAACGCCAAACACAGTAAATAATATAAATGCTTTCGTAAAGATACATTCATGGTTCGTGGATTTTCATTGCTATATATAAGAATTTCTATTGCTTTCGTGTTCTCTAAGCTCACTTTTGTGAATTTTTTTACACTCAACACTAAGTACCTCAATCCATATGAAACACATATATTCTGTTTTCAAAAAATGTGTTTGATCACAAAATGTGAAAAAAGCTTTATCATTGTATCTTTGAAAAAGAAAACACCCCTTTCGCGGTGCTAAGATAAGAAAAATATTCCGAAATGCGCAATAGTAAATTGTATTGGATTTTAGAACATTTCGACAAATATGAGCAAAATCGGCTGAGAAAATTCTTGCAGTCTCCCTATTTCAATAAAAGTCAAGCGATTATGCAGCTATTCGAAGTGTTAATTAAAGACATCCAATCAGAAAAAAAAGAAGATTTCAGTAAAGAAAAAATTTGGGTACAACTATCTCTAGATTCCGCTTACGATGATGTACGTTTCAGAAAGTATTGCTCTGACTTATTAAAGTTGATTGAAAACTACTTGGCTCAACAGATATATGAATCCAAAAGCACCTATAGAGCCAATCACTACATCGAGGCGATCGAAAAGAAAAAGCTGGATCGCTTGTATGAGAGCTCGATAAAAAATATTCGAAAGCTAATAGACCAAAACCCTTTCCGTTCTTCCGAATTTTACTTAGAACAATATCTTGTAGAAAAAAATTATTATGAACTTCAAAAACATGATAGGGCATCCAAAAGTAATATCGAAGAAATTAATGAATGCCTTGATAAGTTTTATTTATCCGAAAAACTACATTATTATTGTATAGCTATTGGACGCAGCCTCAACACTGGATACACTTATGACATAAAGTACATGAATGAAATTCTAAAATATATAAAAAGCAATGATTACGCTGATACCCCTTCTATTTCCATTTACTATCAAATAATGCTTACCCAAACAGATAGTGAAAATACAGATCATTATTTCAGGCTAAAGGATTTATTAGAAAAAAATGGACTCAAATTTCCCCGAGAAGAGGCGACGAGTATGTATGATTTTGCTATCAATTATTGCATTAAAAAGGCAAATCAAGGGAATGAAAATTTCCAGCGAGAACTATTTGATTTGTATAAAGATTTAATTAAAAAGGAGTTAATAATTGTTGATGGAGAGTTATCGCCTTGGGACCTAAGAAATATAACCGTTGTAGCACTTCGATTAGGCGAATACGATTGGTCAGAAGCCTTTGTTAAAAACTATCAGCACTATCTACCAGAGGCTTTCAGGCAAAATGCAGTAAACTTCAACCTCGCTCAGATCTATTTTTATCAGAAAAAATATGACAACGTAAAAGTACTTTTACAGGAAGTTGAATTTGAGGATTTTATTTATAATCTTGGCTCCAAAGCGATGCTTTTAGCTATTTATTACGAAACAGATGAATTAGAGCCGCTTTATTCCCTCTTTGAAAGTTTTCGCACTTACTTAAATCGCCATAAAGACATACCATTGTCTCGTCGTCAATACTATATGAATTTAATAAAATTTACCAAAAAACTAACCAAAATCATACCTGGAGACAAAAAATCGCTACAAAAGCTAAAAGAAGAATTGGAAATGACCAAAAACGTAGCGAGTTATGGCTGGTTGATGGAAAAAATAAGCGAACTAAAATAATATAACTCTTAATTCAGCTTTAATTTCATTTTAACTAACTGATGATCAGCATATTGAAAATTTTGATGTAACCCTTGGACATTTATAACCTGTACATTCGGAGAAGTGAGAAAGAAGTCTATTAAAGTGACAAAAGTAGCACCAGCTTGGTAAGGATCAGCTACTTTTCGATTAGTTGGCACAGTGGGGTCATAGATCCATTGCCAATCATCCGGCAAAAATGTTGCTTCAATATTATGTTGAAAATAATCGTCTCCTTGGCCCGGCATAAAGGCATCGAACTTAAAATACGGTGGGCATTCATTCCAATCACCCCCTGCGATTATATAATTGCCTTTTTCGTACTCTTCGATAGCCAAATTCTTGATAAAATCCATTTCCTGGCGCTTTAGGCTCCCATCTTTGTCGTGCGCAGAATTGTGGATATTAATCAGGATAAGTTGTTTTCCGTTATATACATCATAGCGTTGTAATAAAGCACAGCGATCTAACTGTAAGATGCGAGTGGGCCAAGCAAAGCTACCAGGTAGTTGATACCGTGTAGATTCTACGGGTTGATATTTGCCAAAGGTAGCAATACCGCTGTGTACCTTTCCGTAAAAATGCCAAGGCTCAAACAGCGGTAAAGTTACACTCGGTAATTTATAATTTGGTGCAAAAAAGGCAGCATATTTAGGTAAATTTGTTTTGATCGTATCAAACTGATTGATAAAATGACTTCTTTTTGAATGAACATCTACCTCTTGAAGCATAAAAAAGTCAGCATCGGTACTTTTTATTGAACTCACAATGCCTTTTGTAAATTTTTGTGTTAACTCTTTTGGAGGATAAATCATACTACTCCCACTGCGCAACATGCCTTCATCATCAAAGAAAAAATCCGCCTCTGCACCTAACCCACCATAACCAATATTCCAAATTGCAAAAGTTAGGACACTGTCTTGGATCAAGTTTAAGTCTGAGCGTTGTTCAGGGTTGAGTGTAATAGTAGCCTCTGGTTGATAATCATTTATGGTACCATAAGCTAGTAATAAAACGATATAAAAAACAAAAAAAGACACCAGTATAATTAATATTTTTTTTAAAATCTTCATAGGATAATTTTAAATATTTTAAATAATTGAGCAGCTTTGCAGGTATTAAAAACATATTAACTAATAATCAAACACTTATCCTCAACCTTATTGAAGGCACATTTACATACGCCATAGTTTAATTAATATGTAATTTTTGATATACAAAGAATCGCGTCTCAAGTTTACATTCCTAGATGAGCAAATCCGCATATTAACACAACTCACAAAACTACAAACATTTTCTAAGTGTTGAAAAAGTAAGGTACCTAAAAATCACTTGGTTATGAACCTGAGTTGTGCGCTATTGCTGTACTTGCTACTTTGTGTACCTGCTTTTGGTCAAAAAAAAGCAGAGTGGAAATTAAAAAAAGAAGTAGATGATCTAAAAATATATCTGCGTAAGAGCGAAAGCTCTACTATCAAAGAAATCAAAGTAACCTACATAGCGGAAGCTTCGCTTTCCAATATTATCGCAGTGTTACGCGATGTATCGGCTTTCCCAGAATGGATTTATGCGTGCACCGAGTCTCAAGTTTTAGAGCGCTTGTCTGATACAGAAACAATCTATTATAGCCAAATAGATTTTCCTTTTCCAATGAGCGACCGTGATTTTATTGCACGAAGCAAACTCTCTCAAAAGCCTGACACTAAAGAAATCTTTATTAAAGTGACGGGTGAATACGATTATCTTCCGCCGAAAAAAGCGTTGGTGCGGCTTCCCAAGCTGCTTATCAATTGGCATATCACGCCAATAAGTTTGAAAAAAGTAATCGTTGAATACCGCTTAGTAAGCGACCCTGGCGGCTGGATTCCCGATTGGGCGGTCAATATAGCGCTTGATAAAGGACCTGTTAATTCAATGAAAAAATTTAAGGAAATGTTGACAAAGGAAAAGTATAAGTCGGCTAAACTGGCTTTCATTCAGGAAACAGATGCGGCAGCTTTGCGTTTATTAGGAAAATAAAAACCTTTCGTTGGAATAGCTGTTAACGATCATCAAGGAAAGAGTAAAACAATGTACAAAAGTCTGCGAGCAGCCGTTCTCGATCTGGAAAAACACAGGCAATTACTACGCATCCAATCAGAAGTGGATCCCAACTTGGAAATGGCGGAAATCCACCGGCGGGTGTTTGAAGCGAAAGGCCCGGCGATTTTGTTTGAAAAGGTAAAGGGGAGCCCGTTCCCCGCTGTATCCAATATTTACGGTACGTTTGAGCGAACGGAATTCTTGTTTCGACATACGATTGAAAAAGTGCAGAAGGTGATCGAATTAAAAGCCGACCCAACGAATTTTTTAAAAAATCCGACTCGATACCTCGGTGCGCCGTTCACAGCTTTGACTGCCCTGCCTATGCGCAGCCGTTTGGGAGCGCCTATTTTGTATGGAAAAACGAGGATTGACCAGCTTCCGCAAATCAAGTCCTGGCCCATGGATGGTGGCGCTTTTGTGACTTTGCCGCAGGTTTTTACTTTGCCGCCGGGGAGCAAAAATGTCATGCAATCCAATATCGGGATGTATCGCATTCAACTTTCTGGCAATGAGTACCTTTTGAATAAAGAAATTGGTTTACATTATCAATTGCACCGGGGGATTGGGATACATCATACCCAATATAATGAAAGCGATGAACCGTTTCGGGCTTCAATTTTCGTAGGCGGGCCACCTTCGCACGCTTTTGCCGCCATTATGCCTCTGCCGGAAGGTTTATCGGAACTGACGTTTGCGGGTTTGCTGGGCGGTCGGCGTTTTCGCTATGTTTGGCAAAATGATTTTTTCCTGTCGGGTGATGCTGACTTTGTAATAACCGGAATTATCCGCAAAGGAGAAAAAAAACCGGAAGGCCCGTTTGGTGACCATTTGGGTTATTACAGTTTGCGACACGATTTCCCAGTGATGGAAGTCGAAAACGTTTATCACCGAAAAGACGCCATTTGGCACTTTACAGTTGTCGGTCGTCCTCCGGCGGAGGATTCAAGTTTTGGCTATTTGATTCATAAAATCGTAAAATTACTCACGCCCCAAGAATTTCCAGGTGTGAGTGAAATCAACGCGGTGGACGCAGCAGGCGTGCATCCTTTGCTCCTGGCGATTGGTAGCGAGCGTTATATGCCTTTCCGCGAGCGCAAACCGGAGGAAATCTTGACACAAGCCAATCGTATTTTGGGCTCGGGGCAGACTTCCTTAGCCAAATTTTTATTCATAGCTGCCCAAGGCGATGACCCCAAACTTTCAACCAAAGATATTCCGCATTTTTTTAATCATGTGCTGGAACGAGTAGATTGGACGCGCGATTTGCATTTTCAAACCAAAACAACGATTGATACACTGGATTACTCTGGTTCGGGCTGGAATGCTGGTTCTAAAGTTGTGATTGCTTGTTGCGGTGATAAAAAACGAGAATTGAAAGCCGAATTAACCGAAAATTTTAGCTTACCAATTGGATTTTCCAATCCAAGATTTGTACAAAGAGGCATCCTGGCGATCCAGGCAAATCCATTTACAGGAGAGGCGAGTTATGAAGATTGTATGAGACTGACCGATTATCTAAAAAATTTTGATTTACAGCATATTCCTCTCATTTTGATCGTAGATGATAGCGAATTTGTAGCTGCCAATATCAATAATTTTGTTTGGGTGACTTTCACCCGCGCCAACCCCTCACATGATATCCACGGTGTGGATTATTTTGTAGAGCACAAGCACTGGGGCTGCCGGGGTCCGCTGGTCATTGATGCCCGCATCAAGCCGCACCACGCACCACCGTTGATTCCTGACCCAGAGGTTGTGAAAAAAGTGGATAAACTTTTTGCAAAAGGTGGCGAATTGTATGGCAAGGTTTGAAAAGGGCGCTTCTAACCTATACTTTTGAAGCCGCTATGTGTTTTTTTTATCCTGAAAAAAGTAAGCCACTTTGCCAGGTACATCATCATAAGTAAAAATATTGCCGTCTTTGTGACGGGTATAAAAACCGAGCATGCCGAAATCGCCTGCACAAGCGCCAACGTGCATGAGCAATATGCCCCAGCATATCCATTGCCAATAAATCGAAGTAAAAGCAATGCCAATAATCGCAGCAATCGAGATCAAAACGAAGGGTGCCAGTGCCAGCAATCGAAACGCATTTCTGTCCAAGACAAAGCCATCTGCGACCGCATAAAAATAGAAGTTCCGAAGGTTAGCGCCATAATTGACTTTTGGAGCGCCTAATATTTTATACACCAAACCGTGAATCCCTTCGTGAACAGGGATGAGAAGAGTCAGCACGATACCAAAGCCCAATAGAACGTTGGTGATAAGCGTCCAGAAACTAATAAGCCCGCTCCGAATTTGCCAGATGCCCAGCACCAGCATGATCAGCAAAACCAGAATGTTCAAGCCAATGTACAACCTCGTGGTAAAGCTGCCAATACCGAATTCTTTTTGTACAAAATCAACCATATCCGTATAGGGCAGTTCCGCCAGTTTTGTGTAAAGGGCTTCATTCCAAAGTTCTTCTATGGTAGGTGTTTTCATCCTTTACCAAAATTTTCGTCCATTTTGATAATGATACTCGCGAGCTTTCGGGCTTCTTGCCGGTAATTTTTCCACCAATTGACCGACCAAACGGGTTGATACAACAATCCTCTTTGGTTCAGCACCATTTGTTGTTCATATTCCCAAACAAAGTTGGTGGCAGGCGTATTGGCAAAAAAACCATCGGGTTGAATAGCCAAATCGGGTTGGTTATCATGGATGCCCTGTACCCTCAGCGGCAAAAACAGCTGTGCTTCTTGGCTGCCGGTCTTGATCCGCCGTTCGCCGAGGTAAGGCAAAAGCGCCGCAGCCACTTCCTCTGCAAAAACGACATCATTTTCATCCAATGCTTTGCGTTTCGATACCTCCTTGAGGCGTAAGACTACCTGTTGTTGTGCTTTTTCGTCAGCATCGCACAATGCCTTTGCATAAGTCAAAAAGTTGGCGAGCAAAAAAGTGCCCTTTTGCCATGGATGATTTAAGTAGGCATCCAGATTGGTTTGCGGAATAGAATTTACAATAAAAACCGTTTGTAAAGCCCTGCTCATCAATAAAAATAGCGCACTAATCCCTTTCGGCGTATTCATCAGTTCCAGTTGGTCTGTCACCTTGCCCTTGGTATTGATCATACCAAAAGTAGTAGCGACGATGAGTACATCAAAGTGCTGCCCTCGTAGTTCCTCTATCTGAAAAATACCCAGTCCATTGCGTTCCAACTGTTGAATCTTTTCCGTACCTACCGACCACTTTTGCTTGATTTTCAACAAATAAGAAGCAATCAAATCCCGCTGCTGTGTTGTAAAACAAGCAATTCCGACGGTAGGAAAAGTGCGTTTGGGCGTAGGTTGAATTTCGTTTAACAAGCGCACGATGTGCTGGGCTTCTTCTTCATTGGTACCGTTCTCTTCATCAAACCGACCATCTAATTGTTCAAAATGTAGCGTAAAATTATTGGCAGCTTGATCCGCAAGTTTTGTATCATCCAGTATTTGCTGAAGATTAGCCGGATTCCAACGATGGCAAATCCGCAATTTGGTCGCTGCTATTTTTTGCTGAGAAGCCCATTGCAGGACAGAACTTGCCTGATCCGAATCGGGCACAAGTTCCATCTGATCCAAATCGCCCGCAATCACGATTTTTTTACCAAGCTGAGCGCCTTTTTTCATAACCGACATTGGCAAATACTGTGCTTCGTCTAGCAGCACATAGTCGAAAAAGTCATTTCGCAAGGGCAAGTCGTTTTCAAGGGCATTGGGGCTTGCCAATAGGATCGGAAAAATCGCTGTTACTGCTTCCATGCTTTGTTTCAGCAGCTCTTGCAAGGCTTTGTTTTTGGATAAGTCCTGATTTTTTTTGCCAAATACAGCGTTATAAGCATCGCGATCGTCTTTCTTTAATTTTTTCAAAGTGGCTTCCCGTTGTGTGTGCCAAAGCTGGCTGATTTGAGCGGGCATTATATTTTTAAGTAGCTGAAAACCAGCGGCGTATTCCTCCAGTATTTGGTCATCGGTGGGCAAAGCAGCATAGCTATTGATCGTCAAACTATTGTTGAGATACCAGCTTTCAAAAGCAAGCATCCAGTCGGAAGGTTTCACCTTTACCAATGCTTTGATCACCTTTGTTGCGCCGGTGGGCAACTGAAGCCAATTGTATTGCCAATCGTAAAAATGGTCAAAGTCCCGCAGGGAAAGCCGGATGGTCTCCAATTGCTCTATGATTTCCTCTAAATATCTTTGCCGCTTAGGAATAGTCAACATTTTATTTTCAAAAGGCTGCTGAAAGAGCTTGGATTCGTTGAGTTCTTCAATGAGGAGGTCAAGGGCGTATTCCAGTTCGCCGATTTGCTCCGCAAAATCTAAGTCTTCGTGAATCGTTTTGGCGTTCAGCCGCTGAAGTTCTTCCTGTACCAATGCAGATAAACCTCCTCGCCATTGCTGGAGGGCTTGTTCAAACGTTTTAAGGTTTTGTTTTACCTTTTGGATGTTTTTGCCTTCAGCCGTTGTAGTAAATTGATAATCAAAAGATTGCCCTTGTTCAAAATATTTTTGCAACTCAAGGTAAGCCTGTGCTACCTCGTTGCGAGCTTCCAGAGCGGCCTTGTGCTTTCCTGAAAAAACACCGTACAAACGCAGCGCTCCCGCGCCAGCATTGTCAAAATCAGCGCCATATCGGCTTGAAGCATCTGCAATTCGGTCTTTCAATTGGCTCAGTTGGTGGTACATATCGCTGTAGGCATTTTCGTAATATGCTGTCAGCCGATCCGCATAAGCATTTGTTTTGTTGATATACCGATGATGCAAACGCCCGGCCTTATCCAGAAAAGCTTCTAACAAGCGGGTAATCAAAACAAACGCATCTTCTTTAGTTTTTTTAGTAAAAAGCGCTTCGTGCAAGGTACTCAAGGGGTGTTTGAGTGTGTTTAATTTCAAGTAGAGTGGAAAAGTTCTTTCTATTCCATTTTTCAAGGCCTGGTACTCCTCATAATCGAACTTAAAATCCTGGTTATTCAATTGGCTGGATAGCAATTCTTTGCCTTCTACTCGGTTGCTCCGCAAAAAGCGCCCGACCAACTCTGTCCAATTATAGGGTCCAAAAATATTTTGTTTAACGCTCGCGTATTGTTCTTCCAGTCTTTTTTTAAGCCGATTACATTTATCAAGAGCCGTTTGATAATTTGTTTTATCAAAATCGGGGGGAAACGTTTCTGTATTGGCGATTGCCCTCAGCATGTCCAGTAAAATCGGTTTGTCCACAAATCCATCGCGTAACAAGAAGTGATAAGCCCCCAGGTTTAGCTGCGCCAACATAGCCTGAATATGCCGAAGCGAACCCATATTTTCCGATACGAGTAAACAGCGTTTGCCATTAGACAAAGCGTTTGTAAGCCAATATATCAGAGTATGCGTCTTGCCTGTACCGGAGCCGCCTGTAATCAGCGAAATATTTTGTTGAACGATGTTTTGAACAGCACTCGCCTGATAAGAATCCAATGCTATCAAGCCAAATTCATGCCCCTGGTGCTTAATTTCAGATTTTTCTATAGCCAGATGAACAGGGCTTGACAAATCAGTTTGTGGAGGATATAAGCCTACTATCCCAGCCCAATGAATTAGACCCGTTTGATATAAATTTTCCAGTCTTGCAGAGTCCGGACACGCCGCTATGGAAATGCTCTGGTTGTTGTTTTCCACGCCAAGCAATCGCGACAACTCATTGCAACACGCTACCAACGCGCTGGCGTTGATCTTGCCAGAACGAACAACGGATTCCAAAAGGGTTGCTATGTCTGCTTCGCAGTGTGTTTTGAAAAACGCCGACAACATCCGATTAGGTACTACTCGGTGCTCCTTTTGATGAGAAAAAAGCCAGGAACTATGGAGATTGGGGGTTGGTTCTACTTGTATTTGCCAGATAAATAAGGGCGCGGCGATTTTATCTGTCCCATCTGACCAAATGAGAATCGGATATCCAAATCCTAGCAAAGGAAAGCCCTTTGTGCGTTCATAATTTCGATTTGTGAAAAATAGGTGCTGCAATTTCGCTGAAAGCCCAAGGGGAGGCTGAATATCGAGCTGCATTTGCCCCTGGTTCAGTAATTGGGCGATCCATTGGTAGGCAATAGGGTGCTCCTCCTGGTCTAATGAAGTAATATCCAGGCTGTTAGGAAGCAACGGAAGGATATTTTTATAAATATCTGGGTGTAATTGATCCATTTTCTTTCGGCAAATTCTCTGTTATGGCGTTCAAAAACAAAGCTCACAATACCACAAAAGCGCCAGAATACTAATTTACATAAGATTGAGGGTGTTTTCGTGGCATTGTGCATGGGTGGCGTATTTCTGCACAAATCTTGTATTCAACAGCTTCAAATATATTAATTCCTTCAACAACATGGCAAGAAGTGCGGATAACTTTTATTGAATTGTTTGTGGAACAATTGCCACCTTCACCTTAAACAAAAAAATTGGGGCTTTTTTATCATCAAAAAAAATAATTGAAATTGTAATTTTTCTTTGCGAAATTGAATTAAAAATAGTATTTTAATGCAAGTAAATCAAGAATTTAGCTTTTGTCTAAGCTTTATATCAAGATCAAAAAAAACATTAAACAAAGTAGCTAAAGCCGTTTTATATGATTCCTTATATAGCCGTCATACTAACAGATTCCGACAGACGTATCCTTTGGGTGAATGAAGATTTTACGCATATCACGGGATACACGCTGAATGAAGTAATAGGAAAAAAGCCCAGTATCCTGCAAGGTCCTGGCTCTGAAAAAGAAGCCATTCGGCGTATCCGAAAAGGGCTTGAAGATCAGGTTGCGATTAAAGATGAGATTACAAATTATAAAAAAAATGGTGAGGCGTATGCCTGCAAGCTGGTGATTCACCCTATCTTTGATGAAAGTCAAGAATTGACCAACTATATTGCTTTTGAGGTGGATGGGGACGTAGTAAAAGATGATTCTTCGCTGCCGCTCCTGCAAATCCAGGAAAAGTACAGCTCCAGCAGCCTGAAAGGCGTGGAGGAGGTCAAGTTATTTTCACAACTGAAAACCCTAATGGCAGGCGAACAATTATACCTTGATCCGTTTTTAACGCTCAAAGCAATAGCAGACCGGCTTAACACCAACACCAAGTACTTATCGCAGGTGGTCAATCACCAAACCCAAAACAACTTTCAATTTTTTGTCAATGTGTACCGCGTAGAAGCGGTAAAAAGTAAGATTTCAGGTGATGAGTACCGGCACCTCACGCTTTATGGCATCGCGTTACAGTGTGGTTTCAAAAACAAATCCACTTTTTATAAAGTATTCAGAGAAGTGACTGGCATCACACCGCGAGCATATTTGAAAGCTAACAACCTCAGCTTGGCAGAGGCCTGATGCCAGTCATTCGGCAATTTTAGCCACACTCGGAGTACCCGCAGCTTTTGCAAATCAAGCAACCTTCTTCGTAGATCAAACCATCGAGATCGCCACAGCCGGGGCAGGCTTCTTTTGTTTCTTTTGTACCATCGGGGATGAATTTCTTTAATGCCCGAATAACACCGTTTTTCCAGGTATTGATGTAATCCTCTTCCGCATTCAAACCCTGCACCAGGTGCACCACCTGCAATAAAGGCATACCATGCCGAATAACGCCTGAAATAAGTTTGGCATAATTCCAGTATTCCTTGTTGAATGATCTGGACAAACCCTCGATGGTCACTCGATAACCGTCTCGATCCATAAACTGGAAATCATAGCGATTGCGACCTTCACCACTCGATGATTTGATAACCCAGCCTTTTGTAACATAATCCGGCAACCGGAATGTGTCCTCTGCACGACCCGTAAAAATCTCATAGGGCCGGCCTTCAAACAAGCCAATGACCGCCATCCAACGCTCGTCATTGTTCATAAAACGCACAATCTCTGCTTCCAGGCGCTCTGGCCGCTTGGGGGGCATTGTTTCGAGGAAACGACCATTATTTTCATTATTTTCTTCTTTTTTAGAATCTGACACCAATACCCCGGCGCGCGAGCCGTCCCGATAAATGGTACACCCTTTGCACCCCACTTCCCAGGCGGTCTGATAGATTTTTTTAACCATATCCACCGTTGTTGCTTCAGGAATATTGACCGTGACGCTGATCGAATGATCCACCCATTTTTGAATGGCACCTTGCATCTTCACCTTTTGAATCCAATCTACGTCATTAGCCGTAGCTTTGTAGTAAGGCGATTGTTGAATGATCTGCTCCAGTTCTTCTGCTTCGGCGTGTTTTATTTCTTCTACATTAAACCCATTTGCGGCAAGCCAATCAAGAAATTTATGATGAAAAACATGGTATTCCTCCCAGTGATCCCCCACTTCATCCACAAAACTCACTTTTACATCCCTATCGTTGGGATTTACTTTCCGGCGGCGTTTGTAAGAAATCAAAAACACAGGTTCGATACCAGATGTCGTTTGCGTCATCAAACTGGTGGTGCCCGTAGGTGCGATGGTGAGCATGGCGATGTTGCGCCTGCCGTACTTCACCATGTCATCGTACAAATTGGAGTCTGTTTCTCGGATGCGTTGTACAAAAGGGTTGTTCATCTCGCGAGAAGCATCATAAATTTCAAAAGCACCCCGTTCTTTGGCTAAGGTGACAGAAGCGCGATAGGCATTGATTGCCAGCGTACGGTGTACATTCACTGTAAATTCTATGGATTCCTCGCTGCCGTAGCGCAAGCCCAAAGCCGCCAACATATCGCCTTCGCCTGTGATACCCACACCGGTACGCCGCCCCTGAAGACAGGTTTTGCGGATTTTGAGCCACAGCTCTCGTTCATTCCTTCGGATCAGCTCCGATTCAGGATCCCCCTCAATTTTTGAGAGGATAGCATCTATCTTTTCTGCTTCGAGATCAACAATATCATCCATCATACGAAGTGCCAATTGGGCATGTTCTTCAAATTTTTCAAAATTAAAATACGCATCCTTTGTAAATGGATGTTCCACATAGCTGAACAAATTGATTGCTAACAAGCGGCAGCTATCGTAAGGACAAAGCGGAATTTCACCACAAGGATTGGTAGAAATGGTTCTATAACCCAAGTCAGCATAGCAATCCGGCACCGACTCTCGGATGATGGTATCCCAGAACAATACGCCCGGCTCCGCTGATTTCCAGGCATTATAAATGATTTTATCCCATAGTTTAGTCGCATCAATTTCCTTTACAAACCGAGGTTTTTCAGCATCAATCGGGTATTGTAATTGGTAGGGCTTATTTTCCAATACAGCGTTCATAAAAGCATCATCAATACGCACTGAGACGTTCGCACCAGTCACCTTTCCAGCCTGCATTTTAGCATCTACAAAATCCTCTACATCAGGATGTTTGACTGAAATGGTGAGCATCAGTGCGCCGCGCCGCCCGTCTTGAGCTACCTCGCGAGTACTATTAGAAAACCGCTCCATAAAAGGTACCACGCCGGTAGAAGTCAATGCGCTGTTCATCACAGGGCTGCCTTTGGGGCGAATGTGAGAGAGGTCATGTCCTACGCCGCCGCGCCGTTTCATCAGTTGCACTTGCTCTTCATCCGTGCGCATGATCCCGCCGTAAGAGTCAGCATAATTGCCGATTACAAAACAATTGGATAAAGAGGAAATTTGATAAGGATTGCCAATGCCTGCCATGGGGCTTCCTTGCGGGATGATGTATTTGAAGTCTCGGAGCAATTGATAGAGGGTTTCTTCCGATACAGCGTTTTTGTACTTATTTTCTATCCGAGATAGTTCAGCGGCGATCCGCCGGTGCATCTCATCTGGTGTGCGTTCATAAATTTTGCCGAAAGAATCTTTCAGGGCATATTTACTCACCCAGACGGTGGCGGCGAGTTCATCTCCATTAAAATAGACAGTAGCCGCTTTTATTGCTTCATCATAAGCTACTGGGGTCGTAACCGTATTGGATAAGGTTTCCATAGTGTATTTGCTGTTGAGCTTTAAAGATAAGAAAATTAAACCGCCGGCGAAAGTCATTTTTTCAACATTCTGTTGAAAAACGCCTGTGCTTTTGTGTGTCAATAATTTATGCCAAAGCAAAAAATCACACAGGTGTCAACCCTAAAAAGGAGGCTCATTTACCAAAAAACTGTCCACATTTAAGAATTCAGACCCTCCTTTGGGTTGAAAAATTGTAATCCCCATTTATTCGGACGAACTTTGCCTTAACAAACAAAAACATGATGAGCGGTATTCGAGACTTAATGATACTATACCATTGGTTGGACAATGACAAGAAAGCGCCACTGGAAGCTTCTCTATCCAACAAAAAGAAAGTGCCGAAAGAACGACAAGTTATTCTGCGCGAATTGAAAAAAGAAAATATTCACTTGAATCGTATCCATAAAATGAAAAAGGCTTAAAATCAATAGATTGTAAATCAGCTTTGTATCGTTCAATCGCTATTGATCAAAAGAAATCGCCGATAATCCTTAAAAATTACCGGCGAACGAATTAGTATAAAAAAGGGTGCCCATTAAGGGTCAATCAAAGTCAAACAGATCATCCAGAAAGGATTTCCGCTTTTTTTGATGCGGTTTTGGGGTCTTAAAATTATCTTCACTATTATAACTGTATTGACGGAAACCATCTTCACGAAAATCTGGGTCTGATAATTGTGCAGCAGAACGCTGAATAATTTTATCCAGTTCTCCTCGATCCAGCCACACACCCCGACAACTGGGGCAGTAATCAATTTCTACACCGTGTTTATCTGTCATCAATAAGGTTTCAAGACAATTTGGACATTTCATACGTCTTGGTTTTTACAATTTTAATCTTACGGACATTATTGCCCTTTCACTTTTGGTTGCAAAATAGGTACACTGCGCTGAAGCTTTGGCAGGTCTGTTTTTTTTCGTTCGCTTAGCCCCAAATCTGTACTAAAAGCAATCTGCTCTTCTTTTAATAAAACACCGGTTTCGCTCAAAAGCTTTACGACTACGGCATCTGGTAATTCCGATTCTATGCGATAGACTAATTCGTTTGGACTCAACACTTTGCCGGCAAACGTAACCGCTGCGTCTTGATAATGTTCTTGTATAAAGCGGCGCACCCCGTCAGGCAAATCGTTCATCTCCAATCGAATACGAGTTTCAACCCAGTTGCCGGAAGGTGTGTAAAATACTTTTTTCAGTCCTTCCTTATCCTGAAACATAGCCACAAAAACTTCCGCCCGTTGTTCCCAATAAACATTCACAATTTCTGGAAAATCTTTCCGAAAAGCTTTTTCCACAAGCTCTGGCACCGATGCATACGCAGTTGCCGAATTTATCAAAAATGCAAATAACAACATCACAAGTGCTCTCATTTTATAAATATTTTTATGTGATATAATTTTGATAATTTATATTCAAAAGCGACAAAAACGATGTAATGCGCTTTCTCCTTTTTTATACCCCATGCGCACAGCCTGTTCAAGATCATAACAACCATCAGGATAATTGTACAACATCAGGTAGGTGATGCCTCGGTTGTACAGTACTGCTGCGGAGTCATCATCGAGTTCGATCGCTCTGTTATAATCGTCCAGAGCCGTATAATAATCTCCAAGTAATACACTGAGGTTGCCGCGCACATAGTATAATTTGGATTGCATTGGATCAAGGAAAGTGGCTTGATTGATATCCTCCAATGCCCCCAACACATCACCTGATAATTTGCGGGAGATAGCACGATTGAGCAGTATTTCCGAACGATAATTACTTGTAATATTTAGCAATGTTTCGTAATCGGCGAGCGCCATCTCGCTTTTGCCCAAGGTTTTGGCAATTGCAGCACGCTGAAAATAGGCTTTAAACAAATTGGTATCCAAAGAAATAGCCCGATTGGCAAATGTCCAGGCTTCGCTCAATTGTCTTTCTGAGAGTTTGAGCAAGCTCATGTTGTAGTAAGCCAGTGAATAGCTGGAATCCAGGCTAATGGCGGTCTGGTGCATGATTTTCGCACGTTCTGGATCATTTATTTCACTGTAAGCCAGTCCTTTAAGATCAAATGCTACCGCATTGGGCTGTATCGCGATGGCATCATCGAGCGCTGTCATCGCTATATTCACTTGACCTTTTTTCATCCATGCAATTGCATCTTGAATGTAATGTAGATTGTCCTTATTTATATTTGCTTCATTTTCTATGCCTGATTCCCATTCATCTGATGAATAAGAGGGTAGCAAATTGTAATAATTATTTAAACGTTCCTGAAGGCTGGGGCGATAGAGAAGTTGTTCTGGCTCAAAAGCTAAAATATTCAGTTTTCTGTAATGATTTTTATATCCGTACAGATCGGCAGCAAATGGATTCAAACGGGAAGCGTATTCATAATCCTGTTGTGCTTGCACCGACCAACCCAGCCGATATTTTGCCATTGCGCGTTTGATGTAGGCTTCCGCAAAATAAGGATCCTGAGCAACAGCATTATCATAAGAGATGATGGCATCTTCAAAATCTCCTTGCAACATCAAATTGTCACCCCGCACGATATGCACAAAGATGCCGTTCCCGTAGCGCTCTGGATTCGTAATAGTTTGCCCGCGAAATGTATCCATGCGGTTATTTTGCGCTAAGGAAAAATGATAAAAACAGATACAGATTGTGACGAATAAGATGCTTGATTTCATAGCATAACGAATTTTGATAGCTTTACTATTTCAATAGAATGTATAACTATCAATAAGACAATTCAAATAAAAATTTGTTCACATAGCGAATTGAAATAACCGCCAAACATTAGACAGCCGATTCCGGATTCCGAAATGTTATTTACCATCCTTGCGCCGGGTATCATCGAGTACCACCTTGCAATGAAACCAGATTGGCATTAATTTTTGATCGCAAAGAAAAAATAGGATAGGCTTTAATAAATTTTTTAAGGGCTTGTTTAACGCAAAAGAAATGTTGAAGCAGGGCATTCCATTGGTAAGCCCTTAGCAGCAATTTTACAGGAATCATACTGGATATGATACCATCCATGAGCACATTGATTTACAGGTGCGATTACAAACTATTGCCACCTATAAAATATCACTTATGGCATTTTATATTATTGAAACGCCTTCGCTCGTTTATTAATTCGTTTTCAAGCATGACAGCATCAGTCTTGCTGCTGTATGCCCTCCGCTGGCTTTGCGGGCAGCGCATTCAGTTGCATGGACAACAGGCCTTTATTAGCGGTAGTGCCTTTAACTCTTTCTACGTCTATATCTGTTTATTGCATAAATAATAGCTAAAACAACAAAGGTTGGAATTAATGTTAAATAGATTGGATAGTTTTTGGGGGCACCGGTCATTGTCCCCTGCCAATTGATAAATTGCCAAGTCCCGTTTCTAAATATCCATGTCTGATTAAAATAAACATCCGCCACAAGAATAGAACCATAGTAGAACTTCGCCCGCCCAGACGACATCACTACGTTGCCGTAAACCCTGTCAGTCTGTTCAACCACCCGGTAAGTAGATCCCTTAAAATCCGCAACAGATTCAAGGGTTTGAGCTTTGTTGCCTATAGTTCTGTCTGCACTAATTGTCAAATAGTCGTCGCCCACCAAAGCCTTAAATGTCTCAGCGTCCCCGTTTGAAAACATTTCGAACATTTTTGTTTGTTCAGACTTTAATTGGGCAATAGTTTGCTGTGAAATACTGTACCCCTGGTAAAAACATGTCATACCACTGATGGAAAATATCCAAATAATTAATATTTGGTTTACTTTTTTTCATTTTTGCCGTTGTTCAAGATGCCGAGCGCAGTGAGGGATATTGAACAATGTTCGTATTTACTACTCATTGCAGCAATTTCTAATTACTATCCTAGAAGCACCCTTTTTATCTCTTTTGAGCAAGCGATTTTTTGCTTTCGCAGTAAGATTTTAAGATCAGAATGGCAGCAATATTATTTTCCAGCCTGAACTCACGACTCGCCGACGAGGTTCGAAAAACGCTTTTTACCCAGCGCATAATAGCGCCACACGATGCTGCCTTTAAATCGCCCATTGGTATTTTCTTTGCCGATGCTTGCTTTATTTATTAATTGTTGGGCAATACGGCGTTTGCGTATAGCTTTGCCGAAATTGGGAAAAAATGTCCAGTGTGCCTGGATGATAGAGCGGATATGCTGGAATTTGCCTTCGGTGAGGAACAAGATCGCGGC
>CAZGJN010000006.1:0-174459 GCA_964526645.1 uncultured Saprospiraceae bacterium
TCGAAGTCAGCCAGGATGAAATCAATTTTGAGCGCAAGTTTTGCAATCATTTACTTCGGCTTTATAGCGTAGTAATGTACGATCAGCATCGCCCGACTGGCGGCGCGATTGAGGCTTTTATTGATTTGAAAAAAGCCTATGATGAAATTATGACCCAATACGAAGCTGTGATGGATAGTGAACTACCTAAATTCAATCAAATGCTGGAGCAAGAGAAAGTGAGCCGCATCATTGTGCCGGAGAAGGTGAAAAAAAAGTGAATAATTATAAAAACATATTCATTATGCAATACCTAAAACCTATTTTATTTGTATTAGCGGTTACGCTATTGGCTGCCTGCCAAAAAACACAGACTTACGATCTCGTCATTCGCAATGCCATGATTTATGATGGCTCCGGGAAAGCGCCGATGCCGGGCGATATTGCGGTCAATGCGGATACGATTGTTGCCCTTGGTGATCTCGGCGATGCCAAAGGCAAACAAGAATTAGATGCGCAGGGCATGGCAGTGAGTCCTGGATTTATCAATATGTTGAGCTGGGCGACGGAGAGCCTGATCCACGATCCACGCGGTATGAGCGACATCAAGCAGGGGGTCACGCTGGAGGTGATGGGCGAAGGCTGGAGCATGGGTCCGCTCAATGATTCGATGAAAATTCAGATGAAAAATGACCAGGGCGACATCAAATTCGATGTGGAATGGACCACCCTCGGCGAGTATTTGAACTACCTGGAAAAACGCGGCGTGTCGCCGAATGTAGCTTCCTACGTGGGCGCGACCACCTTGCGTATTCACGAAATTGGATTTGCTGACCGCGAACCGACGGCGGAAGAACTGGAACGCATGAAAGCCCTGGCGCGGCAGGCGATGGAAGAAGGGGCGCTGGGCATTGGCGCTTCGCTCATTTATGCACCTGCTTTTTATGCTAAAACCCCCGAATTGATTGAGCTTTGCAAAGTGGCAAGCGAGTACAATGGCGGCTACATCACGCACATGCGCAGCGAAGGCAACAAAATTTTGGAAGCGGTGGATGAAACCATCCGTATTGCAAAAGAAGCTAATATTCGGGCAGAAATTTATCACCTCAAAGCCGGTGGCAAGCAAAACTGGGCAAAAATGGATCAGGTAATTGCTAAATTGGATAGCGCCCAAAAAGCCGGAATTGACATAGCTGCCAACATGTACACCTACATCGCCGGTGCAACAGGGCTGGATGCTTCCATGCCGCCCTGGGTACAGGAAGGTGGATATGCCGAATGGTCAAAGCGTTTGCAAGACCCCGCTATTCGCAAGCGTGTGGCAGCGGAAATGAAAACCGATGCGCAGGATTGGGAAAATCTCTATTTCTCAGCCGGTACGCCGGATAATCTGATCCTGGTCGGATTCAAAAATGACACTTTAAAACAGTACACCGGCAAAACCTTGGCGGAAGTCTCCAAAATGCGCGGTACTTCACCGGAAGAAACGGCGATGGATCTGGTTATTCAAGATGGCACGCGTGTCGGCACGGTTTATTTTTTGATGTCGGAAGACAATGTAAAGAAGCAAATTAAACTACCCTACATCAGCTTTGGATCGGATGCGGAAGCGCCTGCGCCGGAGGGCGATTTTTTGAAATCGAGCACGCACCCGCGCGCGTACGGGAATTTCGCAAGACTGCTGGGCAAGTACGTGCGCGATGAAAAGGTCATTCCATTGGAAGAAGCCATTTACAAATTAACCAGCCTTTCGGCAAATAAATTGAAAATTCAAAAACGCGGCTTATTGCAACCTGGTTATTATGCAGATATTGCAATCTTTGATCCGGCGAAAGTCAAGGATAATGCCACTTTTGAAAAGCCGCACCAATATTCCGATGGCATGATCCATGTGTTTGTGAATGGCGTACAAGTGCTGAAAAATGGCGAGCATACAGGGGCGAAGCCAGGGCGTTTTGTCAAAGGACCGGGGTATAAAAAGAAATGATCATTTATTTTTGAATATTTATCAAATAGTGGAGAGCGGTAAAAGGTGAAGAAAGTTTAACTGAATCCCTTGAGCGCCCGCTCCACTTTCTCAACTTTATTGTATGAAAAATCTATTAGCATTCCTGTTAATACTTATTTCAATAAAAATCAGCTTCGCCCAAGTAGATCTGGCAAAGCTGGATACTTACATTGAAACTGCCCGGCAGCAATGGGAAGCGCCAGGCTTGGCAATAGGCATCGTACAAAACGGAAAGGTCATCCATGCCAAAGGTTATGGATTGCGTGAATTGGGCAAGCCCGATAAAGTAGATACTAAAACACTATTTGCGATTTGTTCTACTACGAAAGCCATGACTGCTGCGGCAATGGGCATTTTGGTGGATGAAGGAAAAATTCATTGGGATGATAAAGTGCTGCAATACCTACCGGAATTTCAGTTGTATGACCCGTATGTGACCCGTGAGTTGCGTGTGCGCGACCTGTTCACACACAATGCCGGTCTGGGCAATGCCGATTTCCTGTGGTATGGCTCTGATTTGAACTCCGAAGAAATCCTGTACCGTATGCGTTTTTCACCTCCTACATATCCTTTTAGAGGGGGTTATACTTACCAAAATATCATGTACCTTGCTGCGGGTACAATTATTGAAAAAGTAAGCGGCATGAGTTGGGCCCAATTCATGGAAGTACGATTATTTCAGCCTATTGGGATGAGCAATACTTTCGCTACGCAAAAACAATCGCTGGGGTACAAAAACCGATCTATTCCGCATTATAAAATAGAAGGCAAAATCATACCGATCGAAGATTCCGATGATGACAATATCGCGCCTGCCGGGTCGGTCTGGTCTTGTATTGACGATATGATGAAATGGACACAGTTTGTACTCGATAGCGCCAAAGTAAACGGTAAACGCTTGTTGAAACCAGAAACCTATTCGGAATGGCTCAAACCGCAGGCAATCGTATCGGATGCTGGCTTTTACCCTACACAGCTATTGACCAAGCCACACTGGAAAACCTATGCGCTTGGCTGGTTTCAGCATGATTACAATGGTCGGGCGATTAGTTTTCATACGGGCAGCCTCGCTGGTACCATTGCCATTCTTGGTTTGATTCCTGATGAAAAAATTGGTGTCTATGTTTTTGGCAACCTCGATCATGCAGAGGTGCGCCACGCTTTGATGTACAAGGTATTTGACGTGTTGGCGGGACAAGCGCATGGACGCGACTGGAGCACGGAAATGTTGGCATTGTATCGCAATCTTGACAAAAGTGCAGAAGAAGTCGAGAAAAAGCAAGCTGCTAAACGGGTAATGAACACGCAGCCCTCTTTTCCGCTGGAGCACTACGCTGGTGTGTATAGCCATCCGCTTTACGGGGAAGCGACAGTGCTTATGAAAGCCGGAAAACTACACATACAGCGCAGTTCCAAACTATGGCTTGCGCTGGAACACTGGCATTTTGATACCTTTTTGGGTACCTGGAATGTAGCCTGGAATGGTAAAACACTGATCAGTTTCAGCTTAGACGAAGACGGGCGGATCCACGAATTAAAAATCGGCAACCAAATTTTTAAAAAGAAACAGGAATAGCTGAGCAATATTATTTTGTGTTTGATAATTGAAGTCCTGTTGCCTCCGCATTCAGCGCTGGAGGTTGGTATTTTAGTTTTGCATTAAAATAAAACAAGGACACCAATACTGCCAGCACGCCGGCCCCTGCCAAAATGTAGCTGAAGGCGATAAAAAAATCGAGCCAACTCAAGTTGGGTTGTCCGAAATTTTTGTAAAACATCACCGCCACGCTTCCCAGATACCCTGCCGAATCGGCGACATAGATCAGGAATCCAGCATTGGCAACCGTTTTGAAAGCAGCGATCATGCGATCGAAGAGCACACAGTTGAACGGCACATAGCACATATAGGTCCCCAGCCCGACCAAAATCATCCAGGGCAATGGCGCGAGCATTTTCATTTGAAACAAGAGCGTGCTCACCGCTACCAGGGCAGAACTGGCAATCATCACCCAGTGATAGATGATAAAAGCCCTTTGGTTGTTGCGAATCGCCATGGTGGCAGTGATAAATACAAACACGATGAAAGCGATCGGAAATTCTGATTGTGAAAAAATGGCGGGTTTGTCCATATAACCCAGTGCAATCCAGATTTCATTGGCAAAATCGTCGCGGAAGCTGCGGAAAGCTGTCAGAATTGTATAAAATGCGATCAAAGCAAACAATCCGAACGCAAATTTCGAGAGGAAGGCGCTGCGATCCAAGCGCGTCATAGGTTCTCGTTTGGTGCGCGCGGCTTCGTCCTCGGCGGTTGGGGGTGGCAATTGGTTTAGTAAAAAAGAAAACAACAACAAAGGTGCTACGAATAACAATCCTGCCACGAATGGCATCCAAAATTCCGAAATACCCCAGGATACGGTGAGCCATTTCCCCACTGTTTTCACTGCGCCAGAAGACACGATAAAACTCACGCTCAAACCCGCGCCCAGTGCATCGGAGGTCGTTCTGCCTTCCAGATAAGAAAATACAATACCCCAAATCATACCTAATGGCAGGCCGTTGAAAAACAGAAAGATAAAATTGTATGGATAGGGCACTACCGCAAATAGCAAAAGCGCAATTTCTGCAAGAGCGACCAAGCCCAGCAGCATAAACAAACGCCTCCCTGGCTTGAGTTCTGAGATGACCTTGATACCGATGAATTTTGCCAGCATGTAGCCAAGCACTTGCACCGTCACCAACAGAATTTTGTATTGAATGCCCCAAAGCTCGTAATTTTCGTAGCCTGCGGCAGTGAAAGTTTTGCGGTAGCCGTACATACAAAAATAAGTACCAAAAGCCGCAGCAATGGCGTACATAGCGAAATTAAATTTGGAAGTACGAAGTAGCCAGGATTTAATCATAATGATTAGGTGTTTGCGTAAAAATTGTGAAAATATGCGAATTGTGGTAGGTTTTCAGGTTAAATTATTGACAAAGGTTTCCCATGAGCGGCATTTTTATAGCAGTTACCGAAGGTAGCCATGTTGATATGCAAAGGTTTTGAAAAATTAATCGAGCACTTTATGTTTAGACAGTCTATGCGCAAAATCTACCTACCCTTTTTCGTATCTTTGCTTCCCTTTCAAAAATCTGGAACCAATGACCGAAATGATCCCTCAACTAATTAGTGACAACCTTTCGATTGGCAAACGCCAGGTGGCGGCTACGCTGGAATTATTGGACGGCGGCGCAACGATCCCCTTTATTTCCCGCTACCGCAAGGAGATGACGGGTAGCCTGGATGAGACCCAAGTGGCTGCTATTCAAGCCGAAGCAAAACGGTTGGATACCCTGTTGAAACGCCGCGAAACCATTCTGCAAACTATCCGAGAGCAAGGTAAACTCACACCGGAACTCGAAGCGAAAATCAATAATACCTGGGATGCCACAGAATTGGAGGATTTGTACCTGCCTTACCGCCCCAAGCGCAAAACCCGCGCCAGTATTGCTCGCGACCGAGGATTAGAACCCCTATCAAAAATCATATTAGAGCAACGCGAATGTGATATTGAATTAAAAGCCGAGCAATTCATCACCGATGAAGTACCCGATGTAGAGGCTGCTTTAGCCGGCGCCCGCGACATCATTGCCGAGTGGATAAATGAGGACGCCACTGCCCGCAATGCCATACGCCGCCTGTACGAACGCGGAGCAACGGTTAGCGCGAAGGTGTTCGAGAGCAAGCGCGAGGAGGGCGCGAAGTACCGCGATTATTTTGAATATAGCGAATCGTTAAAGCATATTCCGAGCCACCGACTGCTGGCAATTGACCGGGCAGAGCAGGAGGGCATTCTGCGGGTGAATATTGATATTGAAGAAGAATTGGCACTCGAGCGACTCGAACGGCAATTCGTAAAAAGCAATAAAGAGGCTGCCGAGCAGGTGAAAATGGCAGTAAAAGATGCGTACAAACGCCTGATGTCGCCCTCGCTGGAAACGGAGTTTCGCAACAAAGCCAAAGAAAAAGCCGACGCCGAAGCAATTCAGGTATTTGCAGAGAATTTGCGGCAGTTGTTACTCGCCGCGCCGCTGGGTCCGAAACGCACCTTAGCCATTGACCCTGGCTACCGCACGGGCTGTAAAGTGGTATGTTTGGATGAGAAAGGCGATTTATTGGCGCACACCACGATTTACCCGCATCCGCCGCAGTCGCGGGTGATCGAATCAGGGGAGATTGTGCAGGATTTAATTGACAAATATAAAATTGAAGCAGTTGCGATTGGCAATGGTACGGCGAGCCGCGAGACGGATCAGTTTATCCGAAAAGCAGTGGGCAAGGATTCCAAAGTTGATATTTTTGTGGTGAGCGAGGCAGGGGCTTCGATTTATTCGGCATCGGATGTAGCGCGGGAGGAGTTTCCTGACCTCGATTTGACGGTGCGCGGTGCCATTTCTATTGGGCGCAGGCTGATGGATCCGCTGGCGGAGCTGGTGAAAATTGATCCGAAATCCATTGGTGTAGGGCAGTACCAGCATGACGTAGATCAGACGAAACTGAAGGGAAGCCTGGATCAAGTAGTGATTTCAGCGGTGAATCAGGTCGGTGTCAATTTGAATACAGCGAGTAAGCATTTGCTGCAATACGTGTCGGGCATTGGCCCAAAAATGGCGGAAAATATCATTTCGTATCGAAAGGAAAATGGAACATTCCAAGCTCGAAAAGATTTGATGCAGGTCAAAGGCTTTGGTGCTAAAGCATTTGAACAATCCGCTGGATTTTTAAGAATTCCAAATGCGGCTAATCCATTGGATAACAGTACGGTACACCCTGAAAGTTATCATATAGTGAATAAAATGGCGAATGATGTAAATGAATCGGTCGAAACTTTAATCAAAAATACAGCTATTCACCAACAGATTGATATTAAAAAATATGTTACCGAAACAGTCGGCTTGCCAACCTTGCAGGATATTTTAAAAGAACTCGCCAAACCGGGCTTAGACCCGCGCGGCAAAGCCGAAGTGTTTGCTTTTGAAGAAAATGTGAAGGAAATTACAGATTTAAAACCTGGAATGTGGCTGCCTGGTATCGTGACCAACCTCGCCAAATTCGGCGCGTTTGTGGATATTGGCATCAAAGAAAATGGTTTGGTACACATCTCGCAGATTACCAATCGGTTTATCAAAGACCCGGCGGAAGTCCTGAAACTAGGGCAGAAAGTGACGGTGCGCATCGTCGAAGTGGATATTGAAAGGAAAAGGGTGCAGTTGAGTATGAAGGACTAAAAAAGTTAAATGGCAGGTCATTTAGATGAAATAATCAAGATTTGATCTTTCAAACACTTGTCTTTAGTCAGACAGATGCTCTTATGAGCATTCTCTTTTCTAAACCCTCTTAGGCACTCAAATGGAGAGTTTGGGAAAGAGAATACGAAGTATAAGAAATTATTAATATTCAATTTAACCAAATTGTAAGATCAAGTACTACCTATTACAATTTATATATCTAATAGATCATTGATTTGATAAGTCAACATACGGCATGAAGGCAGGAAATTTTACCAGAAAATGAACTTTTCCTGTCTCAGTGTTTGTTGAGCAGAAAAGCTAGTGTATTTTTGCAGTTCATTTGCAGCAATTTTTGCAGAAATCGAATTTGAAATAAACGTTTCTATTCGTAACTACCTGTAAATCAGTCGGTCCCATAGCTCAGTCGGTTAGAGCATCTGACTCATAATCAGAGGGTCCTTGGTTCGAGCCCAAGTGGGACCACCAAATGCAACAGTAAAAGCTCATACCACAACATATAAAGGATACCTTGCTGATCCTTGGGTGCTTCTCTTTTGACTGACACGATGATAAACACAGTGGATATTTCTAATAAAATCAAATTACTTCGCGCAGCCATGCTCGCTCATGGCGTAGATGCTTGTATCATTCCTACTAATGACCCTCACCAGAGTGAATATGTTGCCAATCATTGGAAAGCACGCGAGTGGATTTCGGGTTTTACGGGTTCAGCGGGGCTGGTGATTATTACAAAAGATCAGGCGGGTTTGTGGACGGATTCCAGATATTTTTTGCAAGCAGAAAGCCAGTTGAAGGGTACGGAAATCGTGTTGTACAAACAGCAAGCTACAGGCACACCGGAGTATGTTGCTTGGTTGGCAGAGCATTTGCCGGAAGGTAGTACGGTTGGGCTTGATGGATTTTTATTTTCCATCGGGCAAATACGGCACTTCGAAAAGCAATTGCATCCTAAAGGAATTAGGTTGAATATTCAACTGGACTTGATCGGTGAGATTTGGAAAGAGCGCCCGCCGCTGCCTTTGGATACCATTTTTGAATATGAACTGGAGTTTGCAGGGGAGAGCCGCTTGGCTAAATTGGATCGGATACGCGCACAGATGAGGTTACAAGGTGTTGATTTTCATCTTGTTACTACTTTGGATGATATAGCTTGGACACTGAATATTAGGGGAAAAGATGTAGACTGCAATCCCGTCGCGATTGCCTATTTAATTGTTGGTTTATCAACGACACATTTTTTTATTAACCTGCAAAAAGTACCTGACGAAATCAAACGGAATCTGAACGAAGACGGCGTGATTCTGCACGATTACGAGGCATTAGAGGCGTTTTTGCAACAACTGCGGCAACCGATTTTGGTGGATGAGCGCTTAGTCAATATCCGTCTATTCCAAGCGATTCCTGAAGTGCAAATCCGAAAAGGTGACAATATCCCGCTGGCACTGAAGGCTATTAAAAATCCTGTCGAAATTCAAAACTTGCGGGTAGCGATGCGCAAAGATGGTGTAGCGCTACTGCGATTTTTTAGATGGCTGGAGCAGACAATACAAGTGCAAACCGTTACAGAATATGAGGCAAGTCGAAAGCTCAATGAATTTCGGGCAACTCAAGGCAACTATTTTGGCGAAAGCTTCAGTGCGATTGTAGGCTACAATGCTAATGGCGCGATCGTGCATTATCATCCGGAGGCGGCTACGGCTGCCGCGATTCGCCCGGAAGGGCTGCTGCTGCTCGATTCTGGTGGGCAATACTTAGAGGGCACTACCGACATTACCCGGACCGTAGCGCTTGGTACGCCTACTGCTTTGCAAAAACAGCACTTCACACTGGTTTTGAAAGGGCATATTGCATTGGCAAGAGCAAAGTTCCCGGTGGGTACCAGCGGGGTACAATTAGATACCCTGGCGCGTCAATTTTTGTGGCAGGAGGGACTGAATTATGGGCATGGCACCGGGCATGGCGTAGGTTTTTTCCTCAATGTGCACGAGTCACCGCAGGGCTTTGCTGCCAGCCCAAACAGCCAAAGGGGAAGCACTATCCATGAGCCAGGGATGCTCAGTTCTAATGAACCTGGTTTTTATAAAACCGGGGAATACGGCATTCGTATTGAAAATTTGGTGTTATGCGTTGAGGCAGAAGAGACCGGCTTTGGCAAATTTCTCCAATTTGATACTTTGACGGTTTTTCCTATTGATACTAAATTGATCAATCCTTCACTGTTGACGGAAGCTGAAAAAGACTGGATCAATTATTATCACAAATGGGTTTTCAGTCAATTAGCATCTTCGTTGGAAGAAGAAGAAGTGGAATGGCTTCGGGAGCAATGCACTGGTATTTGATGGATGGAATAGAATTATAGTTCTAATTTTGGCTGTTTAAAAAAACAAAAAGCCCCCGCAAACACGCGCAGAGGCTCACACCTAACATTGCAGTCAGAATAACAATTACTTTAAAAATAAAGAGCGAATTAAGGTGCCCTACTGGCATCAAGCAATTTTCAGATCCTCTCGCTGATCCAACAGCGCTTGCTCATTCAATCGCTCAAAGCGAAAGCCTCTTTCTGAAAAATGCTGAAGCACACGAGGCAGGGCATATTCCAGTTTTTCTTTTGCCTTCAGGCTATCGTGAAAAACAACAATAGAACCCGATTCGGCATGATCAAGTACGTTGGACAAGCACTGCTCCTTCGAGGTCTTTGGGTCAAAATCTCCACTCAAAATCTCCCACATCACGATGCGATAGTGTCGTTGCAAAAACTGGGCTTGCTTGGGGCGCAGCCGACCGTAAGGCGGGCGGAACAGCATGGAGGGGATCATACTGGCGCAGTGCCTCACATTATGAAAATAAGGGATATTGTCCGTGCTCCAGCCATTGAGGTGGTGAAAAGTGTGATTGCCCACAGAATGCCCTGTATCCAAAATATTTTTGAATACATCAAGGTGTTTCCGGATATTATCACCCACACAAAAGAAAGTAGCTTTAGCATCAAACTTTTCCAACTGCCGCAGTACCCAGGGCGTGACCTCCGGCACTGGGCCATCATCAAAGGTCAGATAAAGTACCTGCTCATTTGTAGGAATACGCCAAGTGAAATTTGGGAATAAATTTTGAATGAATTGGGGTGTTTTTACTAAATACATGATATTTTTTTAATATGTTATGGGAAAAAATAGCCTTTGTCGTTTTTGTGCATCGGTTTTGCCGGTTAGATAGTGCATAACCAGGGAAGGCAAGCGTTGAAAAGTCTTTGTGCTTGGTTTTCTATAGCTTTAAGCCGAAAGTCGGTGAATTCTTTTTTTAAGGGAACGTTTCAGCTTTCTTTCCGCTGCTTATACAAGGCTATTTTTTTCTGAAAATTTTTCCTCAATTTTGCGGTTTAAACCCAAAATGACGATTTACATGGAGAATATCAGAGTTCGATTTGCCCCCAGCCCAACGGGAGCGCTACATATCGGAGGCATCCGCACCGCTTTGTACAATTATTTATTAGCCAAAAAATACAATGGCCAGTTTATTCTCAGGATAGAAGATACTGACCAAGGGCGCTATGTACCAGGTGCAGAAGCATACATTATCGAATCATTGCGCTGGTGCGGTTTGATTCCCGATGAGGGTGTCAATTTTGGAGGGGCATACGGACCCTATCGGCAATCGGATCGAAAGGAAATTTACAAGCAATATGCAGTGCAGCTACTGGCAAACGGGAAGGCATACTACGCTTTTGATACAGCGGAAGAACTGGATGCCTTGCGTGCGCAAGACAATACCTTCAAGTACGATGCCCATACCCGCCTGCGATTGAAAAATAGCCTCACGCTAAGCCCGGAGGAGGTCAGTGCCCGTATTCAAAGCGGTGCGCCCTACGTCATTCGCCTACTGGTACCCCAGGGAGAATTGATAAAAATTCAAGACAAAGTGCGCGGCGAGGTTATTTTTCAAAGTGATGAACTCGACGATAAAGTAATGCTCAAAGCAGAAGGCATGCCTACCTATCACCTGGCAAATGTGGTAGATGACCATCTGATGAAGATCACGCACGTCATTCGGGGGGAGGAATGGCTGCCCAGCACTGCCCATCATGTGTTGCTGTATCGCGCTTTTGGTTGGGAGGATACGATGCCGGAATTTGCACACCTGCCCTTGATTTTGAAACCCGATGGCAAAGGTAAACTCAGCAAGCGTGACGGTGCGCGCTTAGGCATTCCCGTGTTCCCTTTGTCTTGGCAAGCCGATACGCCGGAGGATTCCTTCACAGGCTTTCGCGAATTTGGATTTTTGCCGCAGGCACTACTCAATTTTCTTGCATTTTTGGGTTGGAATCCAGGCACGGAGCAAGAAATTTTTACAATGGAAGAATTGATTCAGTCTTTTTCTGTTGAAAAAATAGGCAAATCCGGTGCACGTTTTGATTTTGAAAAAGCAAAATGGTTCAATCAGCAATACATTTTAGCTGCCGATAACGTTACCCTATCAAAAGCGGTGCGCCCGATCATAGAAGCACAGGGGCATTTCCCGGAAGAATCCTTCCTACAGGAATTTTGTGGGCTGATGAAGGAACGCGTGACATTCCTGCCAGAGTTTTGGGAGAAAGGCTACTTTTTCTTTGAAGCCGTGCGGAGCTATGACGACAAAAACGTGCAAAAGCGCTGGAAACCAGGGGTGAGAGTCCTTTTTGAACAGCTCAGTACAGCACTTGAACATGGCGAGTGGTCAACAGAAACTATCAAAGCGACTACCGAGCAGTTTATGCAGGACCATTCGCTCAAACCCGGCGATGTATTTCCCCTGCTTCGCATTGCCCTGGCAGGCACCATGCAAGGGCCAGCAGTGTTTGAAATGATGGTAATACTCGGCAAAACAAATACCTTGCAGCGATTGCAAAAGGCTTTTGATACCTTTGATACCTTTTTATAAATCATCGGGAAGCAATCTTCCTTCAAAATGGTTTTTATGCCCAAGAAAAAGACCGCATCAGACAAACCGGCCGTGCACGAGCATCTTCAAGGCTTTGACATCAAGATCAGTGAGTTTGGAGAAATTATTTCCAGCTATAATGTAGAAAAACTAAATACTTTTTTGGATGAAAATGTAGAAGATAAAAAACTAAAGGATAGAAGATCACAAGAAAACGCGGAAGAAGAAGAGTGAAATCACATAAGAAATATTGACATACAAGACTTTTGCCAATATTTTTCAAGCGCATTTGGCGAGTTTTTAATAATTTGCACCCCGATTGCGAAGCCAACTTTTTGCAAGCGGGTGTAGCAACTTTTCATTACAAAAACCGATTATCCCATGAATGCTGTTCGTTTACCCAACGTGTTAGGCTGCCTATTTGACCCATTGTGTAATTTCCCCTTGACATTCCTAAGAACAGTTGATTATCGGTACGGAAAACCCTGTTTTTGAATTACAAAAAAACGTACTGTGCACCAAACATGAGAAAATTATGAAAAACCGATTGCTCTACTCAAACGCATTATCTATTCTTAGTTTTTTCGCGGTTTATTTTTCCAAAAATGACCCATCCTCCAATTTACTTTTGGTGAATCCGCCTTCCTTCTCGGAGCCTGCGCCCCAGGATGTTACGATTGCTTGTGTGGATGATTTTCCTGCGCCGGTATCACTCCAGGCAACGGATGACAATGATCCTTCGTTTCCCAAGGCGATTAGCCCAGTGGATTTTCCCGCTATAAATACCATTGACCCTTGCGTGGGCGGGATTGTCAAGCGCCTTTGGATCGCAACGGATGTAGTAGATATGCTTTCAGATACACTGGAGCAAGTCATTACAATTCTGCCAGATAATACGCCTCCGGTCGTCAATATCGCGGAGCGGCACGACACGGTATCGTGCGAAACGGCAAACTTCATTGTTTGGCTCAACGGCGTAGCGCTTCAGTTGGCTACCAATTACGATGAGTGTGATATTGATGATATTGATGACGACGCGCCGGCGAATTTTACGGAAAGCTGTGGTACGGTGATGGTCACCTTTACCCTGACGGACGAGTGTGGCAATGCAACACTTTGGCGGGCGAGCTATACCATCGAAGATGAGGAAGCTCCGCAATTGGTTGGCTTACCCACTAATTTGAATCTAACACTTAGTTGCACCGATCCTGTTCCTCCAGTACCAATAGTAACGGCTACCGACAATTGCACGGATATTGTCGAAGTTGAATTTACGGAGGACAGCGGGCAGACCAATGACGGCACTTGCAGCCAGTACGATTATCTTATCATCAGAACCTGGACGGCAACGGATTCCTGTGGCAATCAGACTACGGCTACCCAGCGCATTACAGTGCGAGATATGACGCCGCCTACTTTTACGGTACCTATTGATACCTTTATCGCCTGCGATGAAGACCCGCAAGACTTAGATCTGACCGGAAATGTAATAGATGCCACTGATAACTGTAGCCCTACAGTGATAGTCACTTTTAGCGATATGATCATTGATAGTTTGTGCCCACATGAATTTACCATCCAACGAACTTGGCGGGCAGAAGACTTGTGTGGTAATACCCTTGTACGAACCCAGTTTATTGAAATTGTAGATGAAGAAGCACCCTCCTTTCTGGTTCCATCAGATATTACAGTGAGCTGTGAACAGGGTGCCGATCCGAATATCACGGGCACCCCTACTATGGTAAATGACAACTGCGACAACAGTCCAATAATAAGTTATGTAGATAAAGTGATCGGCGGCAATTGCGTGAATACTTTCACGGTAGAGCGTACCTGGAAGGTAACGGATGCTTGTGGCGATTCAACCAAGCAGGTGCAGGTGATTACCGTAACGGACGATAAAGCGCCTTTTTTTGCAACACAAGCGCAAGACCTGATCTTAATATGTGAAAATGAACTTGATCCGGTAACGGCTTTTAGCAATTGGATCACTACACGAGGTGGCGCTACGGCAGCTGACAATTGCACCCCAGATGGCGATCTTATCTGGTTTATTCTTGAATCAGGAACAAGTAATCCTGCTGCTTTTCCTCCTGCGGTTTGCCCCGCACCGGATAGTATCGTTCGGATGCTTGCCGTTGATTTCATTGTACAAGACGAATGTGGTAATAGAGATACTTCCACCGCTGTATTTCAGGTAATTGATGATCAGCCGCCCTCCTTGAGCGCTTGCCCTGGCGATACCACGATTGCGACTGATCCGGGTATTTGTGGTGCTTCCTTTGTATTAGCGCCCCCGCTGATTGAGGAAGAATGCCCTGCCTCCCTGAACGTAGAAAACCTAAGCCTTAACGCAACTATTTCTTCTGATGCGGCACCAGGCGAGGAAGGCGATGTGCCTGTCAATCCTATCAATCTGGAATTTACGCTCGCCACGGCAGCGCCTATCAATGCGGCTGGCGCTGCTACGCTGACTATCATTTTGAATAATGTGGATGGAGAAGAAGCCACAGAGTTTTTCAAAATCATTGGGGAAGATGGTAGCCCATTGGGGCAAACCGTTCTGGCAAATGGGCAGTGCGGGCAATCCACTACGATACTTAACATTTCACAAGCAGACATCAATGCCTGGGCAGTGGATGGCAAAATTGGTATCACTTTAGTGCCTAATATACCTGAAAACCAACCGGGGCGGTTTTCGATAAATGCCATCTGTAATCCAGCAGGTACGATAGATGCCAATTTGCAATTGCAGACAAAGAATTTTAATGGTTTGACGTATGAATACAGTATCAATGACGGCTTACGAGTTGCCGTGAGCCCGGTAGCGCCGGTTTCTGTTAGCCTCGGCGTAGGTCAAAATACGATTACATACTATGTGACAGATTGTATCGGAATGGATAGCTGCTCCTATACCGTGACCGTTGAAGACGAAGAACCACCCCTGTTGAATTGCCCGAATGACATCACCGTCAGCTTGGCGCAAGGTGTGTGCACCGCGCCCATCACTTTGCCACTGCCTCTTGCCGCTACTGATAATTGCGGTGTGGGAAATCCCTACCAGCGCACGCTACCAGCTAATTTGGATGATGCTTATCTAACTTTCAATTTGGATCCTAATTTGAATGAATACCTGGCGAATCCTAAAATATTTACTTACACGGATGTTGCTGCCAATGCAACAGGACCCGTTCACCTTGGTCTTGAGTTATTGGGTGATTTTGATTCTAATGATGCCTTTTTTACTGTATTGGGAGATGATGGCAGTGTGATTGGTACCACTCAAGTTGGAATGGCAAATTGCACCACGCCCGGGCAAGTTGATTTTGTCATTCCAGCGGTTACCTTTAATACTTGGGCGGCTGATGGCATGGTGCGTATCACATTACAACCTAAAAACATTACAGTGCCACCGGGGTTGCCAGGCGATGGAATAAACCCCTGCGACCCAATGGAAATAACAAATAATGGCGATACCGATGGAACAAGCCTTGTCTTTATTTCCTTGAGTTATAACCAACTGGAAATTGAATATTTTGCAACCGGCGCAACCACTCTTGCCCCAAGCGTGATGATGCCGCCTGCCGTCACACCGACCATTGATTTCAACGTAGGAGAAACTACCGTTTTTTATATTGTAAAAGATGTAAACAATAGCTCGGATACTTGTTCTTTTACCATCACAGTAGAAGATAATGAAGCACCGCTTGCACGATGCCAGCCTACCACCATTTTTATCAACCCCTCTGGATTGGATATAGAAACGATCCCCGCCGCCGTCATTGATGCAGGGAGTATGGATAATTGCGGCATTGATACCATGTTTCTTACCCCCAATACTTTTAACTGCTTGCAAGCAGAGACAAATGCAACAGTAACCCTCACTGTGATAGACTTTGCCGGAAATCAGGCTACTTGTACCGCTTTGGTTCGAATCGAATCGGAAGAACCCCAACCAACTGCCACTACGGGCTTGTGTGGCGGGGATACTTTGTTTCTTTTTGCTAATCCACCGGCTGCTACGGGTGGCATTATCTATACCTATCGCTGGACGGGGCCCAATGGTTTTTTCTCTACCCAAGAAAATCCGCGTATCTCGAATGTAAATGCTGCCAATGCTGGGACGTATGTAGTAGAAGTGACAGGGCTAACCCTCTGCAAATCTGTAGGATCGGTACAGGTTGCGATTGAAGATTTACCTTTTACACCGACGGTGCTCACCAAAACGAATGTCTGCGTAAATGAAGATATCATCCTCAATTCTTCTGTGGTGCCAAGTGGTTCGGCGGTTACCTATCGCTGGTATCGCGGCACGCCGCCTTCGGGTACGCTGATTGGTACGACCGCCGTTCCTTCTTTTACAATTCCCCAGCCGCATTCGGCGGGTACAAATAATTATTACCTGACGGTAGAAGCAGATGGCTGTTTGTCTGCACCTTCAGCGCCCACGCCAGTTACCACCAATAGCATCCCGGTAGCCGTTGTGAATGATGAAGAAATAACCATTTGTGAAGGAGAATCTATTACGCTGGGCACTTTAATTGCTGGACCAGGCATCACTTACCAGTGGACAGGGCCCAACAACTATTCCGCTACCAATCAATTTCCACCAGTGATTTCATCCGCAACAATGGCAAATGCGGGTGTTTATCGCCTGGTCGTATTTCGAAATGGCTGCCCTTCTCCTCCGGCTTTCACCGTTGTAAATATTTTACCTAAGCCAGCTACGCCACAAATTACCAATACCAGTCCTGTTTGTGAAGGTTCCACGGTAGTTCTCTCCACTAATATTGCCGGGGCGAGTGTCTATCATTGGCTATCTCCTACCTTGCAAGAATTTTTGACGACTACGAATACTTTCATCATCAATAATGCGACTGAAGCCCAAGAAGGTAATTGGCGTGTATTTGTTACCCAAGCGGGTTGCAATTCAAGTATTTCTTTGCCAACAGCTGTGGTGGTAAATACCATCCCTGTCACTCTTGCTTCTGCCAATCCAAATGCCGTATGCGAAGGGGGAACATTGCAGTTGTTCGCTTCTCCTACCTTGCCCGGTGCTACTTACAGATGGACAGGTCCCAACGGATATTCGGATGCAAGACAAAATCCAACGCTCAATAACATTAACCAAAATGGAGAAGGCACTTATGAATTGACCCTCACCACCCAGGAGGGCTGCTCCAATAAAGCGACGGTGGCAGTTGATGTGTTACAGGGGGTATTCATAACAGCAGTAAGCAATGATGGCCCTTCCTGCTTGCCAGGACCTAAAGATATTAAATTGACGGCCTCTGTCTTTCCGCCAAACAATGGTACTTATCAATATCGCTGGACGGGACCCAATTTTGCTTCTTCCAATCCTGAAGCGGTCATTCCAAATGCAACTTCTGCCAATAATGGCAATTATCAACTCATAGTAACCAATGGCAATGGCTGTGCTTCTGCTCCTGCCACAACCATCGTAGATGTTAATGATCCACCCGCTACACCCTTAGCCCCGACCTACAGCGCCAGCACGCCCGGACCCTCTTTCTGTGTAGGAAGACCAATCATGCTGGTGGCACAAGCTTACAATGGCAATGAAGTAATTTATAGCTGGAAAACGCCTAAAGGCACTGTCACTACAGCAACGCCTGCGCTGACCATCAATTCCGCGACGATGGCAGATAATGGTTTGTATTCATTGATTGTGATCGTAGATGGGTGTCTTTCAAAAGAATCTGCTGCTATCGGCGTTACGGTCAATCCCCTGCCTCAAGTATTTGCCAGTAGCAATAGCCCTTTGTGCAACGGCGATACCATTCGTTTAACAGCAAATGTGATACCTGGCGCCACCTACGAATGGAATGGCCCCGGCGGCTTTACTTCCTCCCGATTTAATCCGGTTATTTTTCCAGCCAATCCGAGTTTGAACAACGGCGTGTACCGCGTGGCTGCTACCCTGAACGGCTGCACTTCTGATATTGATTCTATTGGAATCGAGGTCAAACCTCGCCCGAGAGTGCCCGTAGCTTCCAACAGTGGCCCCGTTTGTATTAGCAATGACAATGCTGTCCTGCGGCTTTCGGTATCGCCCGCTTCGGCTGTTCAAGGGGCTACTTACACCTGGTATAATCAGTTTGCTAATGTGATAGGACAAACCCAAAACCTCAATCTGGACATCACAGATTTTGACAATTATGAAGATGGACCGTATTTGTTTACCGTCACTTCCATAGTGGATGGCTGTAGCTCCGCTATTTCTGCACCTACCATTGCTACTTTGAATACCATACCGAATAAACCAGCAGTGGCAGGGATGGACAAAACGGTTTGTGAAGCGGATTCTATTTCGTTGAATGCTGCTGCGCCCGATATTGGTTTGGGGCTTTGGACTTTGACAAAAGGCAATGACGAAGGACTAATGATCCTGCAGCCGAATAATCCCAATTCTGCCATCAAAGGCTTGCAAGGGGATT
Source organism: uncultured Saprospiraceae bacterium (assembly GCA_964526645.1). Lineage (GTDB taxonomy): Bacteria > Bacteroidota > Bacteroidia > Chitinophagales > Saprospiraceae > JADJNW01. The sequence continues at coordinate 18,649 of CAZGJN010000006.1, forward strand.
CTACCTACGTTTTCAGATGGACGTTGTCCAATGGCGCTTGCATAGATTATGACTTTGATGAAGTCTCACTTTCTGTCACACCGATAGAAATTGCTTTTGCTGGTTTTGATACGCTCGTGTGTGCTACCGATCAGATTCAGCTGGGAGCGAAGCTGCCCATCAGTGGAGAAGGGCGCTGGTCGCAACCACAAGCACAAGCAGCTTTGGGTGTGCGCATTATAGACCCACTCCAACCCAATACTTTGATTACAGGCTTGGAACCAGGGAATGAATACCTTTTCACCTGGACGATTGTAAGCGGCTGCGGCGGCTTAGCGGATGATATAATCGTAAGCACTTCTGATACAGCACCTTTTGCAGGCGATGATAAAATTGTTTGTAATGATACGAACAATGCTACACTCGATGCCGCCTCCCCATCCATTGGTAGTTTTGGCAGATGGTCTTCTCCCAATCCCAATATCTTTTTTTCAAATGACAGAGCGCCAAATGCGATGGCATCTAACCTGGACATAGGAGACAATCTTTTTATTTGGACAATTGATAATGCGCTTTGTGGCAATAATTCTCGCGACACAACGGTCGTCACACTTAAAAATAATCCGAAAGCACAAGAAGATGCCATTCCCATTGCCTTTGGCGAGTCAAAAACGTTTGATGCAACTGAAAACGACCAGGTGCCTTCGGCTGCTTTCTTTTCAATTATAACTCAACCTTCCAAAGGGACATTGGAAAACCTTGGGGATGGGCGGTTTATTTATACTCCCAACATCAATTTTGTAGGCGCAGACGAAGCAAGGTATGAAATTTGTAGCGAAGGCTGCAACTGTGCTTCGGCCACCATTCGGTTTACAGTAGGAGAAGGCGCTACCTGTGAGCCTCCATCGGTCATCACGCCCAATAACGATGGGATCAACGACTCGTTTGTGATTCCTTGTATGATTGATGGCAGGAACTTTCCTGGCAGCCAGGTACTTATTTTCAACCGATGGGGAGATGAGGTTTTCCGCTCGCCTGTGCCGTATCAAAATAATTGGGATGGTACTTTTAATGGGGAAGACTTGCCTGCGGGCACTTATTTCTACGTTGTTAAATTTGGGGACGATTTTGAAGATAAAACCGGTTTTATTATGATTCAAAGATAAAAAATAGCAAAGCGGAGGGGCAACATCTAAGGCCCTCCTTTTTCCAAAAACCTGAAAAATAAAGCGTACATGAAAAACTTATACAGCTTGATAATAGCGTCCTTCCTTTCATTCAGCCTTTGGGGCCAGCAGGAGGAGCAATACACCCAGTTTATGAATTATAAAATGGGCTTGAATCCTGCCTATGCCGGCTTGGATGACGGTCCCACCCTTTCCGCATTGGTAAGAAACCAATGGATTGGTATAGAAGGCGCTCCCCAAACGCAACTTATCACCTTCAATACACCCTTCCGTACAGATCGGGTGGGGATAGGTGGCAGCATCATTCGCCAAACGATTGGTGTGACCCAAAATTATACCGCCGAGGCGGCTTATGCTTATAGCCTGCGATTGGGTAATGGTGATTTGAGGCTGGGACTAAGCGCTTCTGTCCGTTTATTTTCTGTGGATTTTAGCGATTTGAATGGTACCCAACCTATCGCTATTGATAATGCTGTGCCCGGCGATTTTCAGAGCAAGTACATACCCAACTTTGGTGCCGGTATTTACTACAAAAGCACAAATACCTACTTCGGGGTATCTATTCCTCGTATTCTGCAGAACAATATAGACTTAGCAGATTCTAAAGACGTTATATCAAAGGAGATTCGGCACTTTTATGTGATGGCTGGCATGGCGATTTCAATTAGCGATAAGGTGACAATGGAGCCCCAGGTATTGGTGAAGTATGTAACTGGCGCACCCTTTGATGCAGATGTAAACCTGAATTTTTCTTTTGCCGGCTTCACTGCGGGGGCTTCCTATCGCATAGGCGGCTCCAAAGCAAATAGTGTTGGGGAATCGGTTTCTTTGCTGCTGGGTGCTCAGCTTTCGGAAGAGCTGGTATTCAATTTATCGTATGATGCTACGCTTTCTCCCTTGAGAAGTTACAATAGCGGCAGTGTGGAGGGGGTACTGCAATTTTATTTTGGGGGCAAAAAAGAAGAACCCAAGAAGGATAAAATCAAAAACCCAAGGGGGAGCGAGTTCTACAAGTGACTTTTAGTGTTTTAAGCCGTCAAATAAAACACAAATACCATCTACTGAAGCGATACTGTTTATCTTCAAAAAATAGAGCGATCGTTTTTTATCAAAAAAAATGCCCTATGAAAAAGAATATACTCCTGATGTTGGTGCTCTCTTGGGCCAGCACCATAGCGTGGACGCAGTCCAGCAAAGGATCAAATAAAAACAGTTTTTTTTACAAAGGGCAGCTTACGCTGAATGTGCAATTGAAAAACTGCGCAGCAATTAACTCTCCTTCATTAGATTTTTCACCGGCATTCTATCAAAATGGAGTGGTATTTGTCTCATCGAGGTACAAAAATGGTCCCATTGACGAAAAAACAGGCGAAACCTACTTAGAGCTTTTTTATGCCGATGTGGATCCCAATGGCATGCCACTGAAAGCGGATAACTTTTCGCTTCAGATCAACTCCCAGTTGCATGAGGGTCCAGTCACTTTTAACCGAACAGGCGATAAGATTTTTTTTACTCGAAATAACACCATCAATGGCGTTGTCAAAGCAGATGCAAAAGGCAATGTCCAGTTGAAAATTTTTGAGGCACAAAAAGGATACTACGATTGGGAAAACATCCAAGAACTGTCTTTCAATAGCGACAATTATTCCTGCATGCACCCTGCCTTGTCGCCTGATGGCAATAAGCTCTTTTTCGTATCGGATATGCCCGGAGGCTTTGGCGGGAGAGATTTGTATTTTGTTGAAAAACAAGGAAATACCTGGTCAAAACCTATTAACCTCGGCGCTGAAATCAATACCGAAAAGGACGAAGCCTTTCCCTTTTTCCACGAAAGTGGCATCCTGTTTTTTGCTTCTGATGGGCATCCGGGCATGGGTGGCTTGGATATTTTTATGATTGACCTCAGCAAGCGCGCCTGGGGGCAAATTATCAATATTGGGGAACCTTTTAATTCGAGCAGTGACGATCTGGGCTTTATTCTTGACCAGGAAGGTGTACGAGGCTACTTTGCCTCAAATCGGGCTGGCGGCTACGGCAAGGACGACATCTATTTCTTCGAAGCACCCAATGGTTTACAAGGTGTAGAAATAGCCGATAAAATGAACGTTTTTGTAACAATTTCCGATGGCAGTACCAGTAAACGGCTTGCCAATGCTGCCATTAGGCTGTTTGAGCGATCCAGTGATGGATTGATGGAAAATGAGGATTTGTATAATGTGGAATTGGTACCATCGCCCGAAAATCCCTCTGATTTTGTATTCAAAATGGTGAGAAAAAAAGATAGTGAATTGGGAAATCCTACGCAATTGACCAACCGGATCGGGGAGGCCGTTTTACCAATAGATTATAACAAGGATTATACCATCGTAATTTCCAAAGAGGGCTACACGACGCAGGAAATCAAGTACTCGTCTAAAAATAATTTTTCAGGGCGCCCCGTAGAAATAGCACTTCAACCCAGCAATTGCCTGGCACTCACTGGGATAGCCATTAGCGATAAATTGAATCAAACAATTCCCAACGTGCGAGTCAAGATACTCAACCAATGTACCGGCAAAACCGATATAGTCAATACCAATGTGGATGGCAAATTTGAATACTGCCTCGAAATCGGGTGTGATTTTTCGATTGTAGCAGAAAAGGAAGGCTATGCTCAAGCGATAAGCGATATTTCTACTGTAAAAATTCGGGGGAATCGCTCAGTGGATATAGAATTGAAGATGAGCCCTACTTCGGATCGAGCACTCCGAGAACCAATTAGAGAGGGGACAGTTATTATTTTACAGCACATTTATTATGATTTTAATAAATCGGCTATCCGAACGGGTTCGGACGCTGACCTGGAGGCACTTGCCAAGTTGATGAAGCAGTACCCAAGCATGGAAATAGAACTGATCGCCCACACGGATTCGAGGGGAAATGAAACATACAACCTCGCGCTCTCTTTGAAAAGAGCGGAATCCGCCAAGCAATTTCTGGTAAGCAGAGGTGTTGAACCCAAGCGGATCAAGGCATTTGGTTATGGCGAAGCCAAGCTGCGCAACCACTGCAAAGATGATGTGGATTGCACCGAAAAAGAACACGAGTACAATCGCCGTACCGAGGTACTGATCACTCGGATGAATGAAAAACTGGATTTAGATCAGCACAATGACAAGGCTGAGGTATTGCAAAAAAAAGGCTAATGCCAAAGGAACAATTTTCGCATTTGGTAAACGATGAAAATCTATATTGCTGATACGCTGAATTTTTTGAGCAAGTTGACTTTTCGGCGTTGCTGGAATGCGATAAAGGTGATAAGCTCTTATCACCTGACCCGATGGCTGCGAAGGCCTTTGCAGGCAGGTTTACCATTTACCATTTCCGTAGAACCCACCACTGCTTGCAATCTGCGCTGTCCGGAGTGCCCAAGTGGCTTGCGCGCATTCACCCGCCCGACGGGCAACCTCAAGTCGAACTTTTTTAAAACCCTTGTAGAAGATTTGCACCAACACCTACTTTTTCTCATTTTTTATTTCCAGGGCGAGCCTTATATCAACCCTGATTTTTTGGACATGGTGCAATCCGCCCATGCAAAGGGTATTTATACAATCACTTCCACAAATGGTCATTTCCTCAATGAACACAATGCAAAAAGAACTATTGAATCTGGTTTGGACAGGCTTATCATTTCGGTGGATGGTACGACGCAAGAGGTATATGAAAATTACCGGAAAGCAGGAAAGCTGGAAGTAGTGCTACAAGGTGCTCGAAATGTGGTGAAGTGGAAGCGCGCGCTCAACAGTCGCACGCCGCATATTATTTTTCAATTTTTGGTGGTGCGCCCCAATGAGCATCAAATCCCGGAGATTTACAGGCTTGCAAAAGAAATTGGTATAGATGAAGTGAAGCTAAAAACAGCGCAGGTGTATGATTATGTGAATGGCAATCCTTTGATTCCTACCATCGAGCAGTATGCCCGGTATGCGCTTCAAGCAGATGGTACCTATCGTGTCAAAAATCAGTTACTGAACCACTGCTGGAAACTCTGGCATGCCTGCGTGATCACCTGGGATGGTATTGTAGTGCCCTGTTGTTTTGACAAAGATGCTGTGCATCGGTTGGGCGATCTGAAACAACAGCATTTTAGGGCAATATGGCATGGCGAAGCCTATCAAAATTTCAGAAAGCAATTAATTGGCGGCAGAAAAAATATTGATATCTGCCAAAATTGTACCGAAGGCTGCAAGGTATGGGGATGAAAGGGTACGAAATTTTATTTGGCTACTTCTAAAATAAAATTTTATTTACACTTTCAACAAAATGCTCACCAAAATTCTTATTAACAATACCCTTTCTTGAAGAGAATCCAATTTTTTGCAATCTATACTTTAAAGAAATAAAAATATCAAATTATTGTTGTATTATTCTAATAATCTTCAGAACTTTGAAATCCGTCAATTTCCCAAAAGAATAAGCTAACACAAAAGAAAAACCGCTCGAAACACTATTGAACAACATCTCTACATGTTTTTATCAACACAAGAGGTGTCTCATACAACATTTAGCACATTTAATCCAGGGATAACCATATCTTCTTCAATTTAGGAAGTCCATCTGATATAGCTATATCAGGCGTTTCTCCGACTGTTTTTTTCAAATGATCTTGCTTTTTGATCATTTTTATTTTGTTAAAACGGGTTTAATTGGAATTTAATTTTGTAGCGAATAGAATCGTACCAGTATATATATTAAAAAACGGCAGCACAATGACATACAAAATTATCATCTCCGGACGGCTCGAGTTCGGCAATGCCAAGAGCTATGAAAAAGTACTAAAGTTATATCAGCAGCGATTAGAGACCTTCTACCGCCTGGATACTTTATTGAAAACTGAAGAGGTCTTCTCAGAAAGCACCTCCAGCATTGATATTCCGCGTTTTATTGCACCGCAAGCTACCGACAAAAGTTGGCAAAACACGATCAAGCTTTTGGATTATGTGGCACAGTTTGCGGTAGCAGGCAGCCTCAGCGCTTGGATGACAGATAAGGGGAAAGTAGTACAGCATAAAGTGATTGAACCGAATAGTGATAAGACGGCAGTGCAAGCTTATCAGGAAGGGAGAAAGCTGGTCAAGGAAGCTGGCAAGGAACAGGAAGCGCGAGCAGCCCTCAGTAGTGCCATTGAAAAGTTTGAGCGCCACGCACTGGCTTATGAACGCCGAGGTTGGGTGAACTACCTGCTTCGCAATTTTGAAGATGCCCTATACGACTACAACAAAAGCATTGATATAAACCCCAACAATGGCGAAACTTATGTGGGAAGGGCGATTGTGAAAATGACACAAAACGACTGGAAAGGGGCTGTTGCGGATTTGGATAGCGCTATAAAAAACTCTATCCCGCTGGAACCAACTTACTGGAAGGCTCGCCGCATCAAAGCAGAGTGTCATTTGCAGCAGCAGGATTTTAAAGCCGCTATTACGGAATTGAAGTTATTTAATAATCGAGGTTTTAATAAGGAAGATTCTAACTATAAGTGGCGGCAGAAGGCTTGGTCCAATTATGGCATGGCGCTTTTCTCTCTTGGCGAATACTCGGAAGCTGCCAAAGCTTTTGAAATGGCGCTTAAAATTGCCGATGCGAGTATAGAAGTGCCACGAGGAGAATTGATCCAACTGCGCGACCAGGCTTTGCAGGCTGGTAAGGCGGCTACGGCTGTTGCCTGATAAAGTATTCCAAACCAAAAATATGTATTGTGTAATACAAAGTAGATTTCCGAAGGCTTGAAGGCTTCGGAAATCTACTTTTCTTTTTTAGCACCTCCACTACATTGCCGCAGCAAACTGGCGGAGAAACCGCACGTCGTTTTCAAAAAAGTAGCGGATGTCGCCGATATCATACAACCGGAGCGCTTGCCGCTCGATGCCCATTCCAAAAGCAAAACCGGAGTACCGAGTGCTATCAATACCACAATTTTCGAGTACTTGAGGATCAACCATGCCACAGCCCATAATTTCCAGCCAACCAGTACCCTTCGAAAGCCGGTAGTTGCGCTCATTATCCATGCCGATCCATACGTCCATCTCTGCGCTTGGCTCCGTGAAAGGGAAGAAAGAAGGGCGTAGCCGAATCTTTGGCGCACCAAACATTTCTTTGGCAAAATAGAGCAAGGTTTGTTTCATATCCGCAAAAGATACACCTTCGTCAATGTACAAGCCCTCCACTTGGTGGAATTGGCAGTGCGAACGAGCCGAAACGGTCTCGTTGCGATACACGCGCCCGGGAGCAATGATACGAATAGGCGGTTGTTGGGAGGTCATCGTACGCGCCTGTACCGGTGAGGTGTGTGTGCGCAAGAGCATTTCTGTGGAGTTGAGCAGATAAAAAGTATCCTGCATATCACGCGCCGGATGATCTTCTGGCGTATTCATAGCCGTGAAATTATACCAATCGGTCTCAACTTCAGGCCCATCGGCTACCACAAAGCCAATGCGCTCAAAAATACCTACAATTCGATTCATGGTGATCGCAATGGGATGGCGCGAGCCTAATTCCAAAGGTTCACCAGGAGCAGTCAAATCAAGGCTTTGAGCATCATTATCTTCCGCAGCCGCTTCCAGCGTAGCTTTTAGTTCGTCAAACTTCTTCTCTGCAGCGCCCACGACACGGTTGATCAACTGACCAAAATCTTTTTTTTGCTCGTTGGGCACATTGCGAATTTCGCCCATCAAGGGTTTTACCACATTTTTTGTACCCAAAAAGCGAATCCGAAATTGTTCCAGTTCTTCCGCGTTTTGCGGGTGGGTCTTTTCTATTTCTTGCAGGAATACGTTTAACTGATCGAATGCGTTCATTGTAATGATGATTCTACCTTAGTAATATTTTTAGCTTGCAAAAGTAAAGATTTTATTAGATAACCCCCGAAAGAGCTGAAAGAGTTTCTAAAACTCAATAATAATCATCGTCATACCGGCGGTGGCCATTGCCAAACTGGATGCGGTAATACATGCCGGCTATTAGCCCAAAGGCAAAGCCACCGATGTGCGCCCACCAGGCAACGCCTTCACTTTCAGCGGTTTGTACTTCCAGTGCAGCAGTGCCGTTCAGCCATTGTTGCCAAATCCAGAAACCCAGGAAGAGAAATGCGGGTACTCTGAAGGTAAGAATAAAAAACAGCATCTTGACGCGGGAAGCCGGAAACATAATCAAGTAAGCCCCCATCACTGCCGAGATGGCACCACTGGCACCCACCGTTGGCACTTCGCTATTCCAGTTGAAATAAATATGCGCGCCATGAGCTGCTAAGCCCCCTAATAGATAAAAAATTAAAAACCGCAGATTGCCAATGGTAGATTCAATATTATCGGCAAAAACCCAGAGAAAAAGCATATTCCCGATCAGGTGCATCCAACCCCCATGCAAAAACATGCTTGTGATCAAGGTCAATAGGTCTTGCCCTCTGACTGTTTCGGCAGGAATAGAGCCATATTCGTAAATAAAAGCATTCAGTTGCCCCTGTGGCATATTCACCTGCATCAAAAAAATAACCACATTGAGAACAATCAAACCATAGCTGAACAAAGGAAAATGCCCGCCGCGTACCTGGTCATCACCGATTGGAAAAAGCATCTATCAAATTTTTTGATTTTATCGTATCTTGCGCAAAATAAGGAGATTCTCTTTACGCTTACCTATACTTTTAGACCAAAACTACTTTTTTGAGGTACAAATTCTATTTTGACGGCTGGCAGGCAAACCATGACTTGCCGCACCTGTTCATTCTTTCGATATTTGTGTCAAACAACCATTTTGGTTTGAATTAAGCATTTTACCCATGAAAAAAACCATACTCTTTATTGCCTTTCTCTTGCTGTCTTTTATGAATGGCTTTGCTCAAATGCCTTTCGGCAACACTGTGTTATACGGCAATGAATGGATTGATTACCAAAAGGTTTATTATAAAATTGAAATAACCACAGATGGGATTTATCGTATTCCTTTTGATACTTTAGCGAAATACGGCGTGCCGATTCAAAGTACGGAAGCTGCAAGGCTTCAAATATTCCACCAGGGGCAGGAAATCCCGATTTACACTTCTACCGAGGGGATCATGGCAAACGCCGATTTTATCGAATTTTATGGTGAAAAAAATCGGAGCGCGATTGATCAGTTTTTGTACCAAAATGGAGCGACGGATTTACTCAATCCGGAATATAGCCTCTACACTGATGTAGCGGCATATTTCCTCACGGTGGCCGCCCCTGGTGTACCAACCCGACGCTACGCCACTGCCGATAATGATCTTGGCAACTTGCCTCCGAAAGAGGAATGGTGCTGGGTAGAGCAGGTGATTGCACCCGGTGGGTCTTATCAGCAGATGTCTTTTAACGATGATGTTGAAGAATCTATTTTCAATCACGGGGAAGGTTTTGGCATTAATGTTGGGAAAAATGTACCATATAGACCCGCCTTGAATCTGAAAAATTTATTCACCGCTGCTGTAAAAAGTCATTTCTACATTCGGCTACTCAATAAAAGTAGCAATATTCATACTACCCAGATAAACATTCGGCAAAATCAGGTGGCTCAGGTAGAAGCAACCGGTTATCAAATTAAAGAAGTCGAATTTGAACATTCGCTAAACGCGGCGGATACACTTTGGATGCTTAATCCGACGGGAAACATTGCTATTGCTACGATCAAAATCAAAGCCCCCAAAACCTTTAATTTTGACAACCAGTCTTTTTATACTTTTAAAATCCCAGCTTCCAGCGAATCAAAGTATTTAGAAATTGAGAATTTTAACGCGGGAAACACCACGCCGATTCTTTATGATTTGACCAACAGCATTAGGCTCGAAACTATTAAGGAAAGTAATAAAGTATTGGTGAAGCTGCCCCCTTCCGCCCAGGAGCGATCCCTGGTGTTGCACAACGGCGCTTCGGGGCTTCACCTTGTTTCCAAAATCACTCCCCGCAATTTCCAGGACTATGCCCCCGAAAACGCTTCTTTTCTGATTGTATCCAGCCCAAAGCTACGCCAGGACGAACAAGGCAACGATTGGCTACAGGCATACGCCGAATATCGCAGCAGCCCAGCTGGAGGCGCTCACAAAACGCTCTTAGCCGATATTGAGCAGCTATACGACCAGTTTGCTTACGGCATTCCGCGCCATCCCCTGGCGATTCGTAATTTTTTTTATTTTGTAAAAAACAAAGCACAGTGGCAAAATCTTCGGTATGTTTTCCTTATCGGAGATGCGCTCCATCACCAGGACATCCGAGCCAGCAATAATGCAAATAATACTTTAATTAACACTAATTTTTTTGTGCCGACCTTTGGTGTGCCGGGTTCGGATTATCTGCTCCTTGCGCCCAACGGAACCCAGATACCTGAAGTGCCCATTGGACGATTGGCGGCCACCACGCCAAAGCATGTGAAATGGTACTTGGATAAAATCATAGAACACGAAACACCCCGCACTGCGGATGCCGAGCGTGCCTGGCGCAAGCAGGTAATTCACCTGGGCGGTGGCGATGTAGCTGCACAACAGCGCACGATCAAAAGCCATCTGAACAATATGGCTGCTACTTTGCAGCATAGCAGCTTTGGCGCAAATGTGAATTCAGTATTTAAAAGCAGCGATCAGCCGATTCAGGTGGCAGAGTCGGAAGTTGTCACAAAATTAATCAATGACGGGGCTTCCATACTTACATTTTTTGGGCATGGCGGCTTGGGCGGCTTTGATTTTAGCATAGACGATCCTTCCACCTATCAGAATCAGGGCAGGTACCATGTTGCTTTTGGGCTGGGTTGTAGCACTGGGAATCTATTCGCAAGACCTTCAGAAGGTTTAAGCGCCAGCGAGAAGTTTCTTTTGCAGGAAAATAAAGGCGCGATCGCCTTCCTTTCCACCATAGGTACTGGGGAGCTTAATACGCTCAATCGCTTCCAGAGCCAGTATTATCGTTTGTTGAGTGGTCCGATGTACGGCAAGGGAATTGGCGATGTAATGAAAGGCACGATTGAGCAATTTAATACAGACCCAAGTATTTACATGCGTAGCCTGCTCCAGCAATTCTCGCTGCACGGCGACCCCTCTGTTCGGATTATAGATTATGAAAAACCAGATTATAAAGTGGATGCGGCAAGTGTGAAAACAACACCCACCATCCTCAGCGCACAGGATAAAGAATTCAAGGTGCAATTCAGGGTACTTAATATTGGAAAGGCAACACAAGACAGTCTTTCTGTTCAAATCATCCGGGAGTTGCCCAATAAAACCCAGCAAATTGCACTTCGCACTAAAATCTTTGCTCCCAGATTCGATACAGAACTGGAATATCAGTTGCCCATACTTGGCGAGCAGGCAGCTGGCGAAAACAGGCTGTTCATTCAATTGGATACCGACAATGAAATCGAAGAACAACCAGCACCTGAAGCGGAATCAAACAATGAATTTATAGATGCTTTCGGCGTAAAAGGCTTGCGTTTTTTTGTGTTTTCCAATAGCGTCAAAACGATATATCCTCCTGATTTTGGCATCCTGAATGCAATGCCTGTCACGCTACGAGCTTCTAACACCAATATTTCAGCACCAGCGCAAGGGTATCTCTTGGAAATTGATACAACAGGATTTTTTAATAGCCCGATCAAAAAAACACGGAGGATCTTACAAAAAGGCGGCTTGATAGAGTGGTTGCCAGATATTCCTGTTTTTGAAAATACAGCATACTACTGGCGCGTCAGTCCTGATAGTACTGCCGAATCCGGCTATCTTTGGGCGAATAGTACGTTCACTTACCTTCCACAAAGCCCCGTAGGTTGGAATCAATCACACTATTTTCAGTTTCTGCAAAATCAGTTAGAAAATATACAGTTGCCCGATAGTACCAGGCGCATACAGTTTTCAAGCAACTTCAAAGCGCTTAATGTGCTTAATGGCATTATTCCGACGGTTGCACCTATCACTTACATTGGCGCGGAGGTGGCGCCTTACCAGGGGGTTGTAAAAGGAGGTATTTCTATCATTGTGCTTGATTCTATCACGGCAAACCCCTGGTATAATCCAGGTTTGTACGGGAGTGCTATATGGTATGGTGACGAGCCTTTCCCTTTTTGGACGACCACGTTTGATAACCGAAAGAAAGCGATTGATTTTTTGAATCATATCGTGCCACCCGGCAATTATGTTCTTCTTCATACGCTGCAGCAAGTTAATCAAAGTTACAATCCTCAGGATTGGGCAGCCGACTCCTTGCAACTCGGGGGGATCAATCTTTTCAATTTGTTGGAAGCTCAAGGCGCTAAATTGATCAGAAAAACAGCTACCGAAGGAGCTAAGCCTTATTTGTTGTTGTACAAAAAAGACGATCCTTCTTTTATTCCCAAAGAGATACTGGCGGATTCACTCGGTGTGATTGACACGGTTTTATTTATTGAAGGGAATTGGACGAGCGGAACGGTGCGCTCCGCAAAAGTGGGACCTGCTCGCTCCTGGTCAAGCTTGGAGTGGCTCGCTACACCCAGCGATGCTTATGACGAGGTCAAATTAGATCTATACGGTATTCGGGCAGACGCTTCTTCTGTGCTGCTTCAGCCAAATGTCAGTCAGGCGGGGGCAAATCTTTCTGCGATCAATCCGCAGGATTATCCTTATTTACAACTGGAATTTTCAGCAACAGACGAGACAAATCGCACCGCTCCTCAGCTAAATTATTGGAAAGTGCTATATGAGGGCTTGCCGGAAGCGATTTTGAGTCCGAGCTTGCATGTGGCTGTCCTAAATGATACGATCCAGCAAGGGGAGCCTTTTCGTTTTGAAGTAGCCATAGCCAATGCCAGTACTTATGATATGGATAGCCTTTTGGTGAAATATTCTATTACAGATGAAACTAATAAGGGCATACAAAAGGTGTTTCGCTGGCGATCTTTAGAAAAACAGGATACAATTTGGTTAAGGCTGGAACTACCTTCCGATTCTACCCGAAATATGCTTGGGCATCAACGCTTGGTAGTTGAAATTAACCTCGATGCTGACCAACCAGAATTATACTTTTTTAATAATATTGGTATTTTTGATTTTTTTGTAAAAAAAGATCTTCGTAATCCACTGATGGATGTTACTTTTGATGGTACACGCATCATGAATGGAGATATTGTATCTGCCAAGCCATTGATTACCATAGCATTAAAAGATGAAAATCGTTTTCTGCAAATCAAAGATATCGCTGCTTTTAAAGTGTCAATTTTATACCCAGATGAGATTCAGCCCCGCCAAATTACTTTTGATGCAAATGAAATGCAATTTTATCCGGCAGATGATGCCTCTAACACCGCTAAACTGGAATGGATGCCACACTTTTCGCAAAGCGGGGTGTATGAATTGACCGCGCAAGGTAAGGATGCTACTGGAAATACTGCTGGCGAAATTGCGTACCAGGTTAGTTTTGAGGTAGATACAAAATCTAAAATATCAAATGTGCTAAATTACCCCAATCCATTTTCTACCGCAACCCACTTTGTCTATACGCTCACAGGGGAAGTGCCTCCTGTAGATTTTAAGATTCAGATCATGACGGTGTCGGGCAGAATCGTTCGGGAACTCACGCAGGTGGATTTAGGCCCACTTAAAATTGGCAGGCATCAGACAGAATTTCCTTGGGATGGCACCGATCAGTTTGGCGATCCATTGGCAAATGGTGTCTATTTATACCGTATCATTGCAAAAGATCAAGAAGGTAATAATTTTGAAAAATATGATAATGGAACAGATCGTTTTTTCAAAAATGATATCGGCAAATTGGTCATCTTGCGCTGATTTTTATTAGAATTAAATAGGCATCCAAATAAAATTTTGCAGCCCAATTCGGAAACCGAAATCGCATGTAAGTACCCCACAATGGTTTTGATCCGGGTATAGCCCCTCGCAAAGCGGGAATCGGTATCTTGCACTGGCTGTTGGCAATGCTCTCAAACAAACAAAAGGCGAAATATTTATAGACTTCACTTCCCGTTATTTGGAATAACCTCGCAAAAATGATGCTCAACTGCGCGTTTCCTGTCACACAGAGAAAGGAATAATCTCCCTTCCAGAATTCATCGTATCGCCCGGCTATCTTACCTTTTTTATGGTAAAGGTTCATAATTTCTTTACAGATAAGTTCGGTTTTATCGAGCGTATCAAGCTCCTTTAAAAGGAGAGCACTTTCCAAGAAGCCTTCCAGGGTATAAGCGATGGTATGTGTAAAAGCCTTTTCGTTTTGTAGGAAACCCCAGCCGCTGACGGAATTTTGTTTGGTTATTTTTTTTTCATAATATCGAAGTGCTATTCTCATTTTTTCAGTAATGAAATTGTTTTGAAACACCTGGTTTGTAGCTAAGATAGCCCAAATTACGCGGGTATAATAAGTGGGTGGGTGACCTTCCTGATAGGCGAATTGTTGCCAGCTACCGTCCTGTTCTTGCGCTTCCAACAACCATTGTACGGCTCGTTCCATTGTAAGTAGATATTTTTTCTCATTCGTCACCTCATAAATTGCCGATAAGCCGAATAAAATTTGGGCTGTGTCAAATATGATTGGATTGCCCTTAGTACCTACCCCTCCAGGGAATGCACCGTCTTGTCTTTGTACGTTACATAACCAGTCAGCACAATTAATAGCCAGCGACTTTAATTGATTGTTTTTAAAATAATATGAATAATTTAAAAGTGTTTCGATGATATAACCAGTTGTTTCTGGATATGGAGCACCCCAGCCATCTAACCCAAAATAGGACGCAGCGCCTCCTTTCCCTCTGATTATGCTTTTTTCTAACCATCGAATTGTCAGATAAGCTCTTTTCTCAAAAGTATGCTTTTGTAAAAAAATCATTTTAAATATATGCTTTATTGAAAATAATGCTCATTATTTTAAATAATTTATTACTTGCTTTATAAATATTAAGGCATGGTTTAGGGCTTGCCCCAAAGCTTCGAATGAATCGCTCGATAGAGGGAATTACACTGCCACAAAAGTCAATCTCTTCTACGATTCCAGAAAAATCCTGTATTGCCTGCCAAAAGATCAATTGCAATGCCCTTTGTTCCGCAAATCTTCGGTCTATACCCCAAAGCAAGAAATACGCTTTTCGAGCATCATAGGCTACATAAAGTCCAGCTTGACATACGCCACTTTCTATATCTTTTGCTAAGTATATTCTTTTTTGATTCCGAATTGTTAAAGCAGTATTTACTTTTTTTAATGTTTCAAATTGATAAGGTGGTTTCTTCTTATTGTGTTCAAAAGAAGTACAATTGATTTGATAAAAAGCGGCTAAATCCTCTGAAGTTTCCACCTTTAGTTGTTTTTCGGCTTTGCGAATGCTAGTGCGTAATTCTGACTTAAAATTAGAAAAAACGATATTTATATCACTCAATCTATCCAATGTATAAGTGTACATGGTGGTTTGATGAAATCCTTGCCAATAAAAAGGAAGCCAGTTATTAAATTCAGGATAAAATTGCTGGTAGTAAAAACTTACTTTAGGTAATAATTTAATTAGTTTGTTTAAGACTTCTTGCTGGTACGCCTGAAGAGCGTATGGCTTGCTGTTTGTTGTGAAATTATAGTTTATTATAATAGCCATATAATCAGTAAGTGGTGGCATTTTAATGAATCGCAGTCCATATTTACGAACCATGTAGTATGGTAGTGCTCCAATGATGATTTTGTTATTGTTAAATAATAACGAAATGTCCCAGTGGTCTTCTCCGCAGACAGCATCTAACCACCAGGGCTGTGCGTGCAGTGGAATAAAAGTTGTTTCACAAAATTTCTTATATTTATCCTTTGAATTCATTATTTTCAATGGCTATTTATCGAATATTTTTTGCTGGAATACGCTGGAATACCTTTTCTGCTGCCTTTAGCCTGGTAGCAGGGATGATGCAGGTCGCTATTTTAGCCCGATTTCTTTCCCCTTCTGATTTTGCCATTGTGGCGCTCATGGGTACAATTGTTAATTTATGTATGCAGCTACAAAGTGTTGGTATTAATACTGCTATCATTCAATCATCAAAGGATACCAATGATAATCTTTCTTCTTTATATTGGCTAAATATCGGATTTGGGATTTTCTTTTTTTTCATTACCGTAATAGTAGAATATGCTATCAGTATTTTTTATGAATTATCTTCATTAGCAGGCATTATATTCCTATATAGCAGCCTACTAATTGTACAGGCGTTTATTGTGCAATATAAAACCATCTTACAAAAAAAACTCGATTTTCGGACATTATCTATTGCAGAAATAGCAGGGGTTGTAGCAGGGCTTATTTTTGCAATAGTTGCTGCGATCAATGAGTTTGGTGCACTCGCATTAATAGGAAGCTACATATGCCGTAGCACTATAGAAGGAATGATATTGATACTAAGAGGTATTGATCATTTTAAACCTACATTTCATTTTAATAAATCTGAGATTAAGCCTTATGTGCAATTTGGCAATCTGCATATTACGGAACGCATCATTACTTATTTCTCTTCACAAATAGATTTATTAATTATTGGAAAACTTCTGGGTGTAGACGATTTAGGTATTTATGATCTTTTTAAGAGGGTGTTAATTCGCCCCTTTCAGTTGATTGGTGATATTTTTGAAAAAACACTATTACCTTTTTTTTCAAAATATCAGGATTATTCGGCGGTGCACAGGGCCTTTTTTATTAATCTGTTAGGTAATATAAGTGTATTTGTTTTCCCAGCTGTTACATTACTTATTATTTTTTCAAAACCATTCATACACATTTATTTTGGAAGTGAATTTGTCAACTACAGTGCCATATTCCAACTATTGACATTATTCTGCCTAATACATACCTTTTTAAATCCAATTGATACACTCCTCATCGCAAAGGGTAAAATTAAGCTTTGGTTATATATGAATATCTTATTCTCTATAATGAGTTTTATTTTTTTATCCATTGGGACTCAATTTGGATTATCGGGAGTGCTCATAGCCTATCTCATCGCCAATTTCCTTTTCTTTTTAGCGAGTTATCACTTGATAGTATTACCATTGATAAAAAGCGACTGGTTTCAGGTATTAGAAAATGTAGCATCTCCATTTTTTCTAACAATAATTGCTATTACACCCACCTTATTGTTAATCATGGGTTGGGATAAGTATAATATATTGATTAGCGTGATAGGAAATATTATCTTTGTGTTCTGTTATATTATTTTGACTTTTGTACTAAACGATAAATTTGTTGCGACATTTAAAAAACTTATTTACAGAAAATGATACTTGTTTTATTCAATTGGCTTTTTATATTCATTTTTCTTTTAACAACTGGTTTTGTTTTTTTTAAGCTATTACTCCTGATATTAGATTTTCGAGAATCGTATTTATCGTTCAATGCTGTGATATTAGGAGGGTTTGTTGTTATTACAACGGCATGTAATTTTTTTTCCTTATTTGTTCCAATAGATTATAAAGTTAATATCATTTTAGGTTTGGTAATATGTGTTTTTTTTATTTTTCTGAAAAAAGAATTTATAAAAAACATTATTCGCTGGGTACAAGAAATAACAACCTTGCATTTGTTTACAAAATTTGCTTTTTTTCTTATATTCATGATAGCTCTTATTAAAACAATTAGCCCCTCTGAAAACGCAGATGAAGCAGGATATCATATTCCATTAATCCGCTGGATTGAAACCTACTCTGTCGTGCCTGGTATTGCCAATATTGAGGATAGAATGGGATTCAATCCTGGAATATATATGACTAATGCCTTTTTTAGTATGAGATGGCTATTTCCCGAAGGATTGTATGACTTGAATAGCTTTCTTTTTTTGATATTTGGTGCTTTCTTTTTGTCTGGTTTCGACCGATTTATTAAGAAAGATTTCTCACATATTTATTCTGAAATAACGCAAATAGTTAGTTTGGTTTTTCTATTTCGGGCTTATCTAACCTCTGTAGATGCTGATTTTATTTATATATATGGTATAATATACCTTTTAACGCTGATTTTGCAAAAAGTTGAAAAGGGTAAGCTTTTTGAACCAGACATTCATGTTATTATGATCTTTTTGTTTTTTTCATTTATCATAACCAATAAATTTTCCGTAGGGCTATTAACACCTATTATCTTATGGATTTTATGGAAAATTAATTTTAAGCAATATTTTAAGTTTGTACTTACCATATTAACGCTATGTATCCTTGTACTATCTTCGTGGATATTACGCAATTACTTTATATCAGGCTATATTATTTATCCATTATATTTTATTGATTTATTTGATGTAGATTGGAAAGTCCCGATAGAACTAACAAAAGGGCAATATTTTTATGTGAGTGAGTATGCCAAAATAGAGGAAACTCGGCCTTTTAACCAGTATGTGGTACGCGAAGTACCCTTTAATGTATGGATCCCGGGGTGGTTTTCAAGAGTTGGAAGACAGCTAATTGGTAAAATAATTATACTGGGGATACCGATCAGTTTTATTTTGTTTTTTTATCTGATAATAACAAAAAATAAAACATGGATCGGGGCGCATAGACAATATATAACCTTAATGTTTTTCTTAATAATTGCTACATTGATTTGGATACTGAGAATACCAGCTATAAGATTTGCTTGGGGATGGCTGATCGTATTATTCGTCTTAGCAGGTAGTATGAGTTTTCAAAAGATTTTACTATCTAAAATAAATACTATCCGTGTGATTTTAATAACACTTTTATTTGCTTCATTGATCAGAAGTGGCATAGCTTCGTTTATTAACTATCCTTCATTTTTGTCAAATTGGCTTTATCCTTCACCTATCACGAAGGGTGAGATTTTAAAGGTTGTAAAATGGGGGGATGAAAAAATTTATATCGCGACTAATAATTTCTGTGGACACATAAAGCCACCATGCTTACCGGCAAAGCACCATCCAAATTTGGTATTGCGGGGCAATACGTTACAAAGTGGATTTAAAATAATATCGAGCGATGAAAAGTAGTATAAAATATAAGCTATTTTTTATGATTGCTGTATTTTTTATGGCGGCCTTTCCTATTTATAGGAATGTAAAATATGGCGGTGCTTTATCACAATACAGTAGGCAGAAAGACTTTTTGAGAGGGGAAATGGAATTTTATAACCCCTGGCAATATAGGGTGTTATCACCGCTGATAAATTATGCACTTTATCAAGTTTACACGAATACCTTTGATAGAATCATAAAAATTGCCCACTTTTTCCCAGATAAAAATCCCGAAATGGTTCGATATTTTGTTGTTTTTGCGGGGTTTAGATTTTTATTACATCTCTTTCTTTTTTATCTGTGCATCCTTTTTTGGAGTAATTTTATAAAGAATAAGTGGCTCATCTACTTTGGAGTATCATTATTAGCATTATCTATGGGGAATGCAGTATATGATAGTGACTTTTCCTTTAATAATTACATTGACGCGATTTTATATACCCTAACTGGAATGCTAATTATTGAATCAGAGCGGTATTTTTACCTAATCCTTATTTGTATTATAGGTGCACTTAATAGAGAAACATCTTTATTAATACCTTTTATATTTTGGATAGCGCACGCTTTTGAAAATAACTTTCATCTTCCTGATTCGAAAATAACTTTCACGGTAATTCTTTCTATCTTCATTTTTACGGCCATTTTTATAGGAATTAGAGCTTATTATGGTTATCGTCCACCGGAATTTTATCAGGCGCGGATGGGCTGGGACATGCTCAAATTAAACCTATTCAGCAGTAAAAGTATTCTATCATATTTTGAAGTCTTTGGTACAGTGAGTATCTTGCCTTTATGGTGTATCTACCATTTTCAAAAAAGCAGCAGGCTGTTAAAAATATTATTCATTAGTTTAGTACCTGCTTGGTTTATTACACATTATGTTTTAGTAGTAGCTTGGGAATCCAGGCTTTTTATTGTTCCTACAGTATTGGTTTTTATTCCGATGACCCTTGAGCAGATAGAAAAATCTTATATCAAACCCTGAGTTTAGCTCTAATTAGTCGAGCAGTTTTATAGCGGATAGTCAATAGTCTTAAAATAATTAAAAATTAGTGAATTGCTAAATTTTAGTAAAATTTGAATTATGCTCGTTATTCATTTATTCTAAGATAGAAAAAACGGTAGCGGTTCAAATCAGTTGTTTCGCTTTTCAGATTTCGTAAGTCTGAAAGATTTACGGAATCGTATTCACTGTTTTGATCCATTGCCCAGAAGCTTACCGTTCTGCCGGTTCGATTCGGAAGTCCAGATTGGAAAAACCTGAAATGTCAAAGTGCTCGATTTCAATTTTGTGCGCGCCGCCCAGATTCACTTCCACCTCATCCACGGCGGGTTCGTGCATATCCCAGTGGTCTATGACCAACTTGCCGTCCAGCCAGAGTCTTACGCCGTCATCGCTGGTGAGTATTATTTTATACTTGCCATTTCTGATATCGAACTTAGATTCTGCAAAAGTAGCAAAACCATCGGCAGGGATGCCTTCGCCCGGAGTGCCCCACCACACATAAGCCAGTTGCTGTGCTTGTTCTTCTTTCAGGGGTTTTTCAAACTTAAGCCTCGCAAAGGCATCATAATTTTTTAGAGGATCAGAATTTTCATCATATTGATACCACTGCACTTTCCAATTCAGCGGCTTTTCGTATCTGACAAAATCAAATACCAGCGGGGTGCCTGCTGTGAGGGTATCCCCCAAGGCTGTAAAAAGCTCACTACCAGTGTATTCCAGTTGGAGGTTGATAAGCTCCACGCTATCTCTGCGTTCAGCGGTGAACGTATCACCTATCAGACCTTTTCGTTTGCTCAAATTCCGCAAGCCAATTACACTGCGCAGTTGCCACTCGCCGTAGGGACCTTTTAGAGAAAAATGATACAGATTGTCTTTGATTTCTTTCAAGATAATAACTGGATATTCAAAATTGTAAGGACCCCAATTGGTGAGGTGTATGTTTTCTCTACTGGAAGAGTTGGGGCGCGGCACTTTTTTGCCATCCGCAAGTGGCTTTGGTGCCAGGTTTTTGAGCGATTCATTTTTCAGTGGCAGTAGGAAGCTACTTTTGTCTAAAGGTGCCAATTGGCGGTTGAATTTTTTGAGGGTATCGGCATCGCCCCAGCTTTCGCTTTCGTGGATGTCATTTTTCACCAAAAAAAACTGCTCGTTGGGGCTGTCGGCCACTAATAATTTTTTGAAGCCAGCGAATTTATTATTATCGTTGATCGCTACCCGTGTGGTGCCGGCAATTTTTAGTGGGATAGAATCATTCATAAAAATATTGGTGCGGATATCGTAGCCTCGGCTTTGCACATCGCGCTTTTGGGCGTAGCCCCAGTCTTGGGGCTGGCTGGTGCGCTCCCAAAGCTGGATTCCGAAACCATTATTGCTAAAGTAGTTGTATTCAATGGCATTATCCTGCCCATGTTCGATAGCGACTCCAAACTTGTTGTTGGAAATCGTATTACCTGCGATGAGTGTTTTATAACTATAGCCGCCCCAAATACCATAAGTACAGCCGTTGAGCTGATTATTGATAATTTTATTGCTGCTGAAGGTCACTTCAATGCCATTGGTCGGGGCGTACGAAAAATCATTTCCATAAATCAGGTTATTATTGCAACCGCCTTCCCCTGTATCCATGGTGCTTTGCCCAGCCCAGAGGAATAAGCCATCGCCAGAGTGGGTGGCAGAGTTATAGGCAATGGTATTGTCATTGCTTTGTTCGTAGAGCAAAATGGCTGCCGAGTCTTGCCCACGGCTGTAAAAGCCATGGCTATAGCCCCGCACGTTGAAATCCAACCGATTGTGCATAATACGATTGTTTTTGGCGCGGTACAGCCCGATTCCGATACCGGAATTATAACTGATGTTGTTGTTATAAAAAGTACCGTTATTGCAATTAGTGAGCAGTATGCCATTTTGCCCACTGCTGATACGTACATCGCGCACCACTGCCTGATGGCAATTTTTCAGATATATCGCAGCGCCGTAGCGGAGCCATTCGTCCTTTTCATTTTGGTGGTAACTCATCCAGTCGGCAAAATTCTCGCGCTCGCGGGTGCTATACAGCTTCTGGCGGTAGTTGTAGCTAAAGTCCGCATCGAAAATTTTTAGGCTATCAACACCCTCTGCCATCAATGCTACTTTAAAGCCGCGAGCATTCAGGTTTTTAATAGTGACATTTTTGCTATTTTTAATCAAAATGCCCAAGCCTTCAAATTCATTTGGGAAATTTTTATCGCCTGAGCCCCATAGCGTCGCGCCGCTGAAATCTATGGTGATGTTATCGCCCTGGATCGTAAGCACTGGTGCTTTTAGACTATCAGAATTGATTTTATATACATTCGCTTTTATACTACAAGATTCCTTGATAACCAGCCCTTTAGTCAGTTCTATCATTTTTTGGCTGTAGCTAAATGGAAGTAAAGCCAATGAAAAAATGGTCGTGAAAAAAAATCTTCTTTGCATACCCTAACTTTATTTTGCAGGCAAAGATAGTTCAGCTTTTGCGGAATCGGAAGTTAAAATTGCTTCAGTGAAACCAGGAATCAAGTAACTATCGCAATTAGCCAGTTAAATAATTTCCAAACCAAAAAGACCATCAGAAAAAAAGCAAGCCCTAAGGTTAAGAACAGCACCAGAATTACCCATAGGGCACTGCCGCGGTGTTTGCCTTCAGCGTAGTGCTGTTGCAGGAGGCGCACGTTGCGCATGTTGGCTTTGTAGCGCAGGTCAAAAATATCACCGAGCAAAGGAATGACCCCCACTGCTGCGTCCAGCAGGATATTGGCTACCATTTTGACCGCCAGCATACCGCTACCGCCATACCGAGCCATGATCAAAACCAAAAACGCTGAAATAAGGAAGCTCGCCATATCTCCCATGTAAGGCACCAGCCCAATGATAAAATCTATGCCGAACCGAATATTGGTAAATGGAATGCGAAAGCGATTGTCGAGTAGCTCGGCGATTTTATTCAGCCAAAATAGGGGCATTTTGTGTGTGGCGGTCGTTTCTGCCTGCATGTGGTGATGATTGCAACAGGTAATAAAAAATCAAGTCGGTAAATATTTTACGCTATGTTGTATTTTCTTGTTTTTTACAATAATCTCGCGCAATCCGATTCGGTGATGGTCAATCCTGAATGTCTCTGCAACTGGATCAATCTGAAAAAAGCAAGAAGGTGTGATGTGAACCGCTACATTTTTTGCTGTAACGGTTTTTTCAACGTGGTAATGCCCGCAAAAAGCGCGAATTTGCCAGGAAAAACTAAAGAAAATATCCTGCAAAGCTTTTTGGCTTTCTGGTTTCAGGGCATGCCTTTTGTCCATGTAGGGCACCTGGGCAATCAGCGGCGGATGGTGCAAAAAAAGTAGTACATCCTGCTGAATCCCTTCAAGCTGTTGCTGAAGCCAAGCCAACTGCTGGTCGGAGAGTTTACCTACGGTGGTATCCAAAAACAAAGCAGGCGATTCACCAAAATTTCTCGCAAAATAAAGCTCCCCCTGGTGCAAATCGGATAAAGTGCCAAATACTTTTGCCAGTTGTGCCGGATCGTCGTGATTGCCAGCAATAACATCAAAAGGCACTGCCAGCTGGTCGAGCAGGTATTTGATCCAAAAATAAATATCCGTATTGCCACTGCGAAAGCAGAGGTCGCCCGTCAGTACGATCCGATCCGGGTGTAATGTTTTAGCAAAATCAATGATTTTCAAAAAGTTGCTTCGCACATCTACGCCGTAGGTTTCTTCGCCTTCTTCACCAATGTGCAAATCTGTAAGCTGTAGAATTCTCATTTTAACAAGGTATGAAATCTGAAGTTTGAAATGCGAAAATAAGCAGTATCGCCATTCGAATTTCAGTTCCCAATTGTGTGTTTTCCACCTTTCAAACTTTATTCTCCCGGCTTTTTTCCGGAACTCCTGATGCTGACCAAGCGCTTGAGCAAATCAAACCAAAACGGTGCGCCCAGCGAAATTGCCAGTGCCGTCACGATCCAACCCAACACCTTGATCAGCCAGTCGTAGGCACTGTAATCTACAAAATCGGCATTGTACCAGCCCAAGCCAAGTGGCGCTTTTACAGCGGTGATGTGGTTATCCATCAAATTTTGCAATTCCTGGTAAGATTGGTTGAATTCGGGACTCACCAGGCGCAGGGTATCGCCTGGGTTTTGTTCTACAAAGGTTTCGGCCATGTCTGCAATTTGGGCGGCAAGTTCGGGGTTTTGCCACAGGCGGGCAAAGATGGAGATACTATCCGCATTGAAGGTAACGGCTATCGCCAGTCCCACACCGATCAGGATTCTTTGGGTAGAGCGTTTGTACCAGCCCGTAGCGCGATCCATCACATCGTTGTACCAGGTATCTATTTTTAGCTTAAAATTATCAAGCCGATTATCCGCATCGCGGAGCAGTTGCTTGAGTACATTCTTGAGATCCATGTCGGGAAGCTCTTCGATTTTTGATTCCAATTTTTCCAAGCCTTCTCCCTTCAGAATTACATCAAACAAAATAGACTGAAAGGACTCTGGGCTCAGGTAGGATGGTGAAATCCGCTTGGAGCCGTACCGGGCAGATAACTGCCGGTAGAGGGCATTTTCTTTAAAAGAAGCGAGGAGTTTTTCGTCTATGTCACTCGAAGCCAGGAGGTTGCGCAGCGCTGCTTCTAAATTTTTTCCGCGCAGCGAAAACGCAGAGGCGATCAGTTCCATGATGGTAGTAGCCAGCAAACTCAATAAGAGGAGTACGAATACAATGCCGATAACAACTAAAAGGATATTCATAAGTTGATGTTCGATTGATTTTTTAAAAATTTTATCTCGCCCAGCTTTCACAAATCTCAAAGCTTTACGAAAGCTCACTCGCCGATTTCCGAATCTTTGGATGTCGCTCTTTTTGTGCAGCAAAATAGTGAAAAAAGATAGGATTGCAAAATGAATAAAAAAGCCACCTGATGACTTCAACATCACCAGATAGCTTTTTAGATTTTAAAAATAAGTAATTGTTCTAATCTAAATAGTGCCTATTTTTACTGCAACCAATGAGCTAAAAAATCAGCGCATCAGCATATCAAAGAATCGGCACATTGTGACTTAGGATTACTTATTCACAATAAATTTCTTCGTGCCAGCGCCTTCTTCCGTAATCAATTGGATGAAGTAAGTACCGCTGCTCAAGTTGTTGATATTGTACTGGAAGCGTTCCTGCTGCACATTGTCATACTGACGCTGCTGCACCAGCTTGCCCGCCATATCAAAAATGCGAACAGTAGCGCTCTGTGCTGTCTTATCCAAACCCAGTTGTACATTCAGTACATCGGTAGTAGGATTCGGGAATACAGTGAACTTGCTCGCCAAAGCGTTCAATTCTTCCGCGCTGGTAGGATCAGCGCCTACGTTCATACGCGCTACCGGTACACGGCTAAACAAGGCACCCGTGAAACCAACAAAGCTGAAAGGCTCCGTAGAAAGATCTCCATTGATACCCAACATAGAACCAAATCGAGGCGCACCTTCTTCGTTTGTGAGAGTAATCATCCCGCCGTAGTCAATATAATCAGCAATAGGGAATACATAATCCACCTGGTCGTTCGTGATGTATTCGATCATAAGCAGGTAAGCGGTATTGTCCTCCAAGGCTACCGCAGGATCACCTGGTGCAGGCATTGGTACATTGATAAACTGAGCAGCTGTCTCGTTTCCTACAATCGTATAAGAGTTGAATGCCAGGAGTTCTCTTTCATCCGGATCGGCATTACCATCCTGGTTAGTATCTTCTGTCCATTTGTAGAGTGTGATAACCAATTCTCTACCTGCCAGCGCTGCTGAGCCAAGCACAGCAATCGTAGCACTTCTCACAAACTTATTGTCAGCGTTGGCTACATAATAGTAGTTACCCCAAGCCCAAGAGTGTGGCTCGTTGGCATCCCAGTTGCCGGCAGCAGAAGAAGTAGTGCTGTTGGCACCGGAATATTCCTTTGCAAAAGTAGTATCGGATACGATGTAAGCGAATTCCTGTGCATTGTTCGACTCATCGAAGTCCTCCGCATCCGCAGAGATTGTATAAGTACCGAAGAAAGTACCGGTTTCGGTCGGTAGGTATTTTTCTGCAAAAGGTACATTTTCCACCAGCGAGTTGGCGGGCACGGTGCCATAGTCCAAATCCTGCGAATAGACCTCATTGCCGTCGAAATCTTCGATTGTCACATTCAGGTTGACATTGGTTTGCTCAAGTGCGCCCACGTTTTCAATATCCGCCAGGAAACCAAAAGGCTCTGCATTATCTAATGGGAAAATTGCGTTATTCGGCACTGCAAAAAAAGCATTGGTACGCAAGTTATTGGATTCCTGCTCGATGATTTGCATATCATCAACACCCCAGTAGTAGTAGTTTGCCTGATAAATGAGCTTCACGCGCAGGCTATCCGCGCCGCCTGTGCCTACTAATGGCACTTTCACTACATTGGCAGTAGCAGCAGCATTGGTTACCAATTCGGTATTGATAGCCGTAGTATCCCAGTTGGTACCGCCATCGGTGGTCCAGGCTACAAAATAGCTGGAAGTAAACTGGCGAGACACCTGATAGAATTTCAAGCTAAAGCCGGCAGCATCCGAGCCACTCAGATCAATATTGGGTGAAATCAATTCCCCAAACTGCGGCGCAGGGCAGGTACCACCGCCTAAACCGCAATCATTTGTACCGCTATCCAAAAAGTCGGTTTCAAACACTACGGTACCATTGCAACGAGTAGGAGATGGTACCGCATTGCCACCGCAGCTACCACGTATGACACCATTTTCGCTCCAGGTCCAGGAAGTACCTGGTGAACCATCGGCGCAAGTACCGCTTACCACCGTCCAGCCGTTCAAGCCGCCGTCAAAGTCCCCTTCGCCGGGGTTGCCACCCCATACCATTACGTCATCAGAAGCGTCTTGTAAAGAATAAATGTCAATTGTGCCTGTAACCCCACCTCCAGCAACAACAGACTTAAAAATATTGCAACTTTCCAAAGCTGTGCCTAAAGTAGGAATTGTCACAGCAGCAGATGTTCCACCTGGGGTAAATATACCAGAAGTATTGTTACAAATAATTACTGCGACAGCACCTCTTGCTTGTGCATTTAAAGCTTTATTTGCAAAGGCACAAGCCCCTCTATCTACTAATACTATTTTTCCGGTATAATCTTCCGTACTTGGATTGCATGCAAGTGAGCTTGCTGCCATATCTGAATAAACAACTAATTCGGCAGTAATAATGGGGTCCCCACAATCTATTCTAGGGCCAAATGCAGCTATTTGTAAAGGATATTCACCGGCTATTTCTGCTGGAGCGGCTATTTTTAGTATATTTGTTTGAGCATTTACGTTATTCCAAGCTACGCTAAGGAGTAGCCCCAATAAAAAAAATCCACTTTTTTTGAAAAAAGACTGAGTAGAATTGATCATACAGTTGAGTGTTTTAAGTGAGCAAATATATTTTAAGACGATTGAATATAGCATCCAGAAAGTTGTTTTTCGAGGCACATGGATTCTTTTAAAAGTCGCGTTGCGGCATTTTGGGCAACCACAAATTCATATTTCAATTTTAATGCGGGTGAAAATACACATTTTCTTCGGTTTGGAAAGAAATAAATTAAAATTTTGCCAAATCTTGGCAAAATTTTAATTTGTTTCTCTAAAAATAAACCCCCTTTACTGAATTTTACTAATGCAAAGGGGGTTGTTTTGGTATAATCTTATTTTTGAATTTTAAGTCGCGATACAACAACAGCCATATGTACAATAAGCAACTAATGCGTAGGACCCTCCAAATAGTTCACTAATATAAAAATTCATTTCCAGTAATCCAGCAACACAACCTGTATCACATGATGGAGGGTTAGCAAGTGCATAGGCAATAAAAAGATCAATGAAATCATCTTGCTCAGAAGGTGTAAAAGTATCGCCGGCACTTAAGATTCCAATTCCTGGAATAATAACTGAAGCATGATTTACATACGATATGTCAACATATTCTTCTTCCTGGCAATCAGGCATTTGCCAAAAAAAACCACAATTATCTATGACATCTTCTAAAGTACTAGCCAAATCAAAAAGACCGACAGTTCCTCTAATGCAACTTCTAAAACTTACATCATCTGAAATAAAATCTTCTACTTCAGCAGGGTCTTTACTACATGCAAAAGTAAAAAATAATATACAAAATAAGGCTATCGCACGTAGCGATAAGGATTTTTTGGTAAACATACTATGAAAACGGTTTTTGGTTAAAAAATAAATATAGTTGCAACTATAACTCGCATGCAAATACAATTTATACTAAAAATATGTCTATGTCAATTTTTTATCTATATTTAAAAATTAAATTGCCAATATTTTTCACATGTCAATTTAATTTTTACGAGAACACAATAAATAATATTTTTAACATAAAACAATAAAGCTTAGAAAGCTTTATTGCTTCCTAAGCCTTATGGGTCAAAATTTGAGGTATGATAAATGGAAATCAGAAAAGAAATATTCTGCTTAATGCCACATTAACAGCGAATCCGTACTCGTCATTTCTCATCTTTTTTCTCGTCTTTTTCACGCTGGATGCGCGTGCCCTGTTCCAGCTTGCGGGATACCGCGGTGTAAGGTCCGGTCACGATTTCCTGTCCCTCCTGCAAGCCCGAAAGAACGTGGATATAAGTATCATCCTGGATACCGGTTTTCACTTCCACCATTTTCACGGTATCAGCTGAGACGACAAATACCACTTCGAGGAGATCATCCTCCCCGATTTTATCTTCCGAGTTGGAAGCGTTCACCGCCTGCGCGTCATCGGTTTGGGCTTCTTTTTTCTTATTCTTGGCATCTTCTTTTTCGCGGGTGGTCACTGCCTGAATGGGCACACTCAGGGCATCTTTTTCCGTTTCGGTATTGATTTCAACAGAAGCCGACATGCCCGGCAGGAAAGGATGCGCTTTGCCCGGCTTGATCAAATCATTGTAAGAACTCGCTTCAACACTGATACGCACCTCAAAATTGGTCACCTGATCACTGGTAAGCGTCGAAACCGTACCAACGCTGCTGGAAGAGCGAGCGATCTGCGTGACACGCCCTTTGAATATTCTACCGATATAAGCATCCACTTCGATGTCCACCTCATCGCCAAGCGATACGCGGGGAATATCATTTTCGCTCACATCCACTCTTACTTCCATCGCATTGAGGTTGGCGATGCGCATCATTTCTGTACCCGCCATCTGGATGGTACCCACCACGCTTTCGCCTTTTTCGATATTCAATTTGGAAACGATCCCGTTGGCAGGCGCGTAGAGTTCCGTTCGGCGCAAGCTGGTACGCAGTTCTTTGAGCGAAGCTTCCGAGCTTTGCACCTGGAATTCAGAAGCTTTTACGCCTTCTTGTGCTGCTTTGATATTAGCATCCGCTACCCGGAGATTTGCTTCTAAACTACGCAGACTCGACAAAGAGGCATCGTAATCTGCCTGAGAAATAACCCCTTCCCTGCGCAATTTTTCGTTGCGCTGGTGGATTTCACGAGCATTGGCGAGCTGTGCCTGGATTTGTTCCTTTGAGGCGCGCAGCTGTTCTACTTGCGAGCGAGCATTAGCGAGCTGCGCTTTGGAGCTATTCACACCCGCCACGCCGCGTTCTACCTGCGACTGGAATGCCTCCGGATCAACTTTTGCCAATAGCTGCCCAGCCACGACAGAGTCTCCCTCTTCAACATATAGTTCTACTACTTCGCCAGATACCACAGAACTGATTTTGATCTCCGTCTGCGGGAAAATTTTACCACTTGCTGCTACTTTTTCCGTAATGGTGCGGCGACTGACTTTTTCTACCTTGACCTGCTCGCCTTTGGGCTTTGATTGCTGCCGAACGATCGCCAAGACTACTAAAAGCACTATAATTCCTACTAATCCTATGATGAGCCAATTGCTCCTTTTTCGTTTTGCCATTGTTAGTTCATTATTTAATTTAGAAGTTTTTCTTTTTCTCAATAAGTTGATGTGCTGATGCGATTATAAGCAACAATTAATCAGTATTTTATAAAAAACAAACCTTACCTGAATTAACACAAGTATTGCCTTTCAGATTTGGCAAATCTTAAAGATTTACGAAATCGTCCATTTTAGTCAATCTTGATTTCCTTACCCAGGTAGAATTCTACAACTTTCACGTTGAACACATACTGGTATTTTGCCTGCACCAAACTCACCTGCGCCTGATCGAGGTTATTCCTGGCAGTGGTGTACTCCAGCGAATTGATAGCCCCCAGGTCAAATCTTTTTTGAGCGTTGTCAAAAGCAATTTGAGAGGACTCCACCGCCTTGATCGCTGCATCATACGAACGCTTGGCCGCGCGGGCGTTGGCGATTGCCTGCTGGATATTGGTTTTGAGCAACTGCCGGCCCTGCTGGTTTTGCACCTCTGTGCTTAGGATGTTCACCTGTGCGCGCTGCACATTGATGCGATTGGAAAAATTATTAAAAATTGGAATTCGGAGGTTCAACCCAAAATTCTGACCAAAATTCTCGCGCAGCTGGTTAAAGTAGGGATTATCATCGAAAGTATTTACTTCCTGATCAAAGCCAAAGGTGACAGGCGTGTTGTCGAGAAAAATAGTTTGTTCTATACGCTCTATTCTAGTATCTACGACTCGAAGCCCTTCTGTCGAAAAGCGGGTATCAAGGTTGCCAAATAGTGACAGGGTAGGCAGCAAAGCGCCTTTGGCAACATCGACGCCAGCCTGTGCGGCCTCTATTCTCATTTCATTTGCACGAATTTGCGGCTGTGTGCCCAAAGCCGCGGTAAACACTTCGTTTAATACAAAACCATCGGGATTGGCATCTGCGGGCACGTTCACCTGCGGGCGCTGGATGGTAATGTCGGTATTGGGGTCTAAGTTCATTGCTTGTTTCAAGGATAAATAAGAAGCATCAATCGTATTTTGAGCTTGAATGATAGACTGCTCGTTGCGGGCGATCTGGGCCAACAGGTCGTAGCGTTCGTTTTCGGCGCGAGCACCTACGCGGATCAGCCGTTCTATTTGGTCTAACTGCACTTGCGAAATGGACAGCTGTTGCTGGGCGATTTCTAATTGCTCCTGCCCCAGCAGAATATTCAGATAAGCCGTCGCAACATCCAAAGAGATGGTATTGACAATATCTGCGGCATCCAGCTTGGAGGCTTCTAAGGTCAGTTTATCTTGTTTGATTCCATTATTGATTTGATTGCCCCCAAAAAGGGTAACGCCGGTGCTTACCCCAATACTATTGAAGCCGCTACTCACATTGCTGAGGGTGTTGGTAAGTGGGTTGAGCGAAAGACCAAAGTTCCAGCCGTAGTTGGCAGAAGCATTCAGATTTGGCAGCCGGTTGAATCGGCTTTGCTTTAGATTGAGTTCGTTCGCCTGAATCGTCGTTTGTGCCTGTTTTACCGAAAGGCTATTCTGCTGGGCATAGCGTACGCATTGTTCTAATGACCAGGTTTCCTGCGCCTTTGTAGCCATGCTAAAAACAAAGCAAAAAATTAGAGTGACGGGTAATGTTTTCTTAAACATACACTTTAGTTTTTAAACTTGTACAAAAAAAATAAGGCATTCGGTTTCGACCGAATTATTTCTATGAAAAGAGGATTAAATCGGATAAATGCTCCCATTTGAGATATCAAAAATGGATGTAATTCGCCACAGTAAAAATCATGATCTTCTGGAAGGCTGTTACAAGTGTAGGCTATGCACCAATTGTGGTATAAAGCAAGGAAGAGAAAAAGCCAATGTGTTTATTTTTGATGATTAAGTGTGTGTTAAAAATTAGAAGAAATCGTAAGCACCCCAATGATTCTATCGTACCGCTCCCCAAAAGGATGGTAGTAAATCAGGATAGTGTAAAGATTTTCCGACTCGTACCAATCGCCTTCTACTTCTGATAGGTTGGGTAGCTTGTCCTTACCTTGAACATCAACAGCAGCATAGGCATATTCGTAGTAGCCCTGCTTGAGCAATACCTTTGACACATAGCCATTTACGGAACTGTTATAAACCATTTTATATTCCGGTTTTAGCTGCCAGTCTGTTAGCGCTCCAAACAAATAAAGGTCTGTATCAATCAAGGGTAGGGGGCTATACAACGTAAACAGGACATTGGCATAGTCGCTGGCGAGGTCTGGGTCTTGCTGATCGAAGGTTTCGATTACAAAATTGCCATTTATATCTTGCCGGCTCAGATAAACCTGATTGAAGCGTTTTTCATCTTTGAGCAAAGTGACGTAGTAGCCTTGATCATCCCGTTCAATGGCGCCGATGTTGGCGGTTCGCCCGCGCAGGCTGCGCATGTCGAGGAAGCGAAATTCCCTACCCGCCGGAAAAATAACTTTGTCCTGATAATCAAATAACAATTGGTTGGGGCGAATGAAAAGCGGGGGCAAATTGGTCACAGCGTTGTCCCATCTGCCATTTTGTAAAATAACCGCTCGAATTTCCTGCAAAGGGTTGCGGATATCCAGTTTTTGATGATCCACCACAAAATCAATTTCCTGGTGTGTACGCAATTTGCTTACTACATTGGGGCGCACAAACTGCGGCGTGATGAGCACAGTTGGCTCTACCACCATAAACCGGCGGGTGATTGCCAGCTTTTTTTCGTCTTCATCTTCGTACACTTTGAGTAGGTAATTCCCCGATTTTGTCCACTTGAAATTATTGTTGGGCAAGGAAATGCGGTAGTGTGTGAAGGGAATCAGCGTTTTAAAAGAAAACTGAACATCAGTGATACGCTCCTCTACAAAGCCGTCAATGTATTCCATATCCGACAAATTGGAAGGCTCCCAGTTCATATCGCAGTGTACGATGGTATAGCTGTAATTTTTCACATCAGCGTCTAGGTCATCGAAGGCAAGGATCAATGCGCTGGGAGAGTTTAAATCCAAAATTGGATAGACCGTAGGGAAGCCATTCATGTGGAACTGGACGGTTTTGATGTTGGGCAAATAGACATGATTGTAGTTGCGAAGTCCTTCGTCCTGGGCAAAAAGCCTTGCGCTGGAAAGCAGCAAAAGTGAAAAGGGTATATGTTTCATACTTTGAGTAAGTCGTTAAGCTAAGCTGATGGTGTATTATATAGTTCCCTGTCAATCAATTTTATTTCGCTTTGCTGATCCAGGGGGAGCCTTTCACTCGGAATCTCCAGGGGATAGTAGCCCACTCCTGGGAGGATTGTACCCCAACCCTGGGGCTGGCAATGATGTCACTTTCTTCTACCCACATGCCTCTGTCTTCGATCCAGATTGGACTATCTTCAGCGATGAGATTTGTACCCGAATGCTGGGTATTGATTCCCATTGCAATGGATAAAACGCCCGGGCCGGCGGTTAATTGTGGTTTCAGTAGGCTCATTTGTCTGCGCAATAGCATGAGCGGCACATTTTCAATAGGTTCAATTGCCCGAATCAGCACGGCGTGAGGAATATCTTTGGCGTTTGTGACTACATTAAATAAGTGATACCTACCATAAATCAAGTACACATAAGCCTTGCCGCCGGTTGCATACATCACTTCCGTTCGTTGGGTGCGGCGGTTGCCATAAGCATGGCTGGCTTTGTCTTCCGGTGCTCGGTAAGCTTCTGTTTCTACAATTTTGCCGACGGTGCGCTGCCCTCCAAATTCTGTGATTAAAAATTTGCCCAGTAGGTCTTTAGCAATTTGCACCACATCGTCGCGCAGATAAAAGTCACTTGGCAATTGCATCAGGCTGATTGTTTTGGGTGATTGGATCACAAAACCCGAACCTCCGCAGGATATAACGTTTCTAACGCGAATAATTTGGTGACTCTTTTGTAATAGTAATATTGTGTGGGTGGCTTTCGCGAATGCCGGCATTGGTTATTTTCACAAATTGGGCTTTTTGTAAAGTGGAAATGGTAGATGCCCCGCAATAACCCATCCCTGCGCGCAAGCCGCCGATGTACTGCACCATTACTTCCGCAACAGTGCCTTTGAACGGAACCCGCCCTTCGATGCCTTCAGGTACGAGCTTTTTGATATCATCTTCCACATCCTGAAAGTAGCGGTCTTTTGAGCCTTCTTGCATGGCACCGAGTGAACCCATGCCGCGATACACCTTGAATTTTCGACCCTCAAAAATGATCGTCTCACCTGGCGCTTCTTCCACTCCAGCAAATAAACTACCCGCCATAATCGTATCTGCGCCTGCTGCAATGGCTTTGACAATATCTCCTGTATAACGGATGCCACCGTCGCCAATGATAGGGATACCCGAACCCTGAATGGCTACTGCTGCATTGAAGATAGCCGATAGCTGTGGCACGCCTACTCCTGCCACTACTCTGGTGGTACAAATGCTCCCTGGACCCACGCCTACCTTCACGCCATCTACGCCCGCTTCCACCAGGGCTTTTGCGCCTGCACCCGTCGCTACATTACCGCCGATGATCTGCAAGTCGGGGAATTTTCGTTTTACTCCTTTTATGGCATTCAGCACGCCCATGGAGTGCCCGTGCGCGGTATCAATACAAATTACATCTACGCCTACTTTTACAAGTGCCTCCACTCGGTCGAATAAATCACGCGTAACACCAACTGCAGCACCTACTACGAGGCGACCAAACTCATCCTTGCAGGAATTGGGGTAATCCTGCAATTTCATAATGTCTTTATAGGTGATTAGCCCCACGAGGGTATTGTTGTTATCCACTACGGGAAGTTTTTCAATCTTATACCCTTGCAAAATATCACGCGCCTGATTCAGGTTGGTACCTGCCGGAGCAGTAACCAGGTTCTCTTTAGTCATTACCTCATAAACAGGGCGGCGCTTGTCCGTCTCGAACCGCAAATCGCGGTTGGTGAGAATTCCAATCAATTTGTTCTCCGTATTTACAATAGGGATACCACCGATTTTAAATTGCTCCATCAGCTTGAGGGCATCTCCAACGGTCGCATTTTCAGAAAGTGTAACCGGATCTAAGATCATGCCACTTTCCGAGCGTTTTACAAAACGAACTTGCTCCGCTTGTTGGTCAATCGTCATATTTTTATGGATAATACCGATTCCACCCTGGCGTGCCATAGCGATAGCCAGCTTGCTTTCGGTGACGGTATCCATAGCGGCAGAAATAATCGGAACATTTAGGCGCAGGCGGCGAGTCAATTGAGTGGAAGTGTCCACTTCACGCGGAAGCACTTCGGAGTAATTAGGCACGAGCAGCACATCATCAAAAGTGAGCGCATCGTCCAGAAATTTATCTGAGCTTATTTTTTGTGTTTCCATGCGCAAAGGTAGAAAAATATTGCTTATTGTCAATTGAAAAATATGATTTGATTGTTTTAAAAGCGTAATGCTTTGATGACAAAAGTGTTATTAATAACCTACAATTTTTTCTATGCCAAAAGGGATCGCCGAAAAGGAAATGATTAAAATATCCAATAAAGTTGTTTGTAGTGGGAATGAAAATAGCAAGCAGGAGCATAAAAACTTATGCTCTTGCTCTCTATTTTTCAAAATGGTAATGCCGGACTCTCCATGAAATCAAAGAATCCGGCAATATTTTTGATCAAGGCTTTACAGTTTTATTTTCACTTCTACCGAGGTAGTAATTGAACCAATCTATCACGCGTTCACCCACATCCTGAATGAATTTTGGCTCTTGAAAACCATGCGGCTGGCGCGGGTAAGTGACCATCTTAGTCGGTACGCCCAGGCGCTGTAAGGCTCGGTGCAACTGGAAACCCTGCTCCGGTGGCACACGGTCGTCGTTCATGCCATGAATCACAAGCGTGGGGGTTTTGGCTTTTTTGATGTTGAACATCGCAGAGTGTTCTTCGTACTCCTTTGGGTCATCCCAAAACTCCGCTCCGAAGTAGCTCGGCAGAAAGCTTGGAATATCCGCCGTGCCATTAAAACTCATCAAATTGGTAACCGGAGCACCCGCCATTACTGCTTTGAAACGGTTGGTTTTGGTGATAATCATCGAAGTCATGTAGCCGCCGTAGCTCCAGCCCGTCTCCACGAGGCTATCGGGGTGCGCCATGCCATCGGCAATGAGTTTATCCACGCCTGCCATAAGGTCGTCGTAGTCATTGTTACCCCAGTCGCGGTAGTTGGCGCGGCGAAATGCTGTGCCGTATCCGCTGCTACCGCGAGGATTGGGTCGCAACACAAAATACCCTTCCTCTGCAAATGCCTGAATCGGGTACACCGAACTCGCGCCTGTGAAACTTTGTGCAAAAACACCCGCCGGACCCCCATGTACATTGAGAATCATCGGATATTTTCTGCCCTTTTGATAATCCTTCGGATAGGTGAGCAACCCTTCAATCGTATATTTCCCATCTTTGGATTTCCAGGAGATGACTTCTGTTTTAGCTAATGTTTTACCTTTCAAGTAATCGGCGTGAATATTGGTCAACTTCGCACCATTTATATTGGAAATATTGCCTAAATAAACATCGGGTGGCAATTCCGCAGTTTGATACAAGTAAGCAATTTCCCCTTTTTTAGTCGCACTGAAATTACTCAATGTGCCTGTGGTATTGGAACTCAATTTTTTCAGAGTGCTACCGTCTGCTGGCAAGGCGTAGAGTTGAGTGGTGGTGTGGTAAGCTTCCCCGACTAAAACGCTTTTATCATCGGGCGACCAGCTGATCAGATTCGGTTGTTCATCGGGCGTGGCTGCCAATTGCTTCGGCGTGCCGCCCTGCGCCGGAATGACGTAAATACCTTGCTTGCGCGCCCAATTCACATCGCCATTGTCGGAAAGGTAGGCTATCCATTTGCCATCGTGCGAATAGAGCGGCTGGGTATCCAGTCCTTTGCCACTCACTAAAGTTTTTACCTCGCCGCCATCGGTAGCAATCGTTGAAATATCTGATGTTGCCCAGACGTCCGCCCAAGGTGCCGCTTGGTGGGAGAACGCAATCGTTTTGCCGTCGGGTGACCAGTCGAAACTCGTGATGTGAAAATCGGCTTCCGTAAGGCGTTTGAGCGGATATTCGCCCTTATCGTTTTTGGTCAGGCTCACTGTGAAAAGCTGCGCCTTTTGATAATCGTCCACCACTGACCAATCTCTTTTCTCCTTGCGGTTTTTTTCTTCTTGCGCAGGCAGCGTATCAATCATCGTAAAAGCAATCCGCTTGCTATCGGGCGACCATTCGTAGCTGCTCACGCCGTTTTTAGCCATTGTCACTTGTTCTGCTTCGCCGCCGTTAAGCCTCAATATGTAAATTTGATTTTTGCCATCTTTGCCACGGGAGGAAGCAAAAGCCAGAAACTGCCCATCGGGTGAGAATTTTGGATCGGTACAGGATTTATCCCCGAAGGTAAACTGGTGGTTCATTTTTCCATCCGACGAAACCACCCAGATATGGCTTAAAAAATCAGAATTGTCGGCATCCATCCTTGCATTTGCAACAGTATAAGCAATCATTTTTCCATCGGGTGAAAGCTCTACATTCCCGACTCTCTTGTATTGCAGCATCTCGCAAGGTGTCCATTCCGATGATTGAGCCAATAGGACGATAGGGCAAAGCAGCAGCGCCAGCGCTATCCAGGATAATTTTTTCATACGGGTATGATGTGTTTTGGTTCTAGAATTAAAATTAAGTTTTAATCTTTGAAAAAGATAAAATTTCTTGATTCGTTCTAATAAAATTGGAATACTTTGATGATGGGTCAAAAGAGTGGACAGGATTTCATAAATCTTGAAGATTTGCGAAATCTGAAAAGCAAATCAACCGATTTGATCCGCTGCCAATATACATTCAAGTTTTCACCAATTAATATTTTTTGTATGATATTAACAATCAGACACCGTTCTAAGATAATGCGTTTAGTAATTGTCAGCGCCGTGTTAGCAATTAATACAGCTGTGAAAGCACAATGCACGAGGCTGGTTTGGTCAGATGAATTTGACGGCAGTACGCTTGATTTGACAAAATGGACGCCCCAAATCGGTGATGGCTGCGATATCAATCTTTGCGGCTGGGGCAATAACGAATTGGAATATTATCGCGCAGAAAATGCAGTTGTTTCTAATGGTACGCTCAAAATTATAGCCAGACGGGAGAACTTTGGCAATCGCAGTTATACTTCGGCACGCCTGCGAACTATTAACAAAGGCGACTGGACCTACGGCCGCTTTGAAGCCCGTATGAAACTACCTATCGGGCAAGGTATGTGGCCCGCTTTTTGGATGTTGCCAACAGACGAGGCTTATGGTTTCTGGCCCCAAAGTGGGGAGATAGACATTATGGAACTGGTAGGCAAAGAGCCTCAAAAAGTACTGGGTACAATTCATTATGGCAATCCTTGGCCCAATAATTCCTATCAGAATAACAGTTTTAGCTTGCACAGTGGTACTTTTAATGATGATTTTCACATTTTTGCAATAGAATGGGAGCCCGGTGCCATCCGTTGGTACGTGGATGATTATTTGTATTCGACCAAAACAAGCGCTGATGTTGCCCCGTTGAGGTGGCCCTTTGACAAGCGATTTTATTTTTTGCTCAATCTGGCGGTGGGAGGCAATTGGCCAGGCAATCCTGATGGCTCTACCCTCTTTCCACAGACGATGGAAGTTGATTATGTTCGGGTGTATGATGGAAAATTTCCGCATATAATCGGTAAGCGCAAGGTGGCGAATCGGGCAGAAGGGGAAGTTTATACTTTGAACAATGTACCTGCTGGTTCAGCCATAAACTGGACAGTGCCGGCAGGTGCATCCATTCTATCGGGGCAGGGTTCCAATAGCATTTCTGTCAACTGGGGCAACAGCGGCGGCGAGATAGTAGCAACGATTAGCAACGGTTGTTACAATCGGCAAATTGCACTAAATGTAGCCGTAGAAGCTGCCCTGGCGTACGAATTTAGCTTTGAAAATTTTGACCAGGCGGCGCTGATCAATCTTTTTTCTAACTCAGGTGCATTGACGGAAGATGTTGCCAACCCTGCTCCTGATGCAATCAACGCCAGTACGCTCTGCGGGCGCTATGTGCGTAACTCCAGCCAA
Source organism: uncultured Saprospiraceae bacterium (assembly GCA_964526645.1). GTDB lineage: Bacteria > Bacteroidota > Bacteroidia > Chitinophagales > Saprospiraceae > JADJNW01. The sequence goes on from CAZGJN010000006.1 coordinate 57,849, forward strand.
CAATTTGACGTGTTGCAGTACAACACTTCGGTTATCTCCAATGCTGCACTTTACTTTACCGGCCAAAAAAAATTTTTTATTGATATTTATACCGATGCGCCTCCCAATACGCTTGTTTTGTTACAATTAGAGGATAGTGCTCTTGTCGCCCCTGCAAATTATCCTATCGGACGACATAGCCGTTATGAGGCTTTTACTACCATTCAAAATAAGTGGCAACGACTGGTCTTTACTCCACTGGATCAGCCAGACCCGAGCACGCCTGGCACATCAGTAAACCGCCTGGTACTTTTGTTTGCATCGAATAGCTTCACCGGCAATACTTTTTTTTTCGACAATTTTGATAGCTACGCAAGCATAACAACGAGTATTTCATCGCTACCTCCTGTTCAGCCGTTTCGGATGTATCCAAATCCAGCCTCCGAATTTATTAATATTGAAAATACCTTCAATGAATCGCTGACAGCGCTGGCGATATACGATACAAATGGCAGGGAATTACTTCGCCATACGAAAGAGGTGCCGCCCAATAGCATTCAGCAACTCAACACTTCTAAACTACCCGCAGGGGTATATTGGTTACGCGTCACCTATAAATCGGGGCAAACCGAGAGTAAGCGTTTCGTCAGGTTTTGATTAACAAAAATTCAAATGAATAAAGGTATCATTCAGCCAGGTATTTCAAAAGCACAATCAGATGTATTTTTTTGATCCTACGACGGGTTTCCTGGCAGTAGAAGAACCCTTGGAAATTAAAACTGCCTATGGCAAAGGCACTCAGCGCACTTATAAAAGCCTGGCGGTGACCATGTGCACCCCCAGCGATGATCTCGACCTGGCGATGGGCTTTTTTGTTTACCGAAGGGATTATCGCTTCATCGAAGGAGGTGCTGCAAATGCACTATCTGACGGAGCAATCAGGCAAAGCATCACAGGAAAATGCGGTGATAGTGGATTTACACCCCGATGTAACTTTTGATTTTGAAAGCCTGAATCGGTATTTTTATACCTCATAAAGGTGTGGCATCTGCGGCTGGGAGCGAATTTTAACCACCTTAGTACACGATAACAAAAGTTCTGTTTTGCGGTAGCGCAACGGCAAAGTTAAAGGCTGCGAAAGCTTGTACATTTTATATTTTGCGGTTGAATGTTTTAATAATTAGTGTCCCAAAGTGCTTAGTCACCTAAACAATTGGTGATCTTTTCGATCATTAGTCCTTTTTAGTGTGGATCGTAAAATTGCTTTATGCCAAAAGGGGCCCCCATGTGAATGGATACCAAAATTTTAGTAACAGCTCTATTGTACCTGAGCCGTAAATCTTTTCACAAAAAACAAAATATTTTTTCAAAAACACTTTTGTAATTGTACAAAAAACCTATACCTTTGCAATCGCTTTTTGAAAAGGCGCTATTTTGCTATTGAAATTTAAGAACAAATAAGGACTTAAAAAAATTATGCCTACGATCAATCAGTTGGTGCGCAAAGGAAGAGAAAAAGTGGTAGCCAAGAGCAAGTCTCGTGCATTGGATGCTTGCCCTCAGAAGCGTGGTGTTTGTACCCGTGTGTACACCACTACGCCAAAAAAGCCAAACTCTGCTTTGCGCAAAGTGGCGAAAGTACGCTTGACGAATCAAATCGAGGTAATTGCTTATATTCCGGGAGAGGGTCACAACTTACAAGAACACTCTATTGTGTTGGTGCGCGGTGGTCGTGTGAAGGATTTGCCGGGGGTGCGTTACACCATCGTAAGGGGTGCTTTGGACACACAAGGCGTAAATGGTCGCCAGAAGAGCCGCTCCAGATACGGAACAAAAAGACCTAAGAAGTAAAATCATAGCAAAAAGCTTAATAAAGTTCAAGATTAGCGGATTCAATTTGTAATTCGATGAGAAAAAGAAAACCAAAACTGCGCATAATTGCTCCTGATCCAAGGTATAACGATCCGATGGTTATGCAGTTTGTCAATAATATGATGTGGGAAGGCAAGAAGGGCGTAGCACTCGCCATTTTCTATGATGCGATGGATTTAGTGAAAGATAGAACGAAGCAGGAGGAACACGGGATATGGAAAAAAGCATTGAATAACGTGATGCCGCAAGTAGAAGTGAGAAGCCGCCGTATCGGTGGTGCTACTTTCCAGATTCCAACGGAAATTCGCGCCAAGCGCAAGGTTTCTATCGGGATGAAGTGGTTGATTCGTTTTGCACGTGAGCGAAGCGGCAAAGGGATGGCTGAAAAATTGGCAGCGGAGATTATTGCAGCGAGTAAAGGCGAAGGTTCGGCCGTAAAGCGTAAGGAGGATATGCACAAAATGGCAGAAGCTAACCGTGCATTTGCACATTTCAAAGCCTAAGGAACTGAAATCAGGAGGGGCTTGATTTTTGAGGGATAGTAGAAGGCTTCGAATTCACTATTAACATTTAACCCAAATTATAACATTAAATCCCGTCAGGGAAAAGTCATGGCGAAGGACTTAAAATTCACAAGAAATATTGGCATTACTGCGCACATTGATGCCGGTAAAACGACCACTACAGAACGTATTTTGTACTACACCGGTGTATCCTACAAAATCGGTGAGGTACATGACGGTGCTGCTACCATGGACTGGATGGAGCAGGAGCAGGAGCGAGGTATTACCATTACTTCTGCTGCCACAAAATGTGCCTGGGAAGTAGAAGGACAAAAATACGATTTCAACATCATTGATACACCGGGTCACGTTGATTTCACGGTGGAAGTAAACCGCTCTTTGCGGGTGCTGGATGGTCTGATATTTTTGTTTAGTGCGGTGGACGGCGTGGAGCCCCAGTCCGAGACAAACTGGCGTTTGGCGGATGGCTATAAGGTGCCTCGTTTGGCTTTTGTGAATAAAATGGATCGTATCGGCGCTGATTATTTCAACGTCGTCAATGATATGAAAATTAAATTAGGTGCCAATGCAGTGCCAATGCAGGTGCCTATCGGAGCAGAAGATTCCTTCAAAGGGGTGGTTGATTTGGTGATGAATCAGGCCATTATCTGGAATGACAATGATATGGGGATGACTTACAATGTGGTGGATATTCCCGCTGATTTGCAAGAACAGGTCACGGAATTACGCGAAAAACTAATTGAGTCTATTGCAGAATATGATGATACCCTGTTGGAAAAATTCTTTGAAGACCCCAATTCCATCACTGTACCGGAGATTCGAGCCGCTATTCGTAAGGCAACCATTGATATGAAGATCACACCGGTGTTCTGTGGCTCTGCTTTTAAGAATAAAGGCGTACAAGCTTGTCTGGATGCAGTATGTTATTACCTGCCCGCGCCGATTGATGTGGAAGCAGTAAAGGGTACAGACCCGAAGACAGACAAAGAGGTGAATCGCCGCCCGACAGTAGATGACCCCTTCACTGCACTGGCGTTCAAAATTGCTACGGACCCATTTGTAGGGCGCTTGTGTTTTATTCGAGTTTACTCAGGTAAATTAGATGCGGGTTCTTACATTCTCAATACAAGATCAGATAGTAAAGAGCGCATCTCCCGCCTGTATCAGATGCACGCTAATAAACAAAACCCAATTGATGCAGTAGAAGCGGGTGATATTGCAGCAGCTGTAGGTTTCAAGGATATTCGCACAGGTGATACCCTATGCGATCCGGCGCACCCGATTGTGCTGGAAAGTATGGTATTCCCTGAGCCTGTAATCAGCCTGGCAATTGAACCCAAATCGCAGAAGGATTTGGATAAACTGGGCATCGGTTTGGGCAAGCTGGCAGAAGAAGATCCTACTTTCAAGGTAAGCTATAATGAGGATACGAACCAGACGGTTATTTCCGGTATGGGTGAATTGCACCTTGAAATTATTGTGGATCGCCTGCGTCGGGAGTTTGGGGTAGAATGCAACCAGGGCGCACCTCAGGTTAACTATAAAGAAGCACTCACCAAGACGGTATCTCACCGCGAACGCCTGAAAAAGCAAACGGGCGGTGCTGGTTTGTTCGCCGACATGGAATTTGAACTGGGACCAGCAGATGAGGACTTCCTGCAAAGCGAAGACTTCAAGAGTGGTAAGAAAAAGCTCCAATTTGTGTGGGGTATTGTCGGGGGGTCAATTGATAAGAACTATATGAAGCCAATCACAGACGGCTTCACGGCTATGATGAGCAATGGAGTGCTGGCAGGTTACAATATTGATTCCATGAAAGTGCGGGTTTATGATGGCTCTATGCACCCAGTGGATTCCAAGCCAATTGCATTCGAATTGTGTGCAAAAGAAGGTTTCCGAGTAGCGGCTAAGCAAGCCTCGCCGGTTCTTCTGGAGCCTATTATGAAACTCGAAGTTGTTACACCGGAAGAATATGTTGGTCCTGTGATTGGCGATTTGAACCGCCGGCGGGGATTACCAAAAGGACAGGAAGGCCGCCCAGGGGGTGCCGTTGCGATCCAAGCGGAAGTGCCATTGGCAGAGATGTTTGGTTATGTAACCCAATTGCGTACAATTACTTCCGGTCGTGCTAGTTCTTCCATGGAGTTTTCGCACTACGCACCTGCGCCGGCGAACATTGCACAGGATGTAATCGAAAAATCTAAAGGTACTGTAAAGGTTTAAGCGAATGCAGTTTGTAAAGGGTCGGAGGTGCTTTCAGGTACGTCCCAACTCAACAAACGCCCAAATATTTAAAAAATAGGCATGAATCAGAAAATCAGAATCAAACTTCGTTCTTATGACCACAACCTGGTTGATAAGTCAACGGAGAAAATCGTTAAGACGGTGCGCAGTAGTGGTGCTGTCGTAACTGGTCCGATTCCGCTGCCCACCGAGAAAAAAATGTTCACTGTGCTCCGTTCTCCGCACGTCAACAAAAAATCTCGTGAGCAGTTCCAGTTGCGTACCCACAAGCGCCTCATAGAGATTTACACGCCGACACAAAAAACAGTGGATGCTCTCTCAAAACTCGAGCTTCCCAGTGGCGTGGATATTCAGGTTAAATTGACCTAAATCTTTGTTGGAAAACTGATTTTTGGACTTTACGGATCGTGCTTTGCTTCTTTGTACTTGCTTTTTGTAGTCACAATGAAGTAAAATAAAGCCCTGTCTGCTTGTCCATCTTCAAATAAAATATAATTCGGATGAACGGATTAATTGGCAAAAAAGTCGGTATGACAAATATTTTCGACGCTAAGGGTCGAAATGTTGCCTGTACAGTTATCGAGGTGGGCCCCTGCGTCGTTACCCAAGTCAAAACCGAAGATACAGATGGCTACAATGCCCTACAGTTGGCATTTGGGGAATCGAAAATGAAAAATACACCCCGACCTCTGATCGGGCATTTTAAGCAAGCTGGTACCGGACCAAAAAGTAAGGTTGTAGAATTCAGAGATTTCAATCTCGTGCAAAAATCCCTCGGCGATATTGTGAAAGTTGATGAACTTTTTGCAGAGGGAGATAAATTGGATGCCGTCGGTACTTCCAAAGGAAAAGGTTTTCAGGGGGTTGTAAAACGCCACGGTTTCGGTGGCGTAGGTATGCAGACACACGGTCAGCACAACCGTTTGCGAGCGCCTGGTTCGGTTGGTGCTTCTTCCTTTCCCTCTAAGGTAGTGAAAGGGCTGCGTATGGCGGGGCGAGACGGTGGTACCCGCGTGAAAATCAAAAATTTGCAAGTGTTGAAAGTATTGGCAGATCGCAATCTTTTGCTGGTGAAAGGTGCAGTACCCGGGCATAAAGGTTCTATCGTTATATTGGAAAAGAAATAATAGTATAAAATATTGACTACCAATAGGTAGATTTATAAATAAATTGAAAATGAAATTCGAAGTTTTCAATATACAAGGCGAACAAACCGGTAGATCAGTTGATCTGCCAGATGATATTTTTGGGATAGAACCCAATGAACATGCGGTCTATCTGGCTGTGAAGCAATATTTGGCGAATCAGCGCCAGGGTACGCACAAAGCCAAAGAGCGTAGCGAAGTGTCAGGTTCTACCAGGAAGTTGCACCGCCAAAAGGGTACTGGAGGTTCTCGCAAGGGGGACATTAATAACCCTTTGTATCCGGGTGGTGGGCGCGTATTTGGTCCGAAACCTCGTGATTATAGGCAAAAGCTGAACAAAAAAGTAAGGCGACTGGCTCGAAAATCTGCTTTGTCCAGCAAGGCTAAAGCGGGTTCGATCCTGATTGTGGAGGACTTTTCTTTTGAATCGCCTAGAACAAAAGAGTTCATCAAAATCCTGAGCGCACTTAAAGTATCCGATAAGAAAACACTTTTTGTAACGGCTGATTATGAAAAAGAAGTGCTTCTGTCGAGCCGGAACATGCCAAAAGCCAGCGTGATGCGCGCATCGGATTTGAATACCTATGCAATTCTTAACTCCAGCACTATTGTGCTATCAGAGGGTTGTATTGAAAAAATTAAAGAAACATTCGCCTGATTTGATTAGGTTGAATTCAATTTTATAAAAATGGCAAAGACAATTCTTATCAAACCGATCATCACAGAAAAAGCAGACCGCCTGACGGAAAAGCTAAAGCAATACAGCTTTGTGGTCAATAAGGAAGCCAATAAGATCGAAATAAAGAAGGCGGTTGAAAAACGCTACAATGTGGCGGTCGAATCGGTTAATACATTAATTATGCCTGCCAGTACAAAGAGCAGAATGACACGCACGGGCATCTTGCGTGGGCATGTTTCTTCGTTCAAGAAGGCAGTCGTCACTTTGTCAAAGGGAGAGGAAATAGATTTCTTCGGCGATATTTAAATTATTGGTTGCCATAGATAAACCGAAAATTTACAGCAATGGCGGTTAAAAAATACAATCCGGTTACACCAGGTACTCGATTCCGAATCGGGAACACCTTCACGGAAATCACAACAGATGAACCGGAAAAGAGCTTATTAGCTCCAATTAAAAAAAGTGGAGGACGGAATCATTCCGGCAAGCGCACTATGCGCCAGCGTGGGGGTGGTCACAAGCGCCGCTATCGTATCATTGATTTCAAAAGAGACAAAGATGGTATTGTGGCTATCGTAAAAAGTATCGAATACGATCCGAATCGCACGGGATATATTGCTTTGCTGGAATATGAAGATGGCGAGAAGCGCTACATTTTGGCACCGGAAGGGCTAAAAGTTGGCAGCAAGGTATTATCTGGAGAAGGTGCGCCACCAAATGTTGGTAATGCCTTGTTCTTGAGAGATGTACCACTGGGTGCTAATATCTTTGCGATTGAGATGCAGCCTGGCAAAGGTGCTGCGATTGCAAGGAGCGCAGGCACTTATGCAACGCTAACAGGCAGAGAAGGCAAGTACGGTATTGTAAAACTTCCATCAGGTGAGGTACGGCGTATTTTGCTGACATGCAAAGTTACTATGGGTGAAACTTCCAACCCGGATCATGGTCTGGTACAATTGGGCAAAGCTGGTAGGAAGCGGTGGTTGGGTATTCGCCCGCATGTACGTGGTGTCGCCATGAACCCTGTTGACCACCCTATGGGTGGTGGTGAAGGAAGGGCCTCTGGGGGGCATCCACGCTCGCGTACTGGCAAGATTGCTAAAGGTGCAAAAACGCGCAATAATAAGAAAGCTTCTTCTAAGCTGATTATTTCGAGAAGAAAATCGAAGGTTGATTAATTCTTGCAAAACTTAGCATAAAACAATGGCAAGATCAATTAAGAAAGGACCCTATGTGTTCAATAAGCTGCTGAAAAAAGTGCTTAAATCGAAAGAGTCCAATAAAAAGACGGTGATCAAGACTTGGTCACGTGCGTCCATGATTATTCCCGACATGGTGGGTGAAACAATCGCTGTGCACAACGGCAAAACCCTCATTCCTGTATTTGTTACGGAAAACATGGTTGGGCACAAATTGGGAGAATTCGCGCCTACTCGCAACTTTAAAGGACACTCAGGAAACAGAAAGAAATAAATTCAAAAGAGCAGCGGCTATGGAATGTTTTAGTCTTTCCAGTGCCGGTCTCAATTTTTTAGTTGCTATTTTAAAGCAACTTCAAACGAATCAACATAATGGAAGCTGTAGCAAAACTGAAGAATGTTCCAATGTCGGCTCGCAAAATGCGATTGGTAGTGGATAATATTCGCGGTAAGCGGGTCACTGATGCATTGGATATATTGCGCTATACCAAAAAAGAAGCCAGTGAATGGCTGGAGAAGCTGGTTGTCTCAGCGATTGCCAATTGGGAATACAAACTAAATGGTAGGGAGAGTGCGGATGATTATGAGCTGGTTATCAAAACGGCTTTTGTGGATGAGGCGGGTATGCTCAAGCGGTTTCGTCCAGCGCCACACGGTAGGGCGCATCGTATCAGGAAACGGTCCAATCATGTGACGATTATCGTTGAAAACAAGATAGCGTTACCTGACGAGAATGTGGATATAGAAGACGTGCAGGAGACTGAAACAGAAGAATAATTCAAATATGTGAAATACTGGGATCGGGAAATCAAGACGCCTTATTTCAGTTTTCTCATTTCATATTACAAATTTCGATTCTAAGTTATGGGTCAAAAGACAAATCCGATAGGCAATCGTTTAGGTATTATCCGCGGCTGGGATTCCAACTGGTTTGGGGGTAAATCTAATGATTTTGCACAGAAAGTAGTGGAAGATGAAAACATCCGCACTTATCTGAATGCCCGTATCCAAAAAGGCGGTATTGCTCGTATTGTGATTGAGCGCACCCTGAAGCGCATCACGGTCACTATCCACACATCTCGTCCGGGTATTATTATCGGTAAAGGCGGGCAGGAAGTGGATCGTATCCGAGAGGAATTGAAAAAACTCACGGGGAAGGATATTCAAATCAATATCATTGAAATCCGCAAACCGGAATTGGATGCTAACATAGTAGGGGAGACGATTGCCAAGCAGATAGAAGCACGTATCAATTATCGCCGTGCGATCAAAATGGCAATTCAATCTACGATGCGCGCCGGAGCTGAAGGGATCAAGGTTCGGATTTCCGGTCGTTTGGCTGGTTCTGATATGGCTCGCCGGGAAGAATACAAAGAGGGTAGAACCCCACTCCATACTTTCCGTGCAGATATTGATTATGCACTGAAAGAAGCACAGACGGTATATGGCAAGATTGGCATCAAGGTTTGGCTCTGCAAAGGCGAAGTACTGGGTAAACGCGATCTTTCGCCAAACGTTGGTGTAGGCAAAAAAGATAATAAGCCAAGAAGTGGCGATAATGATAGAGGCTTTGATAATAAAGGTGCTGGTGGTGACCGCAGAGACAGACGGGGCGGTGGTGACAATAGAGGCGGCGATCGCAGAGGTGGTGGTGGCGACCGTAGAGGAGGCGGCGATCGTAGAGGCGGCGGAGGCGTCGACCGTAGAGGCGGTGGTGGTGGCGGAAGAAATCAAAACAAAAATTAGGAAAAACTCAATAAAATGCCTTACCTTTGCCGGGCTTTACCGGAAAGGTAATTCGCAAGGCGATAAGGCTATTTTTCACTGTCAAATTTTGAGCAATGTTACAGCCGAAGCGGACAAAATATCGCAAGCAGCAAAAGGGCAGAAATAAAGGAATTGCATACAAAGGAACAACTATATCCTTTGGTACATTTGCACTCAAATCAATGGATAGTGGTAGAATTACCAACCGCCAAATTGAGGCTGCTCGTATTGCAATGACTCGGTTTATGAAACGGGAAGGGAAGGTATGGATTCGTATTTTCCCGGATAAACCGATCACAGCCAAGCCACAGGAAGTGCGCATGGGTAAAGGTAAAGGTGCCCTGGACCACTATGTAGCACTGGTACAACCAGGAAGGATCATGTTTGAAATTGATGGCGTATCCTATGAAACTGCTGCTGAGGCACTCCGTTTGGCGGCGCAGAAATTACCAGTATTGACTAAAGTGGTGATACGACCGGATTTTGTTGTTTAATTAAAGTTGATTTTGATATATCATGGCAACAAAAAAATATTTGGAACTACAAGACTTTTCAGATGCTGACCTGGCAAACGAGTTGCAGCAGACAGAGTTACAGTATGAAAAACTAAAATTCGATCACGCAATCAAGGGATTGGAGAATCCGCTCTTGCTGCGTGAAGTACGCCGAGACATTGCACGCCTCAATACGGAAGTTCGTCGTCGCGAAATTGCTAACTTAACTCCAGAGGACTTGAAAAATAGATCAAAAATTATGGCAAGACGCCGTCGTAAATAATTCAAATATCTGCGCAATAAAAGATAAAACAGCGACAACATGATAGCTGAAGAAAGAAAAATCAGAAAGCAAAGAATAGGGGTAGTGACCAGCAACAAAATGAATAAGACGATTTCAGTAGCAGTAGAGCGGAGGCTGCAACACCCTATTTACGGAAAGTTTGTAAAAAAGACAAAGAAATTTATGGCTCACGATGAAAACAATGAGTGTAATATCGGTGATCTGGTAAGAATCATGGAAACGCGCCCCTTGAGCAAGCTCAAGCGCTGGCGTTTAGTTGAAATCATAGAAAGAGCCAAGTAATTTACAACAGAAATGTGAAGTGCGAGTTGCTAAAAAATTCAGCCCTGGCATTTTAATATTGAAATTTCATGTTTCAAATTCATAGAAAGTCATGATACAGCAAGAAACAAGACTCAAGGTAGCGGATAATAGCGGTGCAAAAGAAGTGCTGTGCATCCGTGTTTTGGGGGGATCTAAACGCAGGTACGCTTCCATTGGTGACAAGATCGTTGTATCGGTGAAAGATGCTACACCAGGAGGCATCAAAAAAGGTTCCGTTTCCAAAGCGGTCGTTGTGAGAACGAAAAAAGAAATTCGTAGAAAAGACGGCTCTTACATTCGGTTTGATGACAACGCAGTGGTATTACTCAATAACCAAGACGAACCCAGAGGGACACGTATTTTCGGACCCGTTGCAAGGGAATTGAGGGATAAGGATTATATGAGAATTGTTTCTTTAGCACCGGAAGTGCTTTAACCTCTTAAATAGCTATCGAGAAATGGCAACGAAGAAAACAGCGAAATCTCAACAAAAGCGCTTTGCCCCGAAGTTGAAGATTAAAAAAGGTGATCGTGTAGTAGTGATTTCAGGCGATTACAAAGATATGAGCAAGGTACGCGAGGTGCTGGAGGTTTTTCCTGATAAAAATAGAGCAATCGTAGATCAGGTAAACATCGTAAAAAAACATTCCAAACCTACGCAGAATAACCCTGGAGGTATCTCGGAATTACCTGCACCGATTCATATCTCCAAACTGATGTTGGTAGATCCTAAAACAGGTGAGCCCACAAGGGTTGGGCGCAAAGAAGTAGATGGAAAGTTGGTTCGTTATTCTAAAAAATCAGGCGAAATTATTGGATGATGAAATATATTCCAAGGCTCAAGGTAAAATATCAGGAAGAGGTTGTTCCGAAGCTTATGGAGCAATTCCAGTACAAATCTATCATGGAGGTACCTAGGATCGTGAAGGTCTGCCTCAACCAAGGGGTAGGTGCCGCTACGCAAGACAAAAAGTTAGTGGATAATGCCATGGCTGAAATGACCATGATTGCAGGGCAAAAAGCAGTAGCTACCAAAGCGAAAAAGTCTGTTTCTAACTTTAAGCTTCGGGAAGGCATGCCAATTGGCGTAAGAGTGACTTTGCGCAATGATCACATGTATGAATTCATTGATCGTCTTATTACGGTGGCACTGCCGCGTGTACGGGATTTCAGGGGGATAAACGATAAAAGTTTTGATGGAAAAGGCAACTATTCCATGGGCGTTACAGAACATATTATTTTTCCGGAGATTGACCTCGATAAGGTAAGCAAGATCACAGGGATGGATATTACCTTTGTAACCACTGCCAAATCTGACAAGGAGGCCTTGGAATTGTTAAAACTGATAGGTTTACCTTTCAGGAACCAGCAGCGTAGTAGTTAATTAAGTGTAAACATTTGATAATTAACAGTAAAAATGGCTCGTAATTCAATTATAGCAAGAGAAAAAAAGCGGGAAAGACTGGTAGCGAAGTACAGTGAACTGCGTAAGAAGTTGAAAGAGGAAGGAAAGTGGGATGAACTGGATAAGCTGCCACGCAATTCCAACCCCATTCGTCTGCATAATCGTTGTAAGCTGACGGGGCGCCCCAAGGGTTATATCCGGCACTTTGGTATTTGCCGGGTGAAATTCCGTGAAATGGCACTGGAGGGTAAAATCCCCGGTGTAACAAAAGGTAGTTGGTAATCATTTTTCTACAAGCGGCAAGGTTCTTGTCTAAAAAGAAAACCAGCCGATGAAATAAACATAAAATGGCTGTTACAGATCCAATAGCAGATTATTTGACCAGAATTCGTAATGCGCAACAAGCAGGGCATCGCGTGGTCGAAATTCCGGCTTCCAATTTAAAAAAGCGCCTGACAGAGATTTTGTACGACAATGGCTTCATTCTGAAGTACAAATTTGATGAACAAGGAGGAAAAGGCAAGCAAGGCCTTATCAAAATCGCCTTGAAGTACGATCCAATTTCCAGACAACCCATCATCCGGGAGTTGCAAAGAATCAGCAAACCTGGTTTGCGCAAATTTTCTAAGTCAGATGAGTTGCCTAGAGTTATTAATGGACTTGGCATCGCTATCATTTCTACATCCAAAGGCGTAATGACAGACAAGCAAGCGAGAGCGGCAAACGTGGGTGGGGAAGTATTGTGCTATGTTTACTAATCTTAAATTGAAGCAAAAATGTCACGAGTAGGAAAAGCGCCGATTAACGTCCCTCAGGGGGTAGAAATCAATACCACAAAAGGAAATTTAGTAACTGTAAAGGGTCCAAAAGGGTCTTTGTCGCAGCAGATTGATCCTGCTATTCAATTGGAATTGAAAGAAGGCGAACTGACGCTGACGCGCCCAACGGAACAAATCCGGCATCGTGCTATGCACGGTTTGTACAGAGCGCTCATCAATAATATGGTGCAGGGCGTTACGCAGGGTTTTGTAAAAGAGCTGGAATTGGTGGGGGTAGGCTATCGCGCCACCAATACAGGGCAGTTGTTGGAATTGACCTTGGGTTATTCTCACCCGATCATGTTCTATATTCCAGAAGAAGTGAAAGTGGAAACGAGGCAAGAAAAGGGAAAGAACCCTGTCATTCGCCTGGAAAGCATTGATAAGCAACTTCTTGGTCAAATAGCAGCGAAGTTGCGCTCTTTGAGAAAACCAGAACCCTACAAAGGTAAAGGGGTGCGCTATTCCGACGAAATTATCAGGCGTAAGGCTGGTAAAACTGCCGGTGGTAAGAAATAATAAATTACTGCTTATTTTGAGGGAGGAGCTAAAGCAAAATCAATATTTCGGAGCGTCTTGGGTTTGGAGTTCTTATAGAGATTATCCATACACTAAGGCAAAAAATCGAAAATATGAAATTCAATAAAGAAGGTAGAAGAAGAAAGATTCGCTACCGTATCAGAAAAAAAATACAAGGCAGCCCAACCAAGCCGCGGCTGAGTGTATTCAGAAGTAACCGTTCTATTTATTGCCAAGTCATAGATGATACAATGGGGCACACGCTCGCTGCTGCTTCTTCGAGAGAAGAGAGCATTGTAAAGAATGTCAACAAAACAGAGCAAGCGAAGATGGTCGGAAAGTTGTTGGCGGAGAGACTGCTGGCTAAAAATATCAAAGCAGTAGTTTTTGATAGAAGCGGCTACTTGTACCATGGCAGAGTAAAAGCATTGGCGGAAGGCGCTCGTGAGGGGGGGCTTTATTTATAAAAAAATTCTAACCTTTAGCTATAATGGCAAAAAGAGAACAAAGCAATACAAGGGTAAAACCCGCAGAAACAGAGCTGAAAGAAAAACTGGTAGCCCTCAATCGAGTGGCTAAGGTGACAAAAGGTGGTAGAACCTTCAGTTTTGCTGCAATCGTAGTGGTTGGAGATGGAAATGGTACCGTTGGACAGGGGCTGGGTAAAGCTCGCGACGTATCAGAGTCTATCGCCAAAGCGGTAGATGATGCCAAGAAAAATCTGATGAAAGTACCAATTTACAAAGGTACTATTCCTCATGAGCAGAAAGGCAAATTTGGCGCAGGCAAGGTCTTGATCAAGCCAGCTGCCGACGGTACGGGGGTGATTGCAGGGGGCGCTATGCGTGCTGTGCTGGAGATCGCGGGTATCCACAACGTATTGGCAAAATCACAGGGATCATCTAATCCACACAATGTAGTGAAAGCAACTCTGGATGCACTTTCCAAGCTCAGAAGCCCGATGTTGGTTGCAAAACAACGGAATATCTCCTTGGAAAAAATCTTCGAAGGCTAATCAATTTTAATTCAGGACTTTTCTAAATCGAAAAGAAATGGCTAAGATAAAGATAACCCAGGTAAAAAGTACAATTGATCGCACGCGGCGCCAAAAGGAAACGGTAAAAGCATTGGGATTGACAAAAGTACACCAAACGGTTGTTCATGAAGCGACACCTCAAATACTCGGAATGGTGAGAAAAGTGAATCATTTGGTAAAAGTTGAGGAAGCGTAACGCATAGATTGTTGACCAAAAATCTCTTTTTGTTCAGTGATCCTTTTCCTTGTTTTTTCTTTTGAAAAAAGATAAATTGCATAAAGAAATGGAATTGCATAATTTAAAGCCAGCACCGGGTTCTACGAAGCAAAGAAAGCGTATTGCAAGAGGGGAGGGTTCTGGGCATGGTGGCACAGCAACCAAAGGACACAAGGGTGACAAAGCGCGTGCAGGGCACAAGCGCAAGCGCAATTTTGAGGGCGGTCAAATGCCATTGCAAATGCGTTTGCCCAAAGTGGGGTTCAAAAATCCCGGCAGAGTGGCGTACGTTGCTATTAATCTGAGTAGGCTACAATCCATTGCAGAAAAGTATCAACTCACTACGATTGATCTAACCGCAATGGTTGAAAAAAATGTGGTTAAAAAAACGGATTTTGTGAAGATTTTAGGGAATGGAGAGTTAAAAACCAAGCTGAATGTCACTGCTCACGGTTGTTCTGAAAAGGCTAAGCAGGCGATTGAAAATCTTGGCGGAAGCATTAATATCGTTAAAGCAAAGAAATGAAAAGACTGATCACTACGCTCAAAAATATCTGGAAGATCAAGGAGTTGCGCAACCGCATTCTATTTACCATAGGAATGCTCGCTGTATTTCGGTTCGGCTCTTATATCGTCCTTCCGGGCGTTATTCCCTCTGTTCTGGCGAATGCAACCCAGAATAGCGGTACGCCCAATGACCTTTTGGGGCTGATCAACGTGTTTACGGGGGGCGCATTCAATAATGCGGCTATTTTTGCTTTGGGTATTATGCCTTACATTACGGCATCTATTATTATCCAGTTACTGGGTTTTGCAGTGCCTTATTTTCAGCGCCTTCAGCAAAAGGAAGGCGAATCAGGGCGTAATAAATTAAACCAAATTACGCGGCTTTTGACGGTTGCAATTACACTGGTGCAAAGCGGGGGCTACCTGACTTACATCAATAGCTTGCAAGCCGTTGATCCTTCTATTCCGGGTGGAATTTTCTGGATTTCTAATATCATCATCCTTACGGCTGGTACGGTCTTTGCCATGTGGATGGGCGAGCGAATTACACACAGAGGTATCGGAAATGGCGTCTCTTTACTTATCATGGTGGGAATTATTGCGAGATTGCCGCAGGCGATTGTGTTTGAATTTCAGGCTCAATTGGATAAAAGTGGCTTGATTATTTTTGTACTTGAAATCCTGGCACTCTTCGTGGTGGTTATGGCTACCATCGTGATCGTACAAGGCGTTCGGAAAATTCCTATCCAGTTTGCTAAACGAATGGTCGGTCGCGGTAATTCAGCGATGCCCGCTGCTGGAGCAAGGGATTACATTCCACTGAAAGTGAACTCTGCGGGAGTTATGCCTATTATCTTTGCGCAGGCATTGATGTTCTTGCCCGCTACTGCGGCGCAGTTTATTGCAGGCAATGAAATAGCTGCTAATCCAATTCTCAGAGCTTTGAACGACTTTACGTCTTTGTCGTACAATATTATTTACTTTTTGCTGATAGTTGTTTTCACTTATATCTATACGGCGTTGATGGTCAATCCGCAAAATTACGCGGAGTATTTGAAGCGGCAAAATGCCTTTATTCCGGGTATCAAACCAGGTAAACCAACTGCAGATTTTATTGATGCTATTACTACACGGATCACGCTACCGGGTTCAATTTTCCTGGGCTTAATTGCTATTCTTCCGGCTATCGCTACGGCGTTTGGTATCAATACCAACTTTGCAGTGTTTTTTGGAGGCACTTCTTTACTCATTTTAGTCGGGGTTGTACTGGATACTTTACAGCAAATCGAAAGTCATTTATTGATGCGCCGATACGATGGCTTAGTGAAATCGGGTAGAATACAAGGCAGAACCAGCCGGATGCAAGGCATTGGTGCTAATATGTAAGATAGATGATAGATAGGAGAACGACCAATCGAACAGATTGGTCATTTTCACAATGAATTAAAATAGATTATATTCCTGATGATTTTTTATAAAACAGATGAAGAAATTGAACTGATACGCCAAAGTTGTTTGCTCGTCTGCAAAACCCTGGCGCAAGTAGGTTCAATGCTTCAGCCAGGAATCAAAGGTGCTAAGCTGGATAAAGTGGCAGAAGAATTTATCAGGGATCATAAAGCTAAGCCTGCATTCAAAGGCTATCGCGGATTTCCAGCTACCTTGTGTTATTCTTTAAATGATATGGTGGTTCATGGAATTCCATCCGATCAGGAATTGAAAGATGGAGATATTGTTTCGGTGGATTGCGGAGTTGAGTGGAATGGGTATTTTGGAGATGCGGCTTATACCTTTGCAATCGGGGATGTAGCGGAAAGTACGATGCAGTTGCTTCGTGTGACGCATGAAGCGCTTTATAAAGGAATTGAGCAGGCGGTTGCGGGTAGGCGGTTGGGAGACATTGGCTTTGCTATTCAAAATTATGTAGAGCGTTTGCACGGATATGGTGTTGTGCGGGAGTTGGTAGGGCACGGAGTGGGGCGTGAATTGCACGAATCACCAGAAGTTCCAAACTATGGGCAAAGAGGTAGTGGTGTGAAGTTGAAAGAGGGATTGGTTATTGCCATCGAACCGATGGTGAATTTGGGTAAAAAAGAAGTGCGAACGGCCAGAGACGGGTGGACGGTTTTTGCAAAAGATGGAAAACCTTCTGCGCATTATGAGCATACGGTCGCTGTTGGCAAAACACACGCGGATATTCTCTCTGATCACTCTTTTATCGAAGAAGCGGTGCGGAATAACACTAATCTCAAAGAAATCATGCTGAGAACAGCTGCGGCTTAATGCGGCGTTAAATTTTTCGGTGCAGAGATACAAGAACCAAAATTTTTTTCTATCTTTGCCCTCCGAATTTTAAAATATGGCAAAAAAGAACCTTATTAAGCAAGATGGTATAATTGAGGAAGCGCTGTCAAACGCTATGTTTAGAGTCAGGCTTGAAAATGACCACCAAATTATTGCAACAATATCCGGAAAAATGAGGATGAATTACATCCGAATCTTACCCGGAGATAAGGTTTCAGTGGAAATGAGTCCATACGATTTGTCAAGAGGAAGAATTATTTACAGATATAAATAAAGCAAAAGTCATGAAAGTCAGAGCTTCGGTGAAGAAACGTTCTGCGGATTGCAAGATTGTGAGACGAAAAGGAAAGATTTATATCATCAATAAGAAAAACCCCAAGTACAAACAACGGCAGGGGTAGTTATTTAAGAATTACGATCTATGGTTTATAGATGGGTACTTTCACATTTATAAATTGTAAATCGCAAATCAGAAATCAAAATGGCTCGTATTGTAGGTATTGATTTGCCAAGAAATAAGCGTGGAGTAATTGGTTTGACTTACATCTATGGCATCGGTAAATCCTCTGCCAAGCAAATTCTTGACACTGTGGGTATTGACGAAAATGTCAAAGTGGCAGATTGGACGGATGAGCATGTGCGGGAAATCACGCGTATCATTACCAATGATTACAAAGTGGAAGGGGAATTGCGCTCGGAGGTGCAATTGAATATCAAACGCTTGATGGACATTGCATGCTACAGGGGCTTGCGCCATCGTAGGGGGCTTCCTTTGCGCGGGCAACGCACGCGTACCAATGCGCGTACCAGAAAAGGGAAACGTAAAACCGTTGCGAATAAAAAGAAGGTTACTAAATAATTTTTTTAGTGCCATAGTGCGTTGGTATCATCGTTTTCTAAACAAGAATTTGGCATGAACAAGGCATTATAGCACCAAAACACCGTCGTAAAATGGCAAAAGCTGCAAAGAAAGTCAAAAAAAGGAAAGTAAAAGTAGAGCCAGAGGGCTTAGTTTATATTCAGGCGAGTTTCAACAATATTATTATTTCCCTTTGCAACAAGCAAGGGCAAGTAATTTCATGGGCTTCCGCCGGAAAGGCAGGTTTCAGAGGTTCTAAAAAGAACACACCTTATGCTGCTCAGGTAGCTGCTACTGATGCTGCAAAAACTGCATACGATGCCGGGATGCGTGCGGCAGAAGTATTTGTGAAGGGGCCTGGCTCAGGACGAGAAGCTGCCATTCGTGCAATTGACAGTGCAGGTATCAAGATATTCAAAATCAAGGACGTTACGCCTATTCCGCACAATGGCTGTCGCCCACCTAAGCGGAGAAGAGTGTAATTATCAGCGTTTAATAAAAGATATTTCCTAACATGGCAAGATATACGGGTTCATCTACGAAAAAGGCTAGAACATTCGGAGAACCAATCTTTGGTTTTGACAAAGCCTTTGAAAAAAGAAAATATCCTCCTGGACAACATGGCATGGCTCGCAAGCGCAAACAGCGCTCAGACTATGCACTACAGCTACAGGAGAAGCAAAAGGCAAAATATACCTATGGCTTGCTGGAGCGCCAGTTTAGAAACCTTTTCGAAAAAGCAAGCCGCAAGAAAGGCGTAACGGGTGAGGTATTATTGCAATACCTGGAAGCGCGCCTTGATAATGTTGTATATCGCCTTGGCTTAGCGCCTACGCGGATGGCTGCTCGCCAGTTAGTGACACACAAGCACATCGTAGTAAATGGTATTGTTACCAACATCCCTTCTTTCCACCTTCGCCCTGGTGATATAGTGGCGGTGAGAGGGCAATCCAAAGGAATGACGGTAATCAAAGATAGCGTGGGGGCAAAGAAAGATAGCCGGACTAAGTTTGGATGGTTAGAATTCAACCCAGATACAATGCAGGGCGTATTCCTGAGCTACCCTTCTCGGGAGCAAATACCCGAGAAAATTAACGAACAGCTCATTGTCGAATTGTACTCTAAATAAAATCGTTTTTGACAGCCTTTATCCGGGGCCGTCAAAAATTATTATATACGATAGCCGTTTACCTCGTTATTCAACCAAAAGGAAAGTGTGCTGGTTAATCCTTTCAAAGATCAAATCAAATTATGAGTGTACTTAATTTTCAGAAGCCCGATAAAATTGTGATGCAAAAAGCCAACGATTTTGAAGGGCTTTTTGAGTTCAAACCCCTTGAACCGGGTTTCGGGCAAACCGTTGGAAATTCTCTTAGAAGAGTGTTATTGTCTTCATTGGAGGGTTTTGCCATTTCTGCAGTTCGTATTGCTGGTGTGGAACACGAATTTGCTACAATCAGAGGTGTAGTAGAAGACGTGGTAGAGATTATCTTGAATTTGAAACAAGTGAGACTTAAGCAAGTACTTGTTAATGAAGAAATTACAAACGAGAAGATATATTTGACGATTAGCGGCAAAGAAGAGTTTCGCGCTGGAGATATTGAAGAGCATACGAATGTATTCAGGATCATGAATCCCGAATTGCTGATCTGTACATTGGATCCAAAAGTTAATCTGGAAGTAGAATTGACGGTGACCAAAGGGCGGGGCTATGTTCCTGCAGACGATAACTTGCCGAAAGATGCGCCGATTGGGGTTATTCCGATAGATGCTATTTATACGCCGATCAAAAATGTGGCTTACCGCATTGAAAACACGCGTGTTGGGCAGCGGACGGATTATGAAAAATTGACGATTGAGGTGAAAACAGATGG
Source organism: uncultured Saprospiraceae bacterium (assembly GCA_964526645.1). Classification (GTDB taxonomy): domain Bacteria; phylum Bacteroidota; class Bacteroidia; order Chitinophagales; family Saprospiraceae; genus JADJNW01. Next base: position 77,898 of record CAZGJN010000006.1, read on the forward strand.
CACCATTCACCCTGAAGATGCTATTAAAGACGCTTCGAGAATTATGATTCAGCACTTGATGCTCATCACAGATGAAAATATCACCTTTGATGATGCGTCCAGCCGCGAGGATAATATCGTGGATGAGCATATCCTTCACATGCGCAAGTTACTCAAGACTTCTCTGGAAGACCTCGACTTGTCGGTGCGGGCCTACAATTGCTTGAAAGCTGCAAAAATTAATACCCTTGCAGAATTAGTTAGATACGATACACATGAGTTGCTCAAATTCCGCAACTTTGGCAAAAAATCGCTGGTAGAAATTGAGGAACTGTTGCAAGATAAAGGCTTGACCTTCGGCATGGATTTGTCGAAATACAAGTTGGAAGAGGACTAAAATTAGATTTACAAACAGCATCGAATTGGTAGCGGCTGTCTGTATGGTTTCACCCTTGCAATAACTGAATAACCGGAAGGTGTGCCAATCACCCACTGTGTTTCCGGCGAAACGTGTTGCAAAGTATGTTCTTAAAAAATGAGACACGGGAACAAAGACAATCACTTAGGTAGAAAAGTAGGGCATCGCAGGGCCTTGTTTAAGAACTTAGCGCATGCGCTGATTCGCCACAAGCGTATCACCACCACGCTGGCTAAAGCTAAAGCACTTCGGGTTTATATCGAACCGCTTGTAACAAAAGCAAAAAACAATACCACGCATTCTCGGCGGGTAGCTTTTAGCTATTTGCAGAACAAGGATGCAGTGAAAGAGCTTTTTGGTACAATTGCTGAAAAAGTGGGGGATCGCCCGGGTGGCTATGTGCGTATCATTCGTACTGGTTTTCGCAAAGGGGATGGGGCTGAAATGGCGCTGATTGAGTTTGTAGATTTTAATGAGGTTTACGCAGGTGGTAAAAAAGCGGAGGATAAACAAGGCGGTAGGAGAAGGCGTCGGCGCGGTGGTGGCGGCAGTACTCAAAATCAGGGTACAGCAGAGCGTACCACATCGGCATTGGATACAGTGGTGATAGAAGATGAAGTGACAGAAATACCAGTAGCTGATACCACGGAAGATGTAGTGGCGGATGCACTTGAAGCAAGTACGGAGGAAACGGAAACTACTCCAGAAGCAGAGAACGAAACGAAAGAATGATCAAATCAAAACGAGATATAACGAAAGGCGGCATTCGTAAGGATGTCGCCTTTCGTTTTTTGCAAATTTTAATTTTGCTTTTCAATATCGCTTGTGAGGTTGTATCTTTGCACGAATTTTACAAAATTAGAAGGTAATGAGCTGGCGCAGTGGAGGAGATTTCGTAAATCTCAAAGATTTGCGAAATCTAAAAAGTAAGTAGTAACTGATTTTCAGGCTTTTAGTTTTAAAAATTTTGTATTTCAAATTTGGTTTCATATTCAAATATCAAAAGCCTAATAAAATAAATGATTGAATCGAAAGGGGCTTCGGCAGTTTTGCTTTTAGAAGATGGCACTGTTTTCCGTGGCAACGCAGCCGGCAAAATTGGTACCACTACGGGTGAAATCTGTTTTAATACAGGCATGACAGGGTATCAGGAAATTTTTACCGACCCCTCCTATTTCGGGCAATTGCTGGTAGCCACGAACGCGCATATTGGCAATTATGGCACCAAGCGCACCGAGGTGGAGTCACATGGTATCAAAATCGCTGGGCTGATTTGTAAGAATTTTACGCACCAGTATTCCCGCCTGAAGGCAGATGAATCCATTCAGGAATATTTTGAAGAAGAAGGCTTGGTGGGCATTTCGGATGTGGATACCCGCGCTATCGTGCGCCATATTCGCAATAAAGGGGCAATGAACGGCATTATTTCTTCTGAAATCTTCGATCTGGAAGAGCTAAAACGACGGCTGGAAAAAGTACCGGATATGAATGGTTTGGAACTGGCATCGAAAGTAAGCACCAGCGAGCCTTATTTTTGTGGTGATCCGCATGCACCACTGCGCGTGGCGGCTATAGATTATGGCATCAAGCAAAATATCCTGCAATGCTTGGCGGATCGGGGTTGTTATGTGAAAGTTTTCCCTGCCAAGTCCTCCTTAGAAGACTTGCAGGCCTTTAAGCCCGATGGCTATTTTATTTCGAATGGACCGGGTGACCCCGCTTCTATGGATTATGCAATCAGCATCGTCAGCGCTATTTTACAAGAAGATAAACCTTTGTTTGGGATTTGCCTGGGGCATCAATTGCTGGCATTGGCAGTGGGCGTACCTACCCACAAGATGCACCACGGGCACAGGGGCATCAACCATCCAGTGAAAAACTTGATCACAGGGCATAGCGAAATCACCAGTCAAAACCACGGCTTTGAGGTAGACCGGACGGTCATTGAACAAAAAGCGGATGAGATCGAAATCACACACGTCAATCTCAACGACAATACGGTGGAGGGCTTGCGCCTGAAAAACAAAAAGGCTTTTTCGGTGCAGTACCACCCTGAAGCTTCCCCAGGACCACACGATGCTCGCTACCTGTTTGATGATTTTATAAAATTAATGCAGAATTAATACCCATTTGGGAATTAGGATATTATGAAATTAAGATATTGGCGATTGTTAGAAAACAATGGCGATATTTCACAGAACTAAAACAATCTAACACCAAAGTTCACATCATGAGCACGATCATTGATATCAAAGCCAGAGAAATTCTGGACTCTCGCGGCAATCCAACCGTAGAAGTAGAAGTATTGACCGAAAGCGGCTTTTTCGGGCGGGCGGCTGTTCCCTCCGGCGCTTCCACCGGAAAGCACGAAGCAGTGGAACTGCGCGATGGCGACAAAGAACGCTACCTCGGCAAAGGGGTGCTCAAAGCCTGCCAAAATGTGGAAGATGAAATCCTGGAAGAATTGGTTGGCGTAGATGTACTGGATCAGCGCTATATTGACCAACTGCTGTTGGACTTGGACAACACGCCGAATAAATCAAAGCTAGGGGCCAACGCCATGCTCGCTGTCTCTATGGCGGTGGCTAAAGCAGCGGCCGAAGCCTCTGAAATGCCACTGTACCGCTATATCGGCGGCGTGAATGCCCATGTATTGCCAGTGCCGATGATGAACATCCTCAACGGAGGGGCTCATGCTGATAATTCGATTGATTTTCAGGAGTTTATGATTATGCCAATAGGTGCAGAGTACTTCTCCGAAGGCTTGCGCATGGGCGTGGAGATTTTTCACCACCTGAAAAATGTTTTGAAAAGTAAGGGCTATTCTACCAACGTAGGCGATGAAGGCGGTTTTGCACCTAACATCAAATCGAATGTAGAAGCGATTGAAACCGTATTACAAGCGATTGAAAAGGCGGGCTTCCGCCCCGGCGAAGATGTGTTTATTGCAATGGATGCTGCGGCTTCAGAATTTTATGACGAAGAAACGGGCTTGTATGTCTTCAAAAAATCTACTGGCGATAAGCTGACTTCCAGCCAAATGGTGGATTATTGGAAAGAATGGTGCGATAAATACCCGATTTTTTCCATCGAGGATGGTTTGTATGAAGATGATTGGGAAGGCTGGAAAAACCTGACAAAAACTTTGGGCAGCCGTATTCAATTGGTGGGCGATGACCTGTTTGTCACTAATACCAAGCGGCTTCAGCAAGGAATTGACCAGCAGGTTGCCAATTCTATTCTGATCAAAGTGAATCAAATTGGTACACTCACCGAAACAATTGATGCCGTGCAATTGGCTACCCGCAACGCCTACCGCAGCGTGATAAGCCATCGCTCTGGCGAAACAGAGGATACGACTATTGCCGATTTGGCGGTGGCGCTGAATACCGGGCAGATCAAAACAGGCTCCGCTTCTCGTTCGGATCGGATCGCAAAATATAACCAATTGTTGCGCATAGAGGAAGAGTTGGCGGATACTGCTTACTACCCAGGGAAGGATTTATTGACCAAAAAATAAGCGAAGGGGATACAAGGCGTAGTTTTTTAGCTGATTATGTTTTGAATAGCGTCAGATTGTTATAACTTTGAATATCTGATGTTAACCGATAGGGCAATATGATTTTGTATTTACGGCTAAGTCTTTGCTCTAATTCAAATGAGGTTTCATTTTTTTAATAAGATGCTGATTGGCTGTTGTTTATAATTTTATTAGCCTATTGGCAAATCAGCATAAGACTCATGATTTATGGCTAATCAACTAATTCCGCCGGCAACGCTCAAGGTATTAAAACCTTTTCGCAATAAGTACTTTTTGGTACTGGCCCTCTTTTTTGCATGGCTTGTTTTTTTTGACAAACATGATGTGATTACTCAAATTCGCTTGCAGCGAACAGTAAACAAAATGGAAGCCGATAAGCTTTTTTATAGAGAAAAAATAAAAGCGGCTTATCAGGACAAAAAAGATTTGGAGCTTAACAAAGAGAAGTATGCTCGGGAGCGCTATTACATGAAAAAAGGTGATGAAGATGTTTTTGTGATTGAAAAAAAAGACTAATCAATTCATAATAACCAATTGTCAATCAAAAAGATATGTCTGTACTTGTTAATAAGTATTCCAGGGTTATTGTACAAGGATTTACGGGTAAAGAAGGTACTTTTCATGCGACCCAGATGATCGAATATGGTACAAATGTAGTGGGCGGCGTGACGCCAGGCAAAGGAGGCACTCTACATCTGGAAAAGCCAGTTTTTAATACCGTTGCCGACAGCGTAAGTGAAGCCGGTGCGGATACCTCTATTATTTTTGTGCCACCTGCTTTCGCGGCGGATGCCATCATGGAGGCGGCAGCAGCGGGTATCAAAGTGATTATCTGTATCACAGAAGGAATTCCTGTACAGGACATGGTGAAGGTGAAGGCATACCTTGAAAATTTTGATACGCGATTGATTGGTCCGAATTGCCCTGGCGTAATAACCCCGGATGAAGCAAAATGCGGGATCATGCCCGGCTTTATCCACCGAAAAGGCACGATTGGTATTGTCTCTCGTTCGGGTACCCTCACTTATGAAGCAGTAGATCAAGTAACCAAAGCTGGTTTGGGGCAATCTACCTGTATTGGCATCGGTGGTGATCCCATCGTAGGCACCACTACCAAAGAAGCAGTAGAATTGCTCATGAACGACCCAGAAACGGAAGGCATCATCATGATCGGCGAAATCGGGGGGGGCATGGAAGCAGAAGCGGCTCAGTATATCAAAAAATATGGCACCAAGCCAGTGGTAGGTTTTATTGCGGGTCAAACAGCTCCGAAAGGGCGCAAAATGGGGCATGCCGGCGCAATCATCGGCGGCGCTGCGGACACAGCCGAAGCCAAAATGAAAATTATGGCGGAATGCGGCATCCATGTGGTTACATCTCCAGCTACCATTGGCGCTACAATGGCAAAGGCACTTAAAAGCATAGCAGTGTAAAATATCATTGTCACTTTTTTTGAAGAGGAAGCTTTTTCTTGCTGGTACAAGGAAAGGCTTCCTTGTTTTGAGGGCTATTCAAAATTATTCTAAACAACTCCGGCAAAAACAAGAGACTGCTCTCATTTGTTAATGCGAAAGCAAAAAATTGTACTTTCACATTTTACTAACCAAATACAAGTGTTATTCAAATCATGAGCAAAATCGCTGTTTTTGATCAGTTTTCCAATCGCCATATCGGTCCAAACGAAATGGAATTGAAAGAAATGTTGCAAACCATCGGTGTTTCTTCGCTCGAACAACTCATTAACGAAACGGTACCGGATAATATTCGCCTCAAAGACGAACTCGAGCTACCCGATGCAATGAGTGAATACGAATATTTGCAGGAACTCAAGCAGACCGCTCAGCTCAATAAAATTTTCCGATCCTACATTGGCATGGGCTATCACCCCACGATCACGCCATCGGTTATTCTGCGCAATATTTTTCAAAACCCGGGTTGGTACACCCAATACACCCCTTATCAGGCAGAAATTGCCCAGGGGCGCCTAGAGGCCTTGCTCAATTTTCAAACTATGGTGAGTGACCTGACCGGGCTGCCTATCGCTAATGCTTCCTTGCTCGATGAAGGGACGGCTGCTGCGGAAGCGATGCACTTGTTTTGGGGTCTGAAAAATAAGAAAAAAGGAGATGTTTTCGATGAATTTTTTGTGGATGCAGGGGTGCTGCCACAAACGCTGGATGTCATCAAAACCAGAGCAAAGTTTCTCAACTTGCATATCACGGTGGGTGATTGGAAGTCATTTGAAATTACAGATAAAACTTTCGGGGTGCTTTTGCAATACCCCAATCAGTCGGGCGCAGTGGAGGATTATCGGGCTTTCGTGGAAAAATGCGCGGTGCAAGGCGTTTTTGTGACCGTTGCGGCAGATATTTTAAGTTTGGCGCTACTCACACCCCCAGGGGAATGGGGGGCCGATGCCGCAATAGGCAATACCCAACGATTTGGTGTGCCGATGGGTTATGGCGGCCCTCATGCGGCTTATTTTGCTACAAAAGAAGAATACAAGCGCTTGATTCCGGGTAGAATCATAGGCGTTTCGATAGATGTGCATGGCAAAAGGGCTTTGCGCATGGCATTGCAAACGAGGGAGCAGCACATCCGGCGTGAAAAAGCGACTTCAAATATCTGCACTGCACAAGCTTTGTTGGCAATTATGGCGGGCATGTACGCGGTCTATCATGGACCCAAAGGCATTCGCGCCATTGCGGAGCGTGTGCACGCATTGACTCAAATGCTGGATGCAAATTTGAAGAAATTGGGCTACAGCCAAAGTAATTCCTATTATTTTGACACCTTGAACATTTCGGTAGCGCCCAACCTGCAAGACCAGATTCGACAAATCGCTTTGCAACACGAGATTAACTTTTTCTATACCGATAAGAGCATCCAGATTACGCTGGACGAAACCGCTTCTTTGAGCGAGGTGGAGCAAGTGGTGGCTATTTTTGCAAAAGCGAAAGGATTGCCTGCAAATTTTGAAGCCACAGAACCTGCCGTGCACCAAATTCCGGAGAAACTGATTCGGGAAAGCGAATACCTCCAGCATCCGATTTTCAATAGCTTTCATACCGAAAGCAAAATGATGCGTTATATCAAGAGTTTGGAAAACAAAGACTTATCGCTTACGCACTCCATGATTTCGCTGGGGTCTTGCACCATGAAGCTCAACGCGGCTACCGAGTTAATTCCTGTGAGTTGGGAAGCATTCGCTACCGTACATCCTTTTGCGCCGTTGGATCAAATGGGGGGCTATCAGAAGATTTTTTCAGAACTGGAGGCTTATTTGAGTGAGATTACCGGCTTTGCAGCTTGTTCTTTGCAACCCAACTCTGGGGCACAAGGCGAGTACACGGGGCTGCTGGCGATTCGTGCCTACCACGAAGCCAATGGGCAAGGGCATCGCAATATCGCGCTGATCCCTTCTTCGGCGCATGGTACAAATCCGGCAAGTGCAGTGATGGCAGGGCTGGAAGTGGTGGTGGTAGAATGCGATGAACATGGCAATATTGACGTAGCGGATTTGAAAGCAAAAGCTGAAAAATACAAGGAACACCTCGCGGCACTGATGGTGACTTACCCTTCTACGCACGGTGTTTTTGAAACGGCGATCAAAGAAGTTTGTGACATCATCCACCAAAATGGCGGCAAGGTGTACATGGACGGTGCCAACATGAATGCTCAGGTAGGCCTTACAAGCCCAGGCATAATCGGCGCGGATGTGTGCCACCTCAATTTGCACAAAACCTTTGCCATCCCACACGGCGGCGGCGGCCCGGGTATGGGTCCCATTTGTGTGAATGAAAGTCTGAAGCCTTTTCTGCCCAAGCATCCTTTGGTAGAAACCGGTGGTGAAAAAGGCATTTACGCCGTGTCGGCAGCGCCCTGGGGCAGTGCTAGTATCTTGCTTATATCTTATGCTTATATCAAGCTATTAGGCAAAAAAGGCGTAACAGACGCGACGAAGTACGCAATTTTAAATGCCAATTATATCAAAGCGCGATTGGAAAAGGAATACCACATTTTGTATGTTGGTGAAAAAGGTCGCTCTGCTCACGAGCTGATTGTAGACTTGCGTCCTTTTAAAACCCTGGTAAGTGCGGAGGATGTAGCTAAGCGATTTATGGATTATGGATTTCATGCACCAACCCTGTCTTTTCCGGTGGCAGGTACCATCATGATAGAACCTACCGAAAGTGAGAGCAAGGATGAATTGGATCGTTTTTGTGACGCCTTGCTGCAAATTCGCAAGGAGATAGACGAAATTGCTGCCGGTGCTGCTGATGCGCAAAATAACGTTTTGCACAATGCGCCGCATACCCTGGCATTAGTGACAGCCGATGACTGGCAACTGCCCTATTCCCGCGAAAAAGCGGCTTATCCACTGCCTTACCTTCGTGAAGGGCATAAATTTTGGGCAGCTGTTTCGCGTATTGATAGTGCTTATGGCGATCGGAACTTGGTCTGTACTTGTCCGCCGATGGATAGCTATCGAGTCGTGGAAGGAGTCGCGAATCAAGTTTGAAATAAAAATACTGGACTTCAGGAAACGTTGTAAAGCAGGTCATACCAAGTGTGCCGTATTTAAAAAGTTTTGACATTGCGCTAATTCAATGCTGCATCTTACTTTCTCTATCACAAGAGACTAAAATATTAAGGATAAAAAAGAGTAAAAATGAGGAAATCTTTTGTGTGTTTTTTGTTGATTCTATTAATCGAAGTCAGCAGTTTTTATTACCTGAATAATAAAAGTTATCCAAATATTTCTGTAGTCGAAATTTAGATAAATACAAAGCGGCGCTTAAGGTAATATTGGATCACAAAGAAGAAATTCTTAAAAAGAAGAAAATACCCGAAACGATGTGGGAAAACTAAATAATCAGCCGCATATCAATTGAGGAATTAAAAAAGTGATTCGAAGCTTCAGCGTGTCTTGTGCCTTCAAAATGAAGAGCTTATTTTAAAAGATTATGGCATAATGATAAAAATTATAATAGATAGTACTTGATCTCACGATTTGGTTCAATCAAATGTTGATGATTTTTTATAATCCGCATTCTTTTTCCAAAGTTCTCCATTTGAGTGCCTGAGAGAGTTCGGTTCAGAAAAGAGAATGCTCGCAAAAACAACATCTATCATACTTACTTTTGGCTAAGAACAAGTGTTTGAAAGATCAAATCTTGATTATTTTATTTTTAGAAAGATCAAATTTATATTCTAAACCTAATGTGTAGTGATTAAATGAATATTTATCTTTTATAGAATTTGTTATAATATTAGAAGTAAAGGCTAAGTCCAAGTATAAGTTTTGAAGTAAAAAAATACTGCCGCCAAAGCCCCACCCAATATACCATAAGTTATTGACTTTATAAGGATCCGTATCGCCACAAGTGCAGTAATTGCCATATCGGATAGCAGCTTCGATGAAGAAACGCCCCCTTTGCTGAGGCAAAAAATTGTACTGTGCAAAGTTACCAAGGATGAAATAATTATCTTTTCCCAATATTGGATCATTGGTCAGGATCGTCCGGTAATCAACACCAACTCGAAGCTTTTTAGAAACTTCAGTTGAAATACTGTTCAACACGGTCCATTCTTGATATAAATTAGTCTCATCATTATTATCCACATCTTCAATATATGCAGCACCAATGCCAACTACCCACTGCCGGAATGGCTTAAAAGCAGCAGAATCTTGCTGCGCTATTAATGGCAAATGAATAATAAATGTATATGTCAATAAGATTAAAATTCGAGAGATTGTCATCATGGGTTTTTCCTTTTTTTATAGAAAATGTATTCAAAACTAGCGCTCGGACTAATTCTTATTTGTTTAGAATCAAAGCTGTATAAAATATTTGGATGCACACTGAGATATAGTTCCTTCCATGTTTTTAACGAAATTCCTATACGAGCAGCTATATATACTGCTTGTAAAGCATCTTTTTTTACTACTATATCGTTTTTATCATAGTAAAGATTGCCTCTTGAATACATAGCTTCACAAAAAGGTAACATTCTAAATTCTCTGATTTTGCCAGTTTTACTATTCTTTGATTTACTAATGACATCCCAAAAAGATAGATATTGTCTTAAATAAGTACTTAAACCATAGTAAGATTCATAAGTGGTGTAATTGCTATTTGCAAATTCATACTCTACCATAAATCCAAGTAGCGTATTTTGCCCAACAAAATAGCTTGCTTTAGGGGCAAACCTCATTCCAAAGTCTGTATAAATTTTATCATCTCCTATTTGTTGTGCATAAACTATCCCTGGTTCAATTGCTATCATAAACATACGACGAGGTAGACTATCTTGTTGACAAATGACGTAGGAAGGTATAATTATTAGTATAAGCTTGATGATATTTTTTTTCATATGTATAATTTAATGTATTTGAAATTAAAGCGTAGATCAAAAAGCTGAATCTACGCTTTAATAAAGATTAACTTTTATTATAGTCCAAAGCCCCACCAACTACTTGCTTTATTATTTAATGAAGAAAGTGGTCCATTAAATCTTATTCTAGTTAAACCTGTAAATCCAACGATTGTACCAATTCTTTTGCGATAAAACGATCGGTCATAGATATTATGTACGCCACATAGAAATAAAGGTGTAAAAGCTGATGTTTGATTATTCCAGCCAGGCCACATTACAGGAAGACCAATACCAGGAAACGTAGAAGCCGAAGGTCCTTGCGAAAACTCCTTATGGAGAATAGCAATAGCTGAACGAGGTTTGATACTATTTAATGCATTTGCTACATACGCTTCTTCATAGTCAATATAGGGTTGGGGAACTTCACCAGTAGCCTCATAGCGTGCTATGGCGCCTGTTCTTTCAGCATAGACAGAAAGGTGTTCTTCTATCTGCAAAAAAGTACTGAAATACCAACCTTTGCTATCTCCAAACTGAGTATAGCCAGATTTAGTTGTAAAAGCATGTATTTTCCAGCGTACATCCCCTGCTTGATTAGCTTGTACCCCCTCAAAAACAAGATATAAGCTGGAGTCTTCAAGCGAAAAAGTACCTTCGGAGACGGAATGATTATTGAAAAAGTATTCAGCGGGCCAACTTTGGGGTGCGACGGTATCTCTTAATTCTACGATGGGATCACTATTGATAGGGGAGTCAGATGTTACATCACAACCAATAGTAATAATCATTAGTAAAAATAACAAACATTTGAACATTTGAACATTTGAACATTTGAACATTTGAACATTTCATGATTAAGTTTTTTTGAGTTAAAAAATATCAACAAATCTAATGTGTGAAGCAGTATAAGAGATAGCACTGCTGAATTTAATCAAGCGCGCTACAAAGAATTGTCGCAGGAAAGTGTTTGTACTTTTTTAAGGAACAATACAATATTAATCAATTTTGAAATGCTTGTCAATTTATTTAACAACTTCAAACTGTTAATTTCGACAAATCGTTATTATTATCGAATTATCACTTTTTACAAAAGAGATAGATAACTCGATAATTTTCCAAGATAAACCACCCCAATAGTAAACTAAAAACTAACCACACTGACAGATACATCTTTGATGCTCTTTGAAGAAAACTTTAGCGAAGCATCCTCAAAGAAGTGGGATATTCTGTTGATTTTCAATTCCGTTGAATGACGAGGATGGAATTAATTGCCCAACTCACGACTTTTATTCAACATTATTCATTGGTTGGGTAAAAAATAAAAGCCCCGGCCGAAACCGAGGCGCTAACTTTTATCTGAAGGGCAACTGTAAAAGCAATTAATTATTTACGAAGTAAAAGTCTCTGTTTTCCTTTTACAAATTTAAACGGAAGTTTCCGATGCAATCACCGATTTAAAATACTCTCGATTAAGCATGGCAATGTTTTCCACGGAGATTTCTTTTGGGCATTCTGCTTCGCAGGCGGTCACATTCGAGCACATCCCAAATCCTTCGGCATCCATTTGCTTTACCATCGCTTGCACACGGCGCTTTCTTTCTACCTGCCCTTGCGGCAATAGTCCTAAATGTGCCACTTTTGCAGAAACAAACAACATCGCCGAGGCATTTGGGCAAGCCGCTACGCAGGCGCCACAACCGATACAAGCCGCTGCGTCAAACGCTTCCGAAGCTAAATCTTTTTCGATAGGAATAGCATTCGCATCTTGTGCCTGACCTGTATTCACCGAGATGTAACCACCTGCCTGAATAATGCGATCAAACGCCGAGCGATCAATGGACAAGTCTTTCAGCACCGGAAACGCTGCTGCACGGAATGGCTCGATGACGATAATGTCGCCATCTTTGTATTCACGCATGTGCAACTGGCAGACCGTCGTGCCGCGCCAGGGCCCGTGTGGACGACCATTGATAACCATATTGCAAGTGCCACAAATCCCTTCCCGACAGTCGTGATCGAAAGCAACCGGGTCTTTTTTCTCCGAAATGAGTTGTTCATTCAGCACATCGAGCATTTCAAGGAAAGACATGTGTGAATTCGCTTCTACATGATACGTCTCGAAGCGGCCTTTATCCTTGCTATTTTTTTGTCTCCAGACTTTAAGCGTTAATTTCATAATTTTGGTATTTGGTAGAGGGCAGAAGGTAGAGGGACTTGCTTATAGAGTAATCGTCTCTCTACCCTCTGCTTGATACCCCCACTATTTATAACTTCTCGACTTCAATTCTACGTTTTCAAATTTCAATTCCTCTTTATGCAAAATCGGATCTTCGTTTCCACGATATTCCCAGGCTGCAACGTAAGTGAAATTTTCATCATCGCGCAGGGCTTCGCCTTCTTCGGTTTGATATTCTTCACGGAAATGACCGCCACAAGATTCATTGCGATTCAAAGCATCCACGATCATCATTTCACCCAGGTCAATAAAATCAGCTACCCGACCCGCTTTTTCCAATTCTGGATTGAACTCATCTACAGTTCCTGGTACGAATACATCTTTATAAAATTCTTCGCGCAATTCCCGTATCATCTGCCGTGCTTTGGTCAAGCCTTCCGCGTTACGAGCCATGCCACAGTATTCCCACATGATTTTGCCCAGGCGACGATGGAAACTTTCGACCGATTGATTGCCTTTGTTATGAATAAAATGCTCCAATTGCTCACGGGTTTCCTTTTCTGCTGCTTCAAACTCCGGGGAATTGGTACTAATCATTGGGGTGCGAATTTCATTTGACAAAAAGCTACCAATGGTATAAGGCAACACAAAATAGCCATCTGCCAAGCCCTGCATCAAAGCGGAAGCACCCAGGCGATTCGCGCCATGATCAGAGAAATTACATTCGCCAATCGCAAACAAACCCGGAATATTCGTTTCCAAATTATAATCCACCCAAAGACCACCCATCGTGTAATGCACCGCCGGATAAATTTTCATCGGCGTTTTGTAAGGGTTGTCACCAGTGATTTTTTCGTACATATCGAAGAGGTTGCCGTACTTTTCTTTCACGATTTCCTCTCCTAATTCCCGGATTTTCTCTTTGCTGGCATCGTGCAAACCCAGTGTATTCGCTTTGGATTTGCCATAGCGTTCAATCGCCGCCGCAAAATCTAAGAATACCGCCAAGCCAGTAGGGGATACGCCATGTCCTTTATCGCATTCTGTCTTGGCAGCGCGAGAAGCCACATCACGTGGCACGAGATTACCAAATGCCGGATAGCGCCGCTCTAAGAAATAATCGCGGTCCTCTTCCGGGATTTCATCGCCCCTCTTTTTGCCTTGTTGGATAGCTTGAGCATCTTCGATTTTGTTAGGTACCCAAACACGACCGTCGTTGCGCAAGCTTTCTGACATCAAAGTCAGTTTCGATTGATACTCACCAGATTGCGGAATGCAAGTGGGGTGTATTTGCGTAAAGCAAGGATTCGCCATATAAGCGCCGCGCTTCACCGCCCGCCAGGCCGCTGTCACATTAGAACCCATCGCGTTGGTAGAAAGGTAGAAAACATTCCCGTAGCCACCGGTTGCCAACACGACGCAGTGCGCGCCGAAGCGTTCGAGCTTGCCTGTGAGCAAATTACGTGCGATGATACCCCGCGCCTTGCCATCAAGGATGACAAGATCAAGCATTTCGTGGCGGTTGTACATTTGTACCGAGCCCAGCGAAATCTGCCGCGAAAGCGACTGATACGCACCAAGCAATAATTGCTGCCCAGTTTGCCCACGCGCATAAAACGTACGGCTCACCTGCACCCCGCCGAAGGAGCGGTTTTCAAGCAATCCACCATATTCTCTTGCGAAAGGCACGCCCTGCGCCACCGCTTGGTCAATGATCGCAGCACTTACTTCCGCAAGACGATACACATTCGCTTCCCGCGAGCGGTAATCGCCGCCTTTGATCGTATCATAGAATAAGCGATAAACGCTATCGCCGTCATTCATATAATTTTTAGCCGCATTTATACCGCCTTGAGCAGCAATACTATGCGCTCGACGCGGGCTATCATGGAATGTAAAGCACTTGACGTTGTACCCCAATTCTCCGAGCGAAGCCGCCGCCGAAGCCCCCGCCAGACCTGTACCGACCACAATCACTTCGATGCGACGCTTGTTAGCTGGCGCTACCAGAGGCACGGTAGAGCGGTATTTCGTCCATTTTTCCTCAAGTGAGCCGGGAGGTATTTTACCATTTAATTCCATTTTATTGAAATTTAGAGCTTTCTTTAAGTTTTATTTACTATTTCATTAAATACATGTAAATCGGAATCAGCGCGAACAGCGCTGGTATAATAATCGAATAAATTTTGCCAATAAATCTAATGATCGGCGTATATTTTCGGTGCTCCAATCCTAAAGTCTGAAAGGCGCTTTGAAATCCATGCCACAAGTGGAAGGCAATCACCACCATTGAAAGCGCATAAAATATAACAAACCCAGCATTTTCATACGTTTTCGATACAATCCAATATAAATCTTTATATACTTTACCTTCGATGGTCATGTAGGGCAACTTGTCTAATTTCATTTGCAACCAAAACTGGTACAAGTGAATGAGAATGAAAACAAAGATAATCGTGCCCAATGCGCCCATGCGCGTAGAAGCAAAAGCACTGGTTTTCACCGCTTTAGTTACTTTTACCGAGTAGCCTATCGGGCCGCGCGCTCTGCGATTCTTTGCCCAGAGTAGCCACCCTTGTATGGCGTGAATTAGGATAGAAATGTATAATACGTAAGATATTGTTTTAATGATCGGATCGGTTGTCATTTTCTTTGCATACAAATTGAATGCCTCACCCCCATCATCCAGCATCAACTGCAGGTTTCCTAACAGATGTATGACCAGAAAAAGAATCAAAAACAATCCCGTCAAGCTCATCACTAATTTTTGCCCGATGGAAGAAGTTAGGAAATTGGTAAACCAACTCATGTTCTTTGTTTTTAACGTTTTGTTACCTTTGTAGTAAACTCAGCTTTAGCACCCTGCAAATCTAAATGTTAAAGCCATTTTGCCAAAAGGATGTTCGCTGTTTGTACAAGAATAAAAATTATTTAGAATGAATCTAAAATTGGGCTTACATGTTTACAGTCTCAAAGGCTTACCCAATGATACCTTCATCCTACCTTGTGCCTGCGGTCAGTAAGCCTCTATGCCTAAACCTATATGACAAATAACCGATACAAACTAATTCCAGCAACCAAAGCAAAGTGCTTCGTGTTTTCATTTGATAAAAATTTTTAAATGCAAAAAGCAAATCCGAAAAAGCCGGTCGTCCGGTTTGAATCTTTTATAGAACATTTCCCGACGGTGCAGCTGCCAGTCACCTTGAATGACGAGGTGCACCACGAATTCAGCAACCGCAATGAACCGCTACCAGCACTGATGATCGAACAATTCATACTGCCTTACGAAATGGAAGAAATAGACGATATGACCGAGTACATCGCTTGTTTTAGAATACCAGAAACCCACGATTTTCATGCAATTGTAATCTGGCGAGCAGGACTCATGGATTATACTTATAATGTGATGACCTTCACCAAAAAAGGGGAATTGATTGACAAACGCGCGATTGCCGGAACTTTTTACGATGGGCAAAACCTTACACAGTCAGTGGCGATCATTGATGAAGACTGGGAAATCCTGATTACTTCCGGGCAATCCGCAAATGGCAAAACTTATGATCCTACTACGAGTCGAGTGACGAAGATGGAATTATTGCCTGAAGGACAAATTATTGATATTGAATAATTTATCGTCGAATATTAAGCATTTATTATTTAAAATTGAGCATTCAAATTTATATGTCAAAACGAAGAAAAAAATCCCAAACCAACAAACTCACCGCGAAGCAACTCCAAGAACAAGTCCTGAAACTGCTGGAAAAAGAACCCCGCAGGCGCTTCAATCCTCGCCAAATTGCTAAAACTTTAGGCATAGATAACAATAAAGATGCTGTACTCCATGCCCTGGGGCAATTGGTGGAAGCCGGAAAAGCATCTTCTTTAGGTGATTTTCGATTCAAACTCAAGGCGCAGTTGGGCGAACAGTCCAATCGCAGCAATAAAATGTATGAGGGCTACGTGGATATGACGCGCAGCGGTGCGGCTTACATCGAAAGTGAAGATTTGGAAGACGATGTATTTATTCAATCTAAAAATCTAAATACTGCCCTACACGGTGACCGCGTGCTCATTCGCGCCTGGGTGCCACAGGGGCGGCGGCGTGCAGAGGGCGAAGTGGTAAAAGTCATAGAGCGGGCTACCGAGTATTTTCTTGGTACCATTCGCCTTTTTGAAAAATATGCCATCGTTACACCGGATCAAAGTCTTGCCTTGGATATTAAAATTGATCTTGAAGATACGAAAGAAGCCAAAGATGGCGACAAAGTAGTGGTGCGTATCAAAACCTGGGGCGAAAAACGCGGCGAAACCCTGCAAGGTAAAGTCACCACCGTGCTTGGCAAAGCTGGCACCAGCGATATTGAGATGAAAGCCATTTTGATCAACCACGGTTTTAATCTTGATTTTTCGGAAGAAGTGATGGCAGAAGTGGAAAAACTGGAAGAGGAAATTACCGAAGCAGAAGTCGCGCGCCGCCTGGATTTACGAGGGGTGACGACCTTCACAATTGACCCATTCAATGCCAAAGATTTTGATGATGCCATTTCGATTCGCTATCTGGAAAATGGGGATTGCGAAGTGGGTGTTCATATTGCCGATGTGAGTCACTATGTGAAGCCTGGCAGCAAACTCGATATTGAAGCCTACAAGCGTTCTACCTCGGTTTATCTGGTGGATCGAGTGCTGCCGATGCTGCCAGAGAAGCTCTCGAACGAGCTGTGTTCGCTACGTCCGAATGAAGATAAACTGACCTTTTCCGCGATTTTTACTTTTGATAAAAATGATAAAATTGTCAATCGCTGGTTTGGCAAAACCATTATCCATTCCAATCGGCGCTTTGTATATGAAGAAGTGCAGGAAATACTGGATGCCGGCGAAGGCGATTTTATAGAAGAATTGAAAAAAGTGAACCAACTCGCACACAAGCTACGCAAGGAACGCTTCAGGAACGGGGCGATTAATTTTGAAACTGAAGAAGTGCAATTCAGATTAGATGCCGAAGGCGTGCCAATTGAAGTATTTGTGAAAGAACGCAAAGACGCGCATTTGCTCATCGAAGATTTTATGCTTTTGGCAAACCGCGAGGTAGCAACCTTCGTTTCTGAAAAAGGAAAAGAGCAGGAAATTCCATTCGTGTATCGGGTGCACGATGAGCCGAATCCAGATAAAGTAGAAGCTTTGGCGATGTTTGCGCGGGAAATGGGCTTTAATATGCGCGTGGATACGCCTAAAAACATTGCAAAATCTTATAATGCATTGGCGGAAGCCGCTGAAACGAATCCTGCCTTGCAACTCTTGGAGCCGCTGGCTATCCGCACGATGGCAAAAGCAGAGTATAGCACTAATAATATTGGGCATTATGGCTTGGCCTTTGAGTTTTATTCCCATTTTACCTCGCCGATTCGACGCTATTCGGATGTGCTGGCACACCGCATTTTGGAGTTGAATTTAAAGCCAGACCAATTCTATCGCGTTGAAAAAGAGCTATTGGAAGAGCGTTGTAAGCATATTTCGATGCAAGAGCGCAAAGCGATGGAAGCCGAGCGCGAGTCGGTGAAGTACAAACAGGTGGAGTATATGTCAAAGCACGTAGGCGAAGATTTTCTGGGCTATATTTCTGGTATTTTGGATCGGGGCTTTTTTGTCGCATTAAAAGAAACACTGGCAGAAGGTTTTATTGGCTTTGATACCATGAATGAACCTTTTGAAGTAGCCGAAAGCCGCCTGCGCATGAAGGGTATCCGTACCAAGCGCGAGCTAAAAATGGGCGACGCTGTCACCGTACAAATTGTGCGCACCGATTTGGAAAAACGCCAAATTGAAATGCTACTGGTAGAAAAAGGGGAGCAAAAGGTAATCGTTGCTGCGCCAGAAAAATCCAAGGAGAAAAGGCAGAAAAAGCCATGGAGAGAACGGCGAAGGAAGTAAATCCATAGAACTATAGAAGCTTCCTTGACGCTTGAAAAAAACAATCAACGCTTTTTCCACTTCATAAAAGTAGAAAAGTATCGCTACAGGCTAAAAATGCCCCCATTGTTTTGATTTTAACTCAACCCACTTTTTTAGCTTTATTGCTGGTAGTGCGAAGTGCGCGGACTTTTGCTGCGGCCTGATTTTTGCCGAAACTAATGCCCAGGATGGTGCTCAGGAAAACCGGTAGTGACAGTATTGCCAGCCACCATTCGCCTATAAAGCCTGCTGCGATAATAATCATCATCATCAAATAGTAGCGCAGTAACATTGTGCCGAGTCCTAATTCGAATGATTTCATGGTGAAAATTTTTTGGTTAAAAAATGCAACAACTCAAAAGTAGCGGCGTAAGGCTATACTTGTGATGAGAAAAATCAATCTCGGAAAATGATTTTTATCACCTTGCCGGGCTCAGTTGCTTGCACCTACCCTTCTACTTTTCAATCCAAGTCGGACAAAGACAATGCTATGCCAAAAAAAAGTAAAAAAAAATTTGCACAATTGAACTACTCTACACTATTTTTGAGGCACGAAAGTCGCTGAATTGACACCTTTTTTCATAAAAAATTGATAATCAGCTCTTTTGTTCCCCTATTCTTCTTCAGAGTTTTGAGAAATAGCGTTCAATTTATTCTTAGCTGTCTACCCATCAGACTAACATTTCCTTTCGTAAAAATGTGTTGAATTACATCGGAGATGTATGGCCTTTAAAGTTGGTTATGCTCTATCAATCTTTATAAAATTCAATTAAAAAAACCGTGGACATGATGAAACGTTTATTCAAACTATGGACTGTCTTGTTACTTGTGGGTGTTTCGGTATTTTATACCGCTTGTGATCCCGACAACGGCGATGATTTTAATCTGGAAACTGCCCAAGCTGCCGATTATAGCGGCGAGGTCGTTACTGCTTGGAACGAAGTTTTTATGGAAGTGGAGCGTTATGCGGAAGGGTATCGCCCGGGCCCTGCGCCAAGAGCTTTGGCTTATTTGGGCTTATCTGCATACGAAGCAACCGTAGCTGCTATGCCTGATTACAATTCTCTGGAGGGCTTATACAAAGGGCAAGGCTTGGATATCCCAAATGTGGAGCAAAATGTTGCATACCACTGGCCTTCTGTGGTGAACGCCTCTTATGGGTTTTTGATGAAAAAGTTTTTTCCGCATGTGTCGCCGGAACTGCGCTTTCGGATTCAATCCCAGGAAACACAATTTGATATTCAATTCCTAGAAGAAGAGGGAATTCCAAGAGATATGTTCGAACGCTCCAAGGCTTATGGGCGCAGCGTGGCAGAAGCTGTTTTCAATTGGTCTGCTACGGATCCCATCGGTCACGAAGCTTTCAAAAATCCAAGACCTTCGGATTATGTGCCGCCCACTGGAGCAGGCAAATGGCAACCCACTTACCCCGATTTATCGGCTGGTTTGTTCCCCAGTTGGGGGCAAGCGCGTACCTTTGCTATTTCAGAAGCAGATAAATTAGCGTTGCCACCGCTTCCTTTTAGTGAAGAATTGGGCTCTCCTTTCCGCCAACAAGCAATGGAAGTGTACAACAAAAATACACCTGGCTTGAGCTACGAAGATCAGTGGATTGCTGAGTACTGGAGTGATGATGCTGTAGGGCTGACCTTTTCACCGCCCACCCGCTTTATGTCTATTGCTAATCAGGTTTTGGAAGCTAAAAATGCTAACTTGGAACTTGCGCTTTATACCGTTGCGAAAGTAGGTATGGCACTGAATGATGCTGGTGTAGCCTGCTGGCATTCCAAATACTACTACAACTTAGAACGCCCAGTAAGTTATTTGCGTAGGGTAGTGGATTTAGGCTGGGAGCCTCACATGTGGTTTACACCGAGTTTCCCAGCTTATCCATCTGGGCATGCTACTTTTGGCGCTTCTGCAGCGGAAGTACTAACAGATATTTTTGGTGATAAATATGCTATGATTGATCGTTCACACGAAGGAAGAGTTGAGTTTCTGGGTATTCCAAGAAGTTTTAATTCTTTCTACGAAATGGCAGAAGAAAATGCATATTCTCGCATTCCGCTGGGGGTACATTTTCGCATAGATGCAGAGGAAGGCGTTCGACACGGATACGCAATCGGCAGAAAAGTAAACCAGTTGCCCTGGAAGAAATAATTCTTTTTCCTATTTGAAAACTATACAAAAGACTGTCGGAGTAGCTTACTTCGGCAGTCTTTTTTTATTGCTGGTGCATAATTTATTTGCTATCTTCAAGAACTAAATGCAATTATTCTGAACAAAAAATAGGCATGCTTTTATGCAATACCGATTCCCTTTGCATCTTCCATAAAAAATCGTTTCACCAAATGCAACAGCACATGAATCGTATCCTCATTATTTTTGTAGCCTTGTCATGGGCTTGTTTTTCGAAAGCTGCTGAAAAAGAAGTCGCTTCGATTATCCAAAGTGTAAAAGTCTTTCGGCAAGGGGCACAGATCGTGCGCACAGGAAAAACCGCCATTCCAGCCGGAGAAACTGTCCTGAAGTTCACCCGCTTATCGCCTGATTTAGACCCACAAAGTATTCAATTTAAAGCGCAGGGAAGCTTTACCATTTTGTCGGTGAGCCATCAAATTAATTATCTGAAAGAAATCGAACAATCGGAAGCTTACCAAAAATTAGTCGCCGAGCGCGATGCGCTGCAAAGTAACATGGATAAGGAAGAAATTAACTTACAGGTATTAAACGAAGAAGAAAGTCTTCTTTTGGCAAACAAAGACGTAGGCGGCACATCGGGCGCTTCGGTTGAAAAACTGAAATCGGTAGCTGAATATTATCGCACGCGCCTGAGTGAAATCAAACTTAAAAAGCTGGAGAGTACCGCTGCTGTCAAAAAAATACAAGAAAATCTTATCAAAATTCAGCGCCAAATCAACGACATGAGCGCTCGCATCAACCAGCCGACCAGTGAAATACTTATTAAAATTCAAGCGAAGGTAGCTACGCAAGGTGATTTTGAATTGGGTTACCTCGTGCGCAGCGCGGGCTGGTATCCGGCGTATGATTTGAGAGTAAAGGATATCAGTAGTCCGGTAGAATTGGCATACAAAGCAAATGTTTTCCAAAATACAGGTGAGGATTGGAACAAAGTGCAATTGAGTCTTTCTACGGGCAATCCCTCTCGCCCAGGCACGATGCCTGATTTACAAACCTGGTGGTTGAATTATTATGAGCCGATAGTGGCGTATCGCAACAAAAAGCAGGATATGAACCTCATGCAAAAGTCAGCACCCCAACAAGCTTATGCTCAGGAGGAATTGAAAGCAGAGGAAGCCGA
The DNA here is from genome assembly GCA_964526645.1 of uncultured Saprospiraceae bacterium. GTDB lineage: Bacteria > Bacteroidota > Bacteroidia > Chitinophagales > Saprospiraceae > JADJNW01. The sequence continues at coordinate 99,667 of CAZGJN010000006.1, forward strand.
TAAGCTTGAAGTAGCATACATCGAAGGCACGACCTCTTTTGAATTCAAGATCGAATTGCCTTATGATATTCCTGCCGATGGCAAGCAATATACTGTAAACGTTGATGAATACAGCATTCCGGCTTATTATGAATATTATGCCGCGCCTAAACTTGACCCAACCGCTTATTTGACGGCGCAGTTGACCAATTGGGAGCAATATAATCTGCTGAATGGCGAAGCGAATTTGTACTTTGAAGGCACTTATCTCGGTAAATCCTACTTGAATGTGCAAAGCACTGAGGATACACTAACTTTATCTTTGGGTAGAGATGAAAGCGTGGTGGTAACGCGTAAAAAAGAAGCGCAAAATGCCAGCAATCAGTTTATTGGCAATAAAAAATCCGAAATCCGTGGCTGGGATATTGAGTTGCGCAACAAGAAAAAACAAGCGATCAATATCGTGGTGGAAGACCAATATCCGATTGCGACGAACGAAGAAATCGAAGTGACGCTGGAATCCGCCAAAAATGCAGCAATAGATAAAGAAAGCGGCATTCTAAAGTGGGCATTAAAAATCGAACCCAATCAGGCGGCACAATTAAATTTCAGGTATTCCGTGAAACTACCGAAGAAAAAGAAAGTGATTCTGGAGTAATATGATTCCAACCTGCCACACCTTCGTAGATGCGGCAGGTTTTCTTCCTTTATCGCACTAAGGTGATGTCCCCTTTTAGCGAGCGGCTTACTTCATTGTCATTGCCAATGGCGGTATATTTTAGCCAATACACGTACACATCGGAGGGCGCTGCATTGCCGCTATCCCTGCCATCCCAACCGGTATTGGCATCGCTCCCTTCATACACTTTTTTGCCCCAGCGATTAAAAATCTGGATTTGATATTGGGTGATTGTGCAATTTTCCGGCTTCACTGGCACAAAGCTGTCGTTCCTGCCGTCATTATTGGGTGTGAATGCAGAAGGCATTTTAACGGTGCAACACTGCGCATCAAAAATGACATTGATCGTATCCCTCAGGGTTTGGCAATCGGGCAAGCTTACTTCCACTGCATAAATGCCTGTTTTCACCGCATCGAAAGTACTTTCCGTAGAGCCATCCTGCCAAAGATACCCAAGCGCAGTTGGAATTTCGGCATCTAAGGTTTCTACCGTTCTGGTTTCACAAGGCGCAACGATGGTAAGGGTCGTTGAATCAAAAAGCTCACTGAATTGATCCCCGATGGTAGGAACATTTGGTAGAAATCGCACCACCAAACGAGGACGCAGGGCAGGCGTAGGGTGTTCGCCAGATGCAAAAACCAGGGACCGATTGGGCTGCGGTGTTTCCATGCGCAGCAGGAATCCACTGCTATTGCCAGCATTGATATAATCATTGATTAAAACTTTGAGGTCAATATTTTCAAAGGATTGGGTAGGATTCGCAGCAGCGGCTACCCGCACTTCATTTTGAGTAGAAAAATCAGCTTGATTATTCCAATTGACCAGGTCTTCCTGCCAGTTTTCTGTGATTCGGCTGATGACAAAAGCATTGTCGCCGGTATGGGTTGCAATATCCCCACCGGTGGCATAAAAAAGAGACAGTTTGGCTTCTAATATCTGAGCACCTGGTGGGATATTTTTTAAACCCGGAAAATCCAGTAAAGCATACCGCCTTCCGGTAGTGCCACTCCAGGTGCTTTCTGCAATGGTGAGGTAAGCATTTTCGCCATAATTGCTTGTGTTTGTCATTCCCTGGGCAGTGTTCTGATCTTCCAGAAACCATACTGTTGCGTCCTTGCTACAATCTCCGTCAGGAGTGATGGTGAGCGTCATTTGGCTATAAGCAAAAAAAGGGGCTACTAAGAGTAAAACCGTAAGTTGTTGTTTCAATTGCAGTGTTTCTTTCATGTCGGATATATCCCTGATTAATCAAAATTCCAAAACATGGCTTTTGAAAGCCGCTTATCTTTCCTTAAACGTTCTTTTTAGCAGGCTCAATATACGTGCTTCGCTTTTTCAAAATTAAGCTGCATTTGCCTTTATTTTCAGCAGCTCGCCGAGGCGTACGAAGTTTTTTTCCCATTCTGTGTTGACGAAAACCCATTCTCCGGTTTGATAACCTTTGAGCATAGAAAAATAAAGGTTTTGGCTTTTCCAAAAGTTCAAATGGATGTTCATTCGCTCCAGTTCTTCGAGGATGCTGTTCAAATTTTCAATACTTCGCAGCGATACTTCCCCGGCTTCCAATTTTTTTATTTCCTTAAAAATTCTTTCACTTGCTGCCAGTTTTAGGGATGGTTCGTTGGTCAGTTCTATTTTCCAGCGATCAAATTCCTCGCTGAGGCGTTTTAATTCCCGTATAGAAAAACTTCCATTTTCAAAAAACTGCTGCAAGTCTTGATTTACAATAAACTGAACGGCATTGAGGTAAGCCTTGGGCACCGGAATATCGCTTTGCGAAATGACCGTCATCAGCTGATAATTGTCATAATAAATTTCTCGGAAGTTCGCCTCTACCTGTTGCAGGCTGTTGTTAGTAATTTGATTGAGAATTTTCCGTTTTTCATCCCTGAATAAGTGCCAGATGGTATATTTTTCGGAGCCAAAGTAAGTTTGCATCAACCCAATCACCTCGCTTAGATCGCTCATCTGAAAAGCTTTCACCATTTCTTTTGACATGCGGTCGAAGGTCGCTCTGTCCATATCTAAAGAAATATTGCCGATGATATTTAATTGCCCCAAATATAAAACGGCAAAACTGAAAGATTTCTCGGAGTAAGTAATTTTGGATTGAACGGTCGTTCTACCTAATGACAAGCGCTGATTGCCTGCTTCGTAGCGATCGAATACTTCACTGCTGGCGATGTAATTGAACAGTTGCAGTTGCTCGGGATATTCTTCAAACAGCGAAGAGGCGGCATAGTGCATGGCTACGCGGGTAAGGTCAACTCGTGCAGGCATGACGTGGCGTTTGTAGCTAATAGCGCCATTTTGGTACACATTACTGGGCGCTTCTTCCAGACCTTTGATGAACTCCTGGTGGAAATCTCGGCTGCTCACCTGGCTGGCATAGTAAATCGCACGGTTGGCGTATTGTAAAATTTGATTGGTCTCAATACCGGAAATTTCATCGAAAAACCAGCCGCAACTGGTAAACATCAGAAGGGCATTCCGCTGCATTTCCATCAACCGCAGCAGCCGGGTGCGTTCCTCTTTGTTTAATTCTTTGATTTCGTTGCGACGGATAAAATCATTTACTGCCCGATCTGTCCGGTTGAGAAGCACCGAAATATAATCATTGCGCGCAATCCAAACGTTTTTGACCAATTTACCTGCTTCTTTTTCATAAATCGGAATCAATTCATCACGCAACCAATTGAGCGTGTTGCGCAGTGGTGCGCGCCAAGCTTGTGACCAGCCAGGATGCCCTCCAGTGTTGCAGCCACAATTACTTTTCCAACGCTCCACGCCATGCACACAGCTCCAGGAGCTATTTTCATGAATTTGTACTTCATACTGAGGTGGAAATTTAGCCAAAAAAGCGCCATAATTTGTAATAGTCGCCAAGGCCATTTCTTCAATGTAATTCATGCAGTCTGCCAGTGCCATTTCGCCATAGCGATGATGATGACCGTAGCTTTCACCATCGGTAGCAATATGTACTAACTGGGGCTTGTCGTCATTATCAAAAGCACTCATCAAGCGAGCCGCAAAGTTTTTACCATTATTGAGCAAGCCTTCAAAAGCTACGCCCTGAGCGATACCGCCGTGGTAAAAAAATAGTACAATTTTTTTGCCGGAAGGTAGAGGACACAAGTAAGGAATGCGCGAGTCAATTAGTTCAGCAGGAATGGTAGTCCATTCTTTATCACCGATTTTACGCAGGGCTTTTGCTTGCCGAGGGGCGAGCAGGGTATAAAGAATGCCGTTTTCTGCCAAAATTTCAAGGCTTTCAGTATCAACTGCCGTTTCGGCGAGCCACATGCCTTCCGGTTTTCTTTTGAAACGGTGTTCAAAATCGCGGATTCCCCAGATGATTTGGGTTTCTTTGTCCTGCCGGTTGGCTAAAGGCAAAATTAAATGGCTATGTACCTGTGCAATTGCTGAGCCATGCCCATCAAAATTTTGCAAGCTGATTTTGTCGGCTTCTAAGATGGCCTGGTAGGTTTCGGGATCGGCACCTTCAAGCCATGACAGAAGGGTCGGACCAAAATTGAAACTGATACGGGTATAGTTGTTGATGATTCTAATAATGTTTTGCTGCGTATCAAGAATTCGGGCGGCAGTGTTAGGGGCGTAGCACTCAAAATTGATGCGCTCATTCCAATCATGGAAGGGCGCGGCAGAATCCTGCATTTCTACCACTTCTAACCAGGCATTTTCGCGCGGCGGCTGGTAAAAGTGCCCGTGAATACAGATGAATTTATTATCGGCGCTCATAGATTTTAGAATCGTCCTGGAAATAAATGTATAGGTATTTTACAAAAATAGGCTTTTAAAATAGTGTACAGGGTACAATAAGGGGAACATTTTTCCACCGATTGTAGTTTCTTTGTGGAAAACGATAGTATGAGCTTTCCGATTGGATATAAACGCGCTGCTGCCATGGTGGTACTGCGCAATGATCAAAAGTTTTTATTGCTCAAGCGCATTCGCCCTCCTTTTGTGGGGAATTACCTCCCCGTGGGTGGCAAATTAGACCCCCACGAAGATCCTCTTAGCGCGGCTTTGCGCGAAACCTATGAAGAAACAGGCATTCGACTCAAAAGTTTACGATATGGCGGGGTCTTGATAGAAACGTCTCCCCTCGATTACAACTGGCAGAGCAGCATTTATATGGCGGATATTGATTTTCAGGAGCCGCCGATTTCTAATGAAGGCACACTGGAATGGATTGATTTTGATCATATTCCAAATATCCCTACGCCGCCTACCGATCTGATCCTCTACCAGTATTTGATGCGGACACAGCCCTTTGCTTTTAATGCTATTTATGATGAACAGCTCAACTTGATCCGAATGACAGAAGAAATTGAGGGCAAAGTGGTATTTTAGGGTACGCTTCAACCCTTATTTGCTTTTGCTACTAAATCGAGCCGACCAACTCAATAACGCCACAATTGCAGTCCAATCCAGCCGTGCTGGTAAAAAAAGATTGCCAGGCTCACCATGGAAACTGCCGTAAGCAAAAGATATGATAGAAAAATCTTGCTTCTAATTCTTCTGAAATCGCGCAAGGTAAGTACCAAGCCAATCAGTGACCCAATTCCGAATACTAAAGTTCCGACAAACAGCGCCATTGTCCTGCCATTTAGCGTGCCCATAGCTGGTAAATCTTGCACTAAAAATACCAATACAATAAAGGCAACCAGCAGTGCAATAGCGGCAAGCCACATCGAAAATACGGCGTGTACGCCTCCGCGGGATACTTTTTTGAACCAGCTCAAAATGAGCCACACCAAGCCGAAGAGCGACATCAATTGTGTAATGCCGACCGCTATAAAAAACCAATATCGAATTCCAATTACGTTCAGCGCTGTACTTTTTTCAAAATAAGCATTCGCAACGAACACCGGTTGGCGGCCTTCGTCGTAGGTAAGTAAAAGTTGAGGTGCATTGCCTTTCAGCTTGCGGAAGAGGTGATCGCCCGTGTGCAGATAAGCTTCCGGGCTGCCTGAAAACCCCTTTACGAAGAGGGTATCGCCGCTGAAGTAGAGTTTCACACCCTGGCTAATTTTTTCTGTAAAGTAAAGTAATTCATTGCGAGGGCTTTTCATGGCATAGTAGCCGCTGAAAGTATCTATCAAGCCCTCGGTAATTGGCTTCTTGGCGGGTTTAACCAAGCTGATGCCTTCGGTAGCGTATCTGATAATCAATTCTTCAATTTTGCGCATGCTGCCTTCGCCGTTATTGGAGATCGCAAAGCCGATACCCGACCTGCCCCGATTGTAGCAATAGGTAGAAGAAAATCCATCAATGCCACCGTTGTGCCCCCTGAAGAATATTTTTTTATCGAAATGCGAAGGATAATTCGCCAGTGCATAGGAAGTCCATAAGCCGTTGCGAGCAGCGATGGTGGAGCTTGGTGTTTCCATTTTTCGGAAGGCTTCCGCCGGAAAAACCTGGTTAGTATCTACACGCCCACGGTTTATCATAAACTGCAAAAACTTTGCCATATCTGCGCCACAGGAGTTGAGCGCTCCTGCCATGCCTGCGTGAACGGCATAAAAAGGCACAGCCGTGTACTCATCTCCTTGCCAGCGGTAGCCCTGAGCATAACGATTTTTATCTTTAGGAAAAGATTCAAAATCAGAGTGTTGCATCCCGATGGGGTCAAAAATGGTTTGTTGTACATAGGCATGGTACGACATACCGCTGTATTTCTCAATCAAATAGGTCAGAATGACATAACCTGGATTGGAATAAGCCATGCGTGTACCCGGCTGCCAACGCGTTTTGAGCGAATTGCCGTGCTGTTTTATCATGTCCGGCAGGGGGAGTTCTTTATCTGTACGATTGATCATTGCCTTGAAGTGCATATCATCAAATCCTGCCGAATGCTCCAGCAAATGGATAATCCGTACCGGATGCTTTTCCTCCCATTTATTGTCAAAAGGAATTTCTGGCGCGATGTCTTTTAGCTTTTCCTCCAACGAAAGTTTTCCCTCGCTTTCGAGCTTGAGGATACAAAGAGAAGCAAAGCTTTTGGAAATCGAGCCGAGCCGGAAGAGCTGTGTGCGATCCACTTTTCGGTTCTCTTTGAGTTGAGCCAGTCCTAATCCATCATCGTACAAAACCGAGTCTGCACTGACAATTGTGAGCATCAAACCCGGAATATGTGCTTTCTCCATTTCCACTTTGATACTATCCAATAATTCAGCCAGCCGAAAATTTTCGAGGGTTTGAGCAGATGCGCTACAGGCGTAGCATAGCCCAAAAAGCATGGCGAAGTACTTGCGTTTCATGGATTTTAAGCGTTATATGGTGTTTTAATATAGGTATTGCCATCACTAAAACCTCGTCTCGATATAATACGGCAACATTGCTCGCCAGGTGGGCCAGTCGTGCGGCATATCGGGTCCCCAAACATCCAATTCGTGCGGAATAGCTTTGGAAATCAGGATATTAGAAAAACGACGGGAGGCATCTGGAGTCTCATAATTACCAGAACCCGTAAGAATATGAATTTTCTTGCCATTGCGCATGTGCGACAACCAGTACTCGTCTGTCAAATTTGGCAAATACTGAACCGGTGAGTTAAAATATACGTCTTGATCATGGTAACCCCTGGTGTAGGTGCTCAGGTCATAATTTCCACTCATCGCAATCACGCCGCCGAATAAGTCGGGTCTTTTGAAAAAAAGATTGGCGGAGTGTAAAGCCCCCAGCGAAGCGCCGCTCAGAATAATGGGCGTTTCCTGGCTTGTCATATTTTTGATAAAAGGCACCACTTCATTAAACACATATTCGTTGAATTGCTGGTGCCTGATGGCTTTGTGCCGAGGGTGCATTCGGTCGTTCAGCCAACTTTCATTATTGATACTGTTGATAGAAAAAACTTTGATCTTGCCCTCGTTGACATATTTGCTCAGGACATTGATCATCTGGAAGCGCTCGTATTCTAAGTAATCCGCAGCTGCCGTAGGAAGCAATAACAACGAAAAACCATAGTGACCGTACATTACGATGTCCATGTGTTTATTAAGAGAAGGGCTGTGCCAACCGTGTATTTCCCGATGCATGATCTTGGTTGTTTTAGCTATTTAAGGAAAATTGGAGAATATTATCTTGCCTTTATGATTATGGACACTTTTGTTGGGATGATGCTCTCTTTTTCTCTGTTGACGGGTGAAGCCTATCTCCATCCTCCAATGTCAACATTATCTTGTCTTTGTTTTAAAAAAAAATTACGCTTCTGTTTTTTTCTTCCGTTTGGTTTTGAACATCTCGGTTACCTCTTTCTCCGTCAAAAAATTAAAATCAACAAAAATAGTGGAAACAAACTTCTTGATGTCCTGATAATCCCTGCCGCGTTTGTCGGTGTATTTTGCCATTAAGCGCCGCACATAAGCCATGGAAGCCTTTTCCAAATCCTGATTAAAATGTTGATTTGCAAAAATACCCATATAGATCGGGAACTGCTTTGTAATTTCAAAGAAATCAAGGTAGCTGCTTTCTTCCAGGTTGTTGATAAACCTTACAAAATAGGCACTAATTGTTTGGCGCAGGCATTCGTTGATCACCGATAAACCTTCGTATTGGTCATAAAAAACCTTTACAGCTTCTTGTACTTCGGGCGTGATGTAGCCCCTACCGTGTATTTGATCTGCCAGGTTATAAAACTTGGTCAGGTTATCATCTATATTTTTATCCAAAATGGCAGATACGCGCAAGTCGGCTTTGGGTTCCCAGTTTAATTCATTGCTGGTGTGTATTTCCAGTAAGAATGCCAGATACTGCTCCTCAAACTCTGGCATCATTTTGCGTGTGCTGTTGAAGTGTGTCTTCAGATGTGCTTGCTCTGCTTTATCCAATTCAAAAAAATTGGCATACAAACTCATTATCTGGAGGTGTTCTACGGCACCTTTAAAGGTTTCATTTTCAATAAATGCCTTGATGGAGCCAATAATGCTACTGTTATCAGCTTTCAGGTTGATTCGGTGGATGATAAAATGTTTGAGCGGCGAAAACAATACCTTGAGCATCAGCAATTCCTCCGGAAATTCTGCTGTATGGTAGTTTTCCTGCTTAAATTGTCTTTTAAATCGCTCATACCCCAAGGCTCTTTCGTTGGTATGGCGGTACTTATCTAATTTCTGGGATTGCAAAAAATAGCGGATGCGCTTGTTGGCAATACTATTAATCAAATTGGTGATCCAAATATCACTGCTGAGCGCAAAACCAATCTGGATGGCCTGCCCGATTCGTTTTTTTAGGATTTCAAAATTGGCTGAATTGCAGATTGCCAGGAGGATTTCTTTGAAATGATCCTGTGGGCGCGTGTACTTGAAAGTGGTATCTACTTCGCCTCGCAGCACAGAGTAGCCTAGTAGCTTTGGCAGGAAGAGCCCCTCGAAGGCTTCGTCCAGTAGTACCAATTCAAAGGGGATCAGTTGGAGGGGGTCTTTCATAGCAACCTCGTGGTACACCTCCGCTATTTGAGGCTCGAAGCGTTCTTTCAATCGAAGAAAATCCTCCTCTTCTTCATTTTCGAGGTATTGTTGTAACTCCTCAGACTCCTGGATGGCTGCTGCGATTTCTTCCAGTTGGTCAATATATTTTTGATCTAATTCGTACATAACCAATGCTCTTTTTAAAGGTAAACCTGATAGTGCAACTTTGGGCACTACCAGGTTCACTTATATATATTATTTAGAATAAAGTATAGCCTTGGTAGAATATCCTACAAATATAAGCTATCAGCAACAATAATTCAAAATGAAATTCGGAATAAAGTTTTGTTAAAAAAAGCTTATTCTTCTTCGCTTGCTGCGGCGCTTTCCAGCTGTGGAATTTCTTCTGCTACCGCCTTAGGCGCTACTTTCACATTGGCACCAGCCACCATTGCCTGGAAGGCTGCTTTTTCCTCTGCGGTTTTGGCTACGCGCGCTGCGATTTTTGCCTCTTTTGCTCCTATCCATTCTTGGTATTTTGCCTCTGCTTCTTCCACCGTCATAGCACCTTTTTTCACGCCGCGCATCAGGTGTTTGCGGTAATAAACGCCCTTAAAGCGGAGGATAGCCCTTACGGTATCGGTTGGTTGTGCCCCTTTCATGAGCCAGTCGTACGCTTTTTCGCGATCAACTTCAATAGTAGCAGGCTTTGTGAGTGGGTTGTATGTCCCAATTAATTCGATGAAGCGCCCATCCCGCGGAGAGCGGGCATCCGCTACAACGATGTGGTAAAAGGGCTTTTTTTTGCGCCCTTTTCTCTGCAATCTGATTTTTACAGACATTGTTAAAATTTAATGTGGTGAAACCATACCCGTTTCCTCCCTTAAAGGGACTACGGGTTTTTAACGGATTGCAAAGGTAATACTTTTTAGCATTTTTGCAAAATATTTTTTAAGTTACTCAGTTTCTTATGAAGTGCTTTTCCTGGGGAGAGATTGGTGTTGACAAAAAATTGGCATCATTTTGGCAATCCCAAAAACATGTGTATGAAAAAATTACTACCGCTCCTTTGCTTATTGCTGGTCATAGGGCATCTCTCGGCTCAAACCCAGCTATCGGGTATTATCAATCATTATGCAAAAGTCACTGCCATTGATCCTTGCGCAGCTACACTGACCGTGCAGGATGCTGCTAATTTTGAACCAGGTATGAAAGTGTGGATTATCCAGATGCAGGGCGCTACGATCAACATTTCCAATAGCAATTCCTACGGGACCATCAACAATCTGAACAATGCCGGTAAGTTTGAAAAAGCGCTGATCCGTTCCGTCAGCGGCAATCAAATTATATTGGAAAATACGATTCTGAACGAATACGACATCAACGGGGCAGTTCAGCTTGTTTCTTTCCCTTCCTTTTCAAAAGCGATCATTTCTGAAACCCTCACGGCAAAAGCCTGGGATGGCAATAGCGGCGGTGTACTGGCACTGGAAGTGACCGATACTTTGTTTGTAAATGCCTCAATAGAGGTAACGGGGAAAGGATTTCGGGGTGGCAAAGCGAGTATCGCTGCATCCAACAATTGCAATGCCCTTACTACTGCAAATGCCTATTTTTATGATCTCGGCAATTGGCGAGGTGCTGCCAAAGGCGAAGGGGTTGCTTCGATTTCAATAGGCTTAGAATCAGGGCGTGGACCGCAGGCTAACGGTGGCGGTGGTGGCAATGATCATAACTCAGGTGGTGGTGGCGGGGCCCACATCACTGCTGGCGGTAGAGGAGGAGATAACGAAGAACCGAACTTGCTGGGGTGTGATGGACAATTTCCTGGGCTGGGGGGCAGGGCCATTCTCCAAACTGCTGGGCGTATCTTCTTGGGCGGTGGCGGCGGTGCCGGGCACGAAAACAATGATGTAGGCACTGATGGGGGCAATGGTGGGGGTATTGTTCTGCTTTTTGCAAAAACTTTAGTCGGTAATAATCAACAAATCAATGCGAATGGACAAACAGCTGCTACCGCTGCGGGAGATGGTGCAGGTGGTGGCGGCGCAGGGGGCACTATTTTGCTGGATATTCAAAGTTTGACGGGTGGCTTGTTGGTAAATGCTAAGGGCGGCAGTGGAGGCTCCATCAATAATAGTGGCGAAAATCGCTGTCATGGGCCAGGTGGCGGCGGCAGTGGTGGTCGTATTTTTTTTAATCCCGATTTGCAAATCAGCTTTGATCTGAGTCGTGGAGAAGCAGGTATAGGCACTAATTCCTCGAGCTGTGGAAATGGAACCAACGGCGCGCAGGCAGGAGCGGATGGCGTTTTGGAAGAAGAATGGACGATAGTAGAAAGCACTACTTCTAATAACCCACCCCTGATTGTGAGTGAACCCAACGAGCTTTCGGCTTGTCTGGGTACTTCTATCACGCTTTCGGTAGTGGCGAGTGGCCTTGATTTGCAATACCAGTGGCAAGTGGATAGAGGCGATGGAAATGGATTCCAGGACCTTGTGGAGAGCGGTATTTACTCAGGCACACAAACGGCGACACTCTTTATCGGTACGCTTTTGGCAGAAGCGGCAAATTACAAATATCGCTTGAAAGTAGATAATACCTGTGCGGCGGCGGTGTTTACAACTGCTCTGCAACTTGAGATCTTACCTTTGCCGGTTGCGCAGTTTGATTTTGGTATCAACGGCACGGCGGTTCAGTTTAATAATGCTTCTGTCGATGCGATAAGCTACCTTTGGGATTTCGGGGATGGACAAAACAGCACGGATGCCAGTACCACTCACAGTTACAGCGAATCGGGCAATTTTGTTGTAACCCTAATTGCCAGCAATAGCTGTGGTTCAGATACAACGATGCAGGCTTTGGAAATTCAAAGCTTTCCGATTGCTAATTTTGGGGCTGCTCCTACCGAGGGCTGCGCACCCTTGAGTGTTATTTTTTCTAATCTTTCTGCGAATGCCAATAGCTACGCTTGGATTTTGCCAGGGGCAAGCCCTTCTTTTTCTATAAGTGCCAGCCCATCAGTGATTTACAATACGCCAGGCATCTATGATGTCACACTCGTTGCTTCTAACGCCAGTGGATTCGATACATTGTACCTGAAAGATTTTATTGTGGTGCAAGGCAAGCCAACTGCTGCTTTTGAAACCTCAGCGGCGGGTTTGAACGTTCGTTTTTTGAATAATTCTACACCAAATGCTTCTTACAGCTGGGACTTCGGCGATAACACTACCAGCTCAGATGTGGCCCCCAACCACGACTATGCCTTGCCGGGAATCTATACCGTTAGTTTGACCGTATCTAATGCTTGTGGCAGTGAGACGATTAGCAAAACGATAACAGTAGGGGCAGCACCAACGGCACTTTTTACCGCCAATACGAGAAATGGCTGCGCTCCGTTTTTGGTCACTTTTACAAATGCTTCCACCGGTGTGTACGATAGCTTGCTGTGGGCATTCCCCGGCGGAAATCCCTCCAGTTCTGCGCAATCAAGCCAGGCCGTTCTTTACAGCACGCCTGGGCAATACGATGTCAAGCTTCATATTTCAGGCGTTTTGGGCAGTAGCACGATCGAAGAGGCAAATTATATCAACGTATTGGCACCTCCTACAGCGGCATTCACCTATGAAATTGATGGCAATAGGGTACAATTTTTTAGCAATGCTACTGGTGTAACGAGCATAATCTGGAATTTTGGTGACGGAGCCAGCTCGATGGATGCCAATCCTGTTCATGAATATGCTTCCAGTGGCGTTTACACGGTTACCCTCAATGCTTCCAATGCTTATTGTGGCAGAGCGGTTAGTCAGACCCTTTCTATCGGAACAAGCGCTGTGGAAGATTTACAAAAAGCCAGTATTTTGGTTTACCCTAATCCGGTGCAGGAAGTGTTGTTTGTGGAAACAAAAAATGCTACTCGCCCTATGCGATGCCGTTTTTTGAATAGCAGCGGACAATTACTTCTTGAAACTGAATTCACCCAAGAGGTATCTTTTGATTTGACTATGTTTGCGAGCGGGCTTTATTTTTTGCAATTGCAAGAGGCACAACAAAACTGGGTTGTAAAAATCGTAAAAAATTGAACGATCAATGTAAAATGGAAGCGATTTAGCTAATAAACCTTGATTTCAACTCCGGGGTAGGAATCATACAACTTTCCTGCTTGCCAAACCAACGGTAGCGATTTCGTGCGATCCAATTGTAAATCCCATCGCGGATGAATTTTGGTACGATCACCAATCCGGATAGCAGCGGCCACGCGCCGCCAAATTGTTTCACCACCCGCAAGGGCACGCTGGAGTGCGTGTAGAATCTATCATTTTCATACAAAACGACCGTGCTGAGTTCCTCGACAGGCATATTCGCTTCCCGCAATAATTGTTGCCCGACTTCCGATTGCAGTGCAGCGAAACGAAACTTCGCCCGTGGATCGCGCAGAATGACGAATTGTACGAAGCCATTGCACAAGTTGCACACGCCATCGAAGAGCAGAATCGGCTTGTCTCGAGGAATTGTTAATACGGAATGTTCAATGTTGAGTGCGGTGTCGGATTGCATGACTTATTGTTTTTAATAAAAGCAAAAAATGCTCGATTTTGTTTTGTGAAAAAATGCTGCAATTTTTGAAAAAATCAACCCGACATGAAATTCTTTCAACTTTTTTTATCGTTCCTTTTCCTGGCGATCGCCGGATCTGCTGCAGGGCTGCCCTTGGGCATCCATTTATCAGTAGCTTTGTGGTGGGCCCTTTTGCTAAGCTCCTGCCTTTGTGCTAGCGTTCGCCATAGGGCAGGAAGCCTCAGAGGAATTTTTGCGCTCGCTTTGGCATCGCTCGTACAAGGCGTTGTTGCTTTTCCACCAGCAAATAACCGATCAAGCTCGCTGTCAGCCACACGCCGATGATGACGTGCCGGTAGCGGTTTCGACTTTTAAACAGCCAAAAAATCAGAGCAGCCGCATGGGCAATCACGATAAAGCGAAGTAAATCCATCAGGGCAGCGAGTGTAAGGCTCATAGGGCGTTTTTCATTACTCAAACAACGCTTTATACAACTCCTCTATTTTGCCAATCGGCTTTACCTGGATTTTATAACGACTAAAATCTAATCCTTTGATATTGTATTTTGAAATATATATTTGTTTAAATCCCAGGCGGTCTGCTTCCTGAATGCGTTGCTCGATGCGATTCACCGCTCGAATTTCACCCGAAAGCCCCACTTCGCCTGCGAAGCAGTATTTGTCGGGAATCGCAATATCTTTCAACGAAGAAATCAGTGCGCTTACAATCGCCAGGTCAATCGCAGGGTCGTCCACGCGAATGCCTCCGGCAATATTCAGAAATACGTCGTTTTGACCAAAAGGAAAGCCCCCGCGTTTTTCCAACACGGCAAGTAGCATACTGAGTCGGCGCAAATCAAAGCCCGTTGCCGAGCGTTGGGGCGTGCCGTACACCGCTCGACTCACCAGCGCTTGCGTTTCGATGAGCATCGGGCGCAGCCCCTCCATCGTGGCGGCGATAGCGCTACCGCTCAAATCCTCATCTTTCTGTGAAATAAGCAATTCTGAAGGATTTGCAACCTCGCGTAAGCCGTTGGACTGCATTTCATAAATACCCAGTTCGTCGGTAGAACCGAAGCGATTTTTCAAAGTACGCAGCACCCGATAAGTATAATGCTGGTCGCCTTCAAATTGTAAAACCGCATCTACGATATGTTCCAGCAGCTTTGGTCCTGCAATCGAACCGTCTTTGGTAATATGCCCGATGATAAACACCGGAATATTGGTTTCTTTGGCAAAACGTTGGAGCTCTCCTGCACACTCGCGCACTTGGGAAATGCTGCCAGAAGTGCTTTCAATATGAGGAGACGCAAGGGTTTGCACCGAATCAATCACAATCATGTCAGGGCTCAATTCCTGTGCATGGGTCAGGATTTTCGTAGTATTCGTTTCTGTCAATATATAACAATTTGATTTTTCGTTACTTATGCGTTCTGCACGCATCTTGATTTGCTCCTCCGATTCTTCGCCCGACACGTAGAGTACTTTTGCATTGACACTCAAAGCTACTTGCAGCATCAAAGTGGACTTACCGATGCCAGGCTGCCCACCAATGAGCACAAGCGACCCACTGACGATGCCACCGCCTAAGACGCGATTCAACTCCTTGTCGGGCGTGATTAGACGCTGGGTATTGCCTGCCACAATATCATCAATAAGGACGGGCTTGGCAGCTAAGCGACTGCTATTGGTATCCTTCCAAACGCGCCGCTTCTCGTCGGGGCTTTCTCCTTTAAAAATAAGTTCTTCCCGGAAAGTATTCCACTCTCCGCAAGCGGGGCATTTGCCGAGCCATTTGGGGGATTCGTTGCCGCAATTCGAGCAGAAGAAAGTTTTTTTGGATTTACTCAAGGCGTTTTAGCTAATTTTTTGCAAAACTACAGAAATTAAATGGTGACATAAAAAATTTACAAAGCGCTTGCTTTTGAGAAAAATAGATCAACTTGAATATTTTAGGGCTTGTTTTGTAATGACGGTGAAGATAAAGTTGAGTTTTGTTAGATGTAACAACAATAACATACTCCATCATTCATTTTATGACAAAACTTTTTACCTTTTAGCAAATGAAAAAAAATGATCAAAAGAGATGATTTTTTCGTGCAAAAGTTTTTTATTTGCATGGCAGTTTAAGCTATGAAAAAATTAATTTGCTTTTTTTGAAACTAGTTGTTAATTTTGCGTTAATTATTTGTTAGAAATACAACTCTTTAAAGAAGTAATTGTTTTTTTTTAAAAGGAAAAATCAATACTCTTTCGAAGCGTATTTGAAAAGAGCATTCATATGTAGATTGTTTTCATTTGGTTTTTTGGGGTTATACAGGGTGCAGCGTTTTACGTTGCCCCTGTTTTTTTATGATTGTGGCGGTAATTTTTCTCTTGCCGTGTTTACTTCCGCTTGTTATAAGCAGCGATCAGTTTCGTTATGAGATTTAACCAAGCGTAGCTCAATTTAATTTAGAGATTTTTCACTAAATTGTGTACTACAAGGCTTCTTTTTAAGAGAACAATGACTACTGTTAACCCCTTTTAACAATCGGTTGCCTCATCTTTGCTCCATCATATGAGCGACGGGAAGTAGGGGCTACCGCGGCTGCTGGGCTTATTGTTCATACCAGATTCGGGCAGATTTTTGCAGATGCGCGCTACAGCAGGGGCCTTACGCAATTGTACGACATTCCGGTAGTGGATGAAAAAATAAAAAATTAGGGTTTTGCCCTGAGCTGCGGCTTCCTTGTTCCGCTTTAGGGGGCTAAGGTCTGCTCTTACAACACAAGAAAAGCAGAGGAAAATTTCTTCACAGTTGCAGGGGCGCTTGCTTTTGTAGATGTTTTTTATTTTTTTGGAAAAATACTTTACAAATTTGCCAAACAAACCATATATTTGCACGCCAAAATTGATCGTAACATATTAGTAAGAAAAATAGTCAGTAAAAATGGCACATCATAAATCGGCATTAAAGCGGATTCGGCAAGATGAAAAAAGAAACCTGCGCAACCGGTACTACAAAAAATCTACTCGTACAGCAATCAAAAAATTGCGCGAGCTGCCTGAGAAATCTGAGGCAGAGCAGTTTTTGCCTAAAGTAATCAGTATGATAGATAAATTGGCGAAGCGCGGTACCTGGCACAAAAATAAAGCTTCTAACCTGAAAAGTAGCCTGATGCGCCATGTCAATGCTATGAGCTGATCTTGAATTTATTGCGATAGCAATAGGGGAGGTGTATTCTGAAAGGATTAGGATACACCTTTCCTTTTTTGTATAGTACTCTTTTTGTATATTTGCAAACGAACGTTCATTCGTAATTTTCGAGCATTTTATCCTGTTATGGCACCCAAATTTCATTCCCTTCGGATCAAAGATATTCGCCAAGAAACCTCAGACTGCGTATCGCTGTCCTTTGAGTTGCCCGATGCACTACAGGAAGCGTACGCTTTTATACCAGGGCAATATCTGACTTTGAAAACAGTGTTGGATGGAGAGGAGGTTCGGCGGTCGTATTCCATTTGCAGTAGCCCGGCAGATCGGGAGCTTCGGGTAGCCATCAAAAAAGTGGAAGGCGGTCGTTTTTCTACCTTTGCCAACGAGCAATTGAAGGTGGGCGATATCCTGGATGTGATGACCCCCATGGGGCATTTTCACGCTGATGATTTGGGGGCAGGCGATGGAAGGCACTACGTCGCTTTTGCTGCTGGGAGTGGCATTACGCCTATTTTGTCTATTTTGAAAACTGTTTTAGAAAAAGAACCGCACAGTTATTTTACCCTTTTTTATGGCAATCGAACAGTGGAGTCTATCATTTTCAGGGAGACTATTGAAGGGCTAAAAAATCTGCACCTCGGGCGCTTGAGCGTGCATCACGTCCTGAGTGGGGCATTTAATGGAAGCGAATTATTCACTGGTAGAATTACAGCGGAGAAGTGTCGTGTTTTTTTTGAAAAATTGATAGATATAACATTTGTAGATGCGTTTTTTGTTTGCGGACCCCAAGAAATGAACGAAGCCATCAGAATGTTGCTACTCGAAAGGGGCATAGAACGCAAAAAAATTCACGTAGAATTATTCACCACGGGACTATCGGTTCCGCAGCAGCCCAGGCAAAAACAAGAGGAAGGCTTTGTCGCTCAAATCAAGATTATTTTAGACACCAATACTTTTGAATTTCCGCTGCTCTCATCAGGAGATAGCCTTCTGGAGGCGGCATTGAAAGCAGGTGCTGAGCTGCCTTTTTCCTGCAAAGGGGGCGTTTGCTGTACTTGTCGTGCCAAACTGGTGGCAGGCGAGGTAGAAATGGATGTCAATTATGCTTTAGAACCGGATGAAATAGCCGCTGGATTTATTTTGACTTGCCAATCGCACCCTAAAACGAAACAAGTCATCGTAGATTTTGATGCTTGACACTCGCTTTACGCAAAAATTTGATAAACTAAAAAACTACTCAGATAAGCCAGCGCACTCATAAAAGCAAATTGCAAGATGGGCCATTTCCAGCTCTTGGTTTCGCGCTGCACTATCGCCAGGGTACTCATACACTGCATGGCAAATACATAGAACAGCAACAGCGATAAAGAAGTAGCAAAGTTGTAAACTTTTTCTCCAGTAATCGGATCGCGCTCTTGAGCCAGGCGCTCGCGCAGCGAGAATTCATTGCTGTCTTTCCCGATGCTATAAATGGTAGCCATCGTGCTGACAAACACCTCTCTGGCTGCAAAAGACGTGAGCAATGCAATCCCGATTTTCCAATCGAAACCAAGGGGGCGAATGGCGGGTTCTATAAACTTGCCAACGATGCCTGCATAGGATGCCTCCACTTCATAGGCAGCTACCAGATTCCTTCGTGCGGTAGCGTCCAGTTGCTGTTCTTCGGCGATTGCCTCTGCTTTGGTTTTGGCTGCCGCCATACGGCCCGCTGGACCAAAACTCGCCATCGCCCACAGAATAATCGAAATGACAATAATAATTTTACCAGCTTCCGTGACAAACGTTTTTACTTTTTCCCAAACAGCGTACCACACATTGCGTAGCACCGGTATTCGATATTCTGGCAATTCCAGCATCAGGAAGCTCTGCTCCTTTGTTTTTAAAATCAATTTGAAAATAAAAGCGACAAGCAAAGCACCTATGATGCCCAGTACATATAGCCCCATGAATGCCAAGCCTTGCGCATCAAAAACACCCCAAACCTTTTGAGAAGGTATCACAAAAGCTATCAAGGCTACATAAACCGGGATGCGCGCCGAACAACTGATGAGTGGCGTGACCATGATCGTGATGAGCCGCTCCTTCCAATTGCTGATCGTACGAGTACTCATAATAGCTGGCACTGCACAAGCTCCGCCCGAAATGAGCGCAACTATGCTGCGTCCGTTCATGCCAAAAAATTGCATGAGGCGATCAAACAAGAACGCAACCCTTGCCATATACCCCACTTCTTCCAAAATAGAAATCAGCAAAAACAAAATCGCAATTTGGGGAATAAACACCAGCACTCCGCTCAAGCCAGTGAGGATGCCATCAGCCAACAAACTGGATAGCCACCCTGCTCCCAGTATATATTTCAGCCAATCACCCGTCCCCGCAAAAATACTTTCGATCCAATCCATTGGATACGCCGCCCAGGCAAAAATCGCTTGGAATACCAACATCATGATCAGAAAAAAAACAACTACACCCAGCACGCGGTGCGTCAAAACGGCATCTATCATCTCCGTGAAAGATCGAGCTGCAGCTTTGGTATGCCGCATCGCTTTTTGTACAATAGGTGTAAAATGAGAGAAACGGCGCATGGTTTCGTCCACCTGCTGCCGAAGGCTATGAAAACCAGCTGCCTGGATTTGAGCATGGATTGCCGACCGCTGCGGCGCTTCCAGAAAGGGGAGCCAATCGTGGTGGTGCGCGATCAGAAGTGCCTGGAAGTCATTTTGTATTGGAATAATATTTTTTACAATATCAATCGCTTTTTGCTGGCTATCAGAAAATGAGGATACCCCATTGGAAGCTTTGATCTGCTCGCATTGCTCCACCACTTCCTGCATTGCTTTTTTCAAAGCATCCATTCCTTCGCCTGTGCGAGCACTTACGGATAAAACCTTCGTTCCGAATTGCTCCGATAGATACTTGAAATCTATATCATAACCCGCTTTATCTGCTACATCGGCCATGTTGAGTGTTAGGATTACGGGCAGGTGCAAGTCTTTTATTTGCGAAAAAAGCAGGAGGTGCTTCTCCAGTTTGGATACATCGGCGGTGTAAATGATTGCATTTGGAAAGTCAAGATCAGCAGGGTTGGAGAAAGTTTGTGCTACGATCCGCTCGTCCTGGGAAGTAGGGTAAAAGCTATACGTCCCTGGAAAATCAATAAGAGTAACTTCCTGATGATTAGGCAGTAATACAGTACCCGTTTTTTTATCAACTGTAATGCCAGGGAAGTTGCCCGTTTTTTGGCGCAAACCGGTGAGTTGATTGAACGTGGAAGATTTGCCGGAGTTAGGATTGCCTACTACCGCAAAAGTGAAAGGTTTTGGCGAGGTGCTTCTTACACTCATCTTAGAATGATAGATGCTGCTTCCTGTTTGCGTAAAGCCAAATAATTGCCATCTACTTTGACAAATATGCCGCCGCCTAATGGCGCTTTGCGTACCACTTCGATGTTACTACCAGGCAAAATCCCCATCGTAAGCAATCTGCTTCCTACTTGCTCGTCCGAAAAGTAGTAGATCGTACCCTTCATGCCCGGTTTGAGCATCCAGCATTGTTTCCCTGCAGATAAAGTCGCAACCACGAAAAATTATTTTGATTTAATCTAAATTAATTGTTTCAAATTTAACATCAAATTTAGATACCTTGTTTTCTCTGAGCATTGATAAATATCACTATTAGCGAAATTTACCTATTTTTAGGATTTGCATACCTAATATTAGGTATTTTGATTTCAGCGGCAGGACGGATATCATTTTGCACCCAAAACGATGGATGCCTTTATTTTAATTTAAACAGCCTGTGATTGATTATCAGCCGCTTGTACCTCGTTTAAAAAAGTTTACAATAAAGTAAACTTTGTTTAATTTTCACTTAATTTAAGCGGCGTAAAATGCCTTGTGGTTTGATAGAAGAGGATATTTGAACAAAACAGCAAACGATGAGCAAGCTAAGATGGTATCTTTTACTTTGGACGCTGAGCAGCACGATCGCTTGCAGTGAGCGCTATCAAAATGTAGAAAACTTGATTATCAAAGGCTCTGATACCGAGGTCAATCTGGCCTTATCGTTGGCGGAAAATTACATGGAAACCGACCCTTATGTTTCTATTGCGGTGACTGGCGGGGGCTCAGGTGCAGGGATTGCTGCCTTGATCAATGGAAAAACACAGATCGCCAACTCCTCGCGTGCGATGAATGAAGAAGAGATTGCCTTAGCTAATGAAAGAGGCGTAAAGCCCATGCCTGTTGTATTTGCCGTAGATGCCATCGCTTTAGTGCTCAATAGGCAATCGAGTGTAGACAGCCTTAGTGTCGCTCAAATTAGTGCAATTTTTCGGGGGGAAATTCAAAACTGGAAAGAAGTAGGCGGAGCAGATATGGAGATTTCGTTGTATGGTCGTCAGAGCAATTCCGGTACCTTCGTTTATTTTAGAGAAAATATTTTGAAAGCAGATTATGCGCGGTCGCTCAAACAAATGAACGGCAATGCGCAAATCGTAGAAGGGATCAAAAATGACCCTGCCGGCATTGGTTATGTAGGCGTTGGCTATGTTGTTGATAAAAATGGCAAAGTGACAGAAGGGATCAAGGTCTTGAAAGTAAAAAAAGACGAGCAGCATCTTGCCTATTCGCCTGCACTGACTCAAAATATTATCAATGGGGATTACCCCCTGGTACGTCCTTTGTTTCAATACACGAATAATAAACCACAAGGGAAATTGCGAGACTTCATGCGCTATTGCTTGAGCGAAGGGGGGCAAAAAGTTGTGCAAGAAAGTGGTTTTTTCCCCGTTCCCAAACAATACTGGGAAGCTAATTCAGAAGTTCTAAATTTTTAATATGCCAACTAAACACCTCACTGATAAAGCCCTTAGGATCTTATTTTTATCTGCTGCTTCGATTGCCGTGTTAATTCTACTCGGCATTTTTCTAATGCTACTTTTCAATGGGATAAAAATGTTTGCAGAAGTAAATCCTACCAATTTTTTCTTTAGTACTAACTGGAATCCTTCTGCCTACAAGGAGCCTTCTTACGGTATTCTATCAATGGTGTTGAGTACCTTTATGGTCACCGTGGGGGCGATGCTGATCGCTATTCCATTGGGCGTCGGTACGGCTGCTTATCTCGCGCAGATCGCACCGGCATCTGTGCGAGATATTTTAAAACCGACCATAGAACTGCTGGCGGCAATACCTTCTGTGGCAGTCGGGTTCATTGGGATTGTAATCGTAGGACCCTTTATTGCCAAAGTTTTTGGGCTGAGCAATGGCTTGAATGCCCTAAATGGTTCGATTTTACTGGCCATCATGTCCTTGCCGACCATTATTACAGTAGCAGAAGATGCGATCCGTTCGGTACCCAATAGTTTCAAAGAAGCCTCCTATGCGCTCGGTGCCAATCGCTGGCTGACCCTCATCAGGGTTGTCATTCCGGCGGCTTACTCTGGCATCATAGCTGCCATCATACTTGGCATGGGTAGGGCCATTGGCGAAACCATGACCGTGCTGATGGCTACTGGCAATGCCGGTGCTTTGCCGGATAGCTTTTTTGACCCTGTGCGCACTATGACGGCTACTATTGCCATTGAATTGGGGGAAGTTCCTTATGGCACGACGCACTACTACAGCCTTTTTGCAGTGGGTACGGTATTGTTTTTACTGAGTTTGGGCGTAAATCTCATTGCTGAGAATATTGCAGCAAGGTATCGCTACAAAGCTTAATCAAGCTATAAGAACTACCTGCTCACGGACTTTTAAAACTAAAAAATGAATACAAAACGAAATATCACACAACAACTGGGCTTAGGAATGCTGGTTTTTTTTGTGGCGGTGGTTTTGTTTTTTCTGGGCTTGATCATTTTTGATGTCATTTCCAAAGGAGGGGGTATCCTGAGTAGCGATTTTTTATTTGGCTTTCCTCGAAAAGGGATGACCGAAGGTGGCATTTTTCCGGCGATCATCGGTACTACTTTTGTTACACTTACAACCGCCCTATTTGCCATTCCACTTGGTATTGCTGCCGCTATCTATCTGAGTGAATATGCAACCGACAGTTTCATCACCCGCTTGATTCGTGCAGCGATCCGCAACTTGGCTGGAGTACCTTCTATCATTTATGGCTTATTTGGTGTGGCTATTTTCGTACAAGGGCTGGAGTTGGGTACTTCCATTCTTTCTGCGGGTCTTACCTTAGGCTTGCTGACCTTGCCATACATCATTACCACCACTGAAGAGGCTTTGAAAAATGTTCCGCACGCCTATCGCGAAGGTGCATTGGCTTTGGGTGCCACCCAATGGCAAGCCATCAGTACCAATGTATTGCCAAGCGCCGTATCGGGTATTGTCACAGGAGCTATTCTGGGGCTTTCGCGTGCAGCAGGAGAGACTGCGCCTATTCTTTTCACGGGGGCAGCGTTTTACTTGCGGTATTTACCAGCTAGTATTAATGGTGAATTTATGGCCCTACCGTACCATCTGTACATCATGTCCACACAACATCATGCTATCGCAGAAGTACGCCCGATTGCCTATGGCACAGCGCTGGTGCTACTGTTTTTGGTTTTTATTTTAAATATCATTGCATTTATTATTCGATACAGATATAAAAGTCTGAATAAGCATTAAGTATGAGCAAATTAGTTGTCAAAAATATGCGCCTTTCTTATGGCGACAAAGAAGTGCTGAAGGGTATCAACATGGAAATTCCTGCTAATAAAATTGTTGCCCTGATCGGACCGTCGGGTTGTGGAAAATCCACCCTGCTACGAGCAATGAACCGCATGCACGATCTTACGCCAGAAGCCAAAGTAAAAGGCGAAATCCTGCTGGATGGAGAAAATATTTATGCTTCAAACAAAGATGTGGTAGATATTCGGCGAAAAATCGGGATGGTATTCCAAAAACCCAACCCTTTCCCAAAATCTATTTTCGATAATGTAGCCTATGGCTTAAAAATCAATGGTGAGCGCAATCGAAAAAGGCTACAAGAAACAGTTGAAAAAGCACTGAAGGGTAGCTATCTGTGGGAAGAGGTTAGCGAAAATCTTGACAAATCAGCCCTTGCACTTTCCGGAGGGCAACAGCAGCGGCTGTGCATTGCGCGTGCTGTAGCCGTTGAGCCTGAAGTGTTGCTTATGGATGAACCTTGCTCTGCTTTAGACCCTATCAGCACTATCAAGGTAGAACAACTAATGTTGGAGTTGAAAAAAAATTATACCATCGTCATCGTGACCCACAATATGCAGCAAGCCCAACGGGTAGCAGATCTTACGGCATTTATGTATCTCGGCGAATTGATAGAATACACCGAAACCAAACAGCTTTTTGAACACCCACAGCAGGAACTGACCAAAAACTATGTAGAAGGAAATTTTGGGTGAGCAAAAAGAAGCTATGCGCCATATTTTTCAATAAATGCCTCCTCAGAAGAGCCTCCCTTGCGATTTTGCTCGGCAAGAGTCCAGTTATCTGTTGAGGTGGTTTGTATCCAGATATTTCCAGATTTTCGGAAAACCTGTACATTCAAGCCATATTTTTTCTGGAAAAGCTGCTCTAACTCGCGTACTTTCATCGTTTCAGTAACACTAAAATCTCCTTCGTTGTGTACACGGCGTACCTCCCCGATGGTTTTGCTCTGCTCCAATTGTTCTTGCACGGGAGAACCTCCGCCCGGTTGATGCCCATGCGCATAAAATTCCAGCTTCAAATGCGGAAACAGTTGGTTGAACTCCACCTGAATGTCTTTTATTTTTTTATGATCTGTGATAATCATAGCTGCAATTAATTGGTAATCCAATGATTAACTCTTCCAAAGCTAATAAAAAAGACAGGCAATACAATTGATATTTTACCTACCATGCAATGAGTTTTGTCAATATTTCTTTAGGAAATAGACAAAAATTTAAACAACTTTCCTCTTATTTTGTCTTAACTCCAATGCCTCAAGTTAAATCAAATTTTTTAGAAAATAATTCCGTATTAGTAGTTTTGGCGAAATTATAAATTGTCGGCTAAGAGATTTGCCTTATTAATTTCTCAATTGTGCATTAGTAAACAAAATGAAAAACTACGATTACATCATAGCGGGCGGGGGTTGTGCAGGGCTAAGCTTGGCGTATTACCTGTGTAAAAGCAAATTGGCAAAAGCTAAGGTCTTAATTATTGATCGAGCAGAAAAAATACAAAACGACCGCACGTGGTGTTTTTGGACAAATCAGCCCACTGCTTTTGACGCGATTGTAAGCAAAAAATGGCAGTTCCTCTCATTCCACAATGCTCAAAGTTTTCAACAATACGATCTCAAGCAAGGGACTTATAAATTGATCCGTAGTGATGATTTCTATCGGTTCACCAAAAATGCTATCCAATCTTGCTCTAATTTCCAATGGCTTCAGGCTACTGTTTCGCTGGTAGCAGAAGATGAACAGGGCCCCTTTGTAGTAGCGAATGGAGCGACCTATCGCGCCCAGTGGGTTTTCAGCAGCTGTTTCGATTGGCAAAATTTGCAAAACAAAAATAAAAATAAACATTTTTTATTACAGCACTTTCGGGGATGGGTGATCAAAACGCCGATGCCGGCTTTTGATGCAAGCACGGCTACATTAATGGATTTTAGAACCCAGCAATGCGGGAATACACGTTTTTTCTATGTGTTGCCATTTTCGCCAAAAGAGGCCTTAGTGGAATACACTATTTTCTCAAAAAGATTAGAACCCCAAGGAAGCTACGAACAGGAACTGAGGTATTATATCAAGAATCAGCTACAGATAGAAAATTATGAAATTATAGAAACCGAGCAAGGCGTTATTCCGATGGCGGATGTGCCCTTGCCCAAGCCAGCCAGCCAGAAAATAATCTACATAGGCACTCCTGGCGGTGCAGTCAAACCGACAACTGGCTATGCTTTTTTGCGTATTCAGCAGCAAACCCAGCTACTCGCAAGATGTTTGGAGAGCACGGGCGCTCCTTTCCTTTCTTTGCCTTCGAAGAGACGGTTTCGATTTTACGACCAATTATTACTCGATATTATGGAAAAAGAAGGAGATCAGGTTCAAGAAATTTTCACTCGCTTGTTTCAAAATAATAGAATAAGCACTATATTAAAATTTTTGGATGAGGCAACTGATATCTGGCAAGACTTGAGTATTCTGCTTAGTCTCCCTTTTAAACCTTTCCTGCGATCGCTGATGCGCATATATGGATGGAAATGGAAATACCAACAAAATACAGTACCTACTTTACAACCGATAATAGGAAGGAGATTCAAATGATAGAGCGATATCCCATATTGTACCGATCGGCAAAGATAATTGCGCTGTTTTTCAGCACCCTCACAGCTCTATTTCCTCATCTAATCACAGCCATAGAATTACCGCTGGCAGTAGTATTCATTGTATTGTTAGGACTTCCGCATGGGGCAACCGATCATCTAATTTTTTTAAACCTTCACAAAAAATTCCTTGGTGCCGATCGCTTTATTCAATTCTATGCATGCTACCTATTACTCATGGGTGTCTACGGTTTGATCTGGTGGCTCTTACCCATAGGGGCGCTTGGTATTTTTTTACTCCTATCAGCATATCATTTTGGTCAATCCAACTGGAACTACGTTAGTTTTGAAAATAAGTCATTCCAAAAGAATACCTTTTTTATTTGGGGTAGCTTTGTTTTGTTGTTCCCTATTTTTTGGCATTACGATGCCGCTATGAATATCATTGCAGAAATCATCAGGGCGCAACCACCCGTGCTTGCATTATCCCTTCGGTACATCATCTGCATCGGATTGATGATAAGTAATATTTTCCTTGTAATATACCTAAAGTCAAGGCGAAGCATTACTGCCCAGCAATTATGGGAAGAAACGCTAAACTTACTCGTCCTTGGTTTAATGTTCATCAGCACCCCTTTGCTATTGGGCTTTGTTATTTACTTTGTATTCTGGCATTCAATTGGCTCTATCGCTGATCAGATTCATTTTTTCAAGCAAAGATCAGAAGATTATAACTGGAAAAACTATATCCGACAATCATTGCCTTTGACTCTAATCGCAACGGCAGTCATTGTCTTTTTATATGCGCTGCGGTTTTACAGTAGTGGGGGGATGCTGGGCATCGGCTTGCTCTTCGTTTTTATTGCAATAGTAACACTGCCACATATGATTTTGATGGACCTATTGTACAAGGAAACAGCTCCAAAGAGGCCTGATCGTGCCAGTTGAATTTGTGGAGCCATGTATTATTCTGTAATATATGGATTTGTTTGCTTTTTATTTTAATTTCAAGTTGATAAGATGAAAAAAATTTAAACTAAAAATTATAATTATTGTTTACAATTCATTATTTAACAAATATTTAACAAACTTAAATGTTATGGATGCATTGGCAAACTTTCAAACACTTTTCTTAGCCACTCTAAAGTCAGGTGATTACGTTGGTTTCACCTTTTTTATTGGCTCTATGGCGATGCTTGCCTCTACTGTTTTCTTCTTCGTGCAAATGACGCGCGTAGAAGGTAAATGGAAAGATTCGATGCTGGTATCGGGTCTGATCACGGGTATTGCTGCAGTACACTACTTTTACATGAGAGGTTTCTGGGCTGAAAACGGCACTTCGCCGACTGAATTCCGTTACATTGACTGGACGCTGACTGTACCGCTGATGTGCGTAGAATTCTACCTGATCCTCAAGGCTTTTGGCGCCACGCAAGGCTTGATGTGGAAAATGATTATCTACTCTTTGTTCATGCTCGTAACGGGCTACCTCGGCGAAACGGCATTCCGTGGAAGCAGTGCAGTGTGGGGTGCTATTTCTACAATTGGTTATGTGGGTGTATTGTACGAAGTGTGGGCAGGTTCTGCCAAGCGTCTGTCCAAAAACTCCAACGACCCACACCTGCAAAAAGCATTCAACACGCTGGCGTGGTTTGTGCTGGTGGGCTGGGCGATCTACCCGATCGGCTACATGGCAATCGAAACAGATGGTTTGTTGCGTGGTGTACTGAGTATCCAAGCACTAGATGTTATCTACAACATCGGTGATGCCGTCAATAAGATTGGCTTTGGCTTGGTGATTTACTCGCTGGCTACCTCCAAATCCACTTCGCTGGCAACTGCCTAAAGAAATGCGGATAACAAAAAAAACTACGCCCTGCCGTCCTAACCGGCGGCAGGAGCGTAAAAATGTGCATTAGTAAACTAATGAGCTAATTTAAACGCTTTTTTCTTTTTTGAAAAAAAAATGTAAATTGTTCAACAAAATTTTCTCCATACATGCTTTTCCCAAAGAGATACTTCTATGATCCGTTGATTTTTCAATAAAAATCACTTCCACAAAAGCATAAAAATCATTGATTGCTTTTCTAATTTTTGGATAACTTCAGCCCAATACAGCGTTCGTAGTGTTATATATCACAAAATCAGGTTATGACTGACAATCAAATAAGCCTCTCTTCTTTGATTAAGGAACTGGAAACTATCCGAGGAACGATTATCAGCCGAAGCAATGCAATTTCTACCGATTTTTTTGAGGTACTGCACCCTAATCATCGCGACAGTGCTCGCAACTTGGTACACTACCTTTGTCTTCGTACTTTCGATCTGCGTCCTTTACAAGAGCAACTCACTACGCTTGGTATTTCTTCCATCAGCCATCCGGAGCGTTTTACCTTGGTCAATCTGGATAATGTGCTGCACATCCTTCATTTGCTGGGAGGGGAATCTATCCAAAAAGTTCCTACTCCTTTTACTTTTGATTATCCGAAAGGAAAAAAGCAACTTCAGAAAAACACCAATTCTATTTTCGGCCTCTCCGATCGCTCTGGTGCACGCATCATGGTGACTATGCCTACCGAGGCCTCAACGGATTACATCCTGGTGAAAAAACTGATTGAGGCAGGTATGGACATCGCCCGAATTAATTGCAGCCACGATACAGCGGTGGAGTGGAAAAAAATGATAGGAAACATTAGGAAAGCGAGTGCTGAATTGAATAAAAACTGCCTGATTTATATGGACTTACCGGGGCCAAAGCTCCGCACCGGCAAAGTCAATCCTAAATTGACCAAAAAGAAAAAAAAGAAGAACAAGCTAAAACCAGCAGGAATTACCTTGTTCAAAGGCGATATTTTGCAGGTTTACAAAGCAGATATAGTTGGCGAAGATGCTCATCGAAGCGCCCTGGGAATGGTTTTAGAACCAGCTAAAATTTCTATCACGCTGCCCGAAATTTTTGAGGATGTAAAAGTAAATGATCCCATTTGGTTTGATGATGGAAAAATAGGAGGGCACCTTGTGAAAGTAAGCGCCGAAAAATTTGATGTGTTGATCACCCAGGCTAAACCCAAAGGAAATCGCCTTCGCGCCGACAAAGGCATTAACCTTCCGGAAACCGACCTCACGCTGCCACCCTTGACAGATGCGGATTTGGACATACTGCCTTTTGCTTGCCAACATGCGGATATCATCGGCTATTCTTTTGTGCGAAAACCCGAAGATGTGTATTTACTTCAGCAGCACCTCAAGCGATTGGAGCGGGAGGATATTGCCATCGTACTCAAAATTGAAACCCAAGATGCCTTTAATAATCTTCCGGCGCTTTTGTTTGCTGCCATGCGAAGCCCCAATTTCGGGGTGATGATCGCTCGCGGAGATTTAGCCATCGAAGTCGGATTTACACGTATCGCAGAGGTGCAGGAGCAGATTCTTTGGATTTGTGATGCCGCTCATGTGCCTATTATTTGGGCAACGCAGGTATTGGAAAATCTGGCAAAGGAGGGTATTGCTTCCAGGGCGGAGATCACAGACGCTGCTATGTCGGTTCGCGCTGAGTGTGTCATGCTCAACAAAGGACCTTACATCATCGAGGCGCTCCAAGCCCTTAGCAATATCAACGACCGGATGGTGCATCATCAGTTTAAGAAGCAGGATGCGCTTCGTCCGCTCAATATTGCCCGCCATTTTTTCAGTAAAAGCCAATCCTGATTTTAGATTTTTCTTGTATCAACTGTAGTATGTTTTGCTTGGTTCTCAAAAAGCTGAGCAATACAATTTTATTTTTTGTAAAAAAATTTTTGTTAGTCTAAAAATAATTTCGTATTTTTAAAAATATATTTTAAAACTGGCATAAAATGAAAGTTAAAATCCTACAAATTTTGCTCTGCTTTTTGATTTGCCATACTTTGCAAGCACAGGCAATCTTAGAAGGTAAAGTATTGGCAAAAGGCGAGCCGCTAGAATTTGTTTTTATTCAACTGAAAGGCACTTCCCAGGGTACTGTTACAGATGAAAAAGGCAGCTTTTTGATACAAGCGCCGGCGGGCGTTTACACTCTAGAAGTGACAATGCTGGGGTATCAATCTTTTGAGCAAACATTGGCATTAAAATCAGGGGAGCGAGTAGTGCTGCCGCCCATCGTGCTGGAAGAAAATATTCTCGGTTTGCGCGAAGTGGTCGTCACCGGTACGATGAAGCCAACCTATGTAAGTGCATCGCCCATCAAAGTGGACGTGATCACTGCCAAACAATTGGACACCTACCTGCCCACCGCTTCTTCCTCAATTATCGAAAGTATTCAATTGGTCAATGGCGTGCAGGAGGTGGTAGCTTGTGGTGTTTGCTTCACGAATAGCATCAGCATCAATGGTTTACCTGGTGCTTATACCGCTGTGCTGATGGATGGCACACCGATTTATGGTAACCTGGCGGCAGTGTATGGTTTGAATGGCATCCCGAATATGATTATTGATCGGTTTGAAGTGATCAAAGGTCCAAGTTCGACCTTGTATGGATCGGAGGCGGTGGCGGGCGTGATTAACATTATCACCAAAGACCCGGCGAAGCAAGCTCTCTTTTCTGTTGATATAATGGGTACTTCTCATTTGGAATCCTTTGGAAACCTGGCTGTTGCGCCCCAGATTGGAAAATCTAAAGGTTTTATTGGTCTAAATTATGCCTATATCAATGATTTTGACGATGAGAACAAGGATGGCTTCGGGGATATGATCAATTTAGATCGTTATTCTTTTTTTACAAAATGGGACATAGCACGCAAAAGCGGCAAAAAATGGACACTCAGCGGTAAATACTATTACGAAGACCGCCGCAACGGCGTGGAAGAATTTTTAGAAAACCGCAATTACCGAAAGCTCCGAGGCAGCGACACGGTTTACGGCGAAAGTATTTATACCAATCGGGCAGAGTTGTTTGGAACTTATGAGCTGGCGAAACATTTAAAGTTAGATTATTCTTTTAGTAATCATTTACAAAATAGTTATTACGGTAGCGCGTTTTATAAAGCGGTACAAAAAATTGCTTTTGCTAATTTAGTTTGGAATAAAACTATAAAAAAGAGTAATTTACTGATAGGTATAACCAATCGCTACCAAGTTTACGACGATAACACCGTTGCTACAAAATCATCCGACCGTCAATTTATTCCTGGCTTTTTTGCTCAAAATGAATGGGAAGTAAATAAAAAGATTACATTGCTGAGCGGTGCTCGATTAGATCATTACACTTCACATGGGGTGATTTTCTCACCTCGGTTGAATCTAAAATATAAACCAGGTACCTGGACGACGCTGCGCACCAACTTTGGTACAGGGTTTCGAGTTGTCAATTTATTTACAGAAGACCACGCTTTTGTCACCGGGCAGCGTAGCGTAGAGATTCTGGACAAATTAAAGCCGGAGCGCTCTTATAATGGTTCGCTAAATATCAATCATGTTTTTGTACTTGGCAATAGCCAGGGTTCAATTGACCTGGAAGCTTATTACACTTATTTCACTAATAAAATCATACCCGATTATGATACACCGGGTAAAATTATTTATGCTAATACCGACGGGCACGCTGAAACGATGGGTTTAGGCGTGAATATGACACAGGAATTCACTTTTCCTTTGAGTTTCAATGCGGGCTTCAACTTGCAGCGTGTCACACAAACCGAGCCCGACGAATCGGGGGATATTCGTACCTCCAAAATAGAATACGCGCCGGATTGGAGTGGTACTTTGAGCGCCAACTATCGCTGGAAAAAGCCTCATATCACTTTTGCCTACACTTTGCGCATTACAGGCCCGATGGCATTACCCGAAGTATTCGATTTGGATGAGCAGGGTAATCCGCTGCTGCAGCCGCGCCCTACGCGCTCCAGCCCCTTTGCTTTTCAAAATGTGCAAGTGAGCAAAGATTTTTCCAGAAATTTTAACTTGTATCTCGGCATCCAGAACTTGTTTAACTACCGGCAGGAAATATCGCCGCTAGTGGGTTTTAACGATCCGACTACACCTCCCGGTTTCAGCCGGTATTTCGATACAGCTTATGCTTTTTCACCGATTCACGGGCGGGAATTTTACCTCGGTTTCAAATGGAATTTAGAGTGCGCTAAAGAGGAATAAGTATTGCAGCAATACCGCTTATTACAAAACTTCGCAATAGGATTGAGGTATTTCTAAACAAGAAAGAGACGAAAGCGTTAATGACAAAGGACTTATGCCGCTACCTGCATGCTCAGAATTGCTTTCCATCCGATTTATAAGTACGAATTGCCAGAAGGGCATCGCTTTCCGATGATTAAATACGAACTACTGCCGGAGCAGTTGCTGTACGAGGGTACTGTCACGCAAGCGCATTTCTTTGAACCACTGCCGATCAGTGAAGAAACAATTCTTCTTACCCATACTGCAGACTACTGGGAAAAACTAAAAACGCAGGCACTCTCGGCAAAGGAAGTACGCGCCATTGGCTTTCCGATGTCGGCTACGCTGGTGCAGCGTGGCAGATTTATTGCCGGTGGTACGATCCAATGTGCCTTGTACGCTCGCCAGCACGGAGTAGCGCTCAATATTGCGGGGGGAACGCATCATGCTTTTTCGGATCGAGGAGAAGGCTTCTGTGTGTTTAATGATATTGCCATCGCAGCTAATTATTTGTTGCATCAGGGTATTGTGAAAAAAATTCTGATTATTGATTTGGATGTGCATCAGGGGAACGGCACGGCGCAAATTTTTCAGAACGATCCACGCGTTTTTACCTTCAGTATGCACGGCGCTAAAAACTACCCTGTGCGCAAGGAGCGCAGCGATCTTGATATTGGATTGCCCGATAAAACGGCGGATGCCGAATACCTGAAAGTGTTGCGCAATACCTTACCTGCCTTAATAGATTCTGTTGAGCCTGATTTCATTTTTTATCTATCAGGAGTGGATATTTTAGAAACGGATAAGCTCGGAAGGCTTAGCGTCAGTTTGCAGGGCTGTAAGGAACGAGACAGAATTGTTTTTGAAAATTGCAAACAGCACGGTATTCCGGTGGCAGTTAGTATGGGCGGCGGATATTCCGAGCGAATTGTCCATATCATCGAGGCGCATGCCAACACCTATCGGCTGGCGCAGGAGCTTTATTTTTGAGCAAAAAAAAGTCGTACTTCTCATAGTACGACTCCCAAAATTATAATCCCATGAACATATCCAAAATCATTGAAAAATTTTCGCCAAAAAATATCTGTCATTTTTTTGAATATGACAGATATCTGGCTTATCTTCGCATCAATGTTTTGAAATACTAAATTTTTAGCTATCCTGAGCAAATTGTAATCTTAGCCTATGGCAGGCATAATCCCATGAGCATGACCTAATCGGGGGCGAATTTTCCGGAATTCGCCTTTCTTTTTTTGATGCGATTTATCTTTGTCGAGATATAATTTTCAAAAGTGTGCATCGTCCCGAACTCAAGTTCGGGACGACCTACCACCAACAAATTATAATCCCATGAACATATTCAACTTTTTTACCGATTCTTTTAACCGGCTTTGTCTCTCACCTCATTTATTCACTAATCACGATACAAATATGCAAGGACTTCTTTCTTAGAACAAAGACAAAAAAATGCTATTGTGAAAAATATTTTTTCCTCAAAATCCTTTGATTCTGCATATTTTTATTGACTCTTTTTGTTTAATTTGTGAAAATTAATCTTTCTGACTTTGGACTTTTACCTCAAAATTTTTTTATTTTTCTTCTTGACAAGTAAAAACAAAGAGCTTGCGGCAACGACACCACAAGCTCTTTGAGCGGTAAAAATCCATGAGGATTCGGCAATTGCATTTGTTTCAAATGATAAAAATCGAAGCGATTTAAGGTTAAATGTTTGAAAAACAGTTATTTAACTCCGATTTAGCAAATGCCGCTCCCTTGAAATAAAATATTTAGTCTTCTTTTTTTTCTTCTTCTTCTGCCTCAGTTGAAGTTTCTGCCATTTCAGTAGTAGATGCAGGTACATCATCCGCATTGTCCGCTTCCGCTGCATCATCTTTGTCAAAAAACGTTTCCACTGCATCTTCTATCCGTTCTTCCACTACTTCTGCCACCGCTCTGACGGTATCCACCGCATCTTCTATGTGGTCGGAGATTTGCTCAAGCAAAGACGGATTATCCGCTGCCACTTCCTCTGATTCAATCGCATCCTTCCCTTTTTCACCCACGATTGCCTCTGCCGCTTTTGCCAGTTTATCCGCATCCTCTTTCAGTGCTTCTTCCCGTGCCTTCATTTCCTGTGCGATTTTATCCTGTGCTGCTTTTTTGGCTTCCTCGCGTTTTTCTTTTTCAGATTCTTTGCTCCGAATTTGATTAATACGTTGCTCGAGGTCTTGCTTGGTCGTGAGCATTTCATTGAGTTTTTCCTCTTTTGAGCTGATCCGTTCGTTGATCATTTTGATTTTCGCCTGGCGGATTTGAGCTTCCAACTGCCCATCGGTGGTTTCGATTTTTCGATTTTGAAAATCCAGATCGTCCCGATCCCGTTTGATAGAACGCTCCATTTTTTCGATGGCAGAGAGCAAAC
Organism: uncultured Saprospiraceae bacterium; assembly: GCA_964526645.1. GTDB lineage: Bacteria > Bacteroidota > Bacteroidia > Chitinophagales > Saprospiraceae > JADJNW01. Next base: position 134,348 of record CAZGJN010000006.1, read on the forward strand.
CTTCGTATCGGCGCTGGATTCGATCCACCGGCGATTTATCATCGCTGCTGCCGGGGAATCGCTTTTCTTTCACTGCTTTAAAGGTGTTATCCAGTTTTTCCCAGACGATGGCGCGGTGCTCTCTACTCAATTTCGAATCCCGAAAGGTGCGTTGCAATTCCTTGAGCTCATCAAAAAGCGGCTGGAGTCGGAAACCCTCAGTAATTTTTTTCTCTATGTTGCTAATTTTCTCTAAAAAGGCATCTAAATTTTTCTTAGAAATCTTGTCAAATTCCTCATCCAATTTGTTGCGCATTTCCTTCATTTTAGCGAAAAGCGCATTGGTAGCGTCGCGGAGATTATTGGCATGCTCCCTGAATAAATTCCGGTCGCGCACCTGGGCCTGTACTTTATCCCAAAAGCCTTTGAGTTCATCCCAAAGACTATTTTCGTAGGATTCAAGTTTTTCAATCCGTTCTTTGAGGTCCATCAGTTCGGCGTTGTAGGATTCATTCAGTTTGGAAGATAGCACCATAAAATGCCACTCTGATTGGGCGCGGTGTACCACATCAGCACGTTCCACTTTGAGGTCATCGGGCAATAAACTGTCTGAGACCGTCAATTCGCGCTCTGTAATCAAATAGCCTTCGGGGAAATCAAGAAGGGCACCATCACGCCATTCATCCATCATTTTTTGATTGAACTCTTCCGTGACGACATGCTCCGGGAAAGTGTAAACATTCACCTTATTGTCTTTCGGTCGCAGTTCCAAAGCAATCAGTACGCGTGCGTCCTGGGCGTCGGTTCCCCACAGTACAAGCCTGGGTTTCATAAATCAGATTCCTGTTTTCGTGAACAAAGTTTGTGCAAAACTATCGCAAGTAAGTGATTATCATTCAAATTTAACAAAATGGCTATCAAAGCGCCAACTTTTAGACGTTTTTTCTCTTTTTCATTTAAAAAATGCTTTTGAGCTTCCTCAAAGTACTTTTTAAATCTTATGCTGTTATACCAAAACTGTATTTTTTCCAACCAGTTTTTTTTCGACCAAGTACGCTGCAATTTGAACGGCGTTAGTAGCAGCGCCTTTGCGTAAGTTATCAGCTACGATCCACATATTCAGCCCATTATCAATAGATTCATCGCGGCGAATGCGCCCCACAAAGACCTCGTTGCGGTCTTTTGCCAGCAAAGGCATCGGGTACTGGAACGTCGCTTTGTCGTCTTGTACAACCACACCGGGTGTTTCATGTAATATTTTTTTCACCGTAGCCACCTCGAAAGGCTTTTCAAATTCAATATTTACTGATTCGGAATGCCCGCCGATGGTGGGTACACGCGCCGTGGTGGCAGTGATCCGAATGCTGTCATCTCCCAAAATTTTGCGGGTTTCATTCACTAACTTCATCTCTTCTTTTGTGTAATCATTTTCTAAAAAAACATCGCATTGCGGGATTACGTTTTCAAAAATAGGGTGGTGGTAAGCCATCTCCTCGGCAGTAGGCACGAATCCTTTCTTCTCCAGATTATACTGCTTCACTGCCTTCATCCCTGTTCCTGTGATGGACTGGTAAGTTGAAATTACTAATCGCTTGATTTTGAAAGCTTTGTGAAGAGGTGCGAGCGCCAATACCATTTGAATCGTAGAACAATTGGGATTGGCAATAATTTTATCCTCGGCAGTAAGGGTATGTGCATTAATTTCTGGTACGATCAGCTTTTTTGTGGGATCCATGCGCCAAGCGGAGGAATTATCTACGACAGTGGTACCCACTGCGGCAAAGCGCGGTGCCCATTCTAAGGAAGTGCTGCCACCCGCTGAAAAAATAGCGATATCAGGTGCTGCATGGATCGCTGCTTCCATCCCCATCACCTGGTACTTTTTACCTTTGAATTCCAACTCGCTCCCTACAGAACGCTCGGAGGCCACCAAAAGCAATTCACTGATTGGAAAGTCGAACTCCTCCAAAACCTGAAGCATCACCCCACCGACCAAACCAGTTGCACCAACTACGGCTACTTTCATTTTACAATTATTTTACCGGTTTTACTTTTTAAATATATGAGAAAATAGAAGCGCAAATATACGCGCATTCTACCTTTATTGCTATTTTTGGAAGTATGAAGCGGATAATTTTTTTGATCCTGTCGAATCTTTTATGGGCAAATTTACACGCCCAACTGCTTGATAACTTCAATGATGGCAATTTTAGTTCCAATCCCAGTTGGTTGGGAGATACGAGCCGATTTGCGGTAAGCAATGGGGAATTGCAGCTCAAAGACTTGAATCCTAGCGGTTCCAATACGTCTTATTTGTATGTAGTGGCACCTACGGCTCTTCAGGATAGCACAACCTGGGAGTTTTTCGTCCGATTACAATTTGCTACTTCAACTACCAATTTTGCAAGGATTTACTTAGTTGCTTCCAACCCGGATTTGAGTGCAAATCAAAACGGCTATTTTCTAAGAATTGGAGGGATTTCAGGTAATACCGATGCCATCGAACTATTTCGGCAAGACGGCAGCAATACAACCCTACTACTGAGTGGTACAGCTGGCGCAGTGGGCGGTGATCCAGTGCTGGCGCGGGTGCGCGTCGTACGGACGGCAGCCGGGCAATGGCAGCTATTCGCAGATTATTCTGGCGGTGATACTTTTCAAGCAGAAGGTACTGCCGTAGATGTTACTTATAATTTGGGCGCTTATTTCGGTTTTTACTGCCGATACACCAGCACGCGCAGCGAGGCTTTTTTCTTTGATGATGTGAGGGTGAGTCCTCTTTTTGAGGATAGGACTCCTCCGGTACTGTCGTCGGCAGCGGCAATTTCTGAGACGATTGTAGAAGCTACATTTGATGAACCACTGGCAACCAGCATCGCCAATAATAAAGACCTTTATAGTATTGACAAAGGAATTGGAACACCTATTAATGCTAACCTGAGCGCACCCAACAAAGTGGTGCTGCAACTCTCTAATCCTCTGCTCAACGGGCAATTGTATAAGCTAACGGTGGGCGCAGTTCAGGATTTGAGTGGAAATACAGCTACTACACAAACTACAGATTTTGTTTTTTACAATATCCAAGCCGCTGTGCCTGGCGATATTGTTATCACCGAAATTTTTGCTGACCCCACGCCTGCAGTTGGCCTGCCAGTAGTAGAATGGATTGAGTTGTACAATCGAAGCGACAAAGTCATTCAACTGGAGGGCTTTGGCTTTTCATCGGGTGGTTTCCCCCAAAAATTGTCACCTTTTCTTTTGTTGCCCAGCAAATATGTAATTCTTTGCGATCTCTCCGATCTGCCTGATTTTGCTACCTTTGGAGATGTTGTCACGGTGGCTACTTTTCCTTCCTTGACCAATAGCGGCGATGAATTGATTTTGACAGACCCAGAAGGGGCGCTGTTGGCTTCTCTTTTCTACGAGGACACCTGGTATCAGGATGATGAGAAAGCGGGAGGCGGCTGGTCACTTGAGATCATTGATTTTAACAGAGGTTACGATTGCGCAGCCAATTGGCGGGCTTCGATTAATCCCAAAGGCGGAACGCCCGGACAGGAAAATTCAGTGAAAGGCTTGCCAAACGAAGCGAGTCTTGAATTGCTTCGGGCTATCATGCAAAGCCCCACTGCCTTGCTGCTGGAGTTTAACCAGTCTTTAAATTCAACTACGGCATCCGATCCTCAAAATTATGTTTTTGAAGGTGGCAATATTCGGATAAGTCAGATTGATCAGCCGCTTGACCGACAGGTTTTGCTGGAGCTCGCTGAGCCGATTGAGCCAGGGCAGGTTTACAGGGTCATCCTTAATTTTGAAATAACGGATTGTTTCGGCAACCCAATTGGGATTTCCAATTCCTTGATTTTTGGACTGGCAGAACCAATCGCTCCTGGCGATTTAATCATCAATGAGGTATTGTATGAGCCGGCTATCGGCGGCAAGCGATTTATTGAGTTTTTTAATATTTCTAATAAAGTTTTGAATATCAAAAATTTACAGATCATAAACGCCCAAAAATCAACAAGTACAGGCTCAGAGCAAATCAGCACAGATTTTCTGCTTGCCCCTGGCGATTATGTGGTTGTTACTGAAAGCCCTGAGGACATCCAGAGCCGTTACACTGTGCTTGAGCCTCGTAATTTGCTTAAAAACGCCGTACCCACACTCGACTCCGACCAGGGCAATGTCACGATCCGGTTTGATGGGCTTACCATTGACTCTTTTGATTATAACAAAGATTTGCACTTTGCGCTTTTGACACAGACAAGGGCGGTGTCTTTGGAAAGATTGAATCCCCAAGCGCCGACGCAGCTCAGCAGCAGCTGGCATTCGGCGGCAGCTTCCGCAGGATATGCCACGCCTACTTATCGCAATTCTCAATATTCCGAACCAACCGGCAGCCTGAACCAAACGATCCGTATCGCCAATAAGCGATTTTCACCAGATAACGACGGTTTTGAGGATTTTTTACTGATTGATTATCAGTTAGAACGCATCGGGCAAACCGCCACGATCCGCATTTTTGATGCTAATGGCAGGTTAGTCAAACAATTGGTACAAAATGAATTATTGGCGGCCAATGGCAGCTTTAAATGGGATGGCGATACAGACAATGGCGAAAAAGCCCGAATCGGTATCTATATTATATGGATAGAACTTTTTTCGCCCGATGGAGCAGTGGCGCGCATAAAAGAAACTTGCGTTTTGGCAGGAAAATTAAAATAAAATTGTGTGAATTATCAGTATTTTATCTATTTTTGTAGCACGAACACAAACTTAAAGGTTTCCAACAAACAACTTTCAGAACAACAGCACCTCTGTTAGAGAATCTTCACAAACCTTACCTTGCCCTAAGTGCGCATATTTGCTTGGTACTTTGCAAAAGTAAGGCTTATGTTAGTAAAACCACAACAGCAACTATGGTATGAGTTTCTTGTCTCTCTTGCCATTATTTTCGGGGCACTTTTTTGTATCTTGCCCTTGGAAGGCTTTGTTTTCAAATGGTGGAAAGATCATGCTATGCTCCTTTCGTTGCTTTATTTGGGGGCGGGTATGCTATTTTTCGTTTTTAGTTCTATCCGATTGACAATGGTAAGCTTTGCTGCCTGTACGGCTCTTTGTCTATTTTTGAACGAAAGAATACAATCACCGCTCGCCAACCCTCAGCCAACAGATGATCCTGTATTTAGAATAATACAATTCAAATTGGAGGATAATGCCCAGGATGAATTGCTAAGCGTGCTTCGTATTGAGGCGGATTTAATTTCCGTTCAGGGTGTTCCGCAATCACAGGTCGGGCAGGTAAATGACCTCTTCACTTGCTGTGGCTATCCTTATTTTCATTGCACGATTGACACTTCGAGTCGGCACGCCATCACGGTTTACTCCAAGCATCCCTTTAAAGACGTAAAAAGTTTATACTATCCAAATACCTCGGGCATTGCAGGTGTTGTACAGTTTTCGGGGGATGGTATCCAAGAGGACTTCCACTTTTTCACTTCTTTTTTTGAAACTATAGACAATGCAAAGACTTATGCTACAGCGCAGGAAAGTGTAAAAACATTTGCCCATCAATTAAAAAGGATTGAGCAACCACTTTTCGTGTTTGGGCATTATGGCTTTGTTCCCTGGTCGTCCGAAATACAATTCCTCAAACAGCATTCTGAGTTGACCGACAGCAGGCGGTTCTTAAAACCTTCATTTCCGCACGGCTATATTTCCGTTTTTAATCAACCACTTGACCATATTTTGTATTCCAATCATTTCAAATGTATTAGTTTTGAAACGATAAGCAGCAGCACAAACCCTCAGGTAGGGATCGTGGGCGCTTTTCAATTCAAAAACCAAGCAGTTGTAAATTATGTGGAAGCGAAATATCAAGAGCTTTAGGTATGCTTTTAGTGGGTTGTGTGACCTGTTCAGCAATCAGCCCAATGCGTTAATTCATCTTTTTGCAATGGGCATCGTTCTTGTGGCGGGCTTCTTTTTTTCAATTTCTGTTTTGGAATGGTGTGTGGTGAGCCTTGCCATAGCAATAGTACTCGCCGCCGAAGCGTTTAACACGGCATTGGAGTATCTGACGGACTTGGTGTCGCCGGGTTTTCATCCGCTGGCGGGTAGGACCAAAGACGTTGCCGCTGCTGGTGTTTTAATTACTGCATTGGGCGCTATAGCAGTAGGCATTATCGTGTTTTTACCAAAAATTTTGGCACTCTTCAGTGCTTGAGATTTGATAACCTGTGAACATCTTACTTTTATGAGAGCCCTTATCTCAATAGCAACCTTATGCTGCTTGTCTTTCATCGTATCGGCGCAAGAACAGCTTGGCATCAGAATTGGTAACTATGCTGGTGTGAACGGCTTGCTGCTCAATCCTGCCAATGCCATTACTTTGCCGTATGCCTGGGATGTTAACCTGATCGAAGTCGGGCAATTTTTTGACAATAATTATGCTTTTTTTGAAAATACCAATGTGATAAGCTTGGCTAAAAACATGCCGGAGGTGGTGCTTCGCCCTGATTTGGATAAAGAAAATACCCCTGCACCTTCGGGTAGCGTTGTTATGGATTTTTATAGCGGCGCAGAAAAAAAATTTGTGCATTCGATTACCAATATTCTGGGACCTTCCTTTTTGGTGAAACTCAACGAAGCAAATACGATTGGCGTATTTACGCGTGCACGCGCCATGCTGAATGCCAGAGATGTACCCAGTTCCTTAAGCTATTATGAATATAATCGCCAGCCCTTTGATGCGCCCTTCGTAGTGGAACCAATGAGTGCAACGCTGGTATCCTGGAGTGAAATTGGAATTCATTACGGTCGAACGATTATCGGAGAATATGGCGACATCGGGATTGGTATCAATGCTAAATTCCTACAAGGATATGAAGCTGCTTATGCCATTAGTGATCAGGCATTCACCCTGACCCAGGAGCGCGGCAATGCCCTGAGCGGCGTAGATGCTGCCCTGCGTTATGGTTTTGCTTCTTCGGGTTGGGATAGTATTCAGTGGCAGCCACAGCGTAACGGCATCGGCTTTTCGGTGGATATTGGAACGGTTTTTACCATCGGCGGCGGAGAAGAAGGGGCTTATAAATGGAAATTTGGTGCTTCTTTGCTGGATGTAGGGCTGCTTCGATTCAATCGTTCGGCGGCCGCGCACGCAGTCAGTGTTTCTGATTCTACCCGGCTGGATATGAATGCTTATCGTGATTTCACAGGAGTAGAAGATATTTCGGAGATAGCCCAAGTATTTAGTGATCAATTGCTGGGGGACCCCAACGCTTCTCTTCAAAACAGTGCTTTTAGTATGTGGATGCCCGCCGCAATCAGCTTGCAGGCAGATATGGCAGTGTTGCCTTCTTTTTTTCTGAATGCAAGCATCATACAAGGCATTGAGCCCAGTAAGATCGGTGCGCGCAGGGGAAGCGTTTTCGCTTTGACGCCTCGTGCGGAATCTCGCTGGCTGGAGGCTGCTTTACCGGTTTCCTGGCGCGATTGGAAAAATTTCCGAGTAGGAATGGCGATTCGATTGGCATTTTTCTACTTTGGAACGGAGGATTTCAAAAGCTTGTTTCAAAATGCTAATTTGGATAGTACCGATTTTTACTTCGCAGTGAAGGTGAATCCTTTTCAATTAAACAGCAACAAAAAAGAAAAAAATCAACTGAAATCGGGCTGGGGCGGAAGAAATGGCAGCAAGGTCAGAGCAAAAGGCAATAGCGATGTAAGGTGCCCCAAGTTTTGAAAAGCTGCCCCCTTTTTGAAAATAAAAAACTAAAAATTAACTCAACTGCTCAATAATACCTTCGATGTCCCATTTTCCCTGTTGGCCACTTGCCATATTTTTTAGCGAAAGCTGCCCGCTGCTCATCTCTTCTGTTCCAATCAGAATGACATAGGGCACTTTGCGGTCATCGGCGTATTTCATTTGTTTTTTTAACTTGGTGGGTTCAGGATAGAGCTCTGCATTGATACCTGCGGCACGCACTTTGCCCAAACACTCAAAAGCGTAGCGATGGGTAGCGTCATCAAAAGCGATGAACAATACCTTGAGCGAAGCCATATTTTCTTGTGGAAATAGCTTGAGTTCTTCCATGACATCGTAGATGCGCTCTGCGCCAAAGCTTACACCTACGCCCGACATGCCCGGCATGCCAAAAACGCCCGTTAGGTCGTCGTATCGCCCGCCGCCACCGATACTGCCCATTTGTACGCCTTTTGCCTGTACTTCAAAAATACAACCGGTGTAGTAATTCAAGCCTCGCGCAAGGGTGATGTCAAATTTGACTTCATTGACCGCCGGGGTCGTATCAAAATATTGATGAAACGTTTTGAGCTCCTCGATTCCTTTCAGCCCGGTCTCTGTATGCACAAAAAGCGGTTCGAGTTGGCTTAGTGTTGTCACTGTCAGAATTTCTTCAATTTTATCAATAGCAACCGCTGCAATGCCTCTTTCCTGCATTTCTTTTCGCACGCCATCTATTCCAATTTTATCCAATTTGTCAATGGCAATCGTCATCGTCATAAATTGATCGGAAATCCCCGCCGCTTCTGCGATGCCTTGTAGTATTTTTCGATTGTTTATTTTGATAACAACGGGTACTTTTAATGTTGCGAACACCTCATCATAAATCTGTACCAATTCTGCTTCATACACCAGGGAAGCCGAGCCGATTACATCCACATCACACTGATAAAATTCGCGGTAGCGCCCCTTCTGTGGTCGGTCGGCGCGCCACACTGGCTGGATTTGATAGCGTTTGAAGGGGAAGGCAATTTCATGCTGGTGCATCACCACATATCGGGCAAAAGGGACGGTCAGATCGTAGCGCAAGCCTTCTTCAGACAGGCTATTTTCACTTGGATTTTTTTCCAATGCTTCACTCAACTTTTCACCACGTTTTAAAACTTTGAACAACAAGCGATCTCCTTCCTCGCCGTACTTGCCTGTAAGCGTGGAGAGCAGCTCCATCGCGGGGGTTTCCAAGGGCTGGTAACCGTATTTTACAAACACGGCTTTGACAATATCAAAAATATAATTGCGCTTGAGGAGTTGCTCAGGACCAAAATCGCGAGTGCCTTTCGGGATGCCGGGCTTCATGTAAAAATAGAATTTATGATTTGATAAACTGTCATTGATTTGCGCGAAGGCTTACGTCCTCCTCGCTCCGTAAAGGTAAAACAAAAAAATGAGTGGTATTGGTTTCATAAAAAAATGGCTCAGGTAACTCATCCTGAGCCATTTTTTTCCATTGCGGAAGCTTCCTTAATTCCTCCTTCGGCGCACCGTGGTGGTAGATTTTTTAGCCTTTACATTGCCACCTTTTCCTCGTACAGTAGTCGTTTTGCGCGTACCCACGGCTGTTCCTCTTGGGCTTTTTCGCACAACCGCTGTTCTGGTGTGTACGACCTTTGAACTGGTACGACGAGGCGCATACACCTTGTGGGCATGCACCACGCGGTGTGTAGTCACTACATGATAATTTACCCGATAAGGTCTCACTCTGATATGGTAGGTGCTCCATGCGAGTGGTCGCCAGGGTCTCCACCAGCTTGGATAATAACGCCAGCGCCAGGGAGATACCCAGGGCTTGTAGAGCGGAGCATATATAAAACGAACGGAGGGCCAAAGCCAAACATTGACCACCACTCGGTATATTTCTATATCAAAAGAAGGACCTTTCCCTTTACTTTTTACTTCTTCTTCAAAAGGCTCTACAATGATTTGCTCACCATAAATATCTTCATCGCCAATGATTTGGAGAATAGCCTGGTTTTCGCCCTGTTTTTCAATTTCGATCACCGCAATATCCTGCGATTCCGATTCGCTAATCGGTACTTGCAGCACGATCGCGTGTACGTCTCCATCTACATTGTCAATTACTCGGATGTAATCAATTTCATCGTCTTCATTCAGATCGAGGTTGTTCACATTACTACTTTCATCATTGAGTAGTTTTTCAAAATCCTCTGGTGAAGCCGCTTTTTTGAAAAGCTCCAGCGCGCCTTCCAGGCTAAAGTGATCGCCAGGAAAGCCAGTTTCTTCCGCTTCTGTATTTGAATCCTGGGCAAATAGAGAGGAAATTGAGCAAAGCGTTAGTGCCAGCAATAAGCCAAAGGGCAGTTTAAAATTGATTTTCATGGTTTAGAACAGTTTTAAGTGATGAAATGAGGCTACAGGAAGTGAGAATAGTCGCTATTCAGTTGAACAAAAATATATCCATTTTCTAATGATTTATGTGCCTATAGACTGCCAAGTTTGCTCAAGGTTTAATCAGTCATATCATTTTTTGAAAAAGAAGAGGTGTGATTATTTGGTGTTAATTTTTAAATTCTTGATTATCAGAATAATCAGCATCAGGAAACTTACCTATTTCCTGATGCTGATGGGTTTAGTTGAGCGTAAAGCGCACTACGACTCCGCCCGCTGTGTCTGTTCGGGGGAATCCCGCAGAGGTTTTAGGCACATTGCGGCGGTAATCAAAGAATAAGCGCAGTGATAAGCGGCGATTGAGTTTGTACTCGGCAGAAGGCGAAATATTCAAAGCGTAGTTTCCGCGAGTAGGCTCAATAATGCCCTGATCCAGCAGGTGATTGAAGGTCACGTCATCGCGCAGGGAGAAGGTGAATTGAATATCAAGGTCCCGATTTTGTAACTGCCCCCCGCCACCGCCTTGCCGATTATTGCCACCCTGCTGATTTTGTGGTGTTTGAGTGGTTTGATTTTTCTTCTTCTTCTGCTTTTTATCCCCCGTGAGGAAGCCGATGTTGATATTGCGCATCAGGTATCCAAATCCTAAAGAAATTTCTTCCGTTTGAGTTTCACTCAATTGATTACTCACAAAACTCATTGCCAGCGTGCGCAGCTTTTTATAATCAAAATTAAAAGACATGCCATTTTTTAGCGTAGCGTTCACTTGCAACAAAGGCTGAAAGCCCTCCTGAATAGCAATCTGAGGAATCTCAAGGCGCGGATAGAAGTTGCCATTCAATTCATTCAAACCACCCACATCGCGGGTGCGCAGGTAGTCCAAACCGGTATTGTAGCTATTGACAGCTAAGCTTGAGCGATACGCATGTGTGAGGCTGAAATTCTGGAAAATCTCCTGAAACAAAGGTAGCTTCGACAAGCCATTGTAGGTAAGCCGCCAGTTGGGTCTCGGTTTTGTATCAAAAATATCGAGGCTGATGGTATTGGGGTCTTGGTCGGTGTAAGCTGCCAAAAAAGCTGGAATCAGCACGTCTTGCTGGGTTCGGCCGTATCCCTCGGTGTAGCCCTGGCTTCCCAACGTAGGGTCTTCGTGCACCCCTGTGCCGAGGCGCTGGGAGATAATGACTCGATTTCCTTCGAATTTTTGGAAGAGTGAAATAATGTCATTTTTACTATCCTGAAACATTGTATTCAGTGCAAAATAGGATACCGTCATAGAACCTACCTGCTGTGGAATGGTGTGTTGGTAGCGTGGATCTACCCCTGGAATGCGTTCCAATACCTTGAAATACTCAGAGTGATTTTCGGTATAATTTCGGGTAGCATCAATTTCTAAGCGAAAATCGCGGAAAGGCTCCAGTGTCAATCGGGCATCCAGCGTTTGCGTGTAATCTTGTGTCACCTCCTGGTTGAGGAATACACTATTCGTGATCCAGCGGCGATTTTGGAAAAGCCAGTCTTTGCTTGATCCATATTGATTTTCAGATAGTCCTCGGATGGTAGGCTGCAATCCCAGGATAAAACCCACATCAGGGCCTTCAAAACCCGATCCCATGCCCAAAAGCTCCGCTTCAGGTGTAAAACCAGGCACAACCGTTGCAAAGCGCTCCGTGTAAGTCAGCCTTGCCGTGCGGATGAGCAAAAGCGGTCGGATGAGTGCTCGCTCCAGGTTGCTTGGTTCGCCATTTTTCTTTTTTTCTTCCTTTTCTCCCTCTGGTTGTTGCTGCTGGTTATTGCGGGGTGGCGTAGGACGTTGTTGCGGATTTTGCGTTTTTGGCTGCTGGGGTTTGCCTCGGTCAATTTTTTTCAGATAATCAGATTTACTGTACAGGTTTGCAAAATTCATATCAAGGCTAAACTGGCGGGTTTGGTTGTTTTGAATCACATTACCCAAGCTATCTACATTGAGCGCGGCAGCATTCCAGCTATATTCTGCCTGGTAAGAAACCCTGGCCTGCACCCAGTCCATAAATGGCAAATGCCGGATGGGGAGGGTATAGTTTGCATTAATCGAATGGCGATAATTTTTGGTACGCCCCAGTTGGCGGATATTATTCCAGATACTATCCCTCCGGAACTGCTTAATTTGCCCGGGTTCTATATTTTCCAACATCCAGAATTCATCCGGCTCATCAATCACCGCCAGCGTAGCCGCATCAAAGGTTAATTTGAGCGACTTGGACAAATCCCACTGCAGGTTGTAATCCCGATCCCAGGTAAAGCGTTTGTTGAAAAAAGTATTAAACTTATCTTCCAAACCGGTGAAACGGTAGCGGGTTCGGTCGAATCGCCTATCGAGCAGGGTACTAAAGGCAAACGAGTTGGGTAATGGATTGAAATTAAACTCTGTAAGCAGTTTCAAAAATTTATCATTTTTTACAGCCTTTTTGAAAGGTTCTATGTATTTGACAGTACGGCTGAAGTTATAATTCAAACCACCAGAGTAGCGTTTTTGATTATCAAACTCAATGATGGGATCTCGTTGTTCAGTTTCGGTGTAAGCATAAGAAACGCTGAAGTTCTCAATATCCCAGGGTTTGGGCTGCCCGGTGTTGTTGGAGCGTTCTTTGCGCACATTGGTAAAGTTGAAACTTTTGATATTTTGAACATCGCGAGCAATTTCACGGATCGAATCGCGCTCCATCTTGCTATCAGCGGCCGCCACTTTTTCCTTGAGTGGAATGTCGAGATCATAAGGATCAAATTCGGGTGACTTGGTTTGGTTGGATAACTGAGCCAGCAGGGGCAGTCGAAGTCCCCATTTTTCTGGAAAAAACTTACCCAATTCGAGGTTAGCAGCCAGATCATAACCAAAAATTTCGTTGCGGCTGCGCTGCTGCACCTTCTGATCTAAGGCACCAAAGCCAATACTGCTATAATTGCCCGCGAGGGTGAGGCTTCCAAAATCTGCCAGTTGCATGTCCATTCTGGCGATAGCCGCCACGCCGCCGCGCTCATCAAAACCATTTAGACGCATTTCATTCACCCATACTTCTGTGCTATAAGCCGCGCCATCTCCATTGAATCCATTTCTTACGCCAATTAGCGTGATTTTTACAAAACCGATATTCGGATTTCCTTTTACCCTTACGATATGGTTATTCTCCAACGTAGTATCATACACCTCCGACAGCGGAAAATCTTCATCATTGCGCCGTACCTTGATATCTCGAAAGAGGTCAAGTGGTATATCAAATGCGTTTTCTGGTCGCCACACCTCATTTTTGTAAGGAGTAGAATTTGGAATGCCATTTAAAGCATTGGGGTCTGACATTTTGAGCGGAATCTCGTATTCGTAGTAGTTATCTTTAATATCGCTTCCCAGCCTTATGAATACACTGAGTGCCCCGTCCGGTATTTTCAGGTTGTCCAGTGCTTCGGCGTGCACAAACATCCGCAGGCGCTCGTACACCCGCATGTCCATATTGACTGTTTTGAAAATGGCTCTGGCATCGCCGTCGCACAAACCGCGCAACTTCATCGAAAGAGATTGCTCATTTTGCAAGGCATTGAATACACCCAGGGATTGTTCCCGTTGTATCCCTTCGGGCAAAACGTAATTGAAGGGCTCCCGGCCGCTGTTTTCTTCAATATTCACAGCATCTACATCAAAAGAAGGAGGAACTTCGCATTCATCCACCCCTACATCAATGTCCGACAAATCCTGCAAATACCTGCGCCATTGGTTGCGCACAAGCTCCAAAGTGGCAAATCGAAGGGTCGTAGGGCGTTGGAAATCTCTCAGGTAAATCCGCATAAATCGGATGGAGCGGAAGTCACGGATACCACCCACGCTTACTTTTTCTTCCGTATTCAGAGGAATTCGGAAGCGATACCATATCCGGCGGCCATCATTGCTTACTCGGCGATCGGTGATAAAAGGCGAAGCATTCAGGTCAATTTCTCTTGGGTCATTGGGGTCTGCTTTGATAGAAATTTTATATTGGAAATAAGATTCCGTTTCGTTGAGGGTATTGTCGCGGTTCAAATCTTCTGCGTCAGGAATATTTGTTCCGGAGGAAACCTGCGCGGTGCCGTCACTTTCTCTGGAGTTGCCCTGTGGATTGTTGTAATCCCGATAGCGCCGGATAATCCCATCTGCATCTGTAAAACTACCATCCCGATAAAAGCGATAATCGTCATTGGAGGGGTCGCGGGCTACTTTTTCAGCAACTCGTGGATTAGCCGCTGCAATACTGTTGATATAGGTATTGAATTTCGCTCTTTCCGCATCGTTATCCAAGCCATCCAGCCCCACATCCTGTCTTCTTCTTGCTTCGGTATCAATATCAAATGCCTGCGTGATTTGCTGCGCAATCGGCACAACAGACCAGGAAGTCGTGTCCACCCGGCGATTGGGATTGGAAGGCACCGGCAAACCATTTTCAAAAAACTTGCGAGAGTCACGCAGAATATCTTCCGAAACATTACCCAGGTTGATGTAAATATCTCCTTCTTTTTCTTTGTAATCCGCTGCCGGACTGAGAGGGTCTTCAGGATCAAGAAAGGGACTTAAAAGCCAAAATTCCAAAAATTCGATATTGGCAGCTTGAAAATCATTGGTTTGCAATGCGCGCATCACGCCCCCCCAACGGGTTTGTGGATCACGCAGCACCAGCGAATCGCCAAGAAAACTAACTCCTCTCGTAAAGCCTTGATAACCATTTGGTGTGTCAAAATTATAAGGACCACGCTCGGTGGGGTAGTAAGTCAAATCAAAGGTTTGAATATTGGGCAATTGATCGGGTGTAGGATTGGCATTAGGAAATACTTCCGTTTGCAGTACCTGGCTGGTGTAAGGGTTGCTTCGATCATCCGTATTTCTGGCACTGGGGTCAATGGTGTACCAGTTCAATTTGGCGCGATTGGCACCGGAACGCACATCGTTGACCAGACCAGATTCCGGGAACAAGCGCTTGCCCGTTTCGTCCCGAATATCACCTTGCGGCGTACTGGCTAAGTACCACTGGTTTACAGGCTGGCGCAGATCAAAGCTACTGGCACTGCCTTCAAAGTCATCAATGTACACCACTCCGCCCTGGTCTTTTGGATTTTCTCCATCTTTTCTATTGTTTTGGTTGACCGCCCTGGAGTGCCCTGGCTGCAGGGCTGCCGCTTCAGCTGACAAAGAAATTTTTGAGGGGGCCTTGGTGCTAAGCCCTGGTATCGCATCTACCATTTTGGTCAACCAGGGTGCATCGCGGTTCAGATTCATATCCAAACCATAAATCTTATTGTTGATCGGATCATCGCCGATATTGACTTTCTGGGTGAAGGGGCGCTCAAATAAATTCAGAAAAGTAGCGCCGATATTAAAATTTGCATCCACTTCATAATCAGCGCGCAAACCGATCATGGTCTTATTTTGAAACCCAAAAAGGGTATTGTCTTCAAAAGAGACATTGATCGGTACACCCGAATTGAGAATAGCATCGTTGAGGATTTTTACCCGCCCGATGTTGTAATCTACTTCATAATCAGCACCTTCCCGCAGTGTTTGCCCACCAGCTGACACGCGCACCGAGCCTTGAGGGATGTTAAAAGCACCGAGCGAAATTTCGGAAGAAACACTGGATTTGTAACTTCCTTTGATCACAAAACGGTTTTTCTCGGGAAATTCCCTTGCCAAAAAGATCGTGGAGTCATACAATTCTTGATAGACAAACTTCTGCCTGAAGCGCTGGTCGTCAATTTGTGCAGCCAATGTTTTGCCGAAAGGCTCCAATACGGGGAACATAATCCGCCCATTGCGCAGGTTGATCGTCACACCCGGCACAAAATCGAAGATGCCATCTGGCTGCGGGTCACCTTGTGTATTGAGAATATCCAGATTAAAAACCCGAAGCAAAGGTTTCCCCGCCAGGTTACTCTCCGGCAAAAAGCGCTTTTGTCCTTTTCCGGGGTCATCGTAGAAAATATCCAAGCGAAAATCCTGCTGATTGACGTTAAAAGCGCCGATGGAGTACACGTTTTTCATCATCAGATCCCAAGTTGGCACGTCGGTACGCTGAGTCGTACTCTTGAGCATTTTCACAAATAGCACGTTGAGCGAGGTATCGGGGCTGGTTGTTTCCTGGTTTTGCGAAAGCTCCCCTACTTTGTATGTTCTTCCATTGTAAGAATACTGAAATGCAACGGCTACTACCTGATCGGGTTGTACGTTGATATTCAAGGATATAAATCCAAGCTCAGGATGAAAAGTGTATTCCGTAGGCAAAAGCCGGCGTGCGCTCACCTTCTCAAAATCTCTGGCTTGCACCAAGCCAAACTGGTCTTGCAAAGTAGAAACAGACTGATCAATGCTCCGCGTACTGGTATTGGATAATAATTGATTGTAAAGGTTGTTGGAGGTATTGTCCGGCAATAGCCGCCCTGCGATATCGCGCGGAGCAGCAGGCGATGGCTGAATTCTATCGGGCGCTACGAGGTTATTAGGTTCACCCAAATCGGCAAAGGCAATAATATCGCGCACATTGTCCACCTCATTGCGATTGTTGGTCAACCAAACTTCTATATTTTCAATTTTAAAAAGGGTCTTGATTTGAGGCAAGTTCGACAAGCCTTCTTCGAAAGTAGCGCGGTTGTAGTGCGAGAAGAAGAAGTGCCGGTTTTCATCGTATTCATCTGCTCTGACTTCGAATTCCTGCACCTGGCTACCATTCTGGATTTGCAGATTCTCCCGCTGAGAATTTTGTTGGGAGATAACAGAGGTTAGCCTCAAGTGCCCAAATTGCATCTCCGTTTTTAAACCAAAAAGGCTCTGTGCGCCCTGAATCAGCGTACCGCGTAAAGGAAGGCTTACGTTGCCGGCCTCTATTTTTTTCAGGATTTCATCCTCACTAAAAAGATCGCTGTTGTAATCAAGCTTGATTTGATTGTCAAAATTAAAAGTGGCGTTGGTGTTATACCTGGTGGTAAGGTTGAGTTTTTCACCGATTTTACCCGTCACATTCATCTGGATATTCATATCAAAATCAAAGAGCGGTCCCTGGCGCTGCTGCCGAATGGGCAATATCGGGTTTTCCACATTTTGGTAGTCAAATCCAAAAGTCAGGTCAATGTTGCCTTGCGGGCGGATGTCCACCGTAGTACCGCCAAACAAGCGATCCAGTAAACTACTTTTTACATCGAATTTAGCGATGGGGTCTAATGCGCTCACTCCACTACCTGTGCTCACCCCCGATAATTGCTTGAAGTATTGGTCTTCATCCTGTTTTTGCCGCCACTTCATGTACTCTTCGAAGGTCATATAGGTGGGTGGTCGAAAATAGTCATCGCCGATTTTTTCGGTAATGATGTAGCGCCCGGTCACAGGATCGTATTCCACGTTTTGGTCAATCACCTTCGGGTCTTTTAGGTCGAAAGGATTTTTAGCATTGTTGATAAAATCGTTGTAGCGATCTTTCAAGGGCGGCAGGGTGTCCTGTGTGGTTACATACCCGAATTCATAAGGGTCGCTAAGGTTGGCATTGCCTCCCCAGGCAGTAAGTGCATAGGCAAATAATCCAATGACGAGGCTAAAGGGTAAAATTACTCTACTCATAGTTTTTTAAAATCAATCGGTGAAAAGCCACCTGTTGGGTGAAACAGATAACTCAAAACCTTTGTATTTGCTTAGGAACGTAAGGCGAACATTCCTCCTGTCTATTTGGCTGATTTTAACACTGTTTTTGCAATTCTTTTAATCGAAAGCCCAGCGCATGCAGGTAGCAAAAATAGGAGGGCAGCAAAGCAAGATTCGGCTGTTTCATATACTGCACTTCCATCTCGCCGTACCTGGCAAATTCCGGCATTCGACACCTGACTCAAAGCTTTTGGGTATTAGGATCGTTGTTGTAGCAACAATTTTTTTTGGAAACACCATGTAAACCAAGCGGCGCTTTTCTCAATACTCTTAAGATAATTGTTTGAGCGACAGCTTGATCAACTCTTCCACGTTGTTGACGGCAGGCTGCTCCTTCAGAATTTTGTTGAGTGTTTTTTGTGCCTCGATTCGATTGAATCCCAGCGCAACTAATGCAGATAACGCCTCTTCCCGAATTGTATTGTCTTGGGGCAAAATTGTTAATGGCAACTCTCCCGATTCTTTTACAATTTTGTCTTTCAAATCCAGGATAATGCGCTTGGCGGTCTTTGGACCAATGCCTTTTACTTTACTAAAAGAATTCGCATCTTCGGCAATGATTGCGGATCGAATCTGATCGGGGTTCATTGAAGACAAAAGTAGCTGGGCGGTAGTCGGCCCAATACCCGATACCGAGAGCAAGTGCAAAAACAGACTCCTTTCTATCTCCTCCGAAAATCCATACAAGGTGTGGCTATCCTCCCGAATGAGCAAGTGCGTGAGTATTTTGACGGACTCCAGCTTTTCTATCTGGATGTAAGTGTACAAACTAATGTTTACATGATAGCCTACGCCGCTGGCCTCTACCACAATAAATGTAGGCGTTTTATAAGTTATAATGCCTTTCAGATAGGTGATCATGATGGCTTTAATTTTGACTGCGAAGTTATAAATATCTTTGGCTTTCAAAACCATGTGCCGCTTTTTGAATTGGGCAAGGGTATGCTCAGATTTGTCGTTGCGTACAAATTCGTCATCTTTTTGCCAAAAAATAGCTTTTCTAAAAGTTAAATTCCCGTAATTTCCGTTCTAATCACAAACCGCACGATAACATTATGCAGCGATTTCTACTTTGTACGCTATGGCTCTTGTTTTTTCAATCAGCACGGGCACAAAAACTCGATCATGTTTTGGGAGAATTATTGGTAAAACCAGTTTCTACCTTGGATATTCGGCAATGGACGGCGCGTTGGCAAGCTTTTGAAGGCACAAAGACGCAGTTGCAAATAAAAGAAAGCGTATCAGAACCCATGAATATTTGGGTGCTTCGCTTCGATTATACCCAAGTGGACGAAAACCGCTTTTTGAAAGCTATCCGGCTCGACCCCGCTGTTGAAATAGCTCAATTTAATCACTTGCTCGAATTGCGTTCTACCATACCCAACGACCCCCAATTCAATACTCAATGGCAATACATCAATACCGGTCAAACAGGGGGTACGCCGGGTGCCGACCTCGATATGGAACTCGCCTGGGATGTGGCTACCGGCGGATTGACCGTAGAAGGAGACACCATCGTTGTTTGCGTCATTGATGATGGAATTGACCTCGCGCACGAGGATTTGGGCTCCAACATTTGGTTGAATTTTGCTGAAATACCCGGAAATGGCATAGACGATGATCAAAATGGTTTTGTTGATGATTATAGAGGTTGGAATACAGGCACCAATAATGATAATATTGACAATCGCCGCAGGCATGGCACTGCCGTCACTTCTATTATCGGTGCTAAAGGCAACAATGGCATCGGGGTAAGTGGTATCAACTGGAACGTGAAAGTGATGTTTGTGCTCGGCGGCACTGGGGTCGAATCGGAGGTGCTGGAAGCGTATTCCTATCCCCTGGTGATGCGCAAAAAATACAACGCTACGGCAGGGCAGCAAGGTGCTTTTGTGGTGGCTACCAATTCTTCCTGGGGGATCGAGCGCAAGTTCCCTTCGGATGCGCCACTTTGGTGCGCCATGTACGATTCACTCGGCACGCACGGCATCCTCAATGCAGGAGCAACTGCCAATAAAAATATCAATGTAGATCAGGACGGCGATTTGCCGACTTCCTGTACAAGCGACTTTTTGATTTCGGTTACGAATGTTGATAAAAACAATGCAAAGGTTAATCTTGCTGGCTTTGGTTTGCAAAGTATTGATCTGGGAGCATTTGGCGGTACTACCGGCGATGGCATTTGGACGGCAGTCGCCCCGAATACCTATGGCGAATTCAGCGGTACTTCAGCGGCTACGCCTCAGGTAGTAGGTGCGGTGGGATTGTTGTACGCAGCTTCTTGCCCTGGTTTTATTGCATTGGCAAAAAATGACCCCGCTTTTGCTGCCTTATTTGCCAAACAATGCCTCCTGGATGGCGTGGTTCCCAGCCCGTCTTTAGCCAATATTACTGCCACAGGTGGCAGATTGAATATCAATAATACTCTTCGGCTTTTGTTAGAACGCTGCTCGGATTGCTTCCCGCCTTCCAACCTGAAAGCGAGCAATATTGGGGATAAAAGTGCACAAATTACCTGGAATGCAGTGCCAACTACCAATCGGGTGGACTTGCGATGGCGACTCAGAGGGTCTAATGTTTGGATAGAAATTCAAAATATCAATAAACCTTATACTTTCAGTAACCTTCAGGCTTGTACGGAATACGAATTACAAATTAAGGGGTATTGCCAAGAAGAGGTGTTTGATTGGAGCGAAAGTCTTATTTTTAAAACGGATGGCTGCTGCGAACCACCTGCTGATTTCAAAATGCAACTGATTAATGCTAATAATGCCTTTGCTACTTGGTCAAAGGTGTTGGCAGCACAAAAATATGCTATCCTTATTCGACCGGAAGGCGCGCCTGATTGGGATACCATTGATGTAAATGGTACTGCAACACCTTTTTTTAACCTTTTAGCTTGTACTAAATACGAATTAAAAATAAACTCAATTTGTAGAGAAGGCGCTTCTGATTTTAGCGAAAGCTTTTTTTTCAGAACCAAAGGTTGTGGTGCCTGCCAAGACATGACCTATTGCCGCCCAAGCGGTTTGAAAGGCTTTGAAGAATGGGTAAAGCTGGTGAAGTTGAATACATTGGAGAGTGCTTCGGGGTCTAATGGTGGCTATGCCGATTTTACGGAATCTTTGACCACGCAGCTCGCGCGGAGCAGTAGCTATGATTTGTCACTTCAGCCGGGTTTTTTGGGGCAAGTATTCACGGAATACTTCACGGTGTGGATTGATTATGACCAGGATGGCCTTTTTGAAAACCAGGAAAAAATTGTAGATCGCTCGGTTAGCGGCGGTGTTTTGATTAATGATAGAGTGACAATTCCATCCAATGTACCCCTGGGTAGCACGCGCATGCGGGTAGCTATGCAGTTTTTGACACCCGGCGGGCCTTGTAGCTTCGATAGCGGCTTTGATGGCGAAGTAGAGGACTATTGTGTGGAAATTGTGATGTCCACCTCAACAGGAACAATTGCGACGGAAAGTCTGAAAATGCGGGTTTTTCCTAATCCTTTTTCACAAAATATAAGCCTTGAAATGGATATCGAGGAGCGTGCCACGCAAGCAACCCTTCAACTTATCAATACCCTTGGGCAGGTGGTATCGCAGCTTGATTTAGACCAGCTTTTGCCTGGCAAACAAACGATCACCCTTGATACAAAAGGGCTTGCGCCAGGGTTGTACTTCCTGCGTTATCAGGATCGAAACCAGGTTCAGTTGATCGAAAAAGTGGTGAAGAGAGGGTAGTAGCGCTTTGTACGGGCATTGGTTTCTTGGCTACGGCATTGCTTCAGCCACATCAGCCTTTCCATTCCACCTCCACCATTTCAGGGCTGGAGTGGAACATTTTTGTTACTTTCACCTCATAATTACCCACTGCTACCACATGCCCTTCGGATGGCATCGTCTCTGAGACATTGAGCAGCAAGCCCGACAAGGTGAGGTAATCGCCATCTACCGGAAATGCTTCCGGCAGGTGCTCGTTAATTTCATCAATAGGGTTTTGAGCCAGGATTCGATAGGTTTTATCGCCTATTTTTTCAACAATGGGCAATTCACTGTCGTATTCATCTTGAATCTCGCCCACCAATTCCTCTATGATGTCTTCCAGGGTAACAATGCCCACTGTACCGCCAAATTCATTAACGACCACAGCAAACTGGACACGCTCCCTCTGGAATTGGCGCAGCAGATTCATTACTTTGCGATTGGTATTGACAAAAATGACCGGTCGAATTAACTCATCCAGCGTTTTGCGGCCATTTTCCAGCCGCTGCGTCAGCAAGTCTTTGGTCATCACAATACCGAGAATATTGTCAATCGAATCTTTAAAAATCGGGTATCGGGAATATCCCTCCTGAATAGCCATTTGGGTAGCTTCTTCCAGGGAAGTTTCCGCATCAAAAGCGACAATCTGGGTGCGCGGGCGCAGAATGTGTTTCACCAGGCGGTCGTCAAAATCAAAAACATTTTGAATAAGCTCTCGCTCCGAGGATTGAATCGCACCGCCTTCGGCACTTTCGGCAATAATGAGTTTGAGCTCTTCTTCTGAGTGCACTTCTGAATGTGGAACAGGCTGGATGCCAATAATTTTTAGGATAAAATTGGCAAATCCATTCAGTATCCAGATGAAAGGGCGAAAAATGAAATAAAAAAACTGCATGGGCAAGGCTACCCACAGGGTAGTGGGCGTAGGAAAGCGAATGGCAAGGGATTTAGGTGCCAATTCCCCAAAAACGATGTGTAGTACCGTGATCAGGGCAAAGGCAAGGGGCAGTGCAATTTGATGCGCCAGGTCTTCGCTCATTTCAAAGCCCAGGGCGTGAATGATGGTTATGATAATTCTAGAAACGACCCCCTCTCCAATCCAGCCTAAGCCCAAGCTTGCCAGGGTGATCCCCAGTTGAGTGGCAGCGAGATAAGCATCCAGGCGCTCCACGATATTTTGAGCAATCTGAGCGCTAAAGCCTGATTTTAGTTGAATTTGCGAAGAGCGCACTTTTACAATAGCAAACTCTGCCGCTACGAAAAAGCCATTCAAAAGCACTAAGAAAATAGTGAGGAATATGTCGAATAACATTGTGATGATCTGCCTTTTGTTGTCAAACGATCATTTGACGTTTTGCAAATAAACAAGATTTTTAGGAGATTTTCAGATATTTTGGATGAATGACTATTCCTGCTTATTTTCCAAACCCCCCATCAGTAGCGTTGCAATTTGTTCAAAAAGTGCTTCACTATTGATATTGCGTTCGGGTTTGTACCAATCATAAAGCCAGCGGATGGAGGAAAAAACAGTGTACAAAACCGTGGAAGCGTTCAGCTTTTTGAAAGCGCCGGTGGCAATGCCTGCTTCGATGATGGCCTTGAAACGATGCTCATAGTCTTTGCGTAGGATCATAAATTCAGATAAATAAGGCTCTTTTAGATGCCGCCATTCGTCATTAAAAGCAGTGACAGAAGTGATATCTTCCGTAGCAATATTGATGTGCAAACGAATTAAAGCGCGTACCTTTTCTGCCGGTGTAGCTGATAATTGCTCGATTTGCCGCATGCCTGCCTCAAAACGACGGGCATTTGAAAAACAAATATCGCGCAAGATTTCTTCTTTCGACTGAATGTGGTTGTACAAACTGGATGCCTTCAGGCGAACTTCCTTTGCCAGATCGCGCATAGAGGCGGCGGTGTATCCCTTGTCTCGAAAAAGCCGCGCTGCTGCTTCCAAAATTTCCTGTTTTTTGGTTTTAATAACTTCTTCTTGTGAATGCGGGATAGTCATTATACCCAATTTGAAGTATGCAAATATGCTCGATTTCGATTCCTTATTTTTTATCCACCAACTCCTCCCAAACTGCGGAGAGGCTGCGTTCAATTCCCTGCCCTTTCCATTCGGGTGCGCCAGGTATAAATTCCAGCTTGGCAGCCATAAATTGCTCTTTTGTTTTGCCAGCTTTGATTTCCTTTTTGGCATATTTAAGCAACATTTTCAGATAATTCTGCATTGCTTTCAAATCCGCGCTTGTGCCCGTCACAGGCGAACCCTCTGCAGCATGCCCAAAGACATAGATGGTATCTTTGTCAAAAGTTTTTTGCGCCTTGCCCAATGCTTTTATCCAATTTTGAATAGAAGCCCCCGAACTCTTGTCAATAAAAGGAAAACGCCGGTTGAACATCAAATCCCCACAATGTACTACATTTGCATTTTCAAAATGAACAAAGGAATCGCCGTTGGTATGCCCTGGCCCGAAATATCGGAGCGTGACGGTTTCACTGCCTACTTTTTGGGACCAGTCCGTATCGTAAACCGTATCGGGGTAGAGCTGTGTGTCCTCCCGATTATTGGCTTTTGCTACGCGTTCCTGGTTGGATTTGGAGTTTTGGTGCGCCACCACTTTTTCTACAATGCCTTTGAAAGCAATATTTCCACCAGAATGGTCGCCATGATGATGTGTATTGATGAGTAGGTCAATTTTGCGGTCGCTCTGCTTTCTAATTTCTTCAATCAGGTGTGGTGCCGTATCTGGAAATTGTGTATCCACGACCACAATTCCTTCTTTTTCAATCAGCCAGGCAATTGTACCGCCGCGTTTGGTGAATATGCCTACGTTGTTGCGCAAGGTGGTCATTTCACCCGCGGGAGCCAGTAATTTTTTTAAAAATACTTGCATTGGCAAAATGCTTGCACCCATTGCGAAGCTTGAAGTTTGGAGGAATTGACGGCGATTGAGTTGCATGCGAATTTGGATTTTTAGACAGGAAAGGTACGACAAAAATAGAAATTACCTAAGTGGAAAGCAGGACTTTGCTCTCTGGATGTGTTTTTGGCAAAAGCAAGGCCTATATAAATTTGTTTTTCCCAAACCCAGATTTTTTCAAAAAAAAGCTATCTTTCCCAACTAAAGCTACCGATGCTATGCCTAGGACGAATCGCTTTTCTTTTATCATCCTCACAGTCTTGTTTTTTTTGTGGGGTTTGCTCACTTCGCTCAATGATATTCTGGTACCGCATCTGAAAGCAGCCTTTGAGCTGCGCTATTGGCAGGCGCAGTTGGTACAATCTTTCTTTTTTGGTGCCTATTTTTTGATGAGCATCCCTTCGGGCATTATCATTCGCAGGGTAGGGTATAAAAAAGGCATAGTTATCGGGCTGGCACTGATGGGGCTGGGTTGTTTTTTGTTTTATCCAGCTTCGATTGTAAAGATGTACAGCGTATTTCTGATGGCTTTATTTGTGTTGGCATCGGGTATTACCATTTTGCAAGTGGCAGCCAATCCATATGTAGCAGTGCTTGGCCCAGAAACAACCGCTGCAAGCCGCCTGAATCTGTCGCAGGGATTTAATTCTTTGGGGCATACCATTGCACCGCTGTTTGGTGCCTGGCTTATTTTGGAAAATACCGCTGTGGTCAATGTAGAGCGAGTGCAGCTTCCTTATATTTTTTTGGCTTTGACGCTGGTGGGTATTGCCTTGGTCTTCCATTTTTTAAAACTACCTGAGATTCAATATGAAAACCCCCGAACAGAAGGGTTTAAGATATTGCATTATCCGCACTTAGTGCTGGGGGCAATCGCTATCTTTTGCTACGTCGGTGCGGAGATTTCGGTGGGTAGTTTTTTGGTCAATTATTTTACCAGCGATGCAAGTATTGGCTTTAACAATACAACAGCAGGGAATCATGTTGCCTTTTATTGGGGTGGTGCCATGATCGGGCGATTCGTCGGCTCGGTAGCGTTGGATGAAAATATTCCTGAAAACAGAAAGACACTGCTGATGGCCGCCTTCCCGCTATTGGCTATTGGCATTGTATTTGCCATTGTATATGTCAATGACCTCGGCTTCTCTCTGGCACAAGGATTTAGTGTCATGCTGATTTTGAACTATTTTGCATTTCGAGCCACTCGGAAAACGCCGCCGGCTTTGTTGGCGGTCTTTGCTATGTGTTGTATGGCATTATTAGTAGTCACTATGGCTACAGGCGGGAGGCTGGCACTTTGGTCGGTATTGGGCATTGGCTTGTTTAATTCTATTATGTGGTCAAATATTTTCACACTAGCAATAGCCAAACTGAAACAATACACAAGCTATGGGTCATCGCTGCTGGTGATGATGATCGCTGGTGGCGCTGTTATTCCCTTTTTGCAAGGCTTAGTAGCCGATGCCAACGGTGTGAAATATTCTTACATGGTGCCTTTGGTCGCTTATGGATATTTAGTGTTCTACGGATGGAAGGGGTATCAGCCAAGATTGGAGGATGCAAAGCCTTGAAAACAAATTTTTTATCAATTAAAATTGAGTTAAATTTCTGAGGCTATGGAAAACTTTTGGGCAAAATTATCAGTAGAAGCCAATGAAAAAAAGCCTTTACACTTTTTTATAAGCGACAGTGTTCAAGGTATGATCAAGCTTTTTTGAAATGATTCTATCCTTGCTATTGATTATCAAAACAAAAAGCGCGAAATTAGCAGTTAATTTGGTTACAAATTTATGGTACCATGACACATGCCAGGACCTTCTTGTTGGGGATAGGGGTGGTATTTTTCACGATGCACTATGGCTACACACAGCAAATCAGTGAAAAAGAAATCAGCCTACAGGAAAAATTGATTGATGCAAGCCGGGAGCGTATCCTGGGTAATTATGAAAAAGCAATTGCAATTTATCAGGACATTCTGAAAGAGGATGAACGGACTCCCGTTGCTGCCTATGAATTAGCGCGACTGTTTGATACCCAGGGGGATAACGAACAGTCCTTGCGCTATATCAAAATAGCCATTGCACAGGAAGCTTCCAATATTTGGTACAAACGCTTTCTGGCGGATGTGTACCAGAAAATGGGCAAAAACCTCGAAGCAGCTTCCCTTTATGAGGAATTGGTCAAACAAGAACCCAAAAATGAGTATTATTACTACCGATGGGCTTATTTTCTGGTGCGCGCCAACGATATTCCCAAGGCACTCAAAGTATATGACGAACTGGAGCGCAAAATTGGTGTCAATGAAGAATTGAGCCGCCGGAAGCACTCCCTTTACGCCGGGATGGGCAATAATAAAAAAGCAGCAGAAGAATTAGAACGCCTCATCGCCACTTATCCCTCCAATATTGATTATCGGCACATGCTCGCCAGTTTTCTGGAACAATTGGGCGAAAGCCAATTGGCTAAAAACGTTTACAAAAAAATACTCGAAGTGGCACCCGCTGATGCCAAAGCGCGCATGGCACTCGCTGGCACACCCAAGGGCGAAAGCGATGTGTTGCAATATTTGCAATCCCTTCAGCCCATTTTTGAAAATACAGGTATCAATATTGATCTCAAAATAGGAAAGTTGCTGCCTTTTATTACAAAAGTAGCGGATACTGGCGATAAGGAACTGGCTACTGCTGTCTTGGCGTTGACGCAAATACTGGAAAAAATACATCCGCAAGAAGCCAAGGGCTTTGCTGCTTCTGGCGATCTGTTGTATTACTCTGGCAATGCCAAGGCGGCATTACTCAAATACCAGAAAGCACTCGAAAAAGACGATTCTGTTTTTCTGGTTTGGGAGCAAGTCATGCGGATTTTAGGCGAACTGAAAGATTATGCCTCTTTGCGCAAAATCACAGAGGAGGCAATGGATTTATTTCCCAATAAAGCAATCGTATTCTACCTCAATGGCGTGGCGTATGACGAACTCAATCAAAAAGAACAAGCACTCGAACCACTGGAGCAAGCGGCTATCATGGCGGGTCGGGATGGAAAATTATTATTCGACATTCAGCTTCGAAGGGGTTGCATTTACAGTGCTTTGAAAAAAAATACAGAATCGAGTGAGGCATTTGAAGAAGCGCTTAAGTTGAATGCTAAATCGGCAGAAGCCCTTAATAAATACAGCTATGCGCTAGCTTTGAGTGGCGAAAATTTGGATAAAGCTAGTATAATGGCGCGACAAGCAAACGAACTATCCCCCAATCGCGCCGATTTCCAAGCTACCTATGGCTGGGTTTATTATAAAATGAAAGCATACGAAGATGCCAAAAACTGGTTGAGCAAAGCACTGAATAATGGCGGAGAGCAGAAGCCCGATATTTTGGAACACTACGGAGATGTATTATTTCAATTAAATGATGCCGATGGCGCCTTGCAATACTGGATCAAAGCGCAGGAAAAAGGCAGCGTTTCGGAGTTGTTGGATAAAAAAATAGCAGACAGAAGACTGTACGAATAGTATTTTGGTCAAACACAAATCATAAAGCTTTACAAGAATCACTCGACGGATGCAACAAAATAAAAATCGCTTGGTATTATTGGGATTGGCTATAATCCTCCTCTCAAGTTGTGGCACTTCCAAAAAGCTTGGCAACGCCGAAACCGACCGCAATAGCTCTGATTATCTGTTGAAAAATCTGATTGCCAACCAGGTCAATGCCGATTGGTTCAGTGCCAGGGCTAAAGTTGATTTTCAGGATGACTACACTGCCATGGGGGCCTCCGCTACCATCCGCATGAAAAAGGATAGCGCCGTGTGGCTGTCTGTCAAAAAACTGGGCTTCGAAGTGGGGCGCGCACTCATTACGAAGGATTCGGTTTATATCATTGATCGCCTGAACAATACCTACGACATCAGGGACTTGCACTACCTCGAAAAAACCTACAACATTCCTGCCAGCCTCGATATCGTACAGGCCATTCTGTTGGGCAATCCAGTCTTTTTTTCTACAAAAGATTTTCAATCCAAACAAGAAGAACTGGCTTATCATCTTTTTAGCAAAGACGAAAAAATGGAGAGCCATTACTGGTTGGGCAAAAAAAACATGGAACTCCACAAAATGAGTTTCGACGATGTAAGGCAAAACCGAAAAATACATTTGAAATTAGAAGATTATCAGCAATTACAACAAAATCAGAAATTTTCGTATTTTCGTATTCTGGAGATGAATAGCCAGGAAACCGGCAACATCAAGGTAGAAATCAAATTTTCCCAGTTAGAGCTCAATAGCCCGAAAGACATAAGCTTTGAAATACCCAAACGATACGCCCGTGCGGCATACAATGATTAGGCAAGTTGCACTCTTACTGATCTTCAGTACAGTAACCTTTCTGTCGCTTTTTGCGCAAAACCGAAAAGAGCTGGAAAACAAGCGAAAACAGCTGATAGAAGAAATCAATCAGACGACTGTCCTGCTGGAACGTACCAAAAAAGACAAGGCTACTGCCCTGAATCGCTACCTCGCTTTGCAACATCAAATCCAAAAGCGGCAACAGCTCATTCAAACGATCCTGAGTGAAATCACGGCTGCCGATACAGGCATCGCTCACGCCAATCAAGCGATTGTCGTATTGGGCGCTGATATGGAGCGGCTCAAAATAGATTATGCGGCAATGTTGCGCACCGCTTACCGACATAAAAAAAGCAATAGCTTCCTGATTTTTCTATTCTCAGCTAAAACCTTCAACGATGCTTTCCGGCGGTGGCAATACATCCGGCAATACGAAAAATACCGCAGTAAGCAAGTGCTATTAATACAAAAAACGCGCCAGTCCTTACTGGAAAAAGCAACTGAATTGAAGCAACAAAAGCGCGCAAAAGAAAGACTACTTGCATACCAGCAACAACAACAACTAAAATTGAACAGCGAATTGGGTGAGAAAGACAAAATTGTGCAAGAGTTGAAAGCCAATGAAAATAAATTTACGGCAGAGTTGAATCGCCAGCAAAAAGCACATAGCCAATTAAACAAGGCAATCGAAGAGATTATTCGCGCCGAGATCGCCAAAAAGAAAAAAGAATCGCGCAGCCCAGAGGCACTCACGGCATCCAATAGCGAAAAAGTGGAGGAAAACGCAACTGCCTCCGGTGAGTTTACCCAGAAAAAAGGAAAACTGCCTTGGCCCGTCAGCAAGGGATACATCACCCGTCACTTTGGCGCACAGCCCCATCCTACCCTGAATGGTATCAAAATTAGTAACAATGGCATTGACATCCAGGCGGAGCAATCGGCAGAGGTTTATGCCGTACACGAGGGCAAGGTGGTGGGTAAACAATTTGTGCCGGGCTACCAAAATATGGTCATCGTGCAACATGGTACGTATTACACGGTCTATTCCAATTTGGAGGAGGTTTTTGTATCGCGGGGCGATAGCGTCAGTGGCAAGCAAATAATAGGTAAAATTGGAACGGACAAACTGGAGGTTCATTTTGAAGTTTGGCACGAAAAACAAAGGCTCAATCCAGTGCATTGGCTCAAGGAGCAAGAAAAAAATAATTATTAGGGCAATAGCAGGAAAGTGATTTACACCCATGAAAAACGATTGGAAAATAAGTAATCAGGAGAAAAAAGGTATCAAAAAAACAGCAGAAAGTGCTGTCTTGGTAGGCGTTATTCACAAAGACGAAACCGAGGCTTTAGTAAATGAATACCTGGATGAATTGGAGTTTCTGGCGCTCACGGCGGGCGCACAAGCCGTCAAGCGGTTTGTACAAAAAATGCCCACACCAGATCCCCGCACTTTTATTGGCAAAGGCAAGCTCGAAGAAATTGCGGAGTATATTGAAAAACACGAAGAAATCAACATGGTCATTTTTGATGATGACCTATCTGGCAAGCAAACCAACAACCTTGAGGAAGGACTGAAAGTTAAAATCATTGATCGGAGTAGCCTTATCCTCGATATTTTTGCCAGCAGAGCCCAAACCGCGCAGGCAAAAACCCAGGTAGAGCTGGCACAAATGCAATACCTATTGCCTCGATTGCGAGGCCTTTGGACGCACCTGGAGCGCCAGCGTGGGGGAATCGGGATGCGTGGACCAGGGGAAAAGGAAATAGAAACCGACCGGCGAAGCGTGCGCGACAAAATTGCGCTGTTGAAAAAAAAGCTGGAAAAAATTGATCAGCAAAACGTTACCCAGCGGAAAAGCAGAGGCGAATACATTCGGGTATCTTTAGTGGGATATACCAACGTGGGAAAGTCCACTTTGATGAATCTTTTGAGTAAATCCGAAGTATTTGCCGAGGATAAACTTTTTGCTACGCTCGATACCACGGTTCGCAAAGTGGTGTTTGAAGGTGTACCTTTCTTGCTCTCGGATACAGTTGGTTTTATCAGGAAATTGCCCCATCACCTCATTGAAAGTTTTAAGTCCACCTTAGATGAAGTAAGGGAAAGCGATATTTTAATACATGTGGTGGATATTGCGCACCCGCGCCACGAAGACCATATTCATACGGTGAATCAGACACTGGAAGAACTCAAAACCTTAGACAAACCGACCTTGTTGGTTTTCAATAAAATAGATTTGTATCGAAAGAAAAACTACGATCCTTTTATTGATGAAGAAGCGAAGCAGGAAATAGAAGAGGGGTTGCAAGGCAGCCTGGAGCATCAGTTTGGGCTCGAAACAGTCTTTGTTTCGGCATTGACCAAAGAAAACATTGACCTGCTGCGCGAAAAAGTGGTGGAGATGGTCAAGGCGCAGTACGAAATCCGTTATCCGCATCAGGTAAAACAATGGTCTTGAGGGTGAAAAATTTTCAAAAAAATGAATTGGAAGGAAACATCAATTTTAACGCGCTACGCCGAGTTGCTGGTCAATTATTGCATGGAGATCAAGCAAGGAGAACGCTTGTACATCAAAACTACCACGCTGGCAGAGCCTTTGGTGAGGGAAGTATTCCGAAGCGCTACCCAAAAAGGGGCCCTGGTAGAGGTAGGATTTGAATTCAGAGAACAAAATCGTATTTTTATAGCAGCAGCAGCGGGCGAGCAGCTAAAATATGTATCGCCTTTTTTTAAGCAAGCGATAGAAAGTTTCGATGCATATTTGTACATTCGCGCTCCATTTAACCTTCGAGAAGACCAAAACGTGGATTCGGAAAAGTCCAAAATCCGCCAGGAGGCGCTCAAGGATGTGAACAAAACCTACTTTGAAAGAACGGCAAATAGAGCCCTAAAGCGCAACTTGTGCCAATATCCGACGGTGGCGAGTGCACAGGAAGCCGGTATGTCGCTGGAGGAGTACGAACATTTTGTTTTTAATGCCTGCAAATTGTACGACGAACATCCGGAGCAAAGCTGGTTGGCGGTACGGCAGTCCCAGCAGCACCTCGTGGATTTTTTGAATAAAAAAGAGCGCATTCGCTACAAAGGAGATGGCATTGATGTGACGTTTTCTACCAAAGGGCGTACCTGGATCAACTCCGATGGGCAAACCAATATGCCCTCCGGTGAGGTGTACACATCGCCCGTAGAGGATTCTATGAATGGTACGGTGCGGTTTTCTTTTCCGGCAATTTATATGGGCTATGAATTGGAAGACGTGACTTTTTGGATCAAAGACGGTTATATTGAAAAATGGGAAGCCCGGAGGGGCAAAGAATTGCTGGATCAGCTCCTCACTTTGGAGGGGGCGCGGCGCTTTGGAGAGGCTGCCATTGGTACGAATTATAACATCAATCAGCTTACAAAAAATATACTGTTTGACGAAAAGATTGGCGGCACTATACACATGGCAATCGGGCAATCCTACTTACAAACAGGGGGCAAAAACCAATCGCCTATCCACTGGGATTTGATTACAGAAATGCGAAATGGCGGTGAAATTTTTGCAGATGAGGAGAAAATATACGAAAACGGCTATTTTTTGATTGCGACTTGAACAAAAAAGCTTGATAAAACGTGTTTAAGGTAAAAAAATAAATTTGGGCGGTAAT
This sequence comes from uncultured Saprospiraceae bacterium, assembly GCA_964526645.1. Classification (GTDB taxonomy): domain Bacteria; phylum Bacteroidota; class Bacteroidia; order Chitinophagales; family Saprospiraceae; genus JADJNW01. Next base: position 166,840 of record CAZGJN010000006.1, read on the forward strand.
TTTTATCCAAGTCTGAATTTATATATAAATTGCGAATTAAACACTACTAAATATTGTTAATACAAGTGGACCAACAAACCATTTTTAACCCAAAACTAAGGATTCTACCGTGAACACTAACATTGCATTTTTAGAATTAAAGTATGGCAACATTTACGGAGGCTTCCCCAATTTTTACGCCATTAGTGAAATCGCACTGCTTGTGTATGAGAAAGAAACCAAGAAAATCTTTCTGGAAAGCTGGGTGAATCAGTCTAATGTCAATGTCGTAAGCGTTTTTGCCAAAGTAAATGAACTGGGGCACACCATAGGAAGAGGCAAGGAGGTAATCAACCTTAAAACAAATCGGAAAATGCCTTTTCGGGAGGATTTCCGGCTGGATGAACAAGGAATGAAGTACGCCATGATGCAGCTTCGTCCGGTGAAAATGTCCATCAAAAGCTTTTTGCTCAAAAACCTGAAAAAATACCGCTTCAAGGAAATCGTCACTTTTGACGGGCGGCGTGATATTTTCCTTTGCGAAAAATCCGGCGTGAGTTTTGAACGGTACAAAGTAGTGGATTTGCAGAAAGATTTAAACAAGGAAACAGAATACCTTTTTTCCTTGAATAAATTGGCAGTCGTGATCAATTTCGATTTTGATCGCTCTTATTTGCGGTCGCACAATCTCGAATATTGGCTGCACCCGATCGCTGCGCGCCAGATCATGCCAAAATCAGCAGCTTACGATGCTGCCCGGCTTATGATGGTTTACAACGAATATCACGAGCATCACGATGATTTTATGCTCAAGGCGGCACTAATCATCAACAAAATCCAAAATTCGAAAGTATAATTAAAAACAATTATACATCACTAAATGTCACTTGACAGTGAAAATCAAGTGACATTTTTTATTTTAGATATACGGGGATTGGAGCGACATGTTGAGATGTGTTTATTTTTAATGTCACAAAAAGTCAAAAAAAAGGTAAAAGATTTCGAAAAAAAATCGTTTAGTCTTTTACCTTTGTCCTGTCATTGCTGCAATAGTTTGTCTATTCTAACAACCTTACGGAATCTATCCCCCTATTTAATGGCGTACAGTTATGATCTCTCTGTGGCGGTGTATCAATTGCTTCAGCCCTTTTGTTTCATAGATACAAAAGCGAGTTGGGTCTCATTTTCTTTTGTTAGTACAAATGCATAAAATTCAAATTTATACATCAATTGGACAGGATTTACACATATCAACCACTATATGCTCACATCAAAAGTTTATGCTTATTGGTGTACCGTTATCCTATTTACCTTCTCAAGGACATATTCAAACGAAAAACCACACTTTCTTTTTTTAAAATAAACGAACCGCATAGAAAAAATAAAAATATTCCAAAATTTCTTATTAACTTTACCGTGTATCTGTCTGTGGAATGTCCGACGATACCCCAACAACATCTTAATCCCTTCATTTTACGTTTCAGCCGTTCGTGCCAGAACGATATAACTCCTGAAGCCATCAGCTTCATTAAACCAATGCAAACAGCCTGGCTTCGGGGTGTCCTTGTGGGGCACAGTTGTTTAAACTTACTTTACCCGGAATTCAATCAAAACACACAGACTTACGCATTATGTAAGCAGCGTGCCACCGTTGCTATCAAAGATACGCCGTAGCATAGTATAGTTTGCTACTATTAAGATATATAAAATTGTGTAAATTTGTTTTTGTGGAGGGGTTGAGGCAGCAATGCCTCAGCCCATCTTTTTTTTAAGATGGATCAGAAAAAACTGATGAAGCCCTGGTGATGATGAAGGATGGTATTAATTTTCAAGCGCTGAAATGCTTCTATTTCAGATTTCATATCTTAAATTTGGCGGGAGTGCTAAAAATTCAGGACTATGCTGTCAAAACCATTCAACTTAAAAGGCTGGATTGATGAAAACCGCCATCTGCTCAAACCTCCCGTAGGCAATCAACAAGTCTATAAAGGGAATGACGACTATATTGTGATGGTGGTGGGCGGACCAAACGGCAGGAAAGATTATCATTGGGAAGATGGGGAAGAGCTTTTTTTTCAAATAGAAGGCGATATCGCTGTGAAAATAATTAATGAACAAGGCGAACCGGAAACGATTGCCATCCGAGAAGGGGAAATGTTTTTGCTGCCGCCCCGCATCCCGCATTCGCCTCAGCGCCCTGCTAACACTATCGGGCTTGTGATCGAGCGCTACCGAAAGCCAGGAGAAATAGACAAATTAATGTGGTTTTGTGAGCATTGTAATCACAAGCTACACGAAGCCAGCTTCGCACTTGAAGATATCACGACCCAAATAAAAGCCGCCATACAAGAATTTATGGCTTCTGAAGCGTTGCGCACTTGCAAAAACTGCGGTACTGTGATGGACAAAATGTAGCTTTGCGTTCAGGTTTTTTGGGGATGCCGCACGGCGTATCCCAAGCACTGGAATCTACAATATTATGGACGCAGCAAAAAAAACGTACTTCGCATCGGATTTTCACCTGGGTGTGAATGGTCGCCTTACGAGCGCAGCGCGAGAGCGGCAAATCGTACGCTGGCTGGATGCTATCAGCCAAGATGCCGAAGCGCTCTACCTACTTGGTGATCTTTTTGACTTTTGGTTTGAGTACAAAACCGTAGTGCCGAAGGGGTACGTGCGTCTTTTAGGAAAACTCGCTGAGCTCCGCGATACGGGCATTCCAATCTACTTTTTCACTGGCAACCACGACATGTGGATTTTCAAATATTTTGAAGAAGAATTGGGCATACCCACCTACCGTCAGCCGATTCTGATAGAAATACGTGGCAAAACCTTCCTGATTGGGCATGGTGATGGACTGGGGCCAGGCGATCATGGCTACAAGTTTATTAAAAAAGTTTTTGCTAACCCTTTCTGTCAATGGCTTTTTGCAAGGTTGCATCCTAATTTTGGTATTGGACTCGCCAACTATTTTTCCGGCAAAAGCCGCGCTCTTTACCCGGAAGCACCAGGCTTTATGGGAGAAGAAAAAGAATGGTTGGTCGCTTACGCAAATCGAAAAATAGAACACCTGAAGATTGACTTTCTCATTTTTGGGCATCGGCATTTGCCCATTGATTATGTTTTGAAAAATAATCATAGTCGCTATATCAATCTCGGCGAGTGGCTGTACGCTGCCTCCTACGCTGTCTTTGATGGTAAGGATGTCAAACTGCATTTTTTTGAAAAACAGCAAGATGTGGTGTATGGAAATTGGCAAGTATCCGCCAATATTGATAAATGAGCAAAAGAGAAGGCATTCTTAAAAGCCTTCTCTTCCCTATTTTTATTTTGCATTAGGACAAAGTCATAAATATGTATTGGATTTGTTTTAAAACGCTATTAATAAATATTTTGTAAAATAACTTGGCCATCTAACATTCCTGTAATTCGAGCAGCATATTTCGTATCGTGCTCCGAGCGCGTCACTATGATCACCCTGATACCGGCATCATTCGGTACAACCGCCACTCATGCTTTACGCCCAACAGCTTTTATCTCAAAGCGGTAATTTTACGTTTTCAAATATCGTTCGTTAGTTCATCAATGAGGTTGAAGTTTTTGGACACAAACCCAATGTTGTTTTTTCGCGTTTGGGCGCAGCGATGCTCCTTGAATTTATAACCCAAAAGGTAATAGGAAGGACTGAAGCCTTCCTAAGCAGCGCTTTAAAAAAAATTATCTACCCAACATAATACCTGCTGTCAACCCCAAACCACGAGTACGCAGGAAGGGGTCTTTATCGCTATTGTTATTATTGGATGCATCCTCATCCAAAAGATTATTAATGCCGAGGTCATATCTTACATCAATAAACAAAGCGCCGAGGTTGGCACCCAAGCCAAAGGTCAAACCCCAATCCACACGGCGTTCTAGGTTGTCATCATCGCTATAATCAATGTCTTCCTCAATGGTGCCCAGGGGTGATTCTATTTCGACTTTGCCGCCCAGGGAGAAACTCGCAAAAGGACCACCAAAAAAGTTCAAACCAAAGGACTCCCCCTCCGTAGTTGCCTTTATTTTTGCCAACACTGGTATCTGGATATGATTATAAGTGACACGCCGTTCCACTTCGTTGCCAAGCAGCGTATAAGTAGCTTTGCCACCTTTTTGTACCCAAATCAATTCAGGTTGGATCGAAAAAATATCTACAATGGGCAATTCCGCTATGATTCCAACTTGAAAACCCAAAATGGATTTGTCTTTAAAATCTTCAAAATTACTTTCGAGCGGTTCTTGCGAAAGGCTGGCAAGGTTGATACCGGCCTTGATACCAAATTGAGCCTGTGCCACGCTGATGCCTAGCGCAAAAATCACACAAAAAAATACTTGCTTTTTCATGGTTTTGATACGTTTAAGGTTTTGAATAATAAATAATCGAGCAGTTTAGCAGTTAATGGTCAACAGTCAATGGTTTAATGGGTTTAAAATTGGGCAATCGTGTGAAGTTTGCAGTTGCTTGAAATGCGTATGGTCACTACATAGATTTTCAATCTATCATGCCATTATTTGGGTGTTTTGTCAAAATGTTTGCGGCTACTTTCCTAACGAAAACTGGCTGATAAAAATTATATTTGATAGTTGTTTCAAAATAATTGCATTCATCTAAAACCGTGGGAACACATGAGAATAAAGTTCGTCCATTTACTATTGATAGCGGTATTTGCCGCACACTGCCAATCATTAGACTCAAAAAAAGCAACACCGCAAGATCCTCCTTCTTCCCAGTCGCAGCCGGAAGCCTATACACTGGATGGGAAACCACTTTTCCCCTCGCCGGAATCTGAAACATCTTTGCGAAAAAAAGATAGTTTGCTCCAAATTGCTCGACAAAATTACCAAATGGATTCTACGAATCTCGACAATATTATCTGGCTGGGGCGGCGTACCGCTTATCTGAGCCGTTTCCAGGAAGCAATCGCTATCTACACCAGGGGCTTGGAAAAACATCCGAATGCAGCAGAATTGTATCGGCACCGAGGGCATCGTTACCTCTCAATCCGGCAGTTTGACCTTGCTATTGCTGATTTGGAGAAGGCAGCAGCGTTGGCTAAAAGCCGAGCTATTGAGATCGAACCAGATGGTATTCCCAATAAAATAAATAAGCCGCTTTCTTCTTTACAATTTAATATCTGGTATCATTGGGCATTAGCTTATTACCTCAAGGGTGATTTTGCAAAAGCAGCTTCGATCTATGAGGCTTGCATGGCGTATTCTACTAACCCTGATTTGATCACAGCTACTTCCGATTGGCTTTATATGACCTACCGCCGATTGGGCAAAAAAGAAGACGCTGCAAAGGTGCTTGACAAAATAAAACCTGGTATGGAAATTATTGAGAATGAATCCTATTACAATCGCTTGATGATGTACAAAGGGCTGAAAAAACCAGATGAGCTACTCAACCTGGAAGCGCCTCCTAAGGATACAGATATTTTACTGAACACGGTCACACAAGGCTACGGTGTAGGAAACTGGTATTTATACAACGGAGATACCACGAAGGCTATCGAAATTTTCCAGAAAGTGACAGCTACCGACTACTGGATTGCTTTTGGCTATATTGCAGCAGAAGCCGAATTGGTGCGAATGAAGTGAAAAGTACGCTTCTTATGTTTGATATTACGATACAAAAGATAATCTTTGTAGGGCATATTTTTTGTAAAATTTAGCTTGTTAGTTTGCTTATGACCTTGCAGGAATTGTTTGATCTCATTGCGGCAACACCCGCATACGTCATTTTTTATTTTGCCATTATCCCTTTTGCAGCGCTTTTGGCAGGGCTGCTTAGCAAAGGAGAAGGGCACACTACGCCCTGGAATATCTTGTATTCGGTGTTGATTTATGCGGTTTGTGTTCCAGGAATTTTTGCAGTCACGCTGAGCGTTTATTTCTTCCTTTTTGAGCGGAAAAGCATCATGCAAACCGACCTGTACACCCAGGTTTTGCCTATTGTATCCATGGTTGCTACCTTACTCATTATCCGGAAAAATGTAGATTTTGACTACATTCCAGGGTTCGATAAAATTTCGGGATTGATTACCATGATTGCGGCTACACTGGGTATTATGTGGTTTATTGACAGAACCCACATCTATGCCATTACTTACCTTCGGTTTGAGGTAGTGCTGCTTATTTTTTTCGCCTTGTTGTTATTGGTCCGCTTTGGCTGGTCGAAGATATTTTCTTCTGCCCGCAAAAGCTAAGTTTATTGAGATTCCGACACCAACACCACGTCTTTCAGCGCGTACATGAGCCGGTTAGGGTCAGCATCATTTAACTCTAATTTACCTTTTAGTACGACCGATTCAGCATTGTACTTGATGGCTTCTTTGGCATAAATTTCCATTACTGTTTCAGGTCCAACACCTGTACAAAAGAAGCACATATTGTAAGGATAAGCCGAAAAGACGAATTCCTTGTGGCTGCGATAGCCTTCGGTAGGGATGATGTAGCCCTTCACCTTCACCTCTTTTCCTGCCAGTTTTTTTATATCTTCACTAAACACCGGTACGTCAATTTTAAAGCCGAGGCTTTCATCGTATTGTTTTTTATAAGTGATTTTGGCTAACGTTTTCCAGATATTCTCAGTAGTTTGAGCGTTTGCTGCTGAAATCGTGAAGCTGACAATTAAGATCGAAATAAATGCAATAAAATTTTTCATGGTTTGAGTGCTTGAGTTTTTGAACTACGAAATTAACGATTCTAATAAGAAAAATTCTTTTAAGATGCTGTTAAAAAAGCAAAATTAGGGTTTTTTTGATGGCATTATTTGCTCTACCGTAGGGTCAATGTTGTGCAATAACCCAATTTGGACAAGCCTTCCGAGGAGTATCTGCCAGTTGTTATTTTTTTGAAATAAATTTTTTAGGATTGGCAAAGCGCCTTTTGTATCTCCGGCATTAATCATGTTGATGGCGTACCAGAAGGTCATTTCTTCATTTTCAGGAAACATGGCCGTAGCGATGGCATATTCTCGCATGGCGGTTGGCGTATCTCCATTTTCCATAGCCAAATCCCCTTTGTTCATGTGTTCATAAGCGCGATGCAAGGATAATAAACGCTTCAATTCAGAGATAGGAGTAGGGTGATCATCTACTCGAAGGTCAATTTTTCGATCCACCCAGGGCATGCCAGTTGCTTGAGCACCTACTACCAAGAGCGCAGCCGATTGTTGCCCCCGAATATCCCCGCCTGCTTGTTGTGCCGCTTCCAGTGTCAGGATCAGGCGTTCTGCCAAAGGTAGTTTTGGTGCATGCTCAAATGCCTCAGCCATTGCAGTCCACACCGTATTATTGAGCATCATATTTGCTTGCACCGCATAGCCATTCCCAATGATATGATCTGCCTCCGCAATACACTTGTCGCCGGTATAAGCGGCAGCTTGCCCTTTTGCATTGACGATGCCTACCTGGCGGAAGCCGCGCATTTGATCTTTGGCAATCAATTCTTCCAGCACTTCTTTGGGTGTCTTGCCAGCCTTTAGCAATTGCAGCCCATCCATACCAAAAGCGGGATTCACAAAAGATTGAGTGGCTATTGCACCAACACCCGCCTCGCCCCAAATCACCAGGGTGCCCGTTGAAAACCAATGAGATTGGA